>CANLIC010000003.1 GCA_947491025.1 Myxococcales bacterium
GACTTGGGCTGCTGTTTCGGGGCCGCCGGACGCTCCCAAGGCGGGCTGCAAGGGCCAGCGACGCGACCGTCAACCGGGCGCCGGGCGTGCCGACGCTGCCGGCGGGCGACGCTCGGCCGGCTCGAGCGCGCTGCGATCTATCCCATGGGCGGTGGCTCCGACAGCGGCGCCACCGTTGACGTCGCCGCCGTCTCCGACGTCGATTCTGGCGGCGTCGCAGCGGACGTCGCCGGACAAGACTCGGGCGGGTCTGACCTGGGCGCGACGTCCGACGGCGGCCAAGCCGGCGCTTGCGTCTGCCCGCCCTCCATGGACAAGGCCTGCAGCGTCGGCGTCTGTGACCCGAAGACCGGCACCTGTAGCGAGGTCGCGCGCAATCAGAGCGGTCCCTGCGAGGACGGCGATCCCTGCACCGTTTTCGACTCCTGCGATGCGGGAAGCTGCGTGGCGGGCATTGGCGATGCCTGCGACTGCCATGCCGACGCCGACTGCGCCGGGGCGGACGCCGATCTCTGCCTCGGCAAGGCGTTCTGCTCCAAAGAGGTCTACCCGTGGTCGTGCAAGGTGGTCCCTGGCACGGCGGTGCTTTGCGCCCTCGATTCGGCCAAGGCCGCCTGCAACGTCAGCAGCTGCGAGCCCAAGACCGGCACCTGCTCGACGACAGCTCTGGCCAAGGCTGCGCCCTGCGACGACGGCGACGCCTGCACCGCCAACGACAGCTGCGATGCCGGCGCCTGCAAGGCCGGCACCCAGATCTGTGCCTGCAGCGCTGACGCCGACTGCGCCGCCAAGGAGGACGGCGACCCCTGCAATGGCACGCTCTACTGCGACGCCAAGTCCGGCACCTGTCAGCTGAACCCGGCGAGCATCGTCACCTGTCCGACGGCCGGCGAGGGCCCCTGCGTCGCCAATTCCTGCGTCAAGGCCACCGGCCTCTGCCAGCTGCATGCCAAGGCCGCCGGGACCGGCTGCGACGACGGCGAGGCCTGCACCGCCGGCGACATCTGCAGCGGTGGCGTCTGCAAGCCGGGCACCAACCTCTGCGCGTGCAAGGGTGACGCTGACTGCGCCGCCAAGGACGACGGAGACCAGTGCAACGGCAAGCTCTATTGTCAGGTGAGCAAGGGCAGCTGCGAGGTCAATCCGGCGAGCGTGGTCGTCTGCCCGACCGTCGACGACTCGGCGTGCGCCAAGAACACCTGCCAGCCCAAGACCGGCGCCTGCGCCTTGGCGGTGGCCGCCACCAACACCGCCTGTGAGGATGGCAGCGCCTGCACGGTCGGCGATGTCTGCGACGGCGGCGTGTGCCAGCCAGGGACCGACGTGTGTCCCTGCAGCAGCGACGCCCAATGCGAGGCCACCCTCGGCGACGGCGACCTCTGCAACGGGGTGCTCTTCTGCAACAAGCAGTCCGGCAAGTGTCAGCCCAATGCCGCGAGCGCCGTGACCTGCAAGACCGTGGACGACACCGAGTGCGTCAAGGCGACGTGTGATCCGAAGGTCGGCGTCTGCAAGCCGAAGTCGGTGGCGGACGGCAGCAAGTGCGACGACGGCGATGTCTGCACCAAGGCCGAGATCTGCAGCGCCGGCCTCTGCCAGGGCGGCGTAGTCACCTGTGCCTGCAAGGTCCACGCCGACTGCGACAGCAAGGACGACGGAGATCGCTGCAACGGCACCTACTTCTGTGACAAGTCCGGCCCGGCTGCCGAGTGCAAATTCAATCCGGCGTCTGTCGTCTACTGCCCGCCCGGGGCCGCTTCCTGCGTCACCAACGTCTGCAACCAGGCGACCGGCGCGTGCCAGTTGCAGCCCAGCACCGATGGCGTGCCCTGCTCCGACAGCGGAAAGTGCGCAAAGTCGGCGGCCTGCAAGAACGGCGTGTGCGCGGTGCAACAGGCCGTCGACTGCGACGACGCCGACGTCTGCACCACCGACAGCTGCGACCCCAAGGTCGGCTGCGTGCACACCAAGAGCAACTGCAACGACGGCAACTCTTGCACCAGCGACGCCTGCGACCCCAAAACCGGCGCCTGCGCCTTTGCCAGCGCTGGCCAAGACGGCAAGACCTGCAACGGCGACGACACCGGCTGCACCGTCAACGACACCTGCAAGGCGGGCGTGTGCACCATCGGCATCGCGGTCGTCTGCAAGATCCCGCTGCTGGCCTGCGAACAGGCGGTGTGCGCCAGCAATGGCCCGGCCGGCTTCCAGTGCCTCGCCCTGCCCAAGGCCGACGGCGATGCCTGCGACGACGGCGACGCCTGTACCCTGGCCTCGGCCTGCAGCGGCGGCACCTGCAAGGGCAGCAAGGAGGCGCTCATCCACGACTTCTCCCAGCCGCAGGTGGATGTCTTCGGCCACGCCGAGTTCACGGCGGTGGCGCGCTTCGACGATCGCCTGCTCCTCGGCGGTCGGGCCTGGCATGGCGACGCCGACAGCCCCAAGTTGAGCGGCGGGTTCCTGCGGGCGCTGGCGCCCAATGGCGACATCGCCTGGACCCACGTCCTGGCCTCGCCGGTCGCCGGCAAGGGCCTCGGTGTCGTCGCCGTCGAGCACCACGGCGGAGGCGTCTATTCGGCGCTCCGCGGCCAGGCCGCCGGTAGCCCGGTGCAGCGGACGGCCATCGTCAGCTTGTTCACCGACGAGGGCGGCGCCATCCAGATCATCGGCCAGAAAGTGTACGGCGACCCGCAAGTGGACCTCGAGCCGCGCGCCTTGGTCGGCAACTTCGACCTCGGCCACACCGCGTTGCTGCACCTGGAGGTCGGCGGCAAGGCCCGTGCGCGCCTGCTGCGGGCGGTCGGCAAGACGCTGGTCGACGCCTGGCAGCTCGACCTCAGCGGAGACACCGCGCGCGCAGGCCAGGGCCTCGCCGCTGCGGGGGAGGGAGGCGTCGTCGTCGCCGGCTGGATCGCCGAGCAGGACGGCAAGAAGCGCGGCTGGCTGGCCGCCGTCGATGGCAAAGGCAAGGCGCAGTGGCAGCGCACCTACGGCAAGCCTGGCCTCGGCGGCCTGCGCGCCGTGCATCTGCTGCCGGCCTCGCAAGGCGGCGGCTATGTCCTCGGCGGCTCCATCGAGAACGACCCGTTGGCGCCGACGCAGCTCGGACCCTGGGGTCTGCGTGTCGACGCCAGCGGCAAGCAGCTCCTCGAGCTGGTGGCGCCCCTCGCCGGCGCGGTGTGGGACGCCAAGCCCGGCGCCGATGGCGAGATTCGGTTGGCGGCGACGGTGCAATTGCCGCAGCTTTCAAAGCCTTCTGGCCAGATGTACGTCTTCGACGGCCTCGGCAACTTGCAGGCCTCGCATTTTGGGGCGCAGTGGGGCGGCGCCGGCCGCGCGGAGTCCTACCAGGCGCTGGCGGTCCAAGCGGGCGGCGGCATGGTTGTCGTCGGCAGCAGCGAAGGCGCCGACGGCGTGCGGCGCCCGCTCCTGGTGCGGACCGACGCCTTTGGCCACGCCAGCTGCAAGGGCGCGGGCGTCTGCGCCGGCAAGCCATTTGCCGCCTGCATCGACGGCAACCCCTGCACCGCCGACGCCTGTGACCCGCAGAAGGGCTGCAGTCCGGCGCCCTCGCCCGGCATGGTCTGCGTGCCCGGCGACGGCTGCCACCTCGACGGCGCCTGCCAGGCCGGTGCTTGCAAGCCCGGCAAGCGCGCGCGCCTCTACAGCGGCGCGCTCGACGTCGTGCTCGGCTCGCTCGCCGGCGTCGTCGGCCTGCAGGACGGCGCCAGCGCCATCGCCGGGCGCACCGCCAACAAGCACAGCGTGGTGCTCGGCGTGTCTGCTGCCGGCGAATTGGCCTGGACGCGCCCGCTGCTGCCACTCCACCAAGGCGCCGACTTGACCGGTGCGGGTCCGGTGGCGTTGCGCGCGGCGGCCAGCGGCGGCCTTTGGTTGGCAATCAATGAGGCGGAGGCCACCATCGGCCGCTACGCCCGCTTGCTTCGACTCGGGCCGCTCGGCGATGTGTCCGGCAGCTGGCCCGCCAAGGCGCCAAGCAATCAGGGAGCCGCCCACGACGTCGACCTCGCCGCCAACGGCGACGTGCTGCTGCTCGACTTCGAATCGGGGCTACGGCTTCACCGCTTCCTTGCTGCCGCCTTCGACGCCGGCTTGTCCCAGACGCCGACGCCGGTTTGGACGAGCGGTCTTGGCGCCGAGACTGCTAGTGGCCGGGCGCGCGTGCGCGGCCTCCCCGACGGTGGCGCCCTCCTCGTCAGCGCGCTCGCCGGGGCGCCCGGCGCCCACGCCAACACGCTCTGGTTTGGCCGCGTCGCGCCGACTGGCAAGCTGGCACTGAAGAGCACGCTGCAGCCGGCGGCCAAGGTTGAGATCGGAGGCGCCACGCTGCGGCCAGACGGCACGCTGCTCTTGGTCGGCGCCGCGCTCGGCCCACCGAACCGCCCCTTTGTCGCTGCCATCAGCCTAGAGGGCACGCTGCTGTGGAGTCGGCTCGATCCGCCGGCCGAGGGGTACCGCGGCGTGGTCTGGAGCGAAGGGCGCGCCGTGGCCGCGACGCGCGTCGAGTCGCTCTTGGTCGGCAGCCTGCTGGCGCGGCCGCTGGCCCACAACGGCCTGATACAGGCGACCTGGAAGGTCAGCTCCGCCGGCGCGAGCTTGCAGAGCGCAACGCAAGACGCCATCGCCCGACTCGACGACGGCGGGGTGATTCTAGCGGGCCTCGCCGACGATGGCGCCGTGCTGCGGCCGTGGGTCGCCCGCGCCGATGGCCATGGCCACTTCGGCTGCGCCGCCGCCGGCACCTGCGCGACGCTGGCCGCCGACGCCTGCGACGACGGCAACGCCTGCACCTTTGAGTCCTGCGATCCGGTCAAGGGCTGCAGCCACACCCCCGCCGCCGACGGCGCCGGCTGTGGCGGTACCAAAGTCTGCCTCACCGGCGTCTGCGTCGCGCCACCGGCCCCAGGCATGATCTTGATTCCGGCCGGCAAGGCCTGGATGGGCTGCGACCCGGAGCGCAGCAGCGACTGTCACGTCACCCAGCTGCCCTACCACGAGATCACGACCAGCGCCTACTGGATCGATCGCGATGAGGTGACCATGTCGGCGTATGCCCACTGCATGGCCGTGTCGGCGTGCTATCAGCCCTGGGCCGGCGTCGGCTGCGTGGCGCAGAACCCGGCCAAGGACAACTACCAGGCGCTGAACTGCACCGGTCTGGCCCACGCCAAGGGCTACTGCGGCCTGCGTGGGGCACGGCTACCGACTGAGGCCGAGTGGGAGAAAGCGGCGCGCGGCGGCTGTGAGCTCTACGGCGAAGCCTGCAAGCAGAACACGCCGATCTACCCGTGGGGCGCGGCGCCGCCGACCTGCGCGCTGACGATGATGACCGACCCTGCCAATGGCCAAGCGGCCTGCGGTGCCGAGGGCAACCTCAAGACCGCCGCCGTCGGCAGCCGACCGTCGGACATCAGCCCCTACGGCCTGCGCGACGTCGCCGGCAACCTCGGGGAGTTGGTGCTCGACACCTATGATCCGCTCTTCTACTGGAGCAAACAGGCGACGGCGCTCGATCCCGTGTTCACCGGGACCTCCGACTACCAAGTCGTTCGTGGCGGCGACTGGACGCGGTCCGCGGCGACGGCGTTTCGCCTGCACGAGCGGCGCGTCGTGCCGTACAACAACTATGAGACCGGCCACTTCGACCTCGGGTTCCGCTGCGTGGTGCCGGTGCCCAAGTAGCCCGCCGCCAAGCGACGCAGCCAACGCCTTACATCAGGTCGTCGACCAGGCCGTCGTCGGGCTTGGGCTTTGGCTTGGGCTTGGCCCCGT
This sequence comes from Myxococcales bacterium, assembly GCA_947491025.1. GTDB lineage: Bacteria > Myxococcota_A > UBA9042 > UBA9042 > UBA9042 > SXNM01. The sequence goes on from CANLIC010000003.1 coordinate 5,794, forward strand.
CCGCTGCGGGCGTGGCGCTTGGATGGGCGCTCGGCGCATCGCCACCGCCCGGCCGGGTCATGGGCTTGCGGGGGCCGGGCCGCGTCCCCTCGGCCGCCCCGGCCGTCGGCGTCGACCCGGCGTCAGCCCCGGCAAGCCCCGCCTCGGCCTTTGGGCTGGGCGGCGGCGTGGGCGTCAGCGCCAGGACCAGCTCGCGTGTCCGGTCAAAGGTCAGCGTCTGGTCCTGCGGCACATGGCCGTCGCGCAAGAGCCGCACCCGCAGCACGGTCCCGGGCGGCCGCTCGAGGCTGGTCGGCGTCTCGCCGAGCAGGCCGGCGGTCTGGCCGGCCTCATCGAGGGCCAGCACCTTGGCGTTGCTCGGCGTCGTCACCAGCCCGATGGCGATGGCGTGAGGGCCAGCCTCGGGCTCTGGCGCTTGTCTGATTTCCGCGACGGTCATCGCCGCAGCTGACGGCGCATCGCCGCGTCGGACGCCGAACGCCAAGGCTGCCAGCGCCCCCACAGCCGAAAGGGCCACCAACGCGAGCAAAACGGGCCGTCGCCGCGCTTCCTCGCCCTTGGCGTCGCCGGCAGCGAGCCCGCCGAGCGTCACCCCCGCGCTGTGGCCGCCCGCCCCGGTCTGACCGACCAGCGTTGGCGTCGCCGAGGGCGCCACCGCGTCCTCGATCACCATCGTCACGGCGTCAGCGACAGCGATGCCCAGTTTCGCCGCGGTCTCGCCGTCGACCAGCCCGTCGAAATCCGCCGGCAGCGCGGCGGCGAGCGCCAAACAGCGATCGCGGAGGACGGCGGCGCTGTCTGGGCGCTTGGCCGGCTTTTTCTCCAACAGCGCGTCGATCAGGAGCTCGACCTCGCGCGGCACCACGGCGTCCGGCGAACGTGCGGTGATGCGCGGCACCGGCTGGTTGACGTGCGCCAACAGCAGCGTCAGCGGTGTCTCCGAGTCGAAGGGCGGCACGCCCGAGACCAGCTCGAAGAGGATGATGCCGAGGGAGTACAGGTCGCTGCGGGCGTCGACGGGCCGCGCCGACGCTTGCTCGGGGCTCATGTAGCGGGGCGTGCCGAAGATGCTGCCGGCCTTGGTTAGCGTGCCCTGGCCATCGCCGACCCCGTCGCGCAGCTTGGCGACACCAAAGTCGAGCACCTTGACGTAGTCGGGGTCGTCGCCGACGCGGACGAGAAAGATGTTCTCCGGCTTCAGGTCGCGGTGGACGATGCCCTTGCCATGCGCCTCGTCGAGCGCCGCCGCCACCTGCGCCAGGATGTGCAGCGCCCGCCGCACCGGCATCCGGCCCTCGGTCGCGACGGCGTTGTGCAGGGTCTGGCCCTCCAGCAGCTCCATCGCGATGTAGAGACGGCCCTGGTCCGTTTTGCCGAAGTCCAAGATTTGGATGGTGTTGGGGTGCCGCAGCCGGCTGACCGCCAACGCCTCGACGGTGAAGCGCCGGGCCTGCGTGTCGTTGGCCGTCAGCTCGTCGAGCAGCACCTTGACGGCGACCGCCCGCCCGAGGTCCGCCTGCCGTGCGCGGTAGACGGCGCCCATGCCGCCGGCGCCTAGCCGCGACTCGATGACGAACTTGCCGCCGACGGTCTGGCCGATCAGGTCATCTTTGCGCTCGCTGTCTTCGAGGAGCTGGCGCTGAATCTTCTCTTGGAGCGCCAGGTTGCGGCCCAGGTCCGCATCGTGACGGGTCGGCGGATCGTCACGCGAGGTCGCCAGCGCGCCGGGCGAGGCGGATGTCGCGTTTCGCTTGGCGCCGGCGGCAAGCTCGTCGACATCGGTGTCTGCCATCGTCGGCATCGTCGTAATGGCCGGCGCCTCGGCGAGCGCGCGGTCGATGCCGGAGGCCGCGATGGCGGCATGCATGGCGTCGGGGATCGCCTCGTCGGACAGCGTCGACTCGCCTAGCGGTTCGGCTTGCCCCGTCTGGGGCGACGTCTCCGTCGAGACATCCACGGTGACGCTCGCGCTGACGGGCGAGGCCGTTGGCTGCGTCTGCGCACCTGGCGCCGGATCTTGCGGGGCCCCGCCAGCGCCGCCCTGCACCCAAGGCACGGTCTTGTCGCTCATGGTGATGACCTTGCGGCGCCCGGACGGACGAGCAGGGGCTGCAACGCCGGCAGCTTGTCGCAGATGGCGGCCTCGATGCGGGCCTGGACTTCATCGGCGTCGCCGACGCCATCGATGCGCACGATGGGGCCGAGCGCCGCCGGCGGTGCCCGCCACATCGCCGCGTAGCGCTCGCGCACGGCCTGCAGCGTCCGCTCCGCCTCGAAGCGCTCGCGCGGTGCGCCCCGGGCGTCGATGCGCCGCAGCGCCTCGTCGACGGGCACATCGAGCCACAGCGTCAGATCGGGTCGCAGCGCGGCGCGGTTGGCCTCTAGCAGCCACGCGGCGTCGATGCCGCCCTCGCCATCGACGACCTGAAACGCCAGCGAACTTGCGAGGTAGCGATCGCAGATCACCGCTTCCCCGGCCTGGAGCGCCGGCGCGATCTGGGTGTTGCAGTGGTCGGCCCGGTCGGCGGCGAAGAGCAGCGCGATCGGTTCGGCCGCCGGCCGCGGTACCCAGGTGCCGCGCAGGGCCTCGCGGATCAGCTTTCCCACCGGCAGGTCGGAGGGCTGCCGGGTCCGCAACACAGGCTGGCCGGCCGCGCGCAGCCGCTCCGTCAAGCGATCGCCCTGGGTCGTCGTGCCCGAGCCGTCGGTGCCCTCCATGACGATGAAGTGGCTCACGGCCCCTCCGGCGCGGCGGCGTCGCCCGGCGTTGGCGTCGGCGTGGGCAACGGCTTGGGCTCCGGCAGCCCCGCATCTGCCGGCTCGCAGGGCAGCTCCTGCGACGGCATGCCCGACGGGCAGGGCACGGCGAACGCCTCGGGCTCGATCTCGCCATCCGCCTCGACGTCGCGCAGGGCGATGCTGACATCCGCCTCGCCGCGCGTCATCCGCACGCGGATCTGCGCTGCCAATCCAGGCACCCCCGCCTTGCCGTACTCGCCATAGGCGATGGAGGCGATGCGCTTGCCGTCCTGGTAGACGATCGAGGCCAGCGGATCCATGCGCGGCGGCTGCAGCCAGAGCTCCTGGCGCTGGTTGCCCTGGCGCAGCACCAGGGCAAAGGCGCCGCGCTCCTCGTCCCAGTCGAGGCTCGGCGCCGGGTCCTCCAGCAGCGGAGGCGCGCCGAGAACGGCGTCGACCAACTGGGACGGCGGCAGGGCAAGCGGCACCAGACGCGCCATGTTGGCGCCGCAAGCGGGTCCCTGCAGGCAGACCGCGCCGCCGCGCTCGAAGCTGGTGAAGCGCGCGCCATCGGTCGCCAGCACCGCAATCATGTCGCCGGTCGGCGTCATCACCTGCAGCTGCGCCTGGCCCGGCCGCTGCAGCCGAAGGAGCAGGTCGGCCTTGCGCGCTTTGCCCTCGGCGTACGCCTCCATGCGCGCCTCGCCCTGCAGCGTCGTCGGCAGCTTGCGGGCGCGGTGCACGGCCAGCACCTCCGGCGCCGTCTGCGGGCCATCTTTGGGGCGCGCGATGCCGCTGCACCCGGCCAGCGCCCAGCAGCAGGCGACCCCCGCCCCGACGCGGCGCCAACCTCTCATCGCGGCGCTCCTTGGCCCGTCGACGCGGTGGCGTCTGGGGCCGCCAACAGCGCGGCATGCAGGGCCAGCGTCAGCGCCGAAGCCTGCGCGGGCGGGCAGAAGGTGCTGCGGCAGAGGCCGTGGGCGAAGCGAGGCAACGACGCGGCGTCATCGGGCCCGAGCACGTCGTCGACGACGGCATCGAAGCGCCCGCCGAGCGCTGGCTCCCGCGCGAGCGCGCTGCCGACCGCGCTGACCAGCGTGCCCTGAACCTCGCGGCGGAGATCTTCGCCGAGCAAGGCCCGACCGCGCGCCTGCAGCGCAGCGAAGCCGGCGCCGGCGCTGTCGGCGATGTCGCGCGCCAACACCAGCGTCACGGAGTCGCCGTGGCAAAGCTCGAGCAGCGGCGCGATGCCGGCCTGCGCCAGCGCGTCGCGCAGCGGCCCGAGGAGGCGCGCCATCCCGCTGAATTCCCAGAGCAGCGCCTCGGGTCGGCTGGCGACCCCGGCGACCTGCGCCAGCCCCTGCGGTTCGTCGCGGCGCACCATGGTCTCGCCGCCCTGGCCGTCGGCGGCTTTGACGTAGAGGGCCACGCCGTGCGCCTTCGCCCACGCCACGCAGTCCTCTGCCAACACCTTGGCGCCTGCGCGGGCGAGCTCGAGCATCTCGTCGTAGCTCAGGGAATCCAGGCGCTTCGCCTCGAGCACGACCTTGGGATCTGCGGTGTAGACGCCGTCGACGTCGCTGTAGATCTCGCAAGCGTCGGCCCCGAGCGCCGCCGCCAGCGCCACCGCCGTCGTGTCGGAGCCGCCGCGGCCAAGGGTCGTCACCTCGCGGCGGTACGAGACGCCCTGGAAGCCGGCGACGATGGCGATGTGCCCGTCATCCAAGGCGTCCTCGACGCGAAATGGCCTCACCTCAACGATGCGGGCGCTGCCCTGGCGGGCGTTGGTCATGATGCCGCACTGGCTGCCGGTCAGCGAGGTCGCCGCCACGCCGCGGTCGCGGATCGCCATCGCCAGCAGCGCCATCGAGATGCGCTCGCCGGCGGTCAACAGCATGTCCAGCTCGCGCCGGTCGGGCTCTGGGCTGACCTCGTGCGCCAGCTTGATGAGCTGATCGGTGGTCTTGCCCATGGCCGAGACCACGACGACGACCCGCTCGCCGCGCTGATGTGCCGCCACCACCACGTCGGCGACCTTGGCGATGCGGCCGACGTCTGCGACCGAGGAGCCGCCGAACTTCTTGACGATGGTCAGGGTCATCCCGCCGTCTCCGCCACACGGGTCAGCGACACCATCAGCGGACGTCCCGCCGCAATCGCCGCCTGCACCGAAGGCAGCTGCAGCGACGCCAGATGATGCGCCTGCGATACCCACCGCTCGGTGACCCAGAGCAGGTCGGGGTCGGCCGCGTCCGCCGCCACTTCGTACGCCTTGCAGCCGGGCATCTTGGCGCACCCCTGGCGCAAAATCGCCGCCAGCTCGGCGCCGCACCCCTCCTTGGCCTGGAGCTTGCCGATGAGCCCGTAGCCCGCCGGCTGCAGCCGCGTCTGGTCGCGCAGCTGGTGCAGCATCAGGCGATTGCCGTCGGGGTCTTGCAGCGGGATCATGCGGCACACCGGTGAGTGGATGACATCGGCGTCGAACTGGATGCCGAGCCCTTGAAGACGCGCCACCTCGCGGTCGAGATCCATCACCTCGAAGACGACGCAGCCGCCGGGGGAGGTCCCGGGCCGGCCGTTGAAGAGCGCCAGGCAGCCGCCGCCGGGCAGGTCGTACTCGATCCACGCCATCGCGCCGGCGCCGCCCTGCAAGCCGGGCCGCAGCCCGAGCGTGCCTTCGTAGAAACCGCGGGCGCGGGCCACGTCGGTCATCGGCAACCAGGTAAAGGCGATGCGATCGTACAAGGCGCCTCCGCGATGCCGCGCGGCGAGGCGCGCTCGGCGCAGTGTAGCAGGGCGGGGAGGGTTTGGTAGGCGGCCGCGCCCCACACCGGGTCCTCTATCGGCGGCGCAAACAAAGCCGGCCGCGCGCCTCCGAGGCCAAGCCCCCGTGCCGAAAGCGCAGCGCGTGCCGACGAGGGGGCCCTATGCAGCGCGAGCACCAGGCCGCCAGGCACTCAGCGCGGCAGGAACTCGGTCCGCATGTTGTCGTCGGTGATCGTTGGCTCGTTGGCGTGCTGGGCCAGCACTTCGGCGCAGGTCTGAAAGTACGCGGGATTGGCGCGGCGGCTCAGCAGATCTTGCAGGGCGGCAAGTCCCTCTGCGGTGGCGAGGTCGAGCACCGGCTTGCCCTGCAACTGCCAGGTACGCAGGGCCTCGCGCCAGCGGCCGAGGTCGAGGTCCAGGTGCTCAGCGTCGCTGACATACATGAAGTTGGAGAAGCGAAAGCCGCTGCGAAACGACCGGCAGGCCGTGACCATCGCCGCCGGAGCGTGGGTGGTGTTGAAGAAGAACACCCCGCCTCGCGCCAGCCGCTCGCGCACCAACGCGAAATACTCCTCCGACAGCAGGTTGGTGATGTGTCCGCGCCAGTGCCAGGTGGTGTTCTGGACGATGACGTCAAAATGCGAAGTCGGGTGCGCCGCAAGCCAGCGTCGGCCATCGTCGATGTGGACGACGACCTTGGGATCGCTCAGCAGGGGGCTGACCTCCTTTTCGCCAGCGATCAGCTCCAGGTAGCCTGGGTTGATCTCGACCACCTCGAGCCGCTCGACGCCGGGTGCGCTAGCGATGACCTGCGCCCACGAGCCCGAGGCCAGGCCGACCATCAGCACGCGCCGCGGTGCCGGGTGCACCGCCGGCAGGGCGTAGGCGCGGTAGAGCAGGTTGCGGTCCGGCAGCAGCGTCACCGACAGGATGCCGTCGTAGACGCCACCGCCAAAGACGTGGCGCTCGCGGTCGACGGTGATGACGCCCGCGCGGTTCTCGATGACGCGGGCGAACAGCTCTCCGCCATCGTACTCGAGCTTGCGCTGCAATTGCGGCCAGATGCGGGCATACAGGCGGTGGCTGGCGCTGACGGTCACGGCGGCGAGCGTGACCAGGGCCAACGCGCGCAGCAGCAGCGCCCGCCGCGGCAGACCGGCGGCGACGAACAAAAGCGCGGCGAGCGCCAGACCGACCAGCGTCAGCACGACCGAGGTCTGACGCAGCGTCAGGCGATCGAGCAAGACAAAGCCCGTGGCCAGCGAGCCGGCGGTGCAGCCGACGATGTTGGCGAGGTAGAGCAGCGACAGGCGCTCGCCAGCGCGGCGGTCGGGGACAATGCCGAGGTGGGCAACCAAGGGCAGCACGGCGCCACCGATCGCCGCCACGACGGCGATACCCGGCAAGGTCCACTGCCACGGCACCTTGGTGACGCCGAAGCCGATGGCCGGGACCAGGAGGAAGCCGCCAAACGCTGCCAGCGCCGTCAGCACGGCCGGCAGCTGCAGCCGGCGCCGCGCTCCTGGCGGCGACTCGGCCAGGTCCGCCGTCGCGCCGTCGCCGTCGGCCACCGTTGGCCCGGCCACCCCATCTCGGCACAGGCTCCGCGCCCACGCCGACCCGAGGGCGATGCCCGCCAGATAGGCCGCGAGCAGCACGCCAAACGAGCCGGCGCTGCCGCCGGTGACGAACGACAGCACGCGAAACCACACGATCTCTTGGCCAAGCGCCAGGAATCCAGCGGCCAGCACGGCGCACAGCGCGACGGGAAAACTCACTACGTGCCCCCGCCGTCGAGCGCGGCAGGCGTCAAGGCAGCCGCGCCGCGGGCCCGGGCGTCCAGGGCCAGCGTCAGCAAGCCGATGCCCATGTTGAGCGCCGCCGCCAGCCAGACTGTGCGCTGCTGTCCGAGGGCGCCGAGCAGCAAGACGGCGGTGGCGAACGAGGCCGCGGCCGAGCCGAGCGTATTGACGAAGTAGAGCGCCCCGACCGAGCGACCGACGTTGCCCGACACGGCGACCGCGTGCGCGACCAGCAGCGGCAGCGTCGAGCCCATCAGCGCGGTGGGCAGCACCAACAGCGCGAACGTCAAAGCGAACACCGCAGGGCCATCGACGCCGGCGGTCGCGGTCCCGACGGCGCGGAAGACCGGCAGCGACAAGGCGCCAAGCGTCCCGATGGCAAGCTCGATGGCGCCGAACCAGCGCAGCAGCCGCGCGCCCGGGCGCAGCGAGAGCCGGCCGCCCGCGTAGCTGCCGAGACCGAGCCCAAGCATGAACGCGGCCACCACGATGGTCACCGACTCGATGTTGACGCCGTAGATCGCGAACAGGCTGCGTTGCCACACCACCTGGTAGACCAAGGCAGCGAAGCCCGAGACGAAGAACAACCCGAAGAGCCAGGGAAGTCCAAGAGTTGCAGCGGGGGCCATCGCTCTCCACACACGGCGCGTCGGGCTGGCCGGCGCCTTTGCTGCACCGTGGCAGGGCGCTGCCTGGGCGTCAACGTGGCCGGGTAGGCCGCTGGCGTCACCGCGGCTTTGCCTCGGGCGTGGGCCGCGCCCGCGGATCGGCCGGCCAGCCGCGGCCATCGGCCTCGAGCTGTTGCGTCCAGCGCACAGCGTCGACCAGCGCTGCCTGCGCGGGTTCATCCTCGCCGCCGCGCCGGCTCCCCGCGCGGCCGGTGGTGAGCAGGTGCTTGCCGTAGATCAGGCCGACAGCGCCCTCAAAGCGCCATCGGTCGCCGAGCGCGCTCCAGCCGAGCCATGGCACAGGCTCATTGCGGAGTTGCAGCAGCTGCGCCAGCGTCGGCGCGAAATCGACCGAGGTCGTCGGCCAGTCGAGGCGCCGCGGCCAGTCGTGGGTCGGATCGCAGACCATCATCGCGACTTCGTCGAAGCGGCTATCGGCGATGTCCGGCGCGACCGCCCGGTAGGCCGCGCTCGGGTAGAGCGCGTGGTCGGCGGTGACGATGAGGACGGTGTCGCGCGCGCGCGGCCCCTTGGCGAGGGCGTCGACGATCGGTTGCAAGGCGGCGTCGAGGTTGTGAATGCCGTGCAGGATCGGCAGGTCGCGGCCCGGGTAGCGCTTCCAGTCTGGGCCTGGCTCGGTGCCGATGTGGGTCTCGATGGTCGAGACCGCCAGGGCGAAGGGGCGCTTGCCGGCCTCATCGCTGCGAAGGAACGCGCCGACGGCGGCGAGCAGCTGGCGGTCCGAGGGGCCGTAGTCGGGGCGTGCGATGGTCGCGCTCGGCAGCCACCGAGTCAGCACCTCTTGGTGCAGCAGCGTGTCTTGAAAGCCCCAGCCGTGGGCCTGGGCGCGGATCCATGTCGCCTCCGGCCGCGAGTGGCTCCAGTACATCGTGCGCCAGCCGGCGTCGGCCAGCAGGTGGGGCAGGCAACGCGTTGGACGGATGCTCCGCGGCATCACCACCGCCGCGGCCCAGGGATCGTACGACAGCGCCGGATACAGGCTGCACAGCTGACCGCGCAGGCCCGTGACCGTCGGCGTCACGTGGTTCTGCCAGCCGCGGACGACGCTGCACCGGCCGGCGAGGCGCTGCAGGACCGGCGTCAGGCCTGGAAACTGGCCGCCGTACGGCTCGAGCAGGCGCGCCGACAGGCTCTCGACGAAGAGGATGACGACGTTGGGCTGTGCCGGCGCCTCCGCTCGCCGCGCGAGCTGTGATGGCGCTTGCCAGATGTGATCGCGGGCGGTCGGGCAGCGCGCTTCGGGCCGCAGCTGCAGGCCATAGCGGCCGGCCACGCGCAGGGCCTCGGCGCTCGGCTGCTTTGCAGTCGGCGCGCCCTGCCAGAGCTCAACGAAGGTGTCGGCAAACGCGCGCAACGGCGAGCCGCTGACAAGGCCCACCTGCCCGATCGCCCGGTCGCGCTCGTCGCGCAGCGCCTCGAAGTCGCGGGCAGAGCGGGCCGTGACCAGCAGCAGCAACGCCAGAACGACCCGCGCCGCGGCATGCCACCGGCCCTTGGCGGCGCCGAACGCGCGTGCACCGAGCCATGCCGCGACCAAGACGACAGCGCTCGCAGCGGCGGTTTCCAGCGGCCGCAAGGCGTACGCAGCGTGCTCGATGTGGCGCAAATCCGAGGTCGACAGAAAGCCGCCGGCGGCCCTCACAGCCATCACCTCGGTGACTTGGGCGACCAGCAGACCGAGCAGCGTCAGGGCCGCCGGCCAAGGCCGCGCCACCGGCAACGCGGAGGCGCAGGCGGTGAGCGCCGTCGTCATGGCGGCGTCGCGAAGCACCCCGTCGAGCAGGAGGGGCAGCGTCCACCAGCGCAGCGCGCCCGTGGCCACGGCCTCGGGGTAGGCCAGCGCGGCCCACGCGACGCTCAGCCCCAGCCAGGCCGTCAACAGCCAGGCCGTGACCCGTGCAAGCTCGATGGTGGCGGCCCGAAGGTCGAAACGCGCCGGCGACTTGCCGCGATCGCTGCGCTCCGAGCCCATAGGAAGGTCTCCGCCCAGCTGCGCCACGAGGCCCTGGATCGGCCGCAGTCGCCGCACGCTGCCATACAAGCACAATCGGCGGCTGGCGTCGATCGTCCGGCCGGGCCGGGCGCGGCCATCTCCTGCAGCGCCGCCCCATTTACCACGGGCGCTGGCAGGGCCGCTGGCCTGGGCTCGACCGCGGCGCGGAAGCGCGTATCGTGCCGCCGCCGCCCTCGCCTACGCGCAGCGGCCGCCGCGCCGGAGCCCGATGTCGCCGACCGACAGTGCGCCGCCCGACCCTGCGCCGCCCGACCGCCCGCTGCTCGACCCGGCGGCGTCCGACCACGCGCCCATTGCGCATTCCCCGGTGGACCGCACGCCGGAGACTCCCGCCTTTCCCCCGAGGCCGGGCCATGGCGCCACGCCGCCGGCTGCGGTTCGCGGCCGCCTGCTCTGGGCCCGCGGGTTTACCGCCGCCGGCGATCAGGCCTGGGAGATGGCGCTGCCGCTCGCAATCGCGGCCCTCTATCCGCGCAACGTCCAGCTCGTCGCCGGCATCTGGTTGGTGCTGCGCGTCGCCCAGGCGCTGCTGGTGCAGCGGCTGATGGCGATGATCGACCGCTGGTCGCCGATCAGCGTCCTGCGCGTTGGTGTGCTCGGCCAGACGGCGGGCGTGGCGGCGACCTGGGCCAGCCTGGCTGTGATGGTGGCCGTGCGCATCGGGGGCGGCGATGAGCGCCTGCTCTGGCCCCTGCTCGCCGTCGCCCAGACCACCACCGCGCTCTGCGCCTCGCTGATGGACGTCGCCGTCGCCCAGTCCTGGCTGCCGCGCCTCTTCGCCGTGAGCGACCTGCCGCGCACCAACGTGCGGCTGCGCCAGATCGACCTCGGCGCCGAGGTGGTGATGCCGGTCGTCGCCGGCGCTGTGCTCGCCGCCGCGGATGCGCCGCTCATCGGTCTCGGCGTCATCGCTGCCCTGAATTTCACGAGCTTCATCCCTGAATACCGACTCCTGCGTCCGCTCGTCGCCGGCCTGCAGCGGCCCCCCGTGGCGGCGACCGAGCGCTTCGACCTCGCCGCGCGCTGGAGACTCTGGCGAGCGCAGCCGATCTTCGGCTCGATGCTGGCCTACGCCTGCCTGTGGTCGACGATCTTGACGCCCCACGGCGCCGTCCTCACCGCCTGGCTGCGCGGCGTGGGCGGCCTCGGCGACGCCGAGCTTGGGCTTTTTCGCGGCCTCGGCGCCGCTGGCGGCGTGTTTGGCGCGCAGCTGCACCACCTGGTGCGCCGCCGCTTTAGCGTCGTCGCGACTTCCCGCGGATTTGTCGCCTTTCAGGCCCTGGTCATCGTCCTTGGCACCTTGGCCCTGGGCCTCGGCTGGCTGCCCGGGCTCCTCGTCGGCGTCGTCCTGTCGCGGGTCGGCCTCTTCGGCTTTGCGGTCGGGGAGGTGGAGATCCGTCAGCGCGGGGTCGCCGAGGAGGTACGTGGGCGCGTCTCCGGCCTCGCCGGCTCCATCAACCAGGCATCGACGGTGTTCGTCCTTCTGCTCGCCGCCGGTTTGCCGGGCGACGACAACTTGCTCGCGCTGTCGACCGTATCGGCCATCGCTGTGCTGATAGGCGCCGTCCAGTTCATCCGCTGGTCGCGGACCCCGGCGGCACATGCGCTGGCCCAGCGTGAGCTGTAGGACGCGGCGGCGATGGGCGGAGCCGGGTGGGCCGAAGCGCCCGACGCGCCCGAGGGCGTCCCCGCAGCCGGGTTCGCGACACCCACCCGACCCGATTCACCCCGGCTGCCATCGCTGAACTCGCCGACGCCGCGTCCTTTTTGTCGCTCGATTCGAGGGGCATGCGGCGGCGTGTTGCGTTTTGCGGCCTGCGCCGTCATGGAGATGCGGGCGGACCTGTGCCCGCTTCAACGGGAGGTCAAGGTGCGCGAGTGGAATGGAGACAAGATCGTCGCGGGGATCGTTTCGGCGCTGGTTTGCGGTCTGGGCCTCGCGTCATGCGTAGGTGGCAGCGGCGATGCCGGCGGCAACGCCGGGCAGGGCGCAGCCGATAGCGCTGACGTTGCCGCCGACACGGAACAGTCCGGCAGTGACGCTGACCCGGCCGATGGCGGCAGCAGCGCCGGCAGCGACGCAGAACCTGGCGGCACCGACACCGCGCAACCTGCCGGCACCGACGCCGACGCCGGCAGCCCAGACCAGGTCGCCGAGGATGTCGTCCTCGCCGATACCGCAGCGCCCACCGACGTCACCGAGCCCGGCGGCCCGCTCACCCCGCAGGACTGGGGGCCCAGCTACTGCCCGACCGCGGGGCCGACGGTAGGCTACGCGGTTGGCGAAAGGCTCGGCGCCATCAAGGTCGTCGACTGCGACACCGGCGAGCCGCGCAGCTTGGACGAGCTCTGCGGCGCCGAGGCGCTGTGGCTCTTTGTCGCCCACAGCCACTGCCCGACCTGCAAGGGCACGGCTTCGATCACCCCGGACCTCGCGACGGAGTTCGCGCCTCAAGGCGTCGCCGTCGCGCACGTCGTCTACATCGACGACAGCCAGACCTGCCCGAGCTGGCGGACCAAGTACAAGCTCGATGGCCACCCGAACGTGCGGGTCTACCGCGACCCGACCGGCGCCGCGTTTTCGGCCATCAAGACCAGCAATTACACGGCGCCACACCTGTTCGCCACCAGCACGCGCGTCATCACCCACAAGCAGCACGGCCTGTCGAGCAGCGGGGTGCGCGCCCAGATCAAGAAGGCGCTGTCCCAGCCCTGAGTCGCTGCCGTCGAGATGCCCTTGGCGGCGACTTCGGCGCCGCTAGGCAGCCGCGGCGTCGAGGACCGCGAGCACCCGCGTCTTGGCGTCTGGTCCGTCGATGACGAGGCCGTGGCAGGGCACATAGACGTCGAGCCCATGCTCGCGGATCGCCGCGGCGATCATCGAAGAAGCGTCGCGCTTCTTGGCGCCGAGCAGCTTGGCCGCGAGGCTGTTGTAGGCCAGCCCGGGGCCGGCCTTGAACAGGCGGAAGAGCAGTGAGAACAGAGGGTTGGGCGGCAGCTTCTCCATGTTGCACAGCAGCTCGTTGTTGAACACCACGACCTTAGCGCCCGCGCGATAGAAGAGCAGCAGATCGCCGTGCTTGCCCGGCGTCTCGATGGCCGTGAGGCTTGTGCCAGCGAGCGAGCGCAGGGCGTCGAGGCCCTCGAGGGGCGGCAGGTCCTTCTGCTGCTTGGCGATGTGGCTGATGCCGCTCGTCGTGGCGATGAGCCGCGCCTTGGGAAAGCGCTTGTGCCAGATCGGCAGGCCCATGTGATGGAACGCGCCGGGCGAGACCAGCGCCGCGACCGTGCCGATTTTCTCGAGCTCGGCGAACGCGGACTCCTCGACTCCGGTGCCGGGGCTGTACACCGCCAGCTGTCCGTCGCCGAGGTCGGTCACCAGCGTGGTGATGGCGTTGCCGCGAAAATCGTAGGTGGCGGTGTAGGCACCGGCGGCTCCGGCGATGGGCTTCCAGGTCGTCATCAACTCCCCCTTTGGTTCTTGTTCGTCTCTGTTGTCCGGACGTTTTTCGATCGCGGCGCCGGGCTCATACCAGCGCATGGAACCATTGTCACGCCGCCGGGATGGCCCTCGCGTGGCCCCCCAGCGCCCGCACCAGCCAGCGGTGGACCGGCGCCAGGCTGCCGAGGTGGTCGGCGCAGAACGCGACGAACTGCTGCTTGTTGCTCTCGAAGAACGCAGCCTCGTTGTGCTCAGACAGCTCGCGCAAGAACGCCAAGCCGTCGGCCGGAATGCCCTGAAAGGTCGTGGAAGTGCTCATCGGTCTCCTCCCTGCGCGCTGCCAACGGGCAGCCTCATGGGTCTGCTGTCTTCGACGCCCCCGAGGGCGGGATGCGCGGCGGGCGCGAAGGCCTCTCCGCCGCACCTGCTCCACCTCGGCGCCTGCGCGCGGGATGGGCGCGCGCCTCGGCTGCGCCTGACCCTTCGCCGCGGCTCAGATGCTACGACGGCGTCTAAGGCTGCGAAAGGTGCGGCGCAGCACGTGAGCCGTCGCATTCGCCCCTCCCTGGCTGCGGGTGCGACTCGCGTCAGGCGGTCACCCCTCCGGCTCGACGGGCGGGCGCAGCGGGTCGCCCCGCCAGTCGTCCCGGAGCAGCTGCGACAGCATGCGGTCGGCCAGCACGCGGCCCCCGGTCTGGCAGGGCGGGCAGTAGTTGGTCTCGCGGCCGCCTGCGACGACGCGCTGGATGGCGGCACCGCAGCGCGGGCAGGGCATTCGATGCTTGCCGTGGACCGCCATCTCCGGCCTGAACGCTGTGACCTTGCTCGGAAACGCCTGCATGGCCTCGGCGCAGAGGCGGTCGCGCCAGGCGTCCATCGTCTGCTGGGTGGCGGCGAGCAAGGCGTCGGCGCGCGCATCGTCGAGGTCCTGGCAGCGCGAGAAGGGCGAGAGTTGGGCCTGCCAGGCGATCTCGTCGCCGTAGGCCCCGCCGATGCCGGCGAAGCGCCACGCCTCGGTCAGGGCCCGCTTGAGCGTCCGGCCGGGCGGTGCGCGCAGCCGCTCACGGAAGGCGACCTTGCCCGCCTCGCCGTGCAGGTCCAGCACCTCGAGCCCGCCGGCATCGAGCGCGCGCAGGGCGGCCTCGCCGTCCACGACATGCAGGCTGGCCCGGCGTTCCTTGCCGGCCTCGTGCAGGACCAGGCTGCCCGCCTCGACATCGAGCGCCAGCAGGCGGCCCTGGCTACCGACGGCGGCCCCGCGCCGCTGCCAGTGCAACCGCCCGGCCAGCATCAGGTGCAGGACCAAGGCGGTGTCGCCGTCAAGGTCGATGACGACGCGCTTGCCGAGCCGCCGCAGCGCCGTGATGGGCCGCCCCGGGAGGTCGCTGAGGTCGCGCACCGAGCGGAGCAAAAAGGGTGAGCCGAGGCGCAGGCCGAGCAATGGCTTAGAGACCAGCCGAGGCCGCAGGGCGACGAGGTAGGCTTCGATGTCGGGCAACTCGGGCATGGCCTCAGATCTCGGAGTAGCACGGGCTGCGCTCGGCCCGCCAGTCCATCGACGGATGACGCGGCGCTCACGTCCGCGCCGTCGCTCCCCGCGGCGCCGGTCCATCGGCCGATGCCGCTGCGCCGTCGCCGAGCGTCGTGCCGCCGGTGAACGCCAGCAGCCTGTAAAGCGTGCCGCGCGGGGCCGCGCTGTCGTCATCAAGCGCCAGGGGCCCGAGGTCGCAGGCTGCGGGGCGTCGGGGCGACAGGATAGGCCGCGTCCGGCTGCGGCCCTCTGGTCAGCCGCGGCGACTGCGGGCATCGTGCCGCGGCGCCGCCTCACCCGAGCGGAGCGTCGAGGCCGACATGTCTGAAACCGCACTGGCCGACCAAGCCGCCGCGCCGAGCACCAGCGAGCCCGGCGCCGTCACACCCAACCAGCGCCGCGAGCTGCGCGAGGCGCTCAAGGCCGCCGGCGTCTTTGAGCGCGACCCCTGGCGGGCCTGGCGCAAGCTGGTGGTCCTGCTCGTCGGCGTGACGGCCCTGCTCGTCGCCGCGCTGTCCTCGCCGCACCCTGCGGGCCTTGCGCTGCTGCTGCCGGCGGCGGTGCTGCTGACCGCGGCGGCCATGCTCGGCCATGAGGGCGCGCACAAGAGCATGGCCTCCTCGGCGCGGCATAACGCCTGGATGCTGCACATCACGTTCCCCTTCATGAGCGGCCTCGGCGCGCACCACTGGAAGTGGAAGCACAACCAGCTCCACCACCCGCACCCCAACGTGCCCGGCGTCGACTTCGACCTCCAGATGTGGCCGATGGCCAGCTATCCCGCCCAGGCCGCAGGCGCCGGGCCCGTGCGCCGCCTCTTCGTGCAGCACCTGCAGATGTGGCTGTTCTGGCCGCTGACGGCGCTGCTGCCGTACGCCATGCGCCTGAACTCCATCCGTATTCTACTGCGCAAGGCGCGCGCCGACGGCGTCGACCGGGCCGTGCTGCTCGATGGCGGCTGCCTGCTCTGTCACTACACGCTCTGGCTCGTGGTACCGGCCCA
The DNA here is from genome assembly GCA_947491025.1 of Myxococcales bacterium. Classification (GTDB taxonomy): domain Bacteria; phylum Myxococcota_A; class UBA9042; order UBA9042; family UBA9042; genus SXNM01. The sequence goes on from CANLIC010000003.1 coordinate 21,780, forward strand.
ATTCGTCGGGCTGCTGCCGGCGCTCGGCTTCTATGTGCTGCTGTGGAGCATGGTCGGCGTGCTGCTCTCGATGGTCTTTGCCCCGGCGCACATGGGCATGCCGGTGCAGCCCGACCACGGCGACGATTGGCTCGCCCAGCTGGAGACGACCCGCAACCTGCTCCTGCCGCGCTGGCTCTCTGCCTTGTTTATCGGCCTGGATCGCCAGGTCGAGCACCACCTCTTCCCCGGCGTCTCCCATTTCCAGCTCGGTCAGGCCGCGGTCATCACGCGGCAATGGGCGCAGCGCCACAAGCTGCCCTACCACGAGGTCGGCTATTGGCATGGCCTCGTCGACGCGACCCTGGAGCTCGGCAGAGTCGGCAGGGCGGTCGGCGCCGCGTCCTCGCCGCAAGCGCGCCCCACCGGCCTCGGCGATGTTCCCACCGTCGGCGCCTAAGGCCGGTCAAGCGCATCCCGTCCTTCAAGCGTTTCCACCGTCGTTGACCCCAGCGGCAGGCCCCGGCACCCTCCATGGGCCCTGCAGCCGGCCTGCGCCGCGCGCCTGGGCCGAGGAGCTTGCCATGCCCACGACCCTCAGGCGCCTCGATTGGCCCTCTGTCGCTGCCGCCCTGAGAGGGCGATTGCATCGCCTCAGCGCCTTCGCCTTCGCCTTCGCCCTCAGCTTGTTGGCGTGGCCAGCCACGCCGCAGGCCGCCGTGCCGGTGCAGGTCGCGGTCGAAGGCGCACTGCTGAGCTCCTCGGGCGTCCCGGCCGCAGACGGCAACTACAAGCTCACCTTTGCGCTCTATGCCAGCGCCAATGCCGTCGACCCGACCTGGAGCGAGCAGGCCTCCCTGCCGCTCGCCAAGGGCCGCTTTGTCCACGCCCTCGGCAGCGTCACGCCCTTGACGCCCGACCACGTCAGCGCGGCGACGGGCGGCTGGTTGGGTGTGCGCGTCGAGAGCGACGCCGAGCTGCCGCGCCAGCCGCTGCGCTCGGTCTCGACCGCCTTGCGCGCCGCGGTCGCCGAGGGCCTCGCCTGCACCGGCTGCGTCGCCGCAAACGCCATCGGTTTTGCCTATGCCGGCGCGGCGACCAAGGGCGGGCCCGCGCTTGACCTCGCCTGCAGCGGCTGCGTCGCGGTCGAAGAGATGAAGTTCGACGGTGACATCGACCTCGGCGGCCACAGCCTCAAGGGCAAGAACGCTTTGTTCTCTGGCGACATCACCGCCAAGACCGTGACCGCCGCGGCGCTGGTCGGCGACGGCAGCGCCCTCACCGGCGTCAAGGTCGCCGGCGGTTCTTGCAAGCAGGGCGAGATCGTCACCGGCGTTCAGACCGATGGCAGCGTCGTCTGCGGCGCGGGGGCCGGCTCGAGCAACAGCGCGCTCGGTGGGATGATGACCACCGTCTTCACCGAGTCGGCCAAGGTCGCGGGCCTGCCGGCGCCGATCCCGGACAACACCGGCGCCCTCGGCCTCGCCCAGGCGGTGTTCGGCAAAGCCGGCGTCGCGATGACGATCGCCGTCGAGATCGCGCTGACCAACACCGATCTGTCGACCGTCGCCGTGGTGCTCCTGCCGCCCGACGACAAGAAGGTCGGCTATACCATCTGTGACCCCTGCGGCGACAAGGACGCCAAGTCCCTGAACCTCAAGCTCGACGCCAGCAGCAAGCTGAAGCTCGGCTCCCTGGCCACCGCCATCGGCAAGCCGCTCGACGGCACTTGGACGCTGCAGGTCCTCGACACCTCGTACTGCGTGGTGCAGGCGCCCGGGAACGCGAGCATTTGCGACGTCGCCAACAAGGGAGATGGCAAGATCACCGCGTTCACCGTCTCAGGAACGGTGACCTCGTCCCAGTCGGTCAAGGTCGGCGGCACCTTGCAGTTCGGCCAGCTGTCAGACGTGCCTTTCGCTTGCGAGCCCGTCCGCTCCGGCCACGCCTACTTCGACACCAAGCTCGGCAAGCTGCGCTACTGCGATGGCAAGGCCTGGCGGGCCCTGACCGACTCCTGCGGCAACGGCATCGTCGAGACCGGCGAGTCCTGCGACGACGGCAATCAGATCGACGCCGCCGGCTGCAGCGCCACCTGCGAGGCGTTTGTCGGCTTTGCCAAGGCCAAGCCGGTCAAGAGCTGCCTCGACCTGCTGCAGCAAGCGCAGGCCGCCAACATTTCGGTCGCCGACGGCGCCCGCTGGCTCGACCCCGATGGCGGCAACACCGACAACGCCTTCAAGGCCTACTGCGATATGACGACCGACGGCGGCGGCTGGACGCTGGTGCTCAAGACCGGCGACGGCGGCGGACACGACTGGTCCAAGGGCGACCAGAACTCCAGCGCGCTGGACAACCTCGGCGCACTCTCCTCCAACAACCACGCCAAGTTCTCCGACAGCGTAATGAACGCCATCAAGGAGGCCATCGTCCGCCCTGGCGACAGCATCGCGGTCCGCATGCACGAGTCGCAGGGCTACAACGTCAAGAAGTTCGGCAAGTACTCCTGCAAGCTCTGCACCAGCTACGCCGACGCGTGCGACGCGGACTGCGTCTTTGGCACCGCCACCTGGTCCGCGACGCCGACCTGGACCGACCTCGCCAATGGCGACGACTGGAAGTTCTACCTCGGCGCCGCCAACGTTGGCGCCGCGCGCGGCTTCGAGCGCATGAGCCTCTACGGCCGCGGCAGCTGCGCCTTCCACTATGGCTGGGTGGGCGATTGCCTCGCCGGCACGATGTGGGTGCGCTGAAGCGGAGTTGCCCGTCACGTGGCGCCGCTTCCGACGCAAGGCCAGCCCTCAGTAGCCGATGCCGCGCGCCATCAGCGTCGCCAGCAGGGCGATGACGAGGACCAGCGCGGTCTCGATCGCCGAGATGACGCCGATCCAGCCGCCGTGGTGGTAGGCGGGTGGTCGTCCGCGGGCGGCGGCGACGCGCCAACCGATGAGCACCACCATCGGCGCGAGCTCAAGGGCAAAGGTGACGCCCAGGACCGTCATCTTGGCCCAAAACAGGCCATGACCGTCGTAGAACGCCCAGGGTTTGTCGGTGCCGCCGAGCGCTCGCCAGAGGCCGGAGCCTAGCCAGGTCAGGGCCGAGATGCCCCAGAGGTTGTCGGCATAGAGCGCCTTCGCCGCCCGCTCAGGCGTCGTCGGGCCGCCGGCAAGGGCCCGCCAGCGCAGAAAGATCGCCGGCAGCCCGATGGCCAGCGAGAGCACGTGGATGTACGAAGCCAGCGCCGCGCTCCACATGTCGCCTCCCACCGTCGGCTCTTTGGCCAAGTCACCGCGCTGAGGGACTAGGCGCTGGCCTTGGGCGCGCCGAGGCGCTGACCCAGCCAGGCCATCGGCAGGTACGCCGCCAGCAGGTCGAGCGCGATGAACCACCACGGCGCTGGGATCATCATGGACGCGGCGATGCCGCCGAGCAGGAAGAAGCCGCCGATGCCGAGGGCGAGCGCAAAGGGACGGGTCGCCGCCAGGCGGGCAGCAAGGGCTGCGCCGGCCAGCGTACCGAGGGCGTGAGCCAGCCATGGCACGGCGAAGTTCAGCGGCCCAAACAGGTGCATGTGGGCGGCAATGGAGGCCGGGTCCTGCGGGTCCATCCCTGCCGGCGGCGGGACCAGCGCGTTGCCGGCCATAACGATGGTCATGTTGACGACGCTACCGGCGACCAGACCGCCGACGACCGCCAGGATGTTCTTGACCACAGGTCCCATCAGGTCCTCCGAGGCGGGGCCGCGGCGCTCCCTGCGCCAGGCGCGCGGGACACTGCCTTCGGCGTCCATGGGTTGGGACGATGGAGAGGCGGGTTGTCGCTGTCAAGGAGCTTCCCCGCGTGCTGGCGCGGATCTGCACAGCACACGCGCGGCGACCTCCCTAGCGATGGCGCGGCCCCGGCGAAACGGAAGCGGCGTTTGTCGCGCACCGGGTACCGACTGCTGGGTAGCCAAGGGAGGCTCGTCGCTTGCGTCTGCAGCCGAACACGCGGTCGCGCAGCGCGGCGGGCGTCGGGTACGGCCCTCAGGGCCCTCGCGCCGACTCGGGCCGCTCGCGACGATTCCAGCGTGGCCTTGCCTCGGGCCGAGGACCTGCGTCGACCTGCAGCCTTGCAGCGCCTTGCCGCCGCTGAGCTTCAGGTCGGGCCCGACCACGACGATGGCGCTGGCGACGGCCCCCTGCTGGGCCGCCGGCATCTATCCGCTGCCCTTGAGCCCGTCCGCGTCCCGCACCAGCAGCGCCAGCCCGCCGCTCGGCAGTGGCAAGGCAAAGGCGGACCGTCCGCCGGGCCAGCAGGCCTCCGCAGCGATGGTGCCCTTGTCGTCCAGGCGCTGCACCAGCACCTCGGGTTGGCCTTTGACGACCGTGCAGCGATCGTGCGACGTCGCCGCCACCCAGCGCTGACCGGCAGCGTCGATGGCGAATCCCACGGCCCGTTGGGTGATCATCGGCGTATGGGTCGCCCACACCGCCGCATCGGCGACGATCGGCGTCTTCACCTCGACCGTCGCCTGCAGCTCGCCGACCTTCTGGTTGACGAGCCCGCCGCGCAGCCATCCCCACGCGTAGAGCGATTGGCCGGCGTCGGTGCCCGCGCTGAGCCGGTGCATCGCGGCGCCGCCGAACGTCATCCGGTAGATGCGCCGAGGCTCGAGCTGCAGCGTGCAATCGGCCTGGCACCGCACGTCGAGCTCGGGCAGCAGCACGTCGTCCTTGGCGCCGAGGTCATCGCCTGCCACCACCTGCATCGAGAGCGCGTGCGTCGGCGCCCCGTCTTGGCCGAAGTCGTACTCCAGCTTCGGATTGGACCATCCGGCGATGAGGGCGTAGCTGCCGCCTGGGCCGACCCGACCGCGCGGCAGGTCGTGCTCGTATTGCGAAATTTCGAGGCCGATGTACTCCGTCTGCGGCAGGCCGCCGGCGGTGGCGCCGCCATGATCGGTGCCGAGGCGGTAGGTCCAGCTGGCGGGGATGCCGCTGGCGTCGAGCGTGATGTCCAGGTGACCGCCGCCGTTGGCCTTGCGCGTCGGCAGCGTCATCACGTGCAAGTGACCCTTGGCGTCGAACGCGAGATCGAACGCCAGCCCTGGACCCAGCGCCGTCTCCTGCCAGCTGCCATCGGGCCGCTCGACGAAGTGGCTGAGCTCGTCGTATCCGCGCGTCAGCGAGTTCTCCTCGGGGGTCCACTTGGGTGGGTGCGCGGTGGTGACCATGTGCACGCGGCCGGCCTTGTCGTAGGCCAAAAGGCCGCGCTTGCTGGCGACCCCATCCCAATCGACGCCTGGGTCCCAGGCCGCGAAGTCGCGGGCGCCGGCCTTGGACTCGCGCAGCACTTTGCCGCCGTTGAGCAAGACGAGGCGCCCCTCGGGATCGAAGAGCAGGTCGATGTCGGGTGGGATCAGCGACTGGTTCTTGCTGGCGATGGCGTCCTGCCAGGCGCCGTCGACCTCCTCCCAGGCGCTGCGCAAGCCAGCGCCGACGAGGACGACGCCGGTCATCCCCTGCAGTTCGCCGCCGCGCCCCGGACGGACCGCCAGCTGCAGCTCGGTGTGGATGCCTGGCTCCTTCTGACCCGTCGCCACGACCTCCTTGCGCAGCGAGGCCGGATCGGCGGGGTCGAAGCCGTAAAGCTCGAGGACGCCGCCGGGGGCCAGCCGAGCCGCCCACACCGTGCCTTTCTCGTCGCCGACCAAGGCGTGGGCGCCCGGCAAAGCGACGAGGGCGATGGGACCGCAGACATCGGCCCGCGTGCTCAGCAGCGGCAGCTCCGGCCCGGCCATGTGCAGATCGCCCGCGGCGTCCCACCCAAAGGCTGTATAGCCCCCGCCTGGGCTTTGGAGGTCGCCCGGACCGTGGCAACGCGCTCTGCGCTCAAAGTTGGTCTGCTGGCCGAATCCCCCACCTTTGAGCGCCAGCTCGGCGTCTGTCGCCGCCAGGATCTCGATCGCCTGCGCCGGCAGCTTGTCCGCCCCGGCGACCGCGTCCGGCTGCAGCTCCACGCGCCCCTCGCGGACCCGAAAGGTACCGGTCTGTGGCCAGCTCTGCCCCGGCACCAGCCAGAGGTAGGCGTCGGCCCGGCTGCTGCGTGGGTCTTGGGCCATCAACGAGAAGTAGCCATAGCTGCCGAGCGCCGCCTTCGGCATCTGGACCCAGTGGCCGTAGAGGTCAGAGGCCTTGAGCGTGCCCGGCGTCCGCGGCGTGCCGCGCAGGCCCATCGCTTGGGCGCTGGCGGCGGCCTCGGCTTGCTCGCCAGCGTCGTCGCTGCAGTCGGAGCCAAGCGTGGCCGCGATGGGTAGCACCATGGCGAGGCCGATCTCGGCCGACGCGAGACGGCGCGGAAGGCAACGTGCGTGCGCTGGCATGTCGTCCGGTGCTCCCTGGCTGCGGCGAGGTCGTTGGGACCGCGATGGGTAATCGTGCGGACCTCGGCCTCGGTCGGCGAGGGCAGACGCGCGGCGGCAGGCGGCGATCTGAAAGCCACGGTCGAGCGCGCGGCGCTGGCTTAGCGCGTTTCGGTCGGCGTCGTCATCGCAGTCGCCGCCCCGGGGCCGACGCCGTCTGCCTCGACCCCGCCCGCCACCAGCCCCACCACCCGCGCCGCGAGGCCGGCCACGTCGGCCAGCTCGTGGGTCACGATCAAGGTCGGGATGTCCAAGCCGCGCAGCAGGCCGCCGAGATCGGCGACCAACGCCGCCCGCAGCGGGCGATCGAGGGCCGAGAACGGCTCGTCGAGCAGCAGGACCCGCGGCCGCGCCGCCAGCGCCCGCGCCAGCGCCACTCGCTGCGCCTCGCCGCCCGAGAGCGTCGGCACGCGGCGCTCGGCCAGGTGCTCGGCCCGCACCCGCCGCAGCCAATCCCGGGCCTCGTCGCGGCCGCGCCGGCGGTCGGCGATGCCATAGGCGACGTTGTCTTGCACCGAGAGGTGCGGAAAGAGCGCCAACGACTGGAAGACCAGGCCGACGCCGCGGCGATGCGGGGCCGTGTGGACACCGAGCGCGACGTCGTCCAGCGCTGCGCCGTCCAGCCGAATGTGCCCAGCGCTAAGGGGCACGAGCCCGGCGATGGCAGAGAGCAGCGTCGACTTGCCGGCGCCGGACGGGCCGACGATTGCGGTGACGCCACGCTCGAACGCGAGCTCGACCTCCAGGCGCGGCCGCTGGCCGACGGCGCCGTCGACCCGGATGGCAACCTCGAGCGCGCCGCTAAAAGCCATCGCGCCTCCGGCGGCCGAGGCCGGTGGCGACGAGCAGCAGGGCCGTGGCGAGGGCGGCGAGCAAGGTCGCCATGCCCGCCGCCTCGGCGTCGCGACCCGCCTGCACGGCGTCGTAGATCGCCAGCGCCGCGGTCTGTGTGGCGCCCGGCAGGTTGCCGGCGATCATCAGCGTGATGCCGAACTCCCCGAGCGCCCTGGCGAATCCGAGGGTCAGACCGGCGACGATGCCCGGCCGCGCCAGCGGCAGCACGACGCTCCAGAGCACTCGCGCCGGCGTCGCCCCGAGCGTCGCAGCGGCGGCAGCGAGACGGGGGTCGACGCCATCGATGGCGGCACGCGCGGCCCGCAGCACCAGCGGCAGCGCCGCGATGGCCGCCGCCAACACCGCCGCCGCCGGCGAGAAGAGCAGCGGGGCGCCCACGCCTTGTTCCCAGGCGCTGCCGAACGCGCCGTCGCGGCTGAGCAGCCGCAGCAGGGCGTAGCCGAGCACGGTGGGAGGCAGCACCATCGGCGCCGTCAGCAGGGCGTCAAAGAGGTCGCCGAGAGCGCTCCGCCGTCGCGTCAGGAGCGCCGCGGCCCCGACGCCGAGGACGCCAGCGAGGCAGGTCGCCAGGGTCGCCACTGTGAAGGAGCGGAGCAGGGCCTCGAGGTTCATGGCCCGCCCGCTGGCAGCAGGCCATGTCGACGCAGAATGCCGCGTCCGGCCTCGCCGCCGACAAAGGCTGCGAAGGCCTTGGCGTCCGTCACCGCGCCGCCAAGGCGACAGACGACCAGCTCCTGCAATAGCGGAGGGTGCAGCGCGTGGTCGACGGCTCGCCAGGGGTGCTGCTTGTCGGCGATGACCAGCGATAGCGCGGTGATGGCGACGTCGGCCTCGCCGGCTGCGGCAATTTGCAGCGCCTGGCGGACATTCTCGCCGTAGACGACGCGCGCTTGGACCTGCGTCCAGACGCCCACCTTCTTCAGCGCCGCCACCGCCGCCGCGCCGTAGGGTGCGTGCTCGGGGTGCGCGATGGCGATGCGCCGAAATCGTGCGTCGATGAGGTCTTCGAGCCGCGTCGGCGGCGCTGCTTCGCCCTTGCGGCTCCACATCGCCAAGGCGCCCCTGCCGAGGCTGCGGCGGCTCGTGCCATCGCAGGCGCCGGCCTCGACGGCGAGGTCGGTGTAGCGCGGATCTGCGGCGGCGAAGGCGTCGAAGGGCGCCCCGGCGCGAAGCTGCTGGGCCAGCTGGGCTGAGGACGCAAAGCTGAAGACGACCGGCCTCCCGCCGGCGGCGTGGAAGGCCTGGCCGAGCGCTTCGAGCGCGCCAGCGAGGTTGGTAGCGGCGGCGACCCGCAAAGGCTGCTGCGACGTCGGTGCTGGCGTGCAGGCGGCGAGCGCCAGCGCTGACGCGAGGATGACGCAACGCGCGCGCCTCGGTTCATGCCGTGGACGCCTTGCAACAAGCGGGCCGCGGGTCCGCCTGCGGATGGCGGTGGCAGGCACGCCGAGGTCGCTTCTCGGCCGGCGGATCTTCCAAGCCATCACGCCGCCGCCGTCCACGCGACGCGCCGGCCGGCCTCGCGCACGTCGTAGCCGAGGCTGCTCAGCTCCTGCCGCGCGGACGCCGAGCACAGCACCTCGAGCAGCCGCTCCACGCGCGCGTCGCCGAGCAGCGCGGTCGGCACGATGAGGTCGAAGCGCTCCTCGACCAGCGGCACAAAGCGCAGCCCGTAGGCGCTGGCGGCGTCCCAGGTGGCGACGCCGACATCGGCCGCACCCAGCGCGATGGCGCTCGCCACGGCGAGGTGTCCGGCTGCGACGACGCTTCGGCCCTGCGCGGGTTCGGCGGGCAGACCCTGGGCAGAGAGCGCCTCCTCGAGCAGCGCGCGTGCCCCGGCGCCCGGCTCGCGCCAGGCAAGGCGCAGGTCTCGTCGCCCGAGGTCGCTTGAGCGCAGGATCTCGCTCTCACCCCGCGCCAAGAGGCCCGCCTGCCAGCTGCCGAGCGCGATCGCCGTCAGACTGAGCCCCGGCGCTGCCAGCTGCGCCCGCTCGAGGGTGGTGGGCGCCAGGCCATGGCTCGCCGTCAGCGGCTGGTGGATGCCGACGACATGGGCATGCCCCTGCGCCAACGCCCGCAGCGCGGCGCCGTTCGACGCTGGACACCACAGCGTCCGGCCACCGCCCGGTGCCCCGCGCAGCCGGTCCGCCAGCAAGCCCAGGCCGGTGGCGCAGCCCATCAGCAGGAGGTTCTGGCGGGCGTTCTGCAGCGGTCGTAGCAGCGCGACGCTGGCGGTGTCGCCGACGACCTGTTGCGCCAGCGCATCGGCCGCGACGTGGGCGTCGTCGGCACCGAGCGGCACGCCGATCCACCGGTCGCGCACGACCGCCAGGCCCAGCCGCGGCGAGCGCAGCGGCCCGGTGAGCGCCACCTGCAGCGGTGGTTCCGGTGCCGGCGCGCCGAAGAGGTCCTCGACCTGGCAACCGAGCACCCGCGCCAGGTCGAGCGCGACGTCGACGCCTGGGATCGTGCGCTCGGCCTCGATGGCGTTGACGCTCTGACGCGACATCCGCGCCTGCTCGGCCAGCGCGGCCTGGCTGAGGCCTCGTGCCTTTCGGAGCTGTCGCAGGCGGGAGATCGGCATGACAGGCATTGTTGTCGGATGTCAATGATGGTTGTCAATGGCTCTGGCGCGGCTGCGGCTGCGTGCGGCGCTCGGCGTTGGTGGATGGCGGCACCTGACGCCACGAAAGCGCCTGGTAATGCTGCGGGCAAAGCCCGGCCTCGGGGAGGCTGGGGACCTTGGGCTGCACGCGCGAGAAGGAAAGTGAAATTGCCGTACAAGACCAGGTAACGGGTCAGGAACTGGCCAGCCGATGAGGCATCTCTGCGACAACGTTGCGACGTCACTGTCTGGTTCGAGGAACCCGCCGTGAACGCCTGGAACCATTCGGGGAGCAGAAGGCCTGGGGGCAACAGCCCTTCAACGACTTGGCGATCCTGTCGACGCTCACCAATCGGACCCATTCCACCTGCCCCTCAGGCAGACGGATGGCTTCGTTGCCTCCCTGATCGGACTGATGGACCTGGATTTTGCGACGCTGGACCACTCGACGCTGTCCCGGCGTAAGGCATTGGTGGCGGTGCCCGCGCGGACTGCGCACCCTACCTGCCCCATCCACCTGTTCATCGACGCGACGGGGCTGAAGATGGTGGGCGACGGCGTGTGGCACGCGCTCAGGCACAACCCGGCGAATAAGCGCAGTTGTTGCTGCACGTTGCAGTCTTGCGCGGATGCCGGAGGCTTCATCATCGCCTCCACGCTGACCTCAAGCGGAGCGGACGACCCATCGGTCGCCGTCACGATGATCCAAGGGGTGGGCACGGGCATCGGACACTTCACCCGCGAAAGCGCACGCGAGACCCGGGCGGCCTATGAGGCGCTGACCTCTGTGGGTGGAGTCGACGTGACTCTGGTGATACCGCCCATGACGTGCCCAAAAAGTAGACAGCAATGGCCTGCAGGTCCCCCGACGACGTTCTGCAACAGCGCGATGCTGCCATCGCCAGGATCGCCGAGGTGGGGCGGCGGTGGTGGCGTGAAGACGAGGCGAAAGGCCTCGATCAGACCTCACGCCGAGCTGTGCAACTACGCCGTCCAACAGCGCCGCGCGGCACGCGCCCGACGCCGCGAGGGCCGCCGTATTGTGGACAAGCATCGGCGCGAACAAGTCGGGCGGCATCGCGCGCCCCGGTTGACGGTTGGTGCTTGCGCGATGATCCGCCCCGCACAGAGCGATGGGTCTCGCCCAGTCGCCCCTGTTCGAGGTCAAACCGTGCGGATCGAGCGCATCGTCATCCACAAGCTCAAGCACATCGCGCCCCACACTGAGCTGCGCTTCGGTGATGGAGTGAACGTGGTGCTCGGCAAGAATGGCACCGGCAAGACCACCTTGCTCAGGTTGCTGACACACGTGGCTCGGTTGGATTTTTCGCCGTATGCCCGGGAAGACTGTCGTGTCGAGGCGACGCTGAAGGTCGGAGCGACGCAACTGGATGTGCAGTTTCGGGCCGAACTTGTTCCAGATTCCACCGTTGGCCAGGTAGAGCAGGGCGATTTGCGGGCGCCGGTCAGGCAGCGGCCTCTGCAGGCTGCGCTTTGGAGTTTCGAGTGCCATCTGATTGATATGGAAGCGAAGTTGGACTGGATTGCTACGATCAACTCCGCAGGGGTTCGGACAGCGGTGGGCGAGGGTGCCGAGCGGCTGTCGCAAGGTCTGGATGCGGAGCTTTCGCGACACTTCGGTTATCGCATGTTTGCCAGCCTGATTGCCCCGCAGACTGCGTTGGAGATAGCCCAGTCGCAGCGACGGCCGCTCAGGCCCGAGCTTGTGGATGCTCTGAATTGCTACGCGGCGTCCCGGTACGATGAGGCGTTGGGCACGTGGAATGCGATATTGGCGGAACCCCATTCCATCCCTCCTGATGGTCCTGTCGTCTCGTCCATTCGAATTTGGAAGAGGGGAGACGAACCGAGTGCAGCAACTTATCAGTACGCCCACACGCCGTTGGGTTTGTGTCTCTCTGGTCAATTCGTTGGGAGCAATGGCTTCTCCACGCGTGCTCAACCTGGTTCAAACCAGTTCGCTTCGCTCACCAGCGCTCTTGATGTCCATGGGATCGAAGGTCAGGCTAGGCTGACGCAGTCCGTCACGGAGAACGGCGTGACGGTCGCCGACTACGAAGGCTGGGACTTCCGGATTTACCTCGACGACAAGACCATCGTCAGCCACGACCAGCTCAGCTTCGGCCAAAAGCGCCTGTTTGCCTTCTTCTGGTACCTCGCCTGCATCCCGCACGGCGTCGTCATCGCAGACGAGCTCGTCAACGGCTTCCACCACGACTGGATCGCCGCCTGCCTCGACGAGATCGGCGAGCGGCAGGCCTTCGTCGCCAGCCAGAACCCGCTGCTGATGGACTTTTTGACCTACGAATCTGCAGGCGACATTCAAACGCGATTCGTGCTCTGCAGCAACGAGGCCCGCGAAGGCGGCGGCCACCACTGGCGCTGGCGCAACTTCGACCCCGACGAGGCGGCGCGTTTCTTCGCGGCCTATGAGGGCGGCATCCAGCACGTCAACGAAATCTTGCCATTGGGTGGATGGTGGTAGCGACGGCTCCCTGTGTGAACGTCCTGGTGATCACCGAGGACAGCGGCGAGCAGGCGCAGCCGGTGCTCAAGGCGGTGTTGCGCGCAGCCATCCTGCTCGTCGATCCCGACTGCGATACCAGCCGTGTCGCGTTCGAGCCACCGGGCAATCAGGCGAAGCTTGCTGCCCGCGCAAACGCTTGGAAGGCCCGGCCGCACGGCGGCGGACGCGGCACAGCTGGTGCACATCGCGATCAGGCAGTGATGCTCTCGCGGAGTATCGCTGAGTGGCTACTGCGCGGCTCCCGACACGTCGTTTGCCAGCACTTCGATGCCGATCAGACGTGGAGCCGGCGAGCGCAAGCCGACACGCCGAACGCCCATACCAGGAACATCGCTGAACCTGTCGCGGCGATTCTTGCGGATCCTGCGTCGGTCGCTCGCGATCCGAAGGCCGCCAGAGCTGCGCTGCAGGGTGACGATCTCGAGCGCGCCCGCGGACGGTTGATCGAGATCGTGCCGCATTACTCCATCGAATCCTGGCTCTATCAAAACCTCAGTGTGGCTCGGAACATCTGTGCAGAGATCGGTCAACCGCCTGACCTCGTCGCTCAACTGGAGGCTTGGACCGCCAACCGCGGTCAGCTCGATGAGATCGATGGGCTGAAGGACACGACCCCGCTCGGGGACCGTCATAACAGGCGCCTCGCGACCTCCGCCTGGCCTGCTGCGGAGGTCGTTGCCATCGGCAAGTCCTTCGCCATGGCCGTTCAGCGGATGGGGGCCTCAACCGATCTCCGCACGGCTCTCGCAGAAACCCGCGCATAGACGATCCGCTGGGGACCGATCGGGACAGGGCCGCGATCGTCACGATGTTCGAACATTGCCAAGGACCGGAGTGCGCCAGCACTGTCGGCGAAGCCGGGAGCTGGTTCGACGAATCCGCGTTGAACGCGTGGGATGCTTCGGAGAGCAGAAGGCGGACTCTTTTCCGCCTGGCCCTCAGGCAGCCGGAGGGCTGCGTGGTTTCTCTGCTTGGGCGGATGGCCCTTGCCGCTTGAATCGCAAGCGCGCTCAGGTTGTTCATCAGCCTGCTAGCGCTCCTCGAGCCTTGCGATGACCGCCCCCAACACACGCCGCGCTTCCGCCAGCGACGCGGCGCCGACCGCGGACTCCACCTCGGCGTCGATGCCGTCCAGGACACCAACGCCATGCAGCAATCCCGCCTTGCCGAGCTCGGTCCAGACGATGCGTTTGGCGCGCCCATCGGCCGGGTCAGCGGCGCGGGCCAGAGCCCCCATCGCCTCGAGCTCGTCGACCAGCTGCTGCACCGCCTGCTTGGTCACGCCCACCCGCTGCGCCAGCTCGGTCAGGCGGATGCCCTCGAAGGGGATGTGCGGAAAAAGCGCGGTGTGGGCGGCCCGGATGTGGGGGGCGCCCGTCGCCTCGCGGACCCGGCGCAGGGCCTCGTCGTTCAAGAGCCGGGAGGCTTTGAACAGGAGCTGCGCGAAGTTGGCCTGCTTGCGCGCCTCGAATGCGGCGCGGTCGAAGGGGGGCTGCCCTTCGCTCACTGGCCGCAAAGCTGGGCTGGCGCCGCCGGCAGAAAGCGCCACGCCGCCTCCAAGGCGTCCCGGCAGTCGTTTTCCACCGGCTGGCCATGGCCGAGGACGGCGCGCTCGATGGGCAGCTCGAGCAGCCGATCGACGCTGCGGCGGGCGGCGCGGCGGTCGTCAAAGGCGGTCCAGCGCAGGGCTCGGCTTACAGCGACCTCGTCGTAGAAGCCCATGGCCTTGCTGTAGAAGACCGTCCAGGCGTGCGTCGGGCGCCCGACGTTGTGGACCAGATCTGCCGTCAGCAGGGTGCCCGAGTCGCGGTGGTAGAGCGCCGTCTCCTCCAGGCGGAAGCCCGCAATCGGCACCTCGAGCAGGCCGTCGCCAAAGCCGCCCTCGTCGCTGCCGAGCTGGCGCGCCGGCGGCAGGTCCGGGCGCTTGCGCTGCAACCCCGCAGGTGCGTGCAGGCGAGCGGCGGGAAAGGCCGCGGTCCATTGGCCGATCCAGAGGTGGTGCAAGAGGTTGGGGGCGATCAGGTGGGCGACAGGCCCAAGGGCCGTGACCGCGGCGCGCCGTTCGTCCGTCAGCGGTAGCGGCGCCCAGACGGCGACCTCGCCCGAAGGCAGCCGCAGCGCCGCCATCGTCGCCCGCAGCTGCATGCCGATGAACGAGACCGGCCCGTCGGTGACGATCACGCCGTCGGTGAGGGGCCGCATGGGGCACTGTTGCTCTAGACCTGACATCGCCACTCCTCCTGGCCCGCCACGCGACGGGTAGAGGAGAGGCTGGCGATGGCGCCGGAGAAAGTCAAGCTCACTTGACGAATCCCGCGGCGCCTCAGGCGTCGCTGCGGGCCCGGACGCGGTTGTCGCGCGGGCCGTGCTCGAGCTCGACCAGACCCAGGCGCTCGAGCAGCGGCGGCAGGTACATGCCGAAGCGGCCGCGGTAACCCTTGCGCTGGCCGTACCAGCCGCCGACCGGGTTGTCCCCGGCGCGTCCCCACGCCTCGACGGTGCCCGGCTTGGGCTCCTTCTGCTCATCGGCGGCGCCAAGCGGCATCCAGTCGCCGTGCTGCCGTAGCATTGCAGCGAGGTCGTCGACGGCCCGGGCCAGGTAGGTCAGGCGGGTGGTGCCGACCATGCAGACCAGGAGCGGCGGCGAGGCGTTGTCGTCGCGGTAGATCGTGTAGGCCGACGTGCCGGGGGGCGTGTTGAGCTGCCAGGGATCTTGCGGGGTGCCATTGCCAGACATCGAGATTCCTCCTGCCTGCGGGTGCAGGCGTCTTGGCCGTCAGGGTGGGGCAGGGATGAGGTCGTCGCCTTGTACGAATGCGACCACGTTCGGCGCGAAGTCGCTCGGACCCGCCACCGGGAAATAGCCCCTGTAGCCGCGCGGGACGCCGCCGGTCATAGAGCGAAAATCGCGGATGAAGTGGGCCTGATCGAAGTAGCCGACGTCTGCCGCGACCTGCGTCAACGACACGCCGGGATCGCGCATCAAGGTCCGCAAGGCCGCCTGGAAGCGCAAAACGCGGGCGACCTTCTTCGGCGTCAGACCGACCTGCTGGCCGAAGAGCCGCTCCAGGTGTCGCGGAGAGGCGCCGGCGTCCCGGGCGATGGCCTCGATGGAGGTCGCGCTGGCGTCGGCGCTCATCGCCAAGAGGGCGCGGTCGAGGATGGCCCTGCCGGCGCCGAGTCGCAGGTGGTCGAGGAAGAAGGCGTCGAGGCTGGCGGCGGCGGCGTCGGGCGCCAGCCCGAAGAGCTCCGCCTCCAACGCCTCGATGTCCGGACCGAAGACCGCCGCCGGGGCAGGGGTGCCGCCGGTATGGTGCCGCAGGTCGCTCCGCGCGAAGGGGCCGACGCCGCCCAGCGGAAAGCGCACACCGACGACGCGGACGTCGCCGCGCTGGATGATGCGGATCGGCGTCAAGCGCTGGGCGTCGAGGTTGGACGTCGCATGCGCCACCGCCGCGCCGTGGCCGACCTGGCGCAAGTAAGGGGCGCCGAAGTTGAAGATGAGGTCGGCCCGGCCATCGACGAAGACGTCGACGCGCAGATCGAGGGGCCCATGCTCACTGCTGAGGAACCAGTAGCTCTCGATGAAGGGCGCGAGCGCGGCGGTAGGCGTCCTCAACTGGTACACGGCTGCCTCACCCCCGCCGCCGGCGCATCGCTCAAGCCGCCGCGCGCATCGCGAACGCCATCTCCGCCGGCAAAGCGAACCAGCGCAGCGCCTCGAAGTCGGGCCCAAGCGGCGAGGCGCCGTCCGGCTCGGGCATCGTCTGCGCTGCCGACGCCAGGATGCGCCGCGCCTCGTCGAGGTAGCCCGGCAGCACCCACTCGGGCTCGCTGGCGTGGCGGCTGCGGTAGCTCATCTTGCCGCCGTGGTAGGCGACATCGGCGAGCCGCATCACCTCTGCCGACTGGCCCTTGCGGTGGAACCACAGGCCTGTCAGCGGATCGAAGCGGTAGTGGGGTAGCAGCCGCCAGCCGTCGCTGGCGACCAGGCGCACGGCGTCGAGGATGTAGGCGAACGCCGTCTCGCTGAGGAAGTAGTTGAAGTTGACGCGGACCCAGCCGGGCTTGATGCCCTCGCAGCCGCGCATGATCTCGCGCTCGAACTCCTGGCTCCGCTCGAGGTCGATGCCGAGCAGCCGGTGGCCGTAGGGCCCAGCGCACGAGCAGCCGGCGCGGGCCTGGATGCCGAAGAGATCGTTAAGGACCTGGGCGACGAAGTTGTGGTGCAGGTAGCCTCGGCGCGGGACCTCGCCCGGCAGGTCGTGGCCGATGACGAAGGAGACGATCGACAGCCGCTCGGCCTCGCGGTTGCCGAGGATCTCGAGGTGTGGGTGGTCCTGCCAGGCAGCGATGGCGCGCCGGATGAAGCGCTCCTCTCGGGCCCGGATGGTGGGGACGCCGACCGCCTGCTTGAGCTGAAAGACCAGGCCAGCGCGGATCGACTCCAAAATCGCCGGCGTCCCGCCCTCTTCGCGCGACTCGATGGCGTCGAGGTAGCGATGGGCCACCGGGTTCACATAGGCCACCGTGCCACCGCCGGGCATGGCCGGCACCGTGTTGCGGAATAGGGCGCGCTTGGCGATCAGGATGCCCGGAGTTCCCGGGCCGCCGATGAACTTGTGCGGCGACAGGAACACGGCGTCGAGCGCGTCGGGCGCCACCTCGGGCTGGCCCGGACCGGCCGCGCCGTTCATCGCGATCTCGACGTAGGGTCCGGCCGCGGCGTAGTCCCAGAACGACAAGGCGCCGTGGGCGTGCAGCAGCCTGGCGATGGCGTGCACGTCGCTGGCGATGCCGGTCACGTTGGAGGCGGCGCTGAAGGAGCCGATCTTCAAGGGCCGCTCGGCGTACCGCGCAAGCTCGGCAGCGAGCGTGATCTGGCAGATGTGGCCGTCGGCGTCCTCGCGGATGACGACGACGTCGGCGATCGTCTCCCGCCAGGGCAGCTCGTTGGAGTGGTGCTCGAAGGGGCCGATGAACACCACAGGTCGCTGCGCCGCCGGGATGTGCTGGCTCAGGCCGTGGGCGGCGTCGAGGTCGCGCGGGATGCGCAGGTTGAGGACCTCGATGAGCTTGTGGATCGCTGAGGTGGCGCCCGAGCCGCAGAAGAGCACGACGTCGCGGGCGTCGCCTCCGGCCGCCTCCAGCACGATCTGGCGCGCGTCCTCGCGGAAGCGCGTGGTCTGCAGACCCGTGCCGGACGACTCGGTGTGGGTGTTGGCGTAGCGGGTCATCACCTCGTTGCGCAGGAACTCCTCGATGAAGGTCAGCGACCTGCCCGACGCCGTGTAGTCGGCGTACAGCACCCGCCGCGGTCCGAACGGGCCGCCGAGCACCTCGTCGTCGCCGATGATGCTGGCGCGGATGGTCTCGATGAGGCGTTCGGCGTCGTCGTGCATGGCAGGCCTCTGGTCGGCGGGGGGCGCGCGGTCGCGGTTGGGCGCTGGGCGCGATTCGGCCGCCCGGCACAGCGTGCACGGCAGCACGCGCAGCATCGCCCTTGGTCGCCGCCGACGCCAGCCCTCGGCGCCTACGCCTCTGCGCCCGGGTCCATGGCGGAGAGCCACGGCGGTGCCCGGCGCCCGAGCCGTTCTTGCAGCGCTGCGGGGGACTCGCCCACGGTCGCAAGCACCGACTGCGCGGCGCGCCACCACCGTTCGGCTTGCGGGTCCGTCGCCGGCGTGTCCATGGACGGCAGCGTCAAGGCGAGGGCCCTGTGCCAGGCGTCGGGGCGGTTCTTGGCGGCAGCCGCGGCATGCTCGAGCAGCCAGTCCGCGTCCAAGGCGACGAGTTGGTGCGGCAAGAGCCGGCAAGGGGCGCCTTCGAGCCACGCCCGCTGCGCAAGCGCCGCAGCCTGGAGCCGCACGGCCTCATCGCCGCCGGTGGCGGTCGCGAGGGCGCCGAGGGCGTCAACTGTCGCCACGGCGCTGGCCTGGGCCGCGGCATCGGCGCTGGCCTTCCAGCCGGCGTCGGCCCAGGTCTGGCAGCGCTCGAGCAGCGCCTCCCGCGCCACCGTCTGCGCCGGCAGCATCGCCGCGGCCCGCAACAGGGTGCGCTGGCGCAGATCGTCGAAGTCCGAGAGGCGCGCCACCGCCGCGCCCAGGCGCAGCGGCCAGTCAGCCTCGTCGGTGAAGGCGAGCGCCCGCAGCAGCCACGCTTCCGGCACAGCCTCGAGCGCGGTCCCTTGGAAGGGCGAAGCGACGGGCAGTTCACCGCGCAAGTGGCCCCTCACCACCTCGTCGGCGTCGGCAGGCCGGGCGATGCGGACGCCGTCGAGACGTAGCGGAAAGCTTGGGATTGGGTGCCCGGCGCAGCGCCACGGCCCAGGCTCGTTGACCCGCGGGTCGACGCCGTAGCCACCGTCGGCCGGCGTCGGCGCGAAGACCTGGCGGATGCTGCAGTCGCAGACGTAGAGCCGGCCGAGCGTCGAAGCGATGACGCGACCGCTAGCGAAGACGTCGTCGACGCCGCGCAGGTCGGCCGCAGTGACGGTGTGGCCGTCAGCGACCTCGGCGCGGGCGATGGCGCGCACCGGTTGACTGCACTGCCCGCAGACCAGGTGGTTGCAGCCGACATGCTGCCAAAGGACGCCAGCGTCCCAGTCCTCAGGCGAGCGGGGCAGCCAGCCCGTCATCGCGACCAGGCGGCCACCGTCGCGGCAGGTGCGGAGAGGCGTCGTCAAATGAGACTCCTGGCGCTGCCGCAGCCGTCACCGCCGAGGGCGATGGCGTCACCCGGTCCAGCGCGGCGGCTCAGGCGCCGACGGGGCGCGGCTTGGGCGCAGACTCGGCCACGGGCGCCGCGGCGGCGGTTCCGGCGGGATCGGACTCGCCCGGGAATCGACCGCCGCCAAAGCCGCGCAGGGCCGACGGGCTGTAGGGCTCGATGTCCTTGTACATGTCCGGCCCCGGCGTCCAGGCCGCGCCGAAGGGCGCCGCAGCCGCCATCACCTCGACCAGCGAGTGGTGGTTGGCCGGCAGCAGGTAGCCGATGCAGGCCAAGCGCGCCTGCACCGCCGAGGTGGCGTTGAGGGCGTCGTTGGCTGTCATCAGCATGTTGGTTGTGCCGGAGGGGCCCGCCGCCAAGGGCAGCGACATCTGGCGGGCCCAGCGCACCCACTGGTCCGCCTCGTTCATGATCCAGACCCGCGCGCCCTCTTCCCAACGCAGTCGGCTCGTCCGCGGATCGAAGGTGCTGTCGCCCTGGGCCTGCAGCGTGGCCTCCGCCGGGTCGAGTGATACGCCAGCGGTCTTGGCGGACTCATCGGTGCGGTGCGTCGCGGCGCGGTCGGCCTTGCCGGCATCGGAGTCAGCCGTGCTTGCGCGGTGGACGCGCGTCTGGGTCTGTCCTGCCGCTGCCGGACTCGCCGCCGGCGCCAGCGCCCACGGGCTCGGGGCTTTGCCGCTGGTCCGCGTCCGCTCGGCCTCTGCCGCCTTGGCCTCGAGCAGGTCGATGTCGAGGCGCGCTTGCTCCGCCCAGACCAGCGCCTCTGCGCCGCGCGCCGAGATCAGGTCCTGCGCCAGCACCTGGATGTAGAACTCGCCGACGTGGTTCATCCGGGTCGCCACGTTGCCGCTGTCGAAGACCGCCATCAGCGCATCGATGCCCTTGCCGACTGCGCCCGACCAGCCCGGGTTCTCCGAGCCCATCTTCTTGAGCTCGGTCTCGAGCATGGCGTTGGTGCGGCTCCAGGCGCCGCCGACCTTGGCCATGATGTACGCCTTGGCCTTGGCGCTCATCGCCTGCGCCGCGCCCAAGCCGTCTTGGGCGGCGGCCGCGCCGAGATTGCGCTCAAACGCGCGCGCGGCGGCCTCAAAATCGGGCTTGGCTGCCATCGAGGACGCGCCGTTGGCGACTTGCGCCTCGACGGTCTGGCCGCGGACGTTCTCGGACTTGGGTGCGAGGGTGCCGCCGCGTTCGGTGGCGCGCGCGGTGATGGCAGCCTGTTCGGTGGCTGGGACGCGCTGCGCCGGCGCTGGCATCGCCACCGGGCTCAGCTTGGCCCGGGCGGCTGCTGCCGTCGCTGGATCGATGAGGCGCGGTTGGGTGGTTGCGACGACGCGGCCGTCGGCCAGGAGGTGGTAGATGTGGCCCGGATCGTCCGGCGCGATGCGCTCCGAGGGGCCGCTGGCGACCTCCTGCGACTCCCAGCCCGGCGGTGGCGCGCCGACGCCATGCAGCGAGACGTCGGGGTTGGCAGCGGTCTGCGGCTGCGGTGTCGCGGCTTGCCCACCCGGCGCCGACGACGCTGGCGCTGGTGGCGCGGCGGGAACATCGGAGCGAATCGCGCTGCTGCCTGGGGCCGGGCCTGGCGCCACCGGTGAGCGGCCCGCCACGTTGCCGGCGCTGGCAGCGGCTTGGGCGCCCGGGTCAGGCGGTGGCGGGGCTGCTGGCGCCGCGGCGGCCGGAGCTGGGCTGGGGCCGCCGAGGATCGGGTGGGCGTGCATCGGGGGCGCGCCACCAGGAGCTGCCTGATCGAAGGTGCCACCGGCGACCGCCGCGCCCGGTCCCATCGGTGCTGCCTGGCCCGGCACCGCCGAGGGTGCTTGTGCCTCCTGCAGGCTCTGGCCGAAGACCTGATCGTAGGCCGGCGCCGTGGCCTGCACGCCGGGGTCGTTGCCTCGCAGCAGCTCCTCGCCCACTGAGCTGCCGGGGGCAGAGGCCTTGACTGCGGCGTTGAGGCGCGCCAGCTCAGCCATCCAGGTGTCGGACGGAATGACCGGCACAGCCGCCGTCACTTGGGCCCAGGTGACGCCGCGCTCCAAGAATTCGCGGGCGCCGCCGCCGGTGACGCCATAGGTCTGACCCGGCTGATTGCGTGCCACCCACAGCGCGCTCATCATCCCGTCGAATGCCGTCGGCTTGCGAGCTTCGCGCATGCCCTGCGGTTCGATCGTCAGGTCGAGGGCGCCATCGGCGTACCATTCGGGCTGCAAGGCGCCCACGGTCATCATGTCGGCGAAGGCGAGGTCGGGATCGGCCGGCCGGATGGCGACCTCTGCCGGCGAGTACCAGGTCTCTGCGCGCGCCAGCGAGGCCGAGGGCTCGGCGAGGGACTTGGCGTCGCCGGCGTAGCTGGTACGGAGCAGGTGCTTGAGCGCCTCGAGCTTGGCCTTGTCGTCCGGCAACAGGCCGGCCTGCGCAGCCTCGACCGGCGTCATGCCGGCGGCCGCCGCGAGCTCGCTGCGGGCCCACGTGTCGACGATCGACGCGCCGTGCGCTGAGAGGGCGTAGCTGTAGAGCGAACCGACGCCGTGTGTTCGCCGGCTGAGCGCCGCGAGATCTTCGGCTGCGATCTGCTTGCCTTGGAATTTGTAGGGCGACGCGGCGCGCTGCATCAGCGGAAAGATGCGATCGCGCGCGGTCTGGCTGGTCTGCACCTCGGACGCTACCGCGCCATAGAAGCCGGTTTTGGCGGATTGAAGGTTGCCCTCGAAGTACTGCTCGCTCTCGATGTCGGCGAACTTTTGGGTGGCGATCGGGTCGGCGCCGCCGAACTCGCGGACGAAGCGCTCATCTTGCTGCGCCCGGGTCCGCCAGGCGGCGATCGTCTCGCTCCACAGCGCGGTGCGATTGCTGGCCAGGGCGTCCACGCCAGCCTGGCTCGTCTGCTCGCGGGCCAGCCGTTGCGCCAAGGCGGATGTACCCTCGGCGTAGCCGGGCAGGCCGGATTGAAGCGTCTGGTCGATTTGGGCGGCCGTGGGCGCTGGCTGAGCCGCGGCGGCGTCGACGGCCTGCGGTCCGGCGGGCCCGCCCGCTTCTTGCGGGGCCTGTTGGCCGGCGTCTTGGCGCTGGCGGTCGTCCTGGCGGGTGGTCTGCATCGGGCGCTCCGGCCGGCGGCGCGGCTTCGGGTGCCGCGCGTTCTGGAGGGCAGGATCGCGGGTGTGCTTGCCGGTGGCAAGGGAAGTCTGGTTCGTTTGGGCCGTGGTGTGGTGTGGTCGCCCCGGTCGGGGGTCATTTGCGAGCGGTGTCGTGCCACGGAGTCTGCACGTCCCGAGTTCCCGCACGGAGGGGCTGCTCGCGACATCCATCTCGGGCGCGAGAACAGGGTCGCGCCGGACCGCACCCTGGCTTGCACCGGCTAGGCTTCAATTGTCCTCCCTCCCTCCGGGCCCCCTTCCCCCCAAGAGGGTCGGACCCGTCGCATCCCCTTCCCGCCAGCAAAAAGCTGGCTTACCGAATGGCACCTGCCCCAGGCGAATCGCCTAGGGTGCCACCAGCACCAGGTCTTCGCGGCCAAGGAGGGCTCGGGCCCGAACCCCCAAACGGCCAGGCCCTCGGCATGGGCCCAACCCACCTCTAGGCAGGATCCATGCCAATCGACCAAGAACATGAAAAACCATGCAAAGTTAGAGTAATTCAACAGATCCCACCCCTAAACCAAACCCCCAGCGCGGCACCGAAACACCGAACTGACACGGTCTCAAGACCGTCCCAAGACCGTCCCAAGACCGTCCCAAGACCATCTCAAGACCATCTCAAGACCATCTGCAATCGCCCCCAGACTCCCCCCCAACGCTCCCAGACACGCCAAGTCACCCGGGGCGCCTCCGAAGCCAGAGACAAGTCCGCAACCCAATCGCGATATCCCCAACCCACGCCCACCGCTCTCACCAGCCAGCCCCGCCGAGCCCAAGCGGCCCCATCCTCGCCCCATCGTCGCCCCAGCCCCACCCACAGCCCCACCCACAGCCCCACCGATAGCGCCTGACACCGCCAGCCAAAACCGCTAGCCTCACACCCCACGCCGCGGCGCCCCAAGAGGCACCTTGGCACGCATCTGAACCACCGGAGCCGGACCGTGCACACGCCACAGATTCGTTCGCGCCTGCCACTCAGGCGCCAGGCACCCATCCTGGCCTTGCTCGCCGCGCTCGGCTGCGGCAATGACACCTCGCAGCCCGGCAGCGACAGCGGCGGGGCCGCCATCGACATCGACGTCGCGATCGTCCCGTGCACGCAAGACGCCGACTGCCCCCAAGCCACAGGCCCCTGCCTCGTGGCGACGTGCGCTCCAAGCGGCCAATGCGTCCAGCAGCCCGTCGCTGACGGAACAGCGTGCGACGACACCGACCCGTGCAGCGCTCTCAGCACTTGCAGCGCCGGAATCTGCGCCGGAGCCAGCGCCTGCTGCGCCAGCGACTCCGACTGCGCCGACAAGGAAGACGGCGACGTCTGCAACGGCACGCTGTTTTGCGACCTCAACCTCGAAGCACCATCCTGCCAGCCCAAGGCGAACAGCCAGGTCACCTGCGACGACTCGCTGGACACGGCCTGCAGCGTCAACCGCTGCGACCCCAAGACCGGCGCCTGCGCGGCGACCCCGGAGCCGAAGGGCAAAGCCTGCGACGACGGCAGCGCCTGCACGCCGGTCGACACGTGCGAAGCCGGCATCTGCGGTGGCGCCTCGACCTGTGCCTGCCAATCCGACGGCGATTGCGCCGCCAGCGACGATAGCGATCCGTGCAATGGCAAGCTCTTCTGCGACCTGTCGAACAACACCTGCGTCATCAATCCTGCCACCGTCGTGCAGTGCCAGACCACCGGCAATGGCCCATGCCTCGCCTGGCAATGCCAGCCGAACACCGGCAGCTGCGCCTTTGGCCCCCTGCCCAAGGGCAGCGCCTGCGACCTCGATGGCTCGATCTGCTCGCTCGATACCTGCGAAGGCGAGCTCTGCAAGCCGGGTCTCATCGATAGCAAGTGCGCCTGCACATCGACCGCCGACTGCGCGCCCTTCGAGGATGGAAATGCCTGCAACGGCACACTGTTTTGCCATGAGGCGACCGCCACCTGCCAGCTCAACCCGGCGACGACCATCACCTGCCCGAGCGCCCTCGACAGCGCCTGCGTCGCCAACACCTGCCAACCCAAGACGGGCGCCTGCGCGCTGACGCCGGCGGCAGACGGCAGCCCCTGCGTCGATGGCTGGGAGTGCAGCGCTGGCGAAACCTGCCTCAACGGCGAGTGCGCGACCCCGCCCGGCCAATGCACATGCCAGGCCACCGCAGACTGTGCGCCCTACGAGACCAGCAACGCCTGCGCCAAGCTCTACTGTCACAAGCCATCCGGCACCTGCAAGGTGAACCCGGCGACCATCAAGCAGTGCAATGTGCTCGGCGACCCGCTCTGCAGCGAGACGGTCTGCCAGCTATCGACGGGAGCCTGCAAGGTTCAGCCCAAGAACGAGGGCAAACCCTGCGAGGCCGACGGCAGCTTCTGCACCCACCTCGACCTCTGCCAGGGCGGCAGCTGCAAGCCGGCAGACAGCACCTGTCCCTGCAAGCAGGACCTCGACTGCGCGCCGTTCGAAGACGGCAACCTCTGCAATGGCACGCTCTATTGCGACAAGCCGGCCGGCAAATGCCTGGTCAATCCGGCGACACAGAAGCAGTGCCAAGGCGGCGGCGAGGGTCCCTGCAAGCCCATGCAGTGCCAACCAGCCACCGGCGAATGCAAGGCCCTGTCGCAACCGGACAACACCCCATGCGACAGCGACGGTTTCGCGTGCAGCTTCGAAGCCTGCAAGGCCGGCGCCTGCAAGCTCATCGCCGAGGCCTGCCTGTGCTGGGAAAACAGCGACTGCGCGGCCTTTGAGGACGGCAACGCCTGCAACGGCACCCTCTACTGCAACAAGCTCGCTGGCCCGCCGAACTGCGCAGTCAACCCGGCGACCGTCATCGTCTGCCAGGGCGCCGGCAGCCCTGACGGCTGCACGGGATTTGGCTGTGACAAGGCGAGCGGCGCCTGCGGCCCCTTCGCGCAGAACGAGGGAGCCACGTGCACCGATGGCGACGCCTGCACCCAGAAGGACGCCTGCAAGGGCGGCGGCTGTGTCGGGGCGGCCATCGACGTCACCGCGAGCTGCGACGACAACAACCCTTGCACCGCGGCCGCCTGCGTGCCGACCGTCGGGTGCATCCACAAGCCCTCGCCTGGGGCGCCCTGCGATGACGGCGACGGCTGCACCGCCAACGATGTCTGCGACGCAGCGGCCAAGTGTCAGGCTGGACCGGCCAAGGACTGCGCCAGCGACAGCCCGTGCCTCATTGGGGCCTGCACCGCGGGGGCCTGCGTCAACGTCCCGGCGGCGGCGACGACGACCTGCGATGACGGCGACGCCTGCACCGACAAGGACGCTTGCGATGGCGCGGGAGCGTGCAAGGCCGGCGCGCCCACAATCTGCGACGACCTCAAACCCTGCACCGACGACAGCTGCGACAAGGCCAAGGGCTGCGTCCAGGCGCCGAACGCCGCGCTCTGCGACGACGGCGACGCCTGCACCGACAAGGACGCTTGCGACGGTGCCGGCGCGTGCAAGGGGGGCCCGCTCAAGACCTGCGACGACGGCAAGGCCTGCACCGACGACAGCTGCGACAAGGCCAAGGGCTGCGTCCAAACGTCAAACGCCGCCCCCTGTGACGACGGCGACGCCTGCACCGACAAGGACGCCTGCGCTGGCGGCGTCTGCCAGCCGGGAGCCCCCAAGGCCTGCGACGACGGCAAAACCTGCACCGACGACAGCTGCGACAAGGCCAAGGGCTGCGTCCACGCACCGAACGCCGCGCTCTGCGACGACGGCGACGCCTGCACGGACAAGGACGCTTGCGACGGCGCCGGCGTCTGCAAAGGTGGCGCGCCGAAGACCTGCGATGACGGCAAACCATGCACCGACGACAGCTGTGACAAGGCCAAGGGCTGCGTCCAGGCGCACAACGCCGCGCCGTGCGACGACGGCGACCCCTGCACCGACAAGGACGCCTGCAGCGGCGGCGCCTGCAAGGGCGGGGCAGCGAAGGTCTGCGACGACAGCGACGACTGCACCACCGACAGCTGCAACAAGTCGACGGGCCAGTGCGCCTTCGCCAAGAAGTTGGGCTGCGGCCCCGAGAAGCTCCCCTTCACCGCTGATTTCTCCTGCGGCTCGCCAGCGCTTGTCCTGTGGACGCTCGCCAACGACCAGGCCTCGCCGGGGTGGGCCTTCGATGCCACGCCCAACGCGCCGGCCTCGGTGTACGGGACTTGTTCGCTCAACTTCAACAACGGCAAGGACTTTGCCTGCGATGGAGTCTCCAAGGTGTCCGGCAGCGCGACGAGCCCGCCCTTGCAGCTCGGGCCCATCGTCAAGCCCGTGCTCGAGCTCGAGCTGGCCGGGCAGTGGGAGGGTGTCCCCTACGACCAGCTCCTCCTGGAGGTCACCAGCGACGAAGGCAAGAGCTGGACGCTGGTCCAGAACATCGCGGCCCCCGGCATGCAATGGAAAACGTTGATGTTCGACCTCGCTTCTTGGAAGGGCCAGGTCGTCCGCTGTCGCTTGCGCTTCTTCACCAGCGACTGCTTCGCCAACGCCACCAGCGGCCCGATGATCGATCACGTCCGCGTCTTTGAGGCCGGCTGCAGCCAACAGAGCCAGTGCGAAGACGGCAACGCCTGCACCATCGACACGTGCACCAACGGCACCTGCGCTTCCGCTTCGGCTGTCGGCACCCCATGCGATGACGGCAGCGCCTGCACCACCGCCGACAGCTGCGACGCGAGCAAGACCTGCAAGGGCACCGCCAAGGTCTGCGACGACAAAGATGACTGTACGGCCGACAGCTGTGACGTCAAGACGGGCGCATGCGTCGCACCCAAGATCCCGGGCTGTGTCCCGACGACAGTGGTGTTCGCCGAGACCTTCGCCTGCGGCGGCGCCAGCGGCCAGCAGTGGACGCTGGTGAATCCCAACGGCTACCCGTACTGGGCCATCGATGACAAGCCGAGCCCCCCCGTCGCGCAGTTCGGCGGCTGCGCGATGAACTTCAACGATGACAAAAACTTCAAGTGCCCGATGCTGACGAGCAAGGTGTCGGGTACGGCGACCAGCCCGGTCATCGACCTCAAGGGTTACAAGGACCTCAAAGTCGAGGCGCTGTATAGCGGCAGCTGGGAGGCCGACAACCAATTCGACACTTTCCGCATCGTTGTCATGGACGAAGCGGCGCAGGTCGAGCTGGCCGCCCAGATTTTTAGCCGCTCCGCCGACTTGAGTTGGCTGACGGCCACCGTCGACATCGCCGCGCTGGCGGGCCAGAAAGTTCGGCTGCGCCTCTCGTTCGCGACCCAAGACTGCGTCCAGAACTATGGCACCGGGCCCTTCGTCGACCGCATCCGCATCCTCGGCAAGAAGTTGAGCTGCAGCGCCGACCAGGACTGCGACGACGGCAACGTCTGCACCGTCGATGCGTGCGCCAACGCCGCCTGCACCCAGACGCCCAAAGCCGGGTCCGCGTGCAACGACGACAACGCCTGCACCGCCAACGACGCCTGCACTGCCCAGGGCGCCTGCAGCGGCGTCGCCAAATCCTGCGACGACGGCAAGCCCTGCACCGCCGATAGCTGCGACCCAAAGACCGGCCAGTGCGGCCACAAGACCGGGCCGAACGGACCTTGCAACGACGGCGACCCCTGCACGGGCGACGACGCCTGCGACCAAGACGGCGTCTGCATCGGCAAGTCCACTGCCTGCAACGACAGCAACCCCTGCACCAGCGACAGCTGCAACGAGCAGGGCGGTGGCTGCGAACACGTCACCGCGCCGGGCGCCCTCTGTCCAGGCGGTGTTTGTAGCAGCGAAGCCGACTGCGTCGCCTCGGCGGCGCGTCCGCTCGGCGCCGGCAACCGTCGCGTTGGCTACCAGATCGTCAACGGCAAGCTCTTCGCTTTTGGTAATGACGTCGCGGGTTTGTTCCCGGCCGACGTCGCCCCAGGCGGTGGTCCCTATCCGCTGACCAACCTCAAGCTCCTCGCCGTGGCGATGGTCGTCGCCGACGAGGACCGCGCCTGCGCCATCCACACCTCCGGTGCCCTCACCTGCTGGGGCAGCAACACGCTCGGCGCGGTGATGACGCCCACGGCCGTCCCCATCCCCGAGGGCGGCGTCGTCTGGGGCGCCGGGCGCGCCCAACAGCTCATTTTCGTCGATGCCACCGGCGCGCTCTGGGAGCTCAAGCAGGTCAACGCCAAGTTCGCACTGGTCAAAGGCGCCGACGCACCACCCGAAAACCCCTACCTCCAGGTCGCCGCGGGATTCGACTTCACCTGCGCTCGGCGCAAGAACAAAGTCGTCTATTGCTGGGGCAAGAACGGCAGCGGCCAGCTCGGACCGACAGGCGGCGTCGAGGGTAACGCGATCGCGGTCCCAGCCGAGGTTCCGGTCACCGGAACCATCGATCTCTGCGCCGGCAGCCAATTTGCGTGTGCGCTCGACGCCCAGGGCACGGTGCGCTGCTGGGGCGACGGTTCCGAGGGTCAACTTGGCAATGGCCAGTCCAAGAGCGGCCCGACGCCCGTGACTGTTACAGATACCGCCAACGCCTCCGGCGCCAGCAAGGCGATCTCCCTGCGCTGCGGCCAGAGCCACGCCTGCGTCGGCACAGCGGGTGGTGGCGTTCGCTGCTGGGGCCGCAACGACCGCGGCCAACTCGGTTGCGGCGACACCAAGCGCCACACTGAGACCAAATCCTTGCTCGCACACGGAACGACGGCCTACGTCGGGGAGGCAACGCAGGCATTTGCCCTCCCCGATGGTGGCTGCGTCCACGACGCAGGCAAGACCCGCTGCTGGGGCGACAACGGCAGCGGCATCCTCGCCCGCTGGTCCGAGGGCTCGCCCAGCGATCCGGCCCGCCCGGCGGAGGTCGTCTTGGCCGACGGCAGCATCCTGGCAGATGTCAGTGACATCATTGGCCAAGATGGAGCCCTGTGCGCCCGTACGGGCAAAAGCCCCGACTTCGACTGGTATTGCTTTGGAGAGAACCGCGGCGGCGTGACCGGCCTCGCCAGCCCCAGCGATCAGGCATTGCAGGTCGCGACGCCAGCGCCGCTGCTGCAGGGCATCGCGACCGCTGCGCTCACCGATGAAGAGGGGTGTCGCATCGTCCCGACCAGCGGCCAGGTCGAGTGCTGGGGCACCAATATGCGCAGCAACATCGGCGCAGGCGCCACCCTCGGCACCGCCACGACCGGCCCGATCAAGACGCCCACCCCTGTGGCGCTGCCGCAGGGCGCGGTGGCGACGGCCCTGTCGCGCTCGTATCACCACGCATGCGCGCTGACCAACCTGGGCCTCTACTGTTGGGGCCTGGGCGGCAACGGGTTGCTCGGCATCGGCAGCGAGCCGACGCGGGCGCCGCCGACCAAGGTCGACCTCCTCGACGGCGCGGTGCAGGTGCGCACCTCCTACACCCACAGCTGCGCCCGAACCCCTGCCGGGGCCATCTTCTGCTGGGGCTCGAACGTCCACGGCGCGCTCGGCAAAGGCGATGTCGGCGGCAAGGCGCTGCTGCCCACGAAGTCGTTGATGCCGGTCTCCGCTAGCGACCTGTCGATCGACGCGTTCGGCAGCCTCGCCGTTGGCACGAACGGCACGGCCTATGGCTTTGGCAAGAACGGCGGCGCCACCAACGCGCTCGGGCTGTCCAATGCCTTCAGCGACCTGGTCGGCACGCCTAAGCCCGTGTTCGGTTGGGGCCTGGGCGGCCAGATCATCCAACAGCCACCTGCCCAGGCGGTCGCGGCCAGCCTCAGCGCGGGTTGCGTGCGTAGCGGTGGGACTGTCGGATGCTTCGGCGACAACAGCGCCGGCAAGCTGGGTCAGGGCCATACCCAGCCAATCCAGCTGATCGGTCAGCCTGCGATTCCCAAACACCTCAGCAATGTTGTGCAGATCCACGCAGCGCTCCACGCGATCTGCGCCCGCACCACCCTCGGCCATCTCTGGTGCTGGGGCAACCGCGACGGACCCTTCGTCGGCCGCGGCAGCCAGTTCGCGGTGCGTCTCGTCAGCCTGCCTGGAGGCGGCGGGGACGAATGAGCGATGGAACGCCGCGAGGTGGCCCTACCACCCCTCAGGCACCGGCTGCGGTGGCGCTGGCGCCGTCGAGGCCGCCTCCGGGGCCGGCCAGGTGCATAGCCAGTCGTCGTCCTCGCACACGCGGTGGCAGCTGATGCAGCCGGAGAGCTGACCGTGCTGGCGAACGCCGCGCCGCTTGTCCAGGAGCTGCCAGATCCAGTCGCCGGTGGCCGGCGCGGTGCCCGGCGGGCCCTTCTGCATCGCCGTGTAGCGGGTCAGCTCGCGACAAGCGACATCCGCGTACTGGACCTTGACGACGCGGGTGCCGACCGGCAGCGGGCCCTTGCCTGTGCGCCACTGCGATTCAGCCCCGCGGTCGATCCAGGTGATGACGTGGTCGCGCGCGGGGTGCTGGCTCTGCGCGCAGGAGGTGACGGCCACGTAGTCGCGTGGCAGCTCGGCGCTCGGGATCGCCGGGACGTCGAGCGTCCGGGCACAAGCGGTCTGGGCGGAGAAGGCCATGAGCAGCCCCAACCGGGCCCAGGCGGAGAGGGGTCGGTGGCGGCAGCGACGGGCGAGGGTCTGCACGGGCGTGTCTCCTGTTCGTCGGGTGTCATTCGTCAAAGGCCCGACCTATCGTGCGCCAGAAGGTCCCCGCAGCCAAGCTCAACGCGAGACCGCCTCGTGGCTGCGGCGACACCGTGGCGCACCTGACGCGGTGGCGTTACGTAGAGTCGGCGAGCCCGCTGCCACGTAACACCCGGCCGCCCGGTTGGCTCTACACCGCACCGGCGTCCAAGCCGGCGAGGAGGATCTCATGATCGCCATGCAACAAGCGCCGTCCTACGCCATCTACCGTCACCTCCCAGGCTGCAGCCTCCAGGAGGCCACGACACGCGCCCGGGCCGCGCTGGCCGATGAGGGCTTCGGCGTCCTCACCGAGATCGATGTCCAGGCCACCCTGCGCGCCAAGCTCGGCGCAGAGGTTGGCGGCTACGTCATCCTCGGCGCTTGCAACCCCACGCTGGCGTTCGAGGCGCTGCAAGCGGACCCGGGCGTTGGCCTTCTGCTGCCCTGCAACGTCGTCGTCAGCGAGACCGCGACGGGCGCGGCGGTGGCCGCCATCGATCCCGAGGCGATGTTCCAAGTCGTCGGCGATCCGCGCGTGGCGCCCCTCGCAGCCGCCGTCAAAGCGAAGCTGACGCGGGCCATCGCGGCGATGGCCGGCTGAGCTGGGGAGCTGCCCCTCGCGCTCGCGGTGCTGGCTGCCGCCTGGGCCGGATGGCGCGGGGGAGAGCACGGCACCGCGAAGGCCAGCGTCCAACACCGCCCGACCGGCCTACCGATTGCGTGTCGGCGCGCGCAAGGCTACGCGAAGATTGTGCTCCAACCTTTGTCCGCCTAGGATAGACCCGTGCGCCGCCACCGGCGCCGAGGGGGAGAACATGAACCGCCGCAGCCTCAACAACCCCGTATTTGGCGCCTGGGCCGCCACGCTCTGCCTCGGCCTCGCCCTCGCCGCGCCCGCGTTCGGTGACGTCATCGAGCCCTCCGAAGAGGCCTGCAAGGGCAAGAAGAAGGGCGACGCATGCGATCTCAGCGGCAAGGCCGGCGCCTGCGACGACGCCGAGTGCTGCAAGCTCGACTACTCCCAGGGCACGCCGCCCAAGTCCGTCTGCAGCCCTTGCCAGAAGTGCAAGGAATCGAGCGGGGCCGTCGACGCCGCAGTTCCGGTGCAGCCGGACGCCGACACCGCCGGCGAGACCGCGGGCGCCAGCGACACCGGCACGCTCAGCGGCGATACCGGTGGCCCAGCCACGCCGGGGGCCGGCGCAAGCGACAAGTCGAGCGGATGCTCGACCTCCCTGTCCGCGATGCCACCGTGGTCTTGGGCCTCGATGCTTATCGGTGCCCTGGGTCTGCTGTGGTTGCGCCGGCGGGGGCCGCAGGCGCGCTAGCCGCGACGGGGCGCGGCGCTTCGGCGCCCGGCGGCCACTCCATCAGCTCGAGTCGACGCTCGCCGCCGACGGTCGGCGCGATCCAGGCGAAGGTCTGGGTGCCGATGCGCGTTCGGCACTCCGGCTCGGCGAATGCCGGCGACCAGAACCCAGCATTGCAGAAGCGGATCGGCCCGATCTCGCGCACCTCTGGGATGTGCGTATGGCCCATCACCGCCATGTGGGCGCCGGTGATGCGGTGGATCCACTGCGCTGACCGCTCCGTCAGCAACGGCGCCGAGAAGGTCTCCGGCTTGACGCGAAACGAGTAGGCCAAGAAGAGCGGAAACAGGAGCGACAGCGGCAGCAGCACCCAGAGCGGCGAGATCGGCCACACCAGGTTGAGCGACATGATGATCGTCCACGCCGCCCACACCATGACGAGAAAGAGCACACCCCGGTCGAGCCAGAGCTCGCGGACGATGGCGAGTGGGTTGGTGCAGGCGCTCGGCGTATGGGCGGCGGCGAGCTGACGGACCATCGCCGGCGTAGCGTTAGCGCGTTCGGCGATGCCCGCGACCTTGTCCTCCACGGTCAAGGGATCCCGCAGCGACGGGCGCAAGAAGTGCGCGATGGTCACCAGCAGCGTCACCGCCGCCGACCAGAACCACGTCACGATGAGCAGCGGCTGGTCCCGCACCATGTACTTCAAGAAGAAGCGCACGTACTCGGCGCCGCTCATGATGTAGTTGGCGGTGGCGTGCGGGTTGAAGTAGCCCATCCCATTGAGCATGTAGCGGTTGGCGACGTCGCCGAAGGGCAGACGCACCGTCGGCTTGCCGCGGACGTCGATCAGCGGATGGATGGGGTCCGACAGCACGCAGTAGGGGTCGGCCTGGTGGCCGTGGCTGATGTAGACATCGCCGTCACTCAGGTAGAACCACTCGCAGAAGCGCACCCGCTGCTGCGCGTCAGCCTCGAGCTGCAGCGCCTCGCGGACTTGTTCCTGCACGCTCGGCCAGTACAGCTCGAGGTCGTGGTTGCCGATGACGAAGGCGACGCGGTGGCCGCGACGGACGAAGTCGCCGATAGCGCCAAAGAAATCAGGGTGATCGGCGACGATCAGGCCCATCTTGAACTGCGAGCACCACTCCTCGGAGCCCAATCCGCGGGCTCGCGCCAGCCAGCGTAGCTTCGAAGGCGGCGGGTCGGGCAGGGCGGTGATGGGGTCGAAGTCGAAGACGTCACCGTTGAAGACGACTTCGCAGCTGTCACCGGCGGCCTCGGCCTGCTCCGCCGTCCACGCCAGCAGGCGCGCGACGTCGGCGTCGACGAAGTGCTCGCGGCGCTTGAAGGCCTTCCACATCGGGCGCTTCGGGTCCAGCGGCTCGGCGTCAGCGAGGTGGATGTCCGACAGCACGACGCTGTGCAGCCGTCCAGGCGGCCGCGGCGCCACCGGCACCTGGGTGCGCGAGGTGTTGCGGACCCAGCGGTGGCTGCCGGTGGTGCTGGCGAAGTCCTCCTGCATGGTGTCGAGGCCTAGGCGCTCAGCGCGCGCTTGAGGAAGGCCGCGTCGCCTTGCAGGGCCGTCCGCTGCATGTAGAAGTGCAGCCCGCGCACGCCGCCGAGCTCCTCGCCGCCGCCCGCCTTGCCCGGGCCGCCGTGGACCGTGCCGGGCAGCACCGCGCCGTGGCCTGTCGCGCTGTCGCTGACCTTCTCGCTGCCCCAGTACACGCGCCCGCACCAAGGCGCGATCTCCAGGGCCAGAGCGGCGCCAAAGGCCTCGTCATCGCTGAAGATACTGCTGACCAGCGAGCCGCCGCCGCGGGCGACGAGCGCGGCGGCGGCCGCCACGCTGCCGTCGTAGGGCACGATCGCCGCGACGGGGCCGAACACCTCGTGATCGTGGATGAAGGGTGCATCGACACCGGCGTCGCTGCGGTAGAGGCGCGGCGCGACGTGAAAGCCGCCTGTCGGCACCTTGCCGTCGTAGCTCCAAGCGCGCTGCAGGCCAGCCGCCTCGATCGCCGCGATGCCCTGCTGCACATCGTGCAGCTGCTGCCGCGTCGACAGCGCGCCGACCGTCGTCTCGTGGGCGAGCGGGTCGCCCACTTCCATCGTCGCGGCGCGATCGGCGATCGCCTCAACCAGCGCCCCTTCGAGCGCCGCCGGCACAAAGATGCGGCGGATGGCGGTGCACTTCTGGCCCGCCTTCTGCGATAGCTCGCGCACGATCTCGACCACCGCCATGGTAAAGGTCGCGCCTCCGGGCTCGAGGTCGGGGCCGATGACGCAGGCGTTGAGGCTATCGGCCTCGACGTTGACCGGCACGCCGTTGCGCAGCACGTTGGGGTGGCCCTTGACCTTCTGACCCGTCGAGCCAGACCCGGTAAAGACCACGCAGTCCTGCGGCCCGACGTGATCGAGCAGGTCGCCGACCGAGCCCACGAGCAGGCTAAACGAGCCCGCCGGCAGCGCGCCGCTGGCCAGCCAGCGCTCGGCGATCCGCACCGAGACCAACGCGGTGGCCGTGCCAGGCTTGGCCAGCACCGGCATGCCCGCTAGCAGCGCCGTCGCCACCTTCTCGGCCATGTTCCAAGCCGGGAAGTTGAAGGCGTTGATGTGCACAGCGACCCCGCGCCGCGGCACCTGGATGTGCTGGCCCACCCAGCGCGGCGATCGGGCGAGACGCACCTCATCGCCATCGAGCAGGTACGTGCGGTCGCCGAGTTGCTCGCCGAGGGCGGCGTAGAAGGCGAGCGTCCCCGACGCGCCGTCGACGTCGAACTTGGCGTCGCCTCGGGTCGCGCCCATGTTCGCGGCGGCGACATCGAGCAGGGCGTCCCTGTCATCGCGGATCGCCTTCGACAGCGCCGACAAGATGGCGCCGCGCTGGCGGAAGGTCAGCGCGCGCAGGGCCGGCCCGCCGACATCGCGCGCGTGGCTCAGCGCGGCTCCGAGGGCGAGACCCTCGCTGCTGGCTGCGGCGAGCACCGAGCCATCGACGGCGGAGTGCAGCGGCGTGCCGTCGCCGGCGCCGGACTGCCAGCGATCGCAGAGGTAAGAGGCGAGACGTTCCATAGCGGGCTCCGAGACGCGCCGGGCGGGGCGCGGCGCACGCGAGGGTAGAGAGGCGTGGCGTCGGCCGCAATGGGGGGCGCGCGGAGCGCCACAGCGTGACCGACTTGTCACCGACACCGTCGCCTTCGCCGTCACCGCCACCAACGTCGAATCCATCGCCGGCCCTGCCCCCGCGACGCTCGACCGTCGCTAGCGTCGATACGCGAGGGCATCGGCATCCGTTGACGCCAAAGGACTGGGTCCGCAGTATCGTCCAGCGCTTTGCCAGAGGAGGGCGCGGCCATGGTCCCCAGCCCCAGTCGCGCATGTTCGGCCTCGCTGCGGCGGCGATTGCCCTGGCTGCTGCTCTTCGCCGTGCTCGGCTGCAGTGACGGCGACGCCGACGCACCGGCCGACGCAGGGGTCGATGGCGGCGCCGACGCCACCGCCAAGGACCCCAAGACCTGCCGACAGCGCTGCGGCGATGGCGCCCTCTTTGTGCTCGACCAGTTGACGCTTTTGCCCGCCGACGTCTCAGGCGTGGCCGCGGGGTTCGATCTCGACGGCTCAGTCAGCGCCAGCAGCAGCGCCGTCGGCTGCGGCTTCGAAGACCTGAAGAACCGTTACGGAGACGCAGGTGTCGACAACCAGCTCGCCAAGATCTTGAAGTTGTTGCCGCCGCAGGTCGGCGAGACGCTGCCAGGCGCCTTGGCGACCGCCATCTCGGCCGGCGGCCTCACCGTCCTCTTGGAAGAGGTCGGCGGAGGTTCATTTGCGAGCGGCGGCCACCCGCAGGCGCTGGTGATCCGCAAGGGCACCGGCAAGCCTCTGCTCGGCGCCGACGGCAAGCTCCTGCGTAGCCAGTCCTTTGGCCTCGAGTCCGACCCGGTCCTCGCCATCGTCGATCCGCTCACCCCCGACGGCGAGGGCGGTCGTGGCGGTCCGATGCTCTTGAAGTTCCGGATGTTGTTTATCAGCACCCACCTCGGCTTCGATCTGCACAGCGCCCGCATCCGCGTCGAGCCCGATGGCAAGGGCGGCATCCGCGGCGAGATCGGCGGCATCGTCACGATGCAAGACCTGATGGGGCTCATCGGACTGCTCGGCGGCTGCGACCAGCCGCTCAACGATCAGCTCAGCGAGCTGGCGCCGGTGTTCGCCGACTCCCGGCTGCGCACAGGTGGGCCCTGCAGCGCATTCTCGATGGGTTTCTCATTCCATGGCGTCCCGGCGTACCTGCTCCCGGCCAAACCCTAGGGCGCCCGAACCCGACGCGGGGCGACGCACCCGTTTGCCGCGCGCACGCAAAATGCCCGGCGCCCCAAGGCCGGCCGGCCGCACCGCCGCCGCGCAAGCAGGAGCTTCGATGGACGCAGAGACCTGGCGCCAACGCGTACGGCACACCGACTCCAAAGGCGTGGCGATCGCCTACCGGGTCGATGGCGACGCCGGGGCGCCGGTGCTCCTGATCATGGGCCTCGCCATGCCCGGTCGCGCCTGGCAGCGGCAGGTCGAGGGGCTGGCTCACCTGCACCAGGTGGCGACCTTCGACAACCGCGGCGTCGGCGCCAGCGCGCGTGCCCCCGGTCCCTACTCGATGGCGCAGCTCGCCGACGATGCGCGACGGGTGCTCGACGCCCTGAATTGGCAGACGGCACATGTCGTCGGCGTGTCGATGGGTGGCATGGTCGCCCAGGAGCTGGCGCTTCGGAGCCGTGACCGCCTGCGCTCGTTGACGCTCATCGCCACCCACGCCGGTGGCCTGCGGGCACTGCCGCCGCATCCCACGGGCCTGCTCCGCTTCGCCCAAGCCCAGATGGGAGGGCGCGTCGCCCGCGGTCATGCGCTCGAGCGCCTGCTCTTTCCGCCCGCCTACCTCGAACGTTGCGACCGCGCCGCGCTGCGCCGCAGCCTGACCGACGACCTCGGCGATCCGCCGCCGGCGGCGACCCGTACCGCCCAGATCGCCGCCGTCCTGCGCCACCGCACCCGTGAGCGGCTCGCTGACCTGCGCGACCTGCCGACGCTGCTCGTCCGACCGGGGCTCGACGTCCTGGTGCGACCGACCGAGGTCGATCGCCTGCAGCGCCTGCTGCCCCACGCCCGCCTCTTGCGCTTAGACGACGCGGGCCACGGTGTCATTCGCCAGACGCCCGAGCGGCTGAACCTCGCGCTCATCGAGCACTTCGCTGCCGTCGACGGCGCGGCAAAAGCTTCCTAGCGAGACCATCCCAGCCGAGCGGCGCCGAAGTGCCAAGCCACGGCGCTCATCATGGCCGGACCCGGCGTGGCGTCGCTCAGTCGCAACGGCAGTAGAGGCCCTGCTTGTGTGGGCCGACGTTACAGGCGCCCGCCCAGCCGGTGTTGCCGCAGGTGCAGGCCTGCCCCTGCGCCCTGCAGCCGTCATGGCCGGCGGGCGGCAGCTCTGGCTGCGGCGGCGGCGGCGGCAGCGGCGGCGCCTGCGCTGAGGGCGGACGCATCGGCACCCGCTGTGGCTGTGGCTCAGTGGAGGGACCCGCTGGCGGCGGCCCATCCTCGGCTCCTGCCCCGGCGCCATGGCCGCGATCGGGCGCACCTGGCAGCGCCTCAGGCGGCGGCGCGGTCGTCTGCGACAGCGGGTCAGGGGGCGGCGGCGCCACAGCCAGACAGCCGCAGAGGCCCACGCGGCGGCCGGGCAGATTGCGCCAGAGCCCGCTGTACGTGGCGCCGTGGGCCGTGCAGACGCCATAGCAGACCCGCGCCGCTTGCTGCGGGTGGCCCAGCCGCGTGGTCGGGATCTCGAAACGGCGGGCCGCCGGCGGCGTGGGCGACGGCGGTGCCGCCACGCTCGCGGCGCAGAGGCAATGGGTCTCGCCTGCGGGCGATGGCGCGAGCGTGCGACCGGTAAAAGCGCCATGGTGGGCCGCGGCGCAAGCGCGGCTGCAGCGGACAGCGACGGCGCGCGGGCCATGCGCTCGCCGCACGACGACGACCTGCAGCCCCGCCGGCGGCTGCATTTCAAGGACCGGGGGCCTATCGGGCAGGCGCGCGTGCGACAGCGGCGTGCAGCCACACACGCTCATGGCGCCCGGCTGTGTGGTCCGCCATTGGCCGTTCCACGCCATGTCCGGGCCACAGACCACGGGGCAGCGCTGCTGGGCCTCGCCGTGGCTGTAAATCGGACCTGCATTGCGATCGCGGGCCCACGCCGTTGGGGCCAGGGCCATCAACAGCGTCGCGGTTAAAAGCGCAGAGGCGCGCCGGAGCAGGGGGCCTGGCTGCGCAGAACGGGGCAGGGCGCTCAACATGGCGGTCTCCATCGGCACGGCGGGTGCACCTTCGATCAACGGGAGGCGAGGGCGCGCGATTCGCGCCGGCGGCTGCAATTCAGGCTGGCTCGGTTCGGCCGCGTCTGCCGCCCGCCCGTTGCGCGGCGCCGTGGTGTTGGGTTCACGAGGCTGCGCCCGGCGCCTGGCTGACATCGACCGGCTTGGCGCCGAGCACCCGCAAGAGCGCCTCCGGCTGCAGGCTGACGAGCAGGCCGCGCCGGCCGCCGTTCATCCACAGCGTCGGAAGTGCCAGCACCGAGCGCTCGACGAAGATCGGCATGGCGCGCCGCATGCCAAAGGCCGAGGTGCCGCCGACCTGGTAGCCGGTGTGGCGCTCGGCGACCGCGGGCTCGCAAGGACGAATGAGCTTCTCTCCAAGCACCCGCGCCAGCTCCTTGGTGCTGACCTTGCAGTCGCCGTGCATGAGCACGCAGAGCGGATCGCCGCGGCCGGTCTCGAAGATGAGCGTCTTGATGACGCCGTGCTCGGGCACCCCAAGCGCCGCTGACGACGCCGCTGTACCGCCGCGCTCGACGTAGGCGTAGGTGTGGGTCTCAAAGGCGACGCCGCCGGCGCGCAGCGCTCGAATCGCCTGGGTCACAGGGACGCTGGTCGCCATGGCTTGGCCTCAGTCCGGCATTCCGCAGCCGATCCAATCGAGGATCTGCTGCGATTCGGCCTTGGAGAGCGGGGTCTTCGCCTCGGGCGGCGGCATCTGGCAGTGCTGCAGGACCGTGTGGATCTCATCTCTCTTGTCTTTGACCGCCTGGGCACTGGTCATCGGCCAGGCGTCCTGCTGCTTGTCATGGTGGCAGACCACACATTTGGCAGCCAGAATCGGCTGCACTTTCGCATAGGTCAGGCTTGGGTCAGGGCAGGTGTCCGGCACGCAGACGCCACATCCGCTACTGCAAGCCGGCGCCGGGTCTGGGCCATCGGTCGGGCAGGCCGTGAGCAGCAGCGCGATCGCAGTCGCGCCGACGCCCCTCTGCGCCCTACGCGCAGCGCGCGCCGCCAGCGAGCCGTCTCCCGACCTCATGGGCGCTCCCCCCGATCAGCCCGCGAACAGCTTCACGTCGCGGATCCAGGTGTCCATCATCGCCTTGACCGCCTGCTCGTCCGGGTGGCGCATGGCGGCGAAGCCATCGCTGACCAGCGTCTGCTTCCAATCGCGACGCGGCGTCCCGACCGGCAGCAGCTGCTCGCTGACCAACCAACGACCGCAGCGCGCCGCCGCCTCTTCGACGCCGAGCCGCGCCTTGATCCTGCCGTTGCCCAGCGCTCGCTTGAAGACCATGCCGACGAAAAACTTCCGACCGATCTCGGCCTCGAACGAGCGCCAGCACACCGCCCGCGCCCACTCGCGGTAGACGTCGAAGTCGTTGCTCCAGTTCATCATGTCGACGAGGTGGCCGCCGCCGTTGCGGGCGCCGATCTCGCCGAACACCACCTCGCCCTTGCGGGTGCGGTACCACTCCATGTGCGTGAACCCGGTGCCGAGGTTGAGGCCGGTGATGACCTTGCGGCTCATCTCGATGCCGCCCATCAGGTCAGGCCGATGCGGATCGCGAAAGGTGAGCTGCGCCGGTGAGATCCACTGCTCGCTGCGGGCGATCAGCGGCCGCGGAAAGTACTGCGAGATGCTCTCAAAGACCGGCGTGTTGTCGATGACCACGCAATCACAAGTGAATTCCTCGCCGTCGATGAACTCGGCGACCACCGCCTCTGGCACGTGATGGGTCCGCGCCAGCGCCTGGGCGAACGACTCGGCGTCGTCGCAGCGGAAGGTGTCGGCCGAGCCGGCGCCCGCGATGGGCTTGAGGATGACGGGAAAACCGATGCGCTCGGCGGCCGCCCAGGCCTCCTTGGCGGTCTTGATGCGGAACGAGTGGGGCACGCGGACGCCGGCAGCGCGGGCGCGCTCCATCATCACCTGCTTGTCGCGAAAGCCGATGGCGGTGTCGACCGTCATGCCCGGAATGCCGAGCAGCTCTCGGACCTTGGCCGCCAGCTCAACCGTCGGCTCCCACAGGGACTCAACCCGGTCGACGCCGAGACCGCGCACCTTGCTGGCGATGGTCCGCGCCGCGCGGTCGATGTCGAGCAGGTTGCCGGCATCGACCCATGCGCTCAGGTAGCGCAGCGTCTTGGCCGGCTGCTGCGCCTTGGGCCCACTGCCGACGCCGATGACCGTTGCGCCCACCTGGGCCAAGCCGCGTGTGAACTCCTGCTGCTCGACCGGGTAGCTGGGCTGGATGAACACGACCTTCATGGCGATCTCCCCTGCTTTGGGCCGTGCAACGGCGGCGCATTCTGCCGCGCGCTCGCAAGCCGCGTTGGATCGCCGGCGGCATCGGCCAGACCCGGCGCGGAGTTGGGCAGAGCGGCGCTTAGCCCGCGCGCACCTTGACCAGTTGACCGACCCGCGCCAGCTGGGTGCGCAGCTCGTCGTAGTCGGGGTGGCGGGCACGGATCCAGCCATTGGCCATGTAGCCACCCTCGATCGGCCGCGCCGGCGAGCCCGGCTCGGGCAGGTGGAAGTCGACGAGACCCTGGCCGAGCAGCTGGCGCGCCGCGTCCAGGCCTTCGTAGCCGCGAATCGTGCCGTCGCGCTCGGGTCGCAGCGCGACGATGCCTGCGGAATAGCGGCGTGACGGCATCCGCGAGACCTTGCCATGGACGATGGCGTTGGCCCACTCGCGGTAGATGTCGAGGTCGTTGGCCATCGCGTAGACATCCCACTGTCCGACACCCGGCGGCCGTGCTCCGATCTCACTGAACTTCAGGCCCTTGGGGCCGAAGAACCACTCCATGTGCGTCGCGGTGGTGCCGAGGCCGAGCGCCGACACCACGGCGCGGCCCATGGCCCGCAGCTCGTCGTAGCCAGACAAGTCGCTGCGGTTGGTGTGAACGATCGTCGGCGACACGCCGCGCGTCCGCATAGCCTCGAGTACATTGGGATAATAGTGGCTGACGAACTCGTACACGACCTCGCCGCGCACGGTCAGGGTGTCGTAGAAGCCCTCATGGCCCTCGATGAATTCTTCGACGGCGATCGAGACACCGCGCTCGAACCCGCTCTGCCGCAGCGCCACCTCTAGCTGCTTGTCGTTGTCGACGCGCGTGGTACCGTCGGCGCCCGCGCCAGCGCGCGGCTTGAGGATGAGCGGGTAGCCGACCTCAGCGGCGAAGGCGCGTACCTCAGCGGCGCTGTCGGCCGCAGTCGAGCGTGCACAGGAGATCCCAGCTTGGCGCAAGAACTCCTTCATCGCCGGCTTGTCGCGGCAGAGCCAGGCCGCCTTGGGCGTCAGCCCCGGGATGCCCGTGGCCTCGCGTACCTTGGCCACCGGCAGGATGTGCGCCTCGATGGTCGACTCCAGGCGGTCCACCCAACCGCGGCGCTGGCACTTGCGCACGGTCTCGAGCATCACCCCTTCGTGGCAGACCGAGGGCACTTGCTCGTAGTAGTCCATAAAGCCGCGGAGCTCGCCGTCCAGCCACTCCAGCGGTCGCTCGCCGATGCCGGTGACGAGGGCGCCGGCTTGCTTGAGCCCGCGCACAAACTCGCGCTGGTAGTGGGGGAACTCCGGAGCGACGAAGATCACATGCACGGCGGCACCTCCAGGGTCGAGCGGCGGCCGAGGCCGACAGCCGAGCGCGGACCTTGCGCGCAGCGTCGCACCGTGTGGGCCCTGACGTCCAGACCCGGCGCCCGCGGCGCTGCCGATGGCGCGCCATCCCCCGGCGTCGCCAGCGTTCGTGGGGGTAAAGATGCCTAGTCTCGATGCGGCGTCGGCCGCTGCCGACCTCCGCGACCCGGCCTTGCGCAAGGTCGTCTTTCTCGGCCCGCAGCGGCTTGCGCCGATGGTCGGTGATGTCGCTGAGCGGCTCGGGATCACAGGAAAAGCCGCGATCATCACCGCCGGCTGGCAGGACCGTGAACCCGAGGACGGCGAGCTGCGCAGTGCCCTGCGGCTTCCCGCCGTCAACCTGCGCCTCCATGAGCGGTGGCACCAGGTCGAGCTCGAAGATCCGGGCCTTTTCGCGGCGCATCGCAGGCGCCAAGACCAGCTGCGCGCCCTCGAGGACCTCTACGACGACCGGCTGCGCCACACCATGGCTGCCGCCCGCGAGATGCTCGCCCATCCCGGCCCCACGGCCCTGCTCGATCCCGAGCGCGCCTCGGCGGTGGCGGCGGTGCGCGGGCTCGACGAGCACCACCTGCAGCGCGTGGCCGAGATTCACGCCGCCTGGCACGACGAATTCGACGCCCGACGCCACCCAGCGCTGCAGCGCCAGCGGGCTGAGGTCCAGGGGCTGCTCGACGAGTGCAGCGTCATCGCGGTGGCGGGCGGGCACGTGGGCGTCTTGCTCAACCGCTTGCGAATCTTCGGCCTGGACGATGCATTGTGGCGCAAAGACGTGCTCGCCTGGTCTGGCGGCGCCATGGTGCTGACCGAACGCCTGGTGCTCTTCCACGATCGGCCGCCGCAAGGCGCGGGCAACGCAGAGGTCTTCGAGCACGGCTTCGGCCTGGTCAGCGGCGTTGTCTGCCTGCCACACGCCCGGCGACGTCTCGAGCTGCGGGATCCGGTCCGCGTTGCGCTGATGGCCCGGCGGCTCTCGCCTGCGCGCGCCATCGCCTTCGACGAGCGCTCGTGGCTCGCGTTCGCGGCCCAGCGGCCGGCGCCGGGCGATGAACGCCATGAGCCCCGGAACCCCCTCGACGGCGCCCCAGCAGCGGGCGAACTGGCGCGTGTGCTCTGCACGAGCGGCCAGGTCTGCGACTTTGAAGAGGGCTTCGGCCAACCCTGCGAAGGCACGGACGGCGCCCCGATCGACTCCAAGTTGCTGCAGGCCGAGCCCGCCGCGGCTGGCCTTGCCGGCAGCGACGTCGCCTCCGCCCATGCTCGGCGCGACCGGCCGCCCAGGCTCAACGTTGACGCTGGCGGCCCGCTGGCTGACGCCGGCGGTGCCGTGCACCCCGAGGCTCCGGCGGCTGCAGCGCCAGCCCGCCCGCGGCAGAGAGGTGTTGGATGAACCCGCGTTTGCGCAAGCTGCTCGGCCGGAGCCGGCCGACGCGCGCCGCCGTCGACGCCCTGCTCCAGGGCAACGAGTTTCCGCTGATCGACGGCGGTGAGGCGACCTTCGTGTGGCGCGGCCACGCCGACGCGGTAATTCTGCGCCACTTCATTTTTGGCCTCGAAACCGACTGCGCTTTTCACCGGGTCCCGGGTACCGATCTCTGGCACATCTCCCTGGATCTGCCTCGGAATTCCCGCATCGAGTACAAGTTCGACGTCGTCGAGCATGGCCGGCACCACTGGATTCGCGACCCCTACAATCCGCGCCACGCCACCGATCCTTTCGGCGCCAATTCCGTCTGTGCCACGGACGGCTACCAGGTACCGGACTGGGTCCAAGCCGACCCTGAAGCGCGCTGCGGGACCTTGCAAGACATCGAAATCGCCGAGACGCCCTTTGGCGAGCCGCGGCGGGTCACGGTCTACACACCCGCCCGCTTTCGACCCTCGCGCCGCTACCCGCTCCTGGTGGTTCACGACGGCGGAGACTACCTGCGGTTCGCGGCTTTGCAGGCCGTCCTCGACAACTTGATCCACCGCGGCGAGGTGCAACCCCTCATCGTGGCGCTCACCCACCCCGGCAACCGCCTGGTCGAGTATCCCAACGACGATCGGCACACCTCCTTCATCGCTGAGACCGTGCTGCCGTTGCTTGAGGCGCGCTTTCCGCTCTTTCCCGACCCCGCCTCACGCGTGCTCATGGGCGCTTCGTTTGGCGGCGTCGCCTCGCTCTCGGTGGCCTGGCGCTACCCCGGGCTCTTCGGCGGTATCCTGTCGCAGTCCGGCAGCTTCGCGTTCACCGACATCGGCAACCACAAGCGCGGGCCGGCCTTCGACCCCGTGGTCCGCTTCGTCAATGCTTTCCGCGAGAAGCCCGGCCAGCCGGTGGCGCGCGCCTTCCTCTCGTGCGGCCAGTACGAGTCGCTGATCTACGAGAACCGTTCGATGGTGCCGTTCCTGCAGCGAATCGGCATCGCGGTGCGCTACACAGAAGCCCGCGACGGCCACAATTGGGAGAACTGGCGCGACCGGCTGCAAGAGGGCCTGTCGTGGCTCTTCCCCGGGCCGCTCTGGATGGTCTACGAGTAGAAGCCGCCCATTGCCCGACTGCAGCCCCCAGCGATCATAGACCGAAGACGTTGCCGTCGCGGTACAGCACGCTCGTGCACCAGCCATAAGGGTTGACGGGTCCGAGGCCGTGCAGATCGATGCGCCGGAAGCCCGCACCGGCCAGCGACGCCAAGCCTGGCTCGTAGCGTGGCCGCTCGCTGTTGTCCCAAACGACGACACCGCCCGCCGAGAGGGCCCGAAGCGTCGCCGGCACGCAGCGGTTGCGTTCCCG
The DNA here is from genome assembly GCA_947491025.1 of Myxococcales bacterium. Taxonomy (GTDB): domain Bacteria; phylum Myxococcota_A; class UBA9042; order UBA9042; family UBA9042; genus SXNM01. The sequence goes on from CANLIC010000003.1 coordinate 66,734, forward strand.
GCCATCGATGACCACGACGTCGAAGGCTGCGCCCTCCGCCTCTGCACAGCGGCCCGCCGCGCTGACATAGCGCTCACCGCCATCGCTGCCTTGCAGTGGCTGGAACTCCACCCGTGCGTTGTTCGGCAGATCGGCGCGCAGTCGCGCCACCCAAGCCTCGTCGTGCTCAACGCTGCGGACGGTAGCGACCCGCGCCGCCCACCAGCGCGTCGAGTTGCCGGCGCCGTATTCGAAGACGCGGAGCGTGGGTCGAAGCCGCGGTGCCAGCAGTGCGATGGCCGGATAGGTGAACCAGGGCAGGGGCGCGCCATCGCGATCGATCGGAATCCGGGCGGCGAAGCTACGTGGCCAACCGAGCTGGTGCAGCGCACCGGCTGCGCCGAGCAGCGCCACGCCCGCGGCCGCAGACGTGCGTGGCAACGCCCCCATCAGTCGCTCGATGCCGAGGCGGCGGAGGGCCGCGCGCGCGGCGTCAGGCAGCGGCGCTTCGGCCATCGTCTCGACTCAGGCGCCGAGGCGGCTGGCAGCCTGCATCAACAGGTCGCGCGCCCCGGCCAGCGCCGCGGTTCGCGCCTCAGCGGCGGCTTGGAGCTCAACTACGCGGGCCTCGGCGGCTTCGCCTGCGGCCTTGGCGGCCGAGAGCGCGGCCTTGGCGTCGGCGAGCGACAGCTGCGCTGCGGCGAGCTCGCCTTCGCTGGCGGCGCGCGCGGCGGAGGAGGCCTGAGCGGCCTCCTCCGCCGAGTGTGCGCGCGCAGTCGCCGTTGCCGCGGCGGTCTCCGCCGCGATTGCGCGCGCCCGCGCCGCCTCGAGCTGCTCGCCACTGGCTTGCGACGTCGCCTTGTCAGCCAGCGACTGGCGAAGCGCCGCGTTCTCGCCTTCCAGCCGCTCGATATCGGTCAAAGCGGTCTGGAGCTTCTCGATAAGCGACGACAGTTCGCTCAGATTCGAGCTCAACAGGCCGCTCGACGAGATCTGTCGCTGTGGCCGTGCACTCGACTGGGCCGCACCGCCGGCCTGCGCCTGCGATGCGTCGGCGCTCGCTGGCGACACCGCTTGGGCGCCGCTGCCGCTGCCCGCTACGGGAGCGGCCTTGAGGTCCTCGACCACGTCGGCGCTGACGTCCTCGGCGCTGACGTCCTCGGCGCTGACGTCCTCTGCGCTGACGTCCTCTGCGCTGACGTCCTCTGCGCTGACGTCCTCTGCGCTGACGTCCTCTGGGCTGACGTCCTCTGGGCTGACGTCCTCTGCGCTGACGTCCTCTGCGCTGACGTCCTCTGCGCTGACGTCCTCTGCGCTGACGTCTTCAGCCTCGACCTCCTCGGCCGCCAAATCCTCAGCGTCGATCGCCTCGGCTTCGAGGTCACCGGCGTCTTCGAGTTCGGCTTCGATGTCGATGGCGAGGCCGGCGATCCCGTCACCACCGTCGCCGCTGTCGCCATGGCTGGCGATATCCGTCACCGTCGAGACCTCGAACGGTTCGATCTCTGCGAGCTCCTCGATGTCATCGAGATCTTCCAGGATCGAGGCGTCGTCTTCCAACGCCTCTGCCTCGCTGTCTGTCGCAAAGTCGTCGGGTGCGGAGGCGTCCTCGACAGCGGACTCGAGGTCCTCGACGTCATCGTCCATCAGCAGCTCGTCGGCGTCGGCCTCGGCTGGCTCCGCCGTGGCCGCTGCCGTCGGGGTCTGGGCTTGGGGCACGTCGTCCTCCCCGGCGGCGAGCAGCTCGCTGTCCAACTCCTCGAGCGGCAGCGCCTCGGGCAAGAAGTCGCCGTCGGTGCGGGTCTGCGTCGTCAGCACCTGATTGTCGCCGGTCGTCGCGACAAAGTCGGCCTCGGAGAGCTCTAGCACGGCGTCTTCTTCTTCGTCGTCGGCTGGGACCTCTTCGAGATCATCCTCAAATTCGAGAACATCCATCATCTGGGTCGCTGAATCCGAGGGGTCGTCGGTGCCGATCTCCTCGAGGTCGATGGCGTCCAACTCCAGCGTGCTGTCGACCTGCGGGAATTGAACCGCGTGCGCCAGGCTGCTGACGTCTTGGGTCAGCGCGCTGACGGCGCCGAAGGGCAGGGCCTCGAGGTGCTCCGATGCGACGTGCAGGTCGCCGGCAGCCCCGCCGCCCTTGAGCGCTGCGGCGATCGCAGGCTCCAGGTCGCGCTGGGCGCGGCTCTGGATGACGTAGGCATCGGCCTTGTACTTGCCCTCGAGATGGCGGCTGACTTCGGTGCGCTGGTCGTCACGGTAGACGACGACCAAGGGCAAGGTCGCGGTCTTGCCGTCGCTGCGCAGGGTCGTGACCAGGGCCAAGCTGCGGCGCAGGGTCGGGCCGAAGACGAGGACCGTGACCTCCTCCTCGTCCAGCCGCTTCATGGCCGCCTCGATGGAGCGCACCTCGATCATCTCTGTGTCGGTCGGCAGGGCGCGGCGCAGGTGCCGCTCCACCATCTTGGTGCCGCCCAACAGCAGTCCGGTCCGCTTGCTCATCGTGCCCCTCCCGCCCGCGCGCGACCCGCGTAGGGGCGGCGAGTGTCGCTGGCGCACCGGCCAGGGTCAAGGCGGCACGACGCCTTCATAGACCGGATTGGTCACGGCCCACGGGTCCTTGTCGACCACCGGGCTGCTGCCTTTGCCCTTGGGGCGGTGCAGCGCCACCCACCAGCCTTGCGTCTTGGGTGTCGCCTTTAGGTCGACCACCGCGAGGCGTCGCCCGGCCTCGACCGAGGTGCCGGCGACATCGACGCTGTGCACCATGACGCCGTCGCGGTAGAGCTCGAGGCTGCCGAGCGGCATCCACGCCGGGGCCTGCAGGCGCGCTCGCACCGTCATCTCGGTCTTGGCGGTGATGAGCGCTTCGCCGATTCCGGCCTTGGTCGCGCCCGTGTCCAGCTCCAGCGTCAGCAACGGCCCGGCGCTCGCGACCGCCTTGCCGGCGCGCAGGGCGATGTCTGCTTCGGCGGCCTTGAACTTGCCCTGGACGTCCTTGGGCTGCAGGGCGTCGTCGCGCCCCACGTAGACATAGGTGCGCACGCCGCCGCTCCCCGAGCTGAGGCCGTGGGTGTCGCTGTTGGCGGTCACCGTGATGGAGAGGCCCCGCAACAGCAGGCCGAACCAGTCGGCGAGCACCTCCTCGGTGTCGCCCATGCGCTTGCCGTTGAGCAGCTCGATGGCGTCAAAAGCCAGAAGCGCAACGTCGGTCTGCGGGCTGAGGCCGATGCCGCCGAAGTACGACTGGCTGCCGCGGGCGTGATTGACCTGCACCACCCGCTTCGCATCGTCGCCGCGCAGCGTCTCTTGCAACGCCTTGGGGTCCTTGCCGAACCAGTCGGGCGCGCCATTGCCGGCCAGGTCCGGCTGCGTCACCAGCGGCCACACGTTGTGGTGGCCAAGCGCCACCGTGCTCACCTCGACGCCGCTCGCCACCGTCAGCTTCCCCTCGAGGCCCGCCTCGGCCAGAAAGACGCTGTAGTCGGTGATGAAGTCGTGGTCCGAGGCCACGGCGTACTCAATGCCGGCCGCTGCGGCGTCGATGAGGCGCTGGCGGTTGGGGACGGTGCTGTCGGCGCTGTGCTCGGCGTGGATGTGGAAATCGCCGGCAATCCAGCCGTCGGTCTCGAGCACGCGCTCGAGTGTCGCGCTGACCGTGGTCACCTTGCCGGTCGCAAGCTGCACCTCGGCCTCGTGGAGCGAAAACTCCGGTCCGTGGTGGAGCCACAGCTTCCAGGTGCCGGCGGGGAGCTCAAATGTCGCGGCGCCGTCGGCGTCGACAAAGGTTCGGCTGCCGACCGCGGCGATGTCGCCTTGCGGCTGTGCGATGAGTTGGAAAGGTAGACCCGAGCCGGCTTTGTCTTTGACCGTCGCCTGCAGGCGGGCCGGTACGGGCGCGGAGAGATCGAGCGTCGCCTCGCCGCCGACCGCGACCTGCACCGGAGAGCCCGCAGCGTTCGCCGCCTGCCCGGCGCCGCCGGACTGGCCATTGCCATTGCCGAGCCAGATGGCGCGGGCCGCGACCGCGTCGACCGGCACCCTGCAGCGATACGAGCCCGCGGCGTCGGGCCGGCAGCGCGTCAGGGGCGCCGACTTTGGGCCCAAGACCTCGACCTCGACGCCCGCCCACATGCCGGTCACTTTGCCCTTCAGCGTCCCGTATTCGAGGCCCACCGCCTCGCCAGCGGTCGCCATGGCTGCCGCCAGGTCGGGGCCGTTGTCGCCGCCTGCGACGAGAAAGCGCCGAAATACGCGACCCTCGGCCGGGACCTTGGCGTCGGTCTGGACGAAGGCGAGGATGCCGCCGGCGTCCACGCTCGAGACCTTGCCGACGAACGCCACCGCGCAAGGCAAGGTCAGCGGGTCCGTGTCCACGGGGGCCAGGCCGAGCGACTTGACCTGGGTCGGCGTCGGCAGGTCGTTGTGGCCGTCGCCCTTGCCGGGTCGGTACAGGTCGACGCCGCCGCCCCACAGCGTGGCGTCCGCCACCACGATGCTGTCGCCCTTGGGGTTGCTCGGCACGACCGTGGTGCGGATCTCCAGCCGGGTGCTGTCCGGCCGCAGCACGTACTCGTGCTCGACGGTCGCTGCTGGCGCTTGCAGTGGGATCGCGGCGACGACCACCGGGAAAGGCGCCAACTTGCCCCGCACCCGCACCACCGCCAATGGGCCCTCGGCGTCGGCGCTGCCGCCGTCGTTCGTCACCTCTAGCTGCTCAGGCGTCACAAGATGGAAGCCCGCCGCCGGGACCCATTCGCGCAGCTGATCGACGCCGATTTGGCCGCCGGCACCGTCCAGGGCGACTGCATCGACCACGTTGCCGCCGAGCAAGCCCGCCATGGCGTGGCCGTGCGGGCCCTTGCGGATGACGAAGCGGGCGCGGGCGTTCTCGAGGACCAGATCGCCGACGCGCGCCGACGCCATCCGCCCGTGCGGGAGGTCATCTGCGCAGACCAGGGAGCGTGCCCGCACCGCGCCTGCAGCGACGTGCGCGGGAGCACAGCCCTTGTGGGCGTCAGCGCCGGCGCCGTCACCTGCGGCGGCGGCGGTGTCACCGAACGACGCATCGGCCTTGGCCGTATTTTGCGGCGTTGTCGGTTTGCCACAGGCGACGACCAGGCCGAGCCACAACGGCAGAGAGACCGCCAGCGATCGCGACGGTGAGCGCAGCATCGCTGCTGAGCTGCGCAGCGCGCGCGGCCACGGCGTGGGCGTGTGCAGGTCAGTGGTTGGGCGCGTCATCGCTTGTTCTCCCACGCCTGCGCAGCGGCGGCATCTGGACAGGGGCGGCGCGGCAGGTCCTTGCCCCTGGCCTCGCGGCGGCGCCCTGCAGGCCTCTGGCGCGCCAGGCGGGTCGATGCCGCGACTCACCGAGCATGGGTGCGCCATGGCGTTGGTGCAAGCGCGGCGCAGGGCTCTCGTCTGGGCGCCGCTTTGTGGGCTGGGATGACACAAGGGTCGACGGCGACGTCGACTTGGGCGATACCGGCGCAGCGAGCCGCGGCGCCCGATGCGATGCCGCGCGCGATAGGAGCTGCGTGTCGTGAATCAGAAGCGCTTCGAGCAGACGATCGACGACAGTGGTCTGCGGCCGGTCCTGGTGCCGCCAGGGCACGTGATCTTCCACGAGGGTGCACCCGCTGACGGCATGTACCTCGTCGACCGCGGCGCTGTGCGCCTGTGGCGGCTGCGTGAGGGCGAGGAGGTCGTCCTGACGACGGTCGGCCCCGGCGACATTTTTGGCGAGATGGCCCTCATCGACGGCAGCCCGCGCACCGCGAACGCAACCGCCGCCGAGCAGACCGTGCTCATCCAGGTGCCCAAGGTCACCTTCGACGCGAAGATGGAGCGCTGCGATCCCTTCGTCTCCGAGCTGCTCCACCTGCTCGTCCAGAACATTCGCCGCGCCAACACGACATCGGAAGAGGCTCGGACCGCCGCGCGCGACCAGAATCCGCTGACGCGGCTCCCCGGCAACCGCAGCATCGAGCAGCAAGTGGCCTCGGCGCTCAACGACGTCGACCGCGACGTCTCGCTCGTCTATTTCGACTTCGACAACTTCAAGCCCTTCAACGACGGCTTCGGGTTCGCTGTCGGCGACGAGGCCATCGCCGATTTTGCCAGCGCTCTCCGGCAATTGAGCGATCGTCCAGGCTGCTTCGTCGGCCATGTCGGCGGCGACGACTTCTTCGCCTGTTTGCGCGAGCCTGGCGACTCTGCGGAGCAGGTCACTGCCTGGATTTTGCAGCGCTTCGCCCACGATGTCAGGCGCTTCTACGATGAGGAGACCCTGGCGCGCGGCACCTACCAGGCCAAGGACCGCAGCGGCAATCTCGTCGACTTTCCGCTGCTGCGCGTCAGCGCCGTGCAGCTCGACCTGCCTGCAGGACGCGTCGCGCACAGCCCCGCGCTGGTGGCGACCTTGCTGGCCCAGGGCAAAAAGCGCAGCAAGGCCTCCCCAACGGGGCTGTACAGGCGCTCGTTGGACCAGTGGGGTTAGGGGCGAGGGCGCGCTCATTTCGCTGAGTCCAACCTGAGGACGCCTGATGTCAGAGCGGCTCGCCATCCTCGACCCCGGTGCGCTGCTGCCTACCTTGCAGCAGCGCCTGCAGACCTGGCGCACCAGCACGCTGCGCGAGCGGCTGCGTGCGGGCGCCGTCGAGGTCAACGGTGTGTCCGTGCAGCGCGCTGATCATCCGCTGAAGCCCGGCGACAAGGTCCTGATCCACGACGCGCCACCGCCAAGCGCGCGGGGGGCACGCAGCCGGGGCCCCGACACTCGCTCCGCTGCGGCCGGCATCGTCCTGCTCTATCGCGACGACGATCTGGTCGCCATCGACAAACCGGCGGGCCTGCTCGCCGTCTCGACCGGACGCGAAACCTCCGACACGGCCCTGGCTCGGGTGCGTGCCTTGCTCGGGCCCAACGAGCGGCTGTGGCCGGTCAATCGCCTCGATCGCGAGACCTCCGGCGTCATGCTTTTTGCCCGCAGCCACGACCAACGCGAAGCGACGCAGGCCAACTGGCACCTCGCCAACAAGCGCTACTATGCGATCGTCGAAGGCCAGCTGCGCGCCATCGCGCCCGTCGTCGATCAGCCGCTGTGGGAAGACCAGGGCCTGTTCGTGCGGGTGGGAGCCGGCAAGGACGCCCGCCCGGCGCGCACCGAATTCGCCATCGCCCGTACCTCGCAACGGCGAACCCTCCTCGACGTCGCGCTCGACTCAGGCCGCAAGCACCAAATTCGTGTCCACCTGGCCTGGCTCGGTCACCCTGTCGTCGGCGATGCCCGTTACGGCGGCGGCGGCGGTCACGGCAGCGAGCGCCTCGGCCTCCACGCACGCCTGCTGACCGTGCGGCACCCGCGCAGCGGCGCCGAGATCACCTTTGAGGCCGAGCCGCCAAAGGCGTTTTGGGCCCTGATGACCTGAAAAGAGGGTCCCCACCGCCGCCCGCTCAGGGCGCAGCCGCGGCTTCGCTCCTGCGCCGGTGGGTCGAGGTCTCGCCGACGGAACCCCCGCCGCGGCCGACGTCATGGACCGCCCCGCATCCTCGACAACCCGCCCGGCATCCATCATCCTCGCGCCCCGGCGCGGGCCCGAACCCGCCGTCAGCGAGCGCAAGGACCCAGCCGCCATGCCGACCCCGCCCGATCCAGTCGCCACGACCCCATCCGCAGGCCCGATAGGCCCGCTGTCGCCCGAGAGCCTCGGCTTTGTCGAGTCCCTCTACGAGCAGTGGCAGCGCGATCCCGGAAGCGTCGGCGCTGACTGGCACGCCTACTTCGCCGCGCTCGATGCAGCCACCCCCGGTCCGCGCAATGGCAGCGTGCAGCTCGGGCCGAGCTTCGCGGCGCCGTCGCTTTTTCACGCCCCGGCGGGCGGCTCTCTGCGTCGGTTGTCGGCGGCGGAGGCCGCGGTCGCGACGCCCAAGCTGCGCTTCCCCGAGAAGGCGCGCCAGCGGGTGCCCTACCTCGAGAAGCTCCAGCTTTTTCAGCGCCTGCGCGCCAATGAGATGGAGCTGGTCGCCGACATCGCCACCGACGTCGAGGTCGCGCGCGGCGAAGCCTTGTTCCGCGCCGGCGATCCCGGCGATGGCATGTACGTCATCGTCCACGGCCGGATGCGGGTGGTGCGCAACACCGTCGAGATCGCGACGTTGGGGCCCGGCGAAGTGGTCGGCGAGCTGGCGATCATGGACCAGCTGCCTCGCTCCGCCGACGCCATCGCGCTCGAAGACACCTCGCTGCTGAAGCTGCCGAGCTCGGCGCTCGACGACCTGCTCGACCGCCACGGCGCGCTGGCCCGCAACCTCTTTCACGTCGTGACCAAGCGGCTGCGCGAGAGCAACGCCCGCCAGGAACGTGTCGACCAGCTCGTCCGCGCCTTCCGCGTCCGCGGCCACGCCATCGCCGAGCTCGATCCGCTCGGTCGCGGCCGCAAGCAGCACCCAGAGCTGGAGATCGGCCACTACGGACTCTCGGAAGACGACCTCGACCAGCCCTTCTCCAGCCGCACCATGCCCGGCGCGCCCGTGCTCACCCTGCGCCGCATCGTCCAGCGCCTGCACAACACCTATTGCCGGCACGTCGGCGTGCAGTACATGCACATCGACGACTTGCAGGTGCAGGCTTGGCTGCAGCAGCGCATGGAGGACAGCGAGAACCGGCGCGTGCTCAGCGCCGCCGAACAGCGGCGCATCTTGCGCAAGCTGACCGAAGCGGAGCTCTTCGAGACGTTCATTCACAAGAAGTACCTGGGCGCCAAGCGATTCTCGCTCGAGGGCGGCGAGAGCCTGCTTCCGCTCCTCGACCTCGCCATCGAGGAGGCGGCGGCCCACGGCGCGGACCACATCGTCATCGGCATGGCGCACCGCGGTCGGCTCAACGTGCTCGCCAACATCCTCGGCAAGCGGCCGGAGCAGATCTTCGAGGAGTTTGAGGACAAGGACCCGCACGCCTTCATCGGCGGCGGCGACGTCAAGTACCACGCAGGCTTCGACTCGCTGCGGCAGACCGAGAGCGGCACTTTGGTCCACCTCTCGCTTGCGTTCAACCCGAGCCACCTCGAGTTCGTCGGCCCAGTGGTGCAGGGCCGCGTCCGAGGCAAGCAGGAGCGCCACGGCGACAGCTCCCGCGACGGCGTGCTCGGCATCGTCATCCACGGCGACGCCGCGTTTGCCGGCCAGGGCGTCGTGCAAGAGTCGCTCAACATGAGCCAGCTGCCCGGCTACAGCACGGGCGGCACCCTGCACATCATCGTCAACAACCAGGTCGGCTTCACCACGCCGCCCGAGTCGTCGCGCTCCTCCGCCTACGCCACCGACGTAGCGAAGATGCTCGAAATCCCGATCTTCCACGTCAACGGCGAGCACCCCGACGCCGTGGCGCAGACCGTCCAGGTGGCGCTCGAGTTCCGGGCGCGCTTCCACCGCGACGTCGTCATCGACATGTACTGCTACCGCCGCTACGGCCACAACGAGGGCGATGAGCCGCGTTTCACCCAGCCGGTGATGTACCAGTGGGTCGATCGCCAGCCGACCGTGCGCGAGAGCTTCGTCAAGAACCTCCTGCCGCTCGGGCACATCGACGCCGAGGAGGCCAAGCTCATCGAGAACGAGTGCCGGTCGCGCCTTGAAGCCAGTCACAGCCGCACCCGCGCGCTCGGCGACACCTCCCCCGAGGGATCGGCGATGCCGCTCTCGCTCGGCCGGCCAGGCGCACGCGGCCAGCGCCAGGTCGAGCTCGACCGCATCTGGAGCCGCTACCACGGCGGCTACTGGCGCCTGGCCGAGGAGCCCGACACCCGCCTGCCTGAGGCGGTGCTGCAGCAGCTCCTGACGGCGACGACGCGGGTCCCTGAAGATCTGCAGATCAACAAGAAGCTCGAGCGCATCTTGCAGCAGCGCGTCGAGATGGCCGAGGGGCGGCGTCCGCTCGACTGGGCCGCCGGCGAGGCGCTGGCCTTCGCGACGCTGGTCACCGAGGGCACGCTGGTCCGCCTGTCGGGTCAGGACGCCGGACGCGGCACGTTCGCCCACCGCCACGCCGTTTGGCACGACCAGCGCGACGGTCGCCCCTACGTGGCGCTCGACCACCTGAGCCCAGATCAGGCGCGTTTCTGCGTCTACGACTCGCCGCTCTCGGAGTGTGGCGTCCTCGCCTTCGACTACGGCTACTCGCTGGAGTGGCCCGACGCCTTGACCATCTGGGAGGCGCAGTTCGGCGACTTCGTCAACGGAGCCCAGGTCATCATCGACCAGTTCCTGACCAGCGGCGAGGACAAGTGGGGCCGCCTGTCGGGCCTGGTCCTGCTGCTGCCGCACGGTTTCGAGGGTCAGGGGCCCGAGCATAGCAGCGCTCGCCTGGAGCGATTCCTGACGTTGGCGTCCGAAGACAACACCTTCGTCATGAACCTGACCACGCCGGCCCAGATCTATCACGCGCTGCGACGTCAGCAGCGGTCGGCGCTGCGCAAGCCGCTCGTGATCATGACGCCCAAGAGCCTGCTGCGCAGCCCAGCGGCCGTCTCCACGCTGCAAGACCTGGCGAGTGGGCAGTTCCAGCCGGTCATCGACGACGCCGAGGTCGATCCTGTGGCGGTTCGCCGCGTGCTGCTCTGCACCGGCAAGGTCTACTACGACCTGCACGCCGAGCGGGCGCGGCGGGGTGCCATGGACCACGCCATCGTCCGCATCGAGCAGCTCTACCCGGTCGCCGACGACGAGCTCAAGGCGGCGTTGAACCGCTACCCCAACGCCAACGAGGCGCGCTGGGTGCAAGAAGAGCCCGTCAACATGGGCGCGTTCGTCTTCATGCGCTTCCGCCTCGGCGGCAAGCTCATGGGCCAGCTAAACATGACGCGGGTGACGCGCCCCGAGTCCTCGAGCCCCGCCACCGGCAGCAAGGCCAGCCACGAGATCGAGCAGCGCCACGTCGTCGAGGGCGCCTTCTCCGACCACCCCATCGCGTGCATGCACTGAGGGTCGCCGCCACTCACCGGCGCCAGCGCCGAGCCGCTGCGACCCGCCTTGGAGCCCACCATGAGCGTCTCTATCGTTGTCCCTTCGGTCGGTGAGTCCATCACCGAGGTCATCATCGCTCGCTGGCTCAAGCCCGTCGGCGCCTTCGTCGAGGCAGACGAGCCGGTCGTCGCCATCGACACCGACAAGGTCAGCACCGACGTCCCCGCCCCAGCGGCTGGCGTCCTCCGCGCCATCGCCAAAGCCGACGGCGCCACCGCCGCAGTCGGCGAAGCCATCGGCACCATCGACACCGCCGCGGCACGGCCGGCTGCGGCGACCGCGCCGAGCACCCCCGTGAGCGCCACGCCCGTGGCGGTCGTTGCGCCGGCGGCGCCCGTGGTGATGCCGGCTGCGGCGCGCGTGCTGGGGGAAGCCGGCCTGGCTGCGACGAGCGCCAGCGGCACGGGCAAAGATGGCCGGGTCCTCAAGGAGGACGCCGAGCGGGCGGTCGCAGCGAGCCGTGCCGCGACGCCAGCCCCGGCGCCCGCTGTCGCGGCCCCCGCCGCCGCACCCGTCCCCGTCGCCGCTGGGTCGGCCGCGATGGGCAGCCGCCACGAAGAGGTCGTAGCGATGACCTCACTGCGCAAGCGCATCGCCGAGCGCCTCGTGCAGAGCCAGCAGACGACCGCGACGCTGACCACCTTCAACGAAGTGGACATGACGGCGATCCTCGAGCTGCGTAAGCGCCACCAGGAGGCGTTCGTCGCCAAGTACGGCGTCAAGCTTGGCCTGATGTCGTTCTTCGTCAAAGCGGCTGTCGATGCGCTGCGTTTGGTGCCCGAGATCAACGCCGAAGTGCGCGGCGACAACCTGGTCTACAAGGGCTACTGCGACATCGGCGTCGCCGTCGGTGGCGGCAAGGGCCTCGTGGTGCCGATCCTGCGCAACGCCGAGCGCTTGAGCTTCGCCGAGATCGAGTTGCAGATTGCCGACTTCGGTCGCCGCGCCAAGGACAACAAGCTCTCGCTCGACGATCTCAGCGGCGGCACCTTCACCGTCAGCAACGGCGGCGTCTATGGCTCCATGATGTCGACGCCCATCCTGAACCCCCCGCAGTCGGGAATCCTCGGCATGCACAACATCATCGAGCGCCCCATCGGCCTCCATGGCCAGGTGGTGCTGCGGCCGATGATGTACATCGCTTTGTCCTACGACCACCGCATCGTCGATGGCCGCGGCTCGGTGACCTTCCTCAAGCGCATCAAGGAGTGCTGCGAGGCCCCTGAGCGCATGCTGCTCGAGATCTGATCCGCCGCCTCCGGCCACAGACCGCGCCTTTGCGACCACCGCGCTTTGCCAGAACCGGTGTCCTCCCCGTCGCCCGACATCGCTGGAGACCCCATGTCCGCCGCCGCTCCCGCCACCGCCCCGGATGCGAATGTCGCCCCGGCGCGCTTTGACGTCATTTTCATCGGAGGCGGCCCCGGCGGCTACGTCGGCGCAATTCGAGCCGCGCAGCTCGGCCTACGCGTCGCCTGCGTCGAGGTCGAGAAGCAACTCGGCGGCACCTGCTTGCGCGTCGGCTGCATCCCGTCCAAGGCCCTGCTCGAGTCCTCCGAGCACTACGAGGCCGCGCGCACCCACTTCGCCGACCATGGCGTGCGCGTCGACGGCGTCTCCCTCGACCTCGCCAAGATGATGCAGCGCAAAGATCGCGTCGTCCGGGCCATGGCCGGCGGCATCGAAGGGCTCTTCAAGAAGAACGGCGTCACCCGCCTCGGCGGCAAGGGCAGCCTGCAAGGGCGCGATGGCGCCGGCGATTTCGTCGTCGTCGTGAAGCCAGCCGAAGGCGCAGCGACGAAGGTGACAGCCGGCAAGGTCGTGCTGGCGACGGGCTCGACGGTCGCGACGCTGCCCGGGTTGGCGCTCGACGGCGACCGCATCGGCGGCTCGACCGAGGCCCTGGCATGGTCGGCGGTGCCGCCGCGCCTCATCGTCATCGGCGCTGGCGTCATCGGGCTCGAGCTCGGCTCGGTTTGGCGACGCCTCGGCAGCGCCGTGACCGTCCTCGAATACGCCGATGGGCCGTTGCCCGGCATGGACGGTGAGCTGCGGTCCGCCGCCGCCAAACTCTTCAAGAAGCAGGGCCTCGACCTGCGCTACGGCGTGCAGGTGACCGGCGCCCACGTCGAAGGCGAAGAGGTCGTCGTCGAGGCCAAGGGCCACGAGCCCCTGCGCTGCGACCGTCTGCTGGTCGCCGTTGGCCGCAAACCGTACACCGATGGGCTCGGCCTCGAGACGGTCGGGCTGGCTTGCGATGCCCGCGGCCGGGTGCCCGTCGACGCCCACATGCAGTCAGCGGTGCCCGGCGTCTTCGCGATCGGCGACCTCATCGCCGGACCGATGCTGGCCCACAAGGCCGAGGAAGAGGGCGTCGCCGTCGCCGAATACCTCGTCACGGGCTACGGCCACGTCGACCTCGCGCTGGTCCCCGGCGTGGTCTACACCGACCCCGAGGTCGCGTGCGTCGGCCAGACCGAGGAGCAGCTGCAGGCGGCCGGTGTCCCCTACCGCAAAGGCAGCTTCCCCTTCATCGCCAACGGCCGCGCCCGCGGCATGGCCGCCACCGACGGCTTCGTCAAGCTGCTCGCCCACGCCGAGACCGACCGCATACTCGGCGTCCACGCCATCGGGGCGCGGGTCGGCGAGCTCATCGCCGAGGCCGCCTTGGCGATGGCGTTCTCTGCATCGGCAGAGGACATCGCCCGTGTCTGCCACGCCCACCCGACGCTGTCGGAGGTGACGCGCGAGGCGGCGCTGGCATCGCTCGGGCGGGCCCTCAACATCTGACGATGGCTGTGCCACGGCGCCCGCGCGGCTGGGATCGCAGATGCTTGCCGATGACGACAGGGCGGGGCCAAACTGCGCAGCGGGCGGGCACGCTCTAGATTCCATGGACTCGCTCGCCGCAACGCCGTCGGTCCTGCGCGACCCGGTGGCCGGCCAGCTCGAGCTCTTCCTCCGCTTTCCCCGCCTCGCCGAGGTGCTGCCCTGGGTGGTACTCGGCGCGTATCCGACACCCGTCAGCCGACTGCACCTACCGGCGGCCGCCCCCGGCCATGGCAACCCGCGCGGCGTCGAGCTCTGGGCCAAGCGCGAGGACCTGACCTCGCCCCACTACGGTGGCAACAAAGTTCGCACGATTGAAGGCCATTTCGGCCGCGCGCTGGCACGTGGGCGGCGGCGGATCTGGGCCACCGGCGCCTACGGCAGCAACCACGCCCTGGCGACAGCCGTCCACGCCGCCCGCGCCGGCCTGGATTCGGGTGCCATCTTGGTGCCTCAACCGGCGACCGCGACAGCCCATGCCAACCTGCGGGCCCTCGCCGCAACGACCTGCATGATCTCTACGGCTGGGCACTGGCTGCTGCGCCCTGCCGCCGCCGTGCGCTTGCTCAGCGACCCGGCTGAGGTGGTGATGACGCCCGGCGGCGCCATCCCCCTCGGCGCCCTCGGTCACGTCTCGGCGGCGCTTGAGCTCGCGGCCCAAGTCGCGCGTGGCGAATTGCCGGCCCCTGCCCATGTCGTCGTGACCGCCGGCAGCACCGCCACCGCCGCCGGCTTGCTGGTGGGCTTGCACCTGGCGGCAGCGCTGGAGATCGGCTGGCGCCGCCCGCCGCAGCTCGTCGCCGTACCTGTGGCGCCCAACCCTTTCGCCAGCGCCCCGATGATCGCCTTGCTGGCCCGCGCCACCCTCCGCCTGCTGCGCAACTCGCTGGGTGCCGACAGCGGCGTCGCCGATCGCATCGACGCCAGCGCGCTGCGCCGGGGCCTCCGCGTCGATAGCCACCACAACGGCGCCGGCTACGGGCACCCCTCCCCGAGCGGCGAGGCGGCGCGGCGCCTCTTCCAAGAGGCGACGGAGCTGGCGGCGCAGCGCCCAGACCTCGAGCGGCCGCCCTTGCTCGACCTCGTCTACACGGCCCGATCCGCGGCCGGCATGCTGGCGCTGCTGCCCGACGCGCAGGGGCCCGTCTTGCACTGGATGACCAAGTCGGCCGCGCCACTCGCCGAGGCCAGCGACACCGCGATCGAGAAGCTGCCCCGCCCTCTGCGGCGCTGGCTGGCCCAGCCGCCCGTCGAGGCGCCGCTAGACGCTCCTCCGTTCGACAATGGCTGAACCCAAGCCCCTCGACCCGGGCCCGCTTTCGCCTGCAAATCCGACAAGCTACCGCCCCGCCAGTCGCGGACGACGGCAAGCGCACTTGGCGCGACGGGCTCGATTGCGCGCCAGGGATGCGGGCCACCGCGGCCCCCCAGCGCCCCTGAACGGGTCTCCGCCAGCTTGCTAGGCGTCCTCGACCAGACGGGGCCCCGCCGCCGTCGATGTGGCGAGCGCGCGCCGCACCCGGCCCGCGTCCTCGGTGGCGATGAAGATCCGCTCGCGGTTTCGCAAGTGGCTGACCTTGCCGACCTTCTCGCCCTTGGGGTTGTGGATGCCAATCTGCGCCCCGACGTAGCGCTTGAAGTCCACCTCGAGCACCAGCACCTCGCCGCGCCCGGCCAACATCGCCGCCAGGTCTTCCGCTGAGATGTAGCCCTCGTCACTGAAGGACACGACGAGGTGGCGGGCAGGCACGGCCTCGATGAGCGCGCGGAGCGCCGGCGCCGCCGCGCCGCGTCCGTTGTAGGCGCTGACACGGCTGCGACAGTCGACGCGCTTGCACGCGATGCCGTAGACCTCTGGCGCGTCCCAGCGCACCAGCGTCTCCCAGATGTGGTAGTTGCCGAGGTATTTGTGCTGGTTGTAGGGCGGGTCGAGGTAGGCGACGTCCAAAGCTCCGAGCGCGACGGCGGCGTGCGCAGCCGCCTCGGCGGCGTCGAGCTGCAAGGAGAGGCCCCGACCCGCGGCGGCGCGTGGCAGCACGGCGGGCAGGCGCAGCGAGAGCTCGTTGTGGGCCCGCGGTGCCCACTGCTTGAGGTAGGCCATCTGGACGCCGGTGGTCGAGTCCACCCGATCGGCGGCCTCCATCAAGCTGACGAGCAAGACGGCTTCCAGGGCCGGCGGCAGCCCCCAGGCTGCGATCTGGTCGCGGATGGCGTCGACGCGGGCGCCGTTTTTGGGCTGGAAGTAGCGCGCCTGTTCGCAGAAGGTCGAGGTGAAGTAGCCCGCACGGCCGGGCAGCCCGTTGAGCTCGGCGATGAGCCTGGCCGCGGCGTCGGCGACCTCCTCGGCGTCCGCCTCGACGTAGCAGCGCGCCAGGGTCGCGGCATAGGCGTTGTGGTCATTGGCGATGACGCGGAGGCCGAGCCCCTTGGCCATGTGGCCGACGCGGGCGGTGCCGGAGAACAAGTCGAGGACGCTGCGGACCTCAGGCAGTGCCGCAAAGACGGCGCTCAGCTCGGGCAGCAGCGCGCGCTTGGAGCCAAGGTACTTGATCACGCGCCAGCCCCTGCAGCGCCGATGGCAGTCGGGCAGATCCGCCGCAGCGACGCCCCGTACGCTAGCGCACCGCCCAGGGGTCGACCAGCCCCGGTTGGGCCGCCGATCAGGCCGGAGTCGCGACACGGCGTGTACGCATGCACGCGCGACGTCTCAGTTCTGGTTTGACAGTCGGACCCCTGAACTGCTACCAGAGCGGCCGTCCCGCTGTCTGGGACCCGCGCCGAGGGAACGCCAGATGACACGCACCACAAGGCTACGGTTCGCGCCAAAGACAGCGGTTGTCGGGGCGCCGGTCGCTGTCGACCTCCGCGCGCTGATGGCACTTTGGGCCGTCTTGACGCTCGTTGGCTGCGGCACCGCGACCACGTCACCGACCACGAACCTCGGCGGTGACGCCGGCGGCCAGGACGGCGTGGCGGGTGACGGCGGCGCAGGCGGCGCAGGCGGCGACGGTGCCACGGGCGACGGCACCGGCGCTGGCGCCGACGCCGCTGTAGACGCCACCATCGACACCACGCCCGAGCCCTTCAAGGCCCCGGTCGGCGCCTTCTTCGTCACCGACGCCGACCGCGACGGCGTCCTCAGCCTGACCTCGAAGATCGACGCCACCTTCCGCGGTGTTGGCACCGCCGAGTCCGGCGCTTCTTTCTTGGCCAACCTCGACGACGACGACGAAGACGGCCTCGAGGACGCTTACGACCTCCAGGTCAATGGCGCCAAGGACGAGCTCGACCTCTCCCGCGTCCAGATCGCACCCTGGAAGGACGCCCCCAACGGAACGACCGCCCGCCTCGGCCTCGACTCGGTCGCCGGACCGAACGTCCGCGTCTGGCGCCGGCTCAGCGACGGCACCTGGAAGCTGGCGCTCGGCGCCAGCGCCGTCTGCAAGGACGTGGCGCAGTGCGCCAGCATCGAGGCCACCGGGCTGACCACGAACGACCTGCGCGACGGCGTCGAACTCGGCGTCGAGGGCCGCCGCTTCCGCATGTCCGCCGACCCCAAATCATGGGACGGCACCGTGAGCCTCTCGCTCGACGTGACCGACACCGCCGGCAAGCCGGTCGCCTCGGCGGCCCTTCCGAGCGGCCACGACGAGGTCATGCTGCGTGTGGCGCCGTGGATGACCTTCGGCAACCTCGATGTGTTCGACCACGTCGATTCCGCCTCGTACTACCAAACCTTCGTCAAGGGCATCAAGTCGGCGCTCGCCAACACCGGCATCGAGTACAAGCCCTACAGCACGTGGAACGACCAGTGGACCCAGGACATGTTCAACACCGGGTACACGACCATCCCCGGCCCTGGCGGCGTGCCCCACGGCATGCGCGCCCACCACGCCCGCCCCTGGGGCCGCGCGGCGGGTGCGCAGTGGCTGCCGATCGAGTTCCTGCGCAGCCGCTACCTCGGTCCGAACACCGCGATCTTCACGGTCTACAAGAAGCCAACCGGCAGCACCTACGACTCCTACGGCAACCACGACCTGGCGCCAGGCTTCGTGCTCGGCGACCAGAATTACCCCCTCGGCCGCATCGTTCACGGCACCGGGACCCTGCCAGAGTACAAGGCTTTCTACGACGCGCAGGCGATCCAGGGCCCCTCCGTCGTGGTGAAGACCTCGTGGCTTGCCGTCGGCCACATCGACGAGACCACGAGCTGGGTCCCGGCCCAGACGCCCCGCGGCTGGAAGTTGCTCATGGCCTCCGACTCCCTCGGCAAGGAGCTCCTGGAGGAGCAAGTCAAGAAGGGCAATGGCGCCGTCAAGTTCTTCGTCGGCCTCAAGAATTACGACCCCAAGACCGACAAGCTCAAGGACGCCGCGGTCAGCATCGAGGCCACGCTGGCCGACGTCGATCTGATGCAGTGGTCGCAAGAGGCCGAAGTCGAGACGGCAGGGCAACGCGTGACGCTGGTGGACGAGCTGATGTTCAAGGATGACGAGATCGTCGAAATCCCGCTGCTCACCGAGGACATCGGCGGCAAGGTCGCCTACCTGCCTGGCATGGTCAACGCGCTCGTCTTCTCGAACACCATCGTCATGGCCGACCCCTTCGGACCGCTCATCGATGGCGCCGACCTGTTCAAGATCTACGTCGACGGCGAGCTGGCGACCCCCAAGCACGGCATCGGCCTCGACGGCCAGGGCATGACCACGGTCTACGTCGACGACTACGCCAGCTACCACATCGCTCTCGGAGAGGTGCATTGCGGCACCAACCCCGAGGGCGAGCCCGCCTCGACGCCCTGGTGGCCGCTGGGCCGGTGAGCGCGCACGGCAACGCGCCGCGCGCCGCGCCTCAAGGCGCATGTCCTGCGAAGCGGAATCCCGGCGGAAAGATCAAGGAGCAACCCCATGAGTGACAGCAAGAACTGGCGGCGCAGCGGCAAGGCGCTCGCGTTCCTTGGCACCCTGCTGTCGGCGGCCCCTGCCCTCGCGGCAGGCGGCGTGGCCATCGACGGCCGGTCTCTGCCAGCCGGCGAGGTCCAGACGCTTGAGCGCGACATCCGCGCCTACAAGGCCACCAACCCTGGCGCCTTTGACGCGCTGCGCACCGTGCGTGGCTGCAGCGAGGCCGGCTACCGGGTGGCCCGCAACCCGGTGCCGAACTGCAGCCGCGAGCTGCGCCGCCTCGGACCCGGCGTCCTGCTGCCGATGCTCGAGGCCTTGGCGCTACGGGAGCCGACGGGGCTCGCCACCAGCGAGGCCGAGAAGCGGGCCCTCGGCCACGCCTTGTTGCAGGCCATCGGCATTGCGCGCGACACCCGGGCCCTGCCTTGGGTGGAGGCGGTGCTGCTCCGCGGGGTGCGCCGCGACGCCGCGACCTTGGGATTCGCCGGCGAGGCCATCGGCCGCATCGGCACCGACGCCGCCGTCGCGCTTCTGATCCGCCACAGCGTGGCCGGCGATCCCCTTCGTCTGGCCGCCATCGCTGGCCTCGGTCAAGTCCGCGCGCTGCCGACCGCGCAGCACCTCGTCGGCCTCGCCACGCAGCAGCAGCCGACGGAGGTCCTGCGCGCCATCGCGCGCAGCCTCGGCGTGATGGGCTCGAGTTGGGCCTGGCGCGCGATGGGCCCAAAGGCCCACAGCCTCGGCCTGCAGGTGCGCGCCGAAGCGGCCGGGGCGCTAGCGCTGCTCTTCGTCCTGCACGGGGGCGAGATCCGCGAGGAGGCCGGCAAGGGGCTGCTGATGACGGAGCTGCCCGGCACGCGCGCAATGCTGACCAACATGCGGTCGCTCACCGACGCCGATGGCGCGAAGGCGATCGACAAGTTCCTCAGCGATTACAAGCGCCTGCTCCCGCCCGACGCTCCCTAGCCTCCAAGGCGTTCAAGGAAGCGGGCGCGGTCGCCAGGGCCTGCACGCGCGCGCGCCTGCGTTCACCAGCGCGGTTGCGTCTGCCGCGAAGTCCGACCGCCCTACGCCGAGGCGCCCGCGCTCACCATCAACCGGCCGTCGGCGGCGTCCTCGCCCGCCGCGACGTGCTGCAGGGCCTCGTGCAGCAAGCCGACATCGGCCCCCGGCAAGTGGTGGCCCTCGGATAGCGTCTGACGAAAGCGGCGGCCGCCCGGGCGTCCGACGAACAGGTTGAGCAGCGGCCTGACGATCGGCCCAAGGCGGCCGCCAGCGCTGAGTCTGCGCTCGATGACGGGCAGCAACGCGCGCACGGCGTCGCTCCGCCGCAGACAGGGATCGCTCGTCTCGCCGTAGAGCGCGCTGTCGACGCTGGCCAGCAACCAGGGGTCGTCCCAGGCGGCGCGTCCGATCATGACGCCATCGACGTAAACCAGCTGCGCTCGCGCCGATGCCACGTCACGGATTCCGCCATTGGTCTCGATGCGGAGGTGCGGGCGCTCCTGCTTGAGGCGGTGCACCTCGTCATGGCGCAGCGGCGGCACCTCGCGGTTCTGTTTGGGCGAGAGCCCCTGCGTCCAAGCCTTGCGCGCGTGGACGGTAAAGCGGTCGCAGCCCGCCTCCGCCACGACGTCGACGAAAGCGAGCATGTCGGCAAAACCGTCGCGATCATCGAAGCCGATGCGGTGCTTGACCGAGACGGGCACCGCCACGGCGTCCCGCATCGCCGCCACACAGCGCGCGACCCGCTCGGCGTCCGCCATCAAGACCACGCCGAAATTGCCCTGCTGCACCTTCTCGGACGGGCAGCCGCAGTTGAGGTTGATCTCGTCGTAGCCGTGATCTGCGCCGATGCGGGCGGCCTCAGCGAGATGCTGGGGATCGTCGCCGCCGAGCTGCAGCACCAGCGGCCGCTCCATCAGATGGAAGTCCAGGAGCTGGGCGCGGTTGCCGCGAATGACCGCGTGGGCGTGGATCATCTCGCTGTAGAGCAGCACCCGCCGCGACAGCGCCCGCGCCAGCACCCGGAAGTGCCGATCGGTGCGGTCCATCATCGGCGCCACCGACAGCGGATGCGTCACGGCGCGGTTGGCGGCCGGCGCAGGCGCCCGGGTCAAGCGGGCGCCCTGCACGCCACCCTCCATGTCGGCTAGAGCGGTGTGCAGGCGTCGCCGCCGCAGACGTCCTTGACCTCGCCTGTGGCGAAGAAGTGCAGCATCTGGTCGTTGTGGTTGTCGAGTCGGCGCGGCTTGCCATGCGGATCTTTCAGGTCGCAAGCGTCGCCGCCGGCGTCCTTGCTGCAAAGCCCGGTGGCGAGGCAGGCCTTGCCCGGCCCGCAGGTCTTGCCTGGGACGACGGTCTCGTCCGGCACGTTGCCGGGCTTGGGCCAGGGGTTGCCGAAGTCGAAGTTGACCAGCGCCGACCCCTTGTGTGGATAGGCCTTCTCGTCGACGCCCCAGACCTTTTTGCCGTAGTCCTTCATCAGCGCGACGCCGACGCCCGAACGCGCCAGCACCTCGTTGGACTTGAGCGCGACCTGCCAGTCGCCCTTGGCCGACACCAGCAGCACCTCGTGCTTCGGCGTGTCCTTGTAGGGGCTCTGCGCCATGTGGGCGAAGTGGCTCTGCGGGTCGACCGGGTCCCAGAGCAGCTGGCTGGCCATCAGCACCAGCTGACGGTCGAGCGCGCTCGGGTAAGCCACCGACATGATGGCGAGGAAGGGCGCAAAATCGACGGACCGGTGCAACAGCAGCGAGTAGTTGATGCCCGGCACCCCGAGGTGGCCGCGGGTCACGTCCTGGCTCAGCGCCATGTAGGTGCCGCCGTAAATGCCGCCCTGGCTGATACCGGAGTAACAGAAGCGCGACTTGTCGACGACCACGCCGCGCGTCTTGATCTGCTCCAAGCCGCTGAAGCGCTCACGCATCGCCCGTCCGAGGAGCAGCGCCTCCGCCATGCCCTGGTGCAGGCCCTCCGGGATCATGTAGAAGTCGCTGAAATCCAGAATCATCTGCGAGATCGGCGCTTCCTCTGGTTCTGACATGCCGGTCCAGTTGCAGGCGAAGAAGATCAGCTTGCCGTCAAAGGCGATCTTGCGGTTGAACGAGCCCTTGACCTGATCGCCGAGCCCGAGCAGGCCGTGGCCGTACTGCACGATGCCATGAGGGGTGCCGTCGAGCGCCGTATGCGGCACCACCGCCCACCACTTCGCCTTGCGCGTACCCTGCGCCATCGGCTTGCCATCGGCGCCGCGGCGCAACCGCATGCCAAACTTGCCCTTCTCTTGCGCCGGGCCGAGGCGCGATCCGACCTCGAACGACTCGGTAAAGTCGGGGACCGTCATCTCGCCGCTCACCCACAGCGCCATGTGGGGGTCCTTCTCTTTAGTGAAGGTCTCGATCGCCGTCACGGTCACATCCGCCCCGAGGCCGCCTGCGATCTCGAAGGCCTTGTCGCGCACATGCAGCAGGTCGCCGTGGAGCGTGGCGTCGCTGGCGGTGACGAAGTCCCAGGCCAAGAGCAGCTCATCGCGCTTCCACCCCGCGGCGGCGATGGCGCCAAAGACCTCCTCGAAGCGCGCCTTGCGGGCCGCCAAGAAGGTGCCCGCGGTCTTGTCGTCGCGCAGCGCGGCGAAGGCGGGGCTGGCGGCAAAGGCCTTGCCGGCCTTGTCCTTGAGGCCCCGGATCGCGACCGCGTAGCGATGGCCCTCTTTGAAAATGACCCCTGGACGGATCAGCAAGCCCTGCTCGTCGTCGGAGTAGCCATGCTGGTCCAACTCGACCCAATACGGCACGGCGGTCGGCTTGGCTGCGATGGGTCCCTTGGCTGGGCCGAGGTCGAGCAGCGCGATCTTGGCGTCGGCCTGCAGCGAGGGGGCGAGGTTGTCCTCGTCGGCCATGCCCGCGATGTCGACGCCTGGGAATTGCACGACGATCGCGGTGCCAAGCGAGTAGCCGTCGTAGTGCGCAAACCGCTTGGGATCGATCGGCACGTCGACGTAGTTCTTCGGCAGCGACTTCGGGCCGAAGGCGAGCCGCACGCCGTTTGGCATCTTGTCATCGGCGACGAGGTACTTGCTGCTCGGCCACGGCAGGCTGCACCGGCCCGGCTGCAGCGGGTCGCAGTCCGGGTCGGGATCGACCGCCGGCAGACCGCCGCCAGCGTCGGCCGCGCTGTCTGCGTTGGCGTCGGCGCCGCCGTTCCCGCCGGAGTCTTGGACGTCGGACCCAGCAGCCGCATCCTTGGCCGACGCCTTGTCGTCTTGGCCGCAACCGAGCAGCGTCAATAGCGAGAGGGTGGCAAGCAACAAGGGCAGGGTGCGCATGTGGGGCGGTCTCCAGCGCGCGCGAAGTGGCGTCGCGGCCAGGGAGAATACAGGCTCCGGCGACGCTGGCAACGCGAGGCGGCGTCGTCGCACGCCGCTTGCATCCCCTCGTGCCTGTCACCGTCTGGTGGCCATCAACCGATCGGACTGCGCTGTCGCAGCCGACGCCGCACTCGCGCCATGGGCGCGGATTGCGGCCGCAGCCGCCGATTATGGCGCGGTGACGGTCACGGCCCGCGATCGCCGCGCGGCCTCGACACGCGCCGACAGCCCGTCGAGCTGGCCCGCGACGATCTGAGCGTAGGCCCGCGAGCCGGCATCGGTCACGTGCATGCCGTCATAGAAGAGCTTCCTCGGCTGGTTCCAGCCCGGCAGCTTCGCGATCTCCGCGGCGAGGTCGATGAGGACCGCGCCCTCCTCTGCCGCGATCTGGCGCACCAAGCGATTGAAGCGCTCATGGGCGTCCAGGTCGGCCCAAGCCGGGCTCAGCGAGCCTCCGGCCGACGCCAGCGGCTCGGTCATCAGCACGGGCACGGCGCCAAAGGCCCGAATCGCCTGCGTTGTGGCGCGCAGCCGCGCCACATAAGGCCAGGGGTTACTGACCTTAAGCCGCCCCCGCTCCGCGACGAGATCCCAGCGTGCATCCAACGTGACCGACGTAGCGCTGCGCCGTGCCAAGCCAGCCAGGCTGGAGTGCGCCGATAGCTCCTGCAACGCCCAGCGCAGGCCGAGCTCGGCACCGTCACGCGCTTCAGTCTGCCGCCGGTACGAGCCGAGCGCCGCCAAGAAGCCAATGTCGTTGGCGACGTGCATGACGACGACGACATCGGGCTCATCGTCGAAGATGTGATCGACGAGGTTGCGCAGGGCGTCGTGGATAGAGTTGCCCGACTTGCCGGCATTGAGCACGTTGACGCGCTTGCCTTTGGCCTCGAGCAGTTGCGACACCAGAGCCGGAAAGCGCGCGGACTCCTCAACGGCCATGCACTCGGTCGTCGAGCCGCCGACGAAGGCGATCGTCCAGTCGGGCTTCTCGAACCTGCGGCCGGGCTCGATGTAGCCGCGATCGTTGCTGCGAAAGCGCACGGGCGCCAGCGCCGGATCGATCGCGTCGCGGCGGATGATCTGATCGGAGTTGCCGTGCGACAGCCGCACGATGTGCGCAATCTCAGGCGCCTCGCCATGGTGGGGGTTGGTCCAGAACAGGCGCAACGCGATCTCGCCGAACAGCAGTGCCACTACCAGCACGACAATAAAAATGAGGATCTTGCGACCAAAGGTGCGCGCCGTGCGTCGGCTCGAGACCGCCGGCGGCCCTGCCTCGAGACGTTCTGGCTCCTGACTAGTCACCGACCTCACACTCCAAGTTTGCCGCACTGTGGTCTGCCGACATACATCTGGCGTGCCGGACAGCGTGTTGGATCGCGACGCGCGTGTCGAGACTCAGTCAGAGACATCGCTGCATCGCGTGAAGCGCCGGCCGGCAGTCAAGGTGGACCGCGCGTGCAGACCAGCCCGTTGCACGCTGGCGTAACATGGCAGCCGCTGCAACCGGTGCCGCCGTCACAGTTGTAGCATTCGCCTTCACCGCTCAGGTGCTGCCAGCGCCAGTCGCCGGCGGCGCTCGCCGTTCCCGGTGGCAGCCGCTTCATCGCGGTGTAGGCCTTGAGGTCCTTGCAGCCGGCATCGTCGTACTGCGCCTTGACGAGCACCATACCGACCGGCCAGGCGATGATCTCGGTCGCGCCCACGGGCAGGGCGACAAAGCTCGCCATCGCGTCCTTGCCGTCGGGGCTCAACCAGGTGACGACGTACTTCGCAGCTGGGTGCGCGCTTGGGCTGCAGCCGTGGAGCTTTTGGTAGCTGCCAGCGAAGTCAGGAGGAAAGACGACGTCCGGATCCCAATCTGCTGCGCATCCCGCGAAAAGCGTCACGCACAGGGCCAGCCCCGGCAGCGCCCAATCGGCGGTTGGTGCCGCTGTGTTCTGCGTCCTCATGACAAGCCTCCGGAATGGCCAGCAAGCCGCGCCCACGTCTGTGGCGGGCCCAGCGCCAGCCGCTGGGTTGCGTCGTCGATGTCGTTGATCAGCGCATGCAGCGCCGCTTCGTCGTGGCTCGGGTCGACGATCGCGACCCGCACGATGCGCTCTCCGCCAATGAGGCCATGGCCGACCAGTTGGCGCCGCTCGGCAGCGAGCAGATCGCAGACCGCCGCAGCGTCCGCGCCCGGAGTGCGCAGGCAGACCGTCAAGGAGGGCGGTGCTTCGGCGAGCTGCAGCCGCGGGTGAGCGCTGGCCAGGTCGGAGAGTCGCAGCGCCTGGGCCCGCAGGGTCTCGACGCGCGCGGCGAGGCCGGCGTCGCCTTGGTGTTGCCAGAGCGCCCAGAGCTTCAGCGCGTCGTCACGGCGCCCGCACTGCAGCGCCCGCGTGCCTGGGTTCAGCTCCGCGTCGTCGCACTGAAAGAGGTAGTCCGCCGTCTCGCCCAGTTGCGCCGCGAGATGGCCGCGGCGCCGCATCAGCAGGGCAGAGCAGAGTAGCGGCACGCCCATCACTTTGTGCGCGTCCCAGGTCAATGAGTCGGCGCGCTCGACGCCGGCGAGCAGGCCGCGGGTCTGCGCTGAGAGCAGCATCGCCCCGCCGAACGCGGCGTCGACGTGAAGCCAGACGCCGTGGCGCGCGCACACGTCCGCGATCGCCGGCAGCGGGTCGAAGGCGCCGCGCACCGTCGTGCCCGCCGTCGCCGCCACCAGGACCGGCGTCAAGCCGGCGGCGCGGTCCTCCGTCAGCGCGGCGTCGAGCGCTGTGGGGTCCATGCGGCCTTGTGCGTCGCAGGGGATGTCGCGGCAGCCGTTGCGGCCCAGGCCGGCGGTCATCGCAGCCTTGCGCACCGAGTAGTGGGCTTCCGCTGAAGCGTAGATTCGGCAGGCGCGGCCATCGACGCCTTCTTCGCGGCTTGCGGCGATCGCCTCGCCGCGGGCGATCACGACGGCGCACAGGTTGGAGACCGAGCCGCCCGGGCAGATCGTGCCTTCGCCGGCGTCGAAGCCTGCCAGCGCCGCCATGCGCGCGAGCACCAGCTGCTCGACCACGACCAGCGGGCCCGCGGCCCTGTAGGTGTAGAGCGAATGGTTGGCGACCGAGGCGAGCATGTCTGCCGCGGTTGCGACGAGATCACGGCCTCCAAAGAGTTGGTTCCAAAAGCGCGGACCCGCCATCGCCGGCGCCGCCTCGAGCAGGGCCGCCACCGACGCCAGCACCTCGCCGGCCGGCCGGCCTTGCGCAGGCAAGGCCAGCCCGAGTGCGCTCTCGACTTCAGTCGCTGGCCAAGCCGCGCGTACGGGCTCGGACCCCTCGCTGCGCAGCAGGCGCGCGGCCAGTCGTCCTACCGCCGCCAGCAGCTCCGCGTCCGTCGTCATCTCAGCCTCGCCATCGCCACGATCGGGCGGCGTCATTCGCGCCGCCGCGCGCCGCCGCTTCAGCGACGAACGTCGGCCTCAATTGTGACACACCGCTACCCCGTGCGCTACGTCGAGCGCAGCCGTTCGCACGCCCTGCGGCGTGTCACGGCCGCTCGAACAGCCCGAGCTGACGAGGGTCGCCGCGCCTTCGTGGGCCCTCCCCAGGCACCTCCAGGCGCACGCCGATGCCGATCAGCCGAATGGGCTTCGGCTCCTGCGCGTGCAGGCGTTCGAGCTCGGCGAGGAAGGCCGTGAGTTCGGGCAACATGCGGCCAGCGCGGTCACCGCTGCGGGTCTTGAAGTCGTGCAGCCGAAGCTTGACCGAAAGGCCACGGATCGTGTCTGACACCTCGCGCTTGCGAATGCGTTGCTGCAGCTCCATCACCATGGCCTCGAGTTCAGGCATCGCCTCATCGAGGTCCCGAAAGTCGCGGGCGAAGGTCCGCTCCACGGAGACCTGGCGCGGCTGCCACTCGCTGACCACCGGGCGATCGTCTTCGCCGCGACAAAGGCCGTAGAGCCGCTCCGCCCAGCTGCCGAAGTGCGCCTGCAGGGTGGTCATGTCCAAGGCCTGCAGATCGCCGCAGGTGCGGAGCTGCATCGCGTGCAGCCGCTCCTCGGTCTTGCTGCCGACCCCCGGAATGCGCCCGACCTTCAGCTCACGGACGAAGTCGGCCACCTCGTGCGGGCGAATCACCATCAAGCCCCCAGGCTTTCGCCAGTCCGACGCGATCTTGGCCAGGAACTTGTTGGGCGCGACACCAGCCGACGACGACAGGCCCGTCTCCTCCCGAATCTGCTGCTGGATCGCCTGCGCGATGCGCGTCGCGCTGCCGCCCTCGTGTGCGCTGTCGGTCACATCGAGCGTCGCCTCGTCGAGGCTCAGCGGCTCGACGTGGTCGGTATATCTTCGAAAAACCTCACGGATCTTCTGGCTCTCTGCCTGGTAGACGGCGAAACGCGGCGGCAAGACCGCTAGCTCTGGGCAGAGGCGGAGGGCTCGCGCCGTCGCCATCGCCGAACGCACGCCGAAGACCCGTGCCTCGTAGCTGCACGTGGCGATGACGCCGCGGCTCTCGGCGCTCCCGCCGACCGCGATCGGCCGTCCCCGCAGCTCAGGGCGATCGCGCTGCTCGACGCTGGCGTAGTAGGCGTCCATGTCGACGTGGATGATCTTGCGCATCGTCGCCTGCCCCGCGATCGGCAACGGCCGCGAGCGCCCTTGAGGTCGGCAGCGGCGCGCTCGGCGGCGGCGTGCGGCGCTGCGCCGGCCGGCCACCGCCGCAGCATCCCTTGTAGGACGGCCCTCCCGCCGCGCGCAATGCCAGCCCGCGATCGCGGGCGCCAACATCGACCTGGCTGAACTTGCCGCCGTCCCGACCTGGTCGCGATCGCCGCGGAGTCGGGCCTCAAGCCAGCGATCGCTCTACCATTCCAGCGCCTTCGCGAGGGAACACAGGTGACGCGGCCGGCACAGCGTCCCCATGCGATTCCATGGGCTTCGGTACAGGCCGCGATCTCAACGGTCTCGCCCCAGGCCGTCGCCATTCAGCGTGCGCAGTGGCGAAGGAGGCGTCTGTGCGGCCCTGCGCCCCGAATCCACTGGGCCTCGCTGGGGTGTGCAGGCCCCTGCTTCCGAAAGGCGGTCTTGACCCGGGCTTGTGACCCGTGTGCGGCCACCCTACGCTCGACAACGCAGCGCCGGTGTTCTCCCCGCTTCTTCGCGGAGCGGGGTGCACGCCGGGGACCTCAGGTCCAGCTTGTGCCGCGTTCACGGGGACCCGAGTGGTCTTCAGGTCGTGGCAGCCTTCCGTGCCCGCGGGGCGTCGCCCTTCGAGACGGTCGTACAGGCGCTGATCGGGGCTACTGGGCGGCAGCGTGCCGCCCCCGGACTTCCCGGAAGCCTCTCCTTCTGCAACGCCCTGTCGGGGCACGAGTGAGGACACCATGCCGAACCGTCGTCAATTCGACCACATCGGTAACTTCAACTTCAAGGTCGAGATCGAGGGCGTCACGACTGGCGCTTTCCGCAACGTCGAGGGCCTCGACTCCGAGACGGAGATCGTCGAGTACCAGGACGGCGACGACCTGATCCTGCGCAAGCGTCCGGGCCGTACCAAGTACAGCAACGTCACCCTCAAGCGCGGCTACGTGAACAACACGGAGCTGTGGGAGTGGCGCAAGGCCGTCATCGAGGGCAAGGTCCAGCGCAAGAGCGGCTCGATCATCCTCTGCGCCGACGACGGCACCGAGATCATGCGCTACAACTTCTTCGAAGCCTGGCCGACCAAGTGGAAGGGCTTCACCCTCGACGGCAAGGGCACCGATGTCAACGTCGAGGAGATGGAGCTGGCGGTCGAGAAGCTCGAGCGCGGCTAGTCTCTTCTCTCGTCCGCTGTGGCCCTCGGGTCGCAGCACCGACGTCGCTGGGCGGCGCCTCCCTCACGGTGGGCGCCGTTCGGCTTTTTTGGCGACGATCGTGTGTCCGAGCCCGTGAGCCCTTGATTTTTCACGCCGGCGCGGCCATAGGGTGCCCCTCGCGCGCCGGCGCCCCTGTCCACCGCGCAGTCCTGACCCTGTCCCCGGATCCATCACCCGTGAACCCTTTCGAATCGCTCGGGCTCTCCGAGCCGCTGCGCCGCGCCGTCGTTGACGCTGGCTATACCACCCCGACGCCCATCCAGGCCCAGACCATCCCGGCGCTGCTCGCAGCCCGCGACCTGCTCGGCTGCGCCCAGACCGGTAGCGGCAAGACCGCAGCCTTCGCCCTGCCGACGCTGCAGCGGCTCGCCGAGGCGCCATCGCGCCCGGGCCGGCGGCCGGTGCGGGCGCTGGTGCTTGCGCCGACCCGTGAACTGGCCGCCCAGATTCACGAGAGCTTCCACACCTATGGCCGCTACCTGAACCTGAAGGGCACCGTCATCTACGGCGGTGTCGGCCAAGGCCCGCAGGTCGCCGCCTTGCGGGCCGGCGTCGACATCCTGGTCGCGACGCCTGGGCGTCTGCTCGATCTCTGCGACCAAGGGCTGCTCCGCCTCGACGCGGTCGAGATCTTCGTGCTCGACGAGGCTGATCGCATGCTGGACATGGGCTTCATCCAGCCCATCCGCAAAGTGATCTCGATGCTGCCCGCGGTGCGCCAGAACCTGCTCTTCTCCGCCACGATGCCGGGGCCGATCGCAGCCCTCGCTTCTGGCCTGCTGCGGGATCCGGTGCGCGTTGACGTCGAGAAGCCCAAGGGCGACGGCGCACGCACCACGCATGCCCTCTACAGCGTCGGCAAGGCCGACAAGGCGCGGCTCTTGGTCCACCTGCTGCAGGCGCAGCGCCCCTTCCGCTGCATCGTCTTTACCCGCACCAAGCACGGCGCCAACAGGCTCACATTGCAGCTCGAGAAGTCCGGCCTCGTATCTGCGGCCATTCACGGCAACAAGTCGCAGGGGGCGCGGACGCGTGCGCTGCAGGGCTTCATCAGCGGCGACGTCGGGATCTTGGTGGCGACGGACATCGCGGCGCGCGGCATCGACATCGACGACATCGACCTCGTCGTCAACTACGACCTGCCGGACGCACCTGAGACCTTCGTGCACCGAGTCGGCCGAACAGCGCGTGCGGGCCGCACCGGCGCCGCCATCGCGTTCTGCGACGAAGAAGAGACGGGCCTGCTCGCCGACATCGAGCGCTTGCTACGCCAACCGCTGCCGCTATCGACCGATCAGCCCTTTCATCAGCACCTGGACCGCCACGCCCGGCCGCAGACGCCGGCGCAGCTGCAGTCGGAGCGCGTCGCGCAGCGCCAGGGACCGCCCCGCCGCGATCGCGACGCGGCTCCCGCCGGTCGTGGCGGCGCCGCGGCCCCGCCGCGACACGGCGGCGGCCATGGCCAGGGCGCCTCGCATGGCGGCGGCCGCTGGGGTGGGCCGTCTGCAGGCGCCAGCGTCGGGCACGGGCGTGGCCCCTCTCGGGGCTGAGAGGTCGCCCTCGACCGCTCCTAGGCCTTTGATGGCGCTTGGCGCCCCCACTACACTTGCGCTTCGTCCACAATGGGGGCCCCGTGCCGCCCACGCCGGGGCGATGACGACCGACATGCCAGCTACGGCCCTGCGTCGCCAAAGCCGACGAGACGCGGGCGATGGACCTACCATGACGACGACCGCGTTTGCCGACCACTTCTCCGGCCACGCCGGGGCCTACAGCGCGTATCGCCCGCGCTATCCTGATGCGCTCTGGGCCTGGCTGGCGGAGCAAGCACCGGCGCGCGATCATTGCTGGGACGCCGCCACCGGCAACGGCCAGGCGGCAGTCGGCCTGCGGCGCCACTTCGCGGCCGTCCATGCCAGCGATGCCTCGGCGGCCCAAGTCGCGCTGGCAGGGCCCTGCGAGGGCGTGACGTACGCCGTCGAGTCCGCCGAGGCATGCGGCCTGCCCGATGCCAGCGTCGACGCCATCGTCGTGGCCCAGGCGCTGCACTGGTTTGACTTCGCGCGCTTTTTTGCTGAGGCGCAGCGCGTGCTGCGCCCGGACGGCGTCTTGCTCGCATGCTGCTACGAGCTGCTCGAGATCGATGGCGGCGGCCCGATCGACGGCGCCATTCGCACTTTCTACGACGGCGACATCGGCCCCTATTGGCCGCCGCAGCGCCGCCACATCGAGCGTGGCTACCGCGACATCGCCTTTCCGCTGCAGCCTCTGTCGGCTCCGCCGCTGGCGATGCGCGCCCACTGGGATCGCGACGCGCTGCTCGCTTACCTCGGCACCTGGAGCGCGGTACGGCGCCACGACGCCGCCACGGGCCATGACGCCCTCGCCGCGCTGCGGCCGACGCTGGAGGCGCTGTGGCCAGCCGGCGAAGCCCGCGAGATCGTGTTTCCGCTGACCACTCTGGCCGGGCGCACGAGCGCGATGGGCATCGCGCGTTAGAACGTCAATGCCAACTTCATGCCGGCGGTCGCGCCGGGTTGATCGGCGTCGCGGCCCGCAAAACCTGCCGTAGCGATGGCAAAGAGGCGTGACCCGAGCGGGACGCCGGCCTCGAGGGCAAAGCGCAAGCCGCGGCTGGCGTCGGTGAGCAAGTCTTCATGTACGACCACGCCGTCGAGGCGGAGGCTGCGGCCGACCGGCACCGAGAGCGCGACGCGGAGCTGCTCGACCAGGCCATGGCTGGTCTCGAGGTCGTGGAGCGAGCGCCAATCGACCGTCAGGTGGCTCCCGGACTCGTCGCCGATGCGCGCCCCGACGGCGTATCCAATGCCGGCGCCGCCGCCATGAATCGCCATCAGGACGTCGCCGGTGAGGCCGAGGTAGTCGCCGACGCGCACCTCAAGCCCTGCCGAACCACCGTAGAGTCGAAGCCGCTGCTGCGGCAGCAGGGCGTCCGCGATCCGCTGCGGCGAGTTGCCGATGGTGGCCTCGGCCTGCAAGCGCCCGACCAGGAAGCCAAAGAACATGCGCTCGAGGCCGACATCGGTGCGGATGTAGCTGTCGTCGCCGTCGTAGCGCACCCACTGCAGTCCCAGCGCGACGCGGTTGCGGGCGTCCTCGGGCGAGAGCACGGTACCCCTCGTGACGTGCACCGTATGGGGCGCCGCCTCGCTGCCCCAGCCGTCGCGGCTCATGCCCTTGGCGTCTGTCACCCGAATCGCGTAGGCGATGCCTGGCAACACCACGCGCTCGGCTGGGATCTCGGCGCGGAAGACGTCGCCACCGACGCGCTGCATCGGAACGGCCTCGAAGGTGCCACCGCCGCGGGCGCGAAAGAGCAGGGTCGGATCGCGAAAGCGGCGGTCGACACGCGCCACGACGGGCAGCGCCTTCTGGTGGGTCCACCGCTCTGGCGGCTGGTGATCGACGCCGACGCGACGGCCGTAGCCAGGGGCGCTTTGAATAGGCACCTGGCGCGGCTCGGCCGCGTGGCCGACGATGACCTCCGGCTTGGCGGGTCCGCCCGGCAGCGTGACCTCGGCGCCGACGTAGTACTCGACGACGTCGACGTCAGGGTCCGGCTCGCCGATGGCCAACTGCGCCGACCAGCGGCCGTCTGGCCCGGCCGTCATCGGCAGATCGGCGAAGGCTCCGGTGCGACCGAGGCGCCATCGCACGGTCAAGGCGGCGTGCTCGGGCGTGGCGACGACCTCGAGCCAGAGCGCGCTGCCATAGGTCGCGGCGCCCGGTGTCGCGTGCCAGACCTGCGGCTTGGCTGGCTTGGCCGCGTCGCCGACGTCGGTCTGGGCCGCGCCAGCCGCGCCGGCCGCAGGGGCACCCGCCGCCCCAGCCGCCAATGGGTTCCCCGCAGGTGCTGGCGGGCCACCGTAGACGCGCGCCTCATGCACCCAACGGGGCTCGACCTGGGCTCCGATGGGCGGCGGCGGCGCACCCTCCTCCAGCAGAACGATGGCGCGATCTCCCGCGCGCGTCAGCACGACCCCTGCCGCGAGCTGAAGCGCGTCTGCGACTTCCCCGGCCTCGCGAACGACGACCGGCATCCCCACCGGCCAGCGCGCCACCGCCGCGCCGCGCACCTGCGCCCGCCGGCCATCGACGCCCTCGATGACGGCATCGGTGGTGGCGCTGGTCTCCGAGTGGGGCGGTTGGGCCCTCTGTCGGGCCGGCGCGGAGCTCGCCGCCAGCAGGATGCTGAACGCGATCGTCGCGGCGATCGCCCTGTGTTGGCATGGGAACTTCATGGTCTGCCATCCTTGGAAAAGCGTGTCGGCGGTGCGATCGACAACGTCGCGCGAAGGCTGCATCCTCCGCGCCCTCGCGTCGAGGTCCACGGCCTCGAAGCGGGTCCGTCGCGCGGGGACGACGGTGCGCCCGGGAGATCGAACGCATGGACCAGCTGAAAGCACTCATCGACCTCGTCTTGCACGTGGACCGCTATCTCGTCGACTGGTCGCAGTCGATGGGCTCGGGCCTCTACGTGCTGCTCTTCGCCATCGTCTTTTGCGAGACGGGTCTGGTGGTCACCCCCTTCTTGCCGGGCGATTCGCTGCTCTTTGCCGTGGGCGCTGTTGCCGCCCTCGAGGGCAGCCCGATTCACCCTGTGGCGGTCGCCGCGTTGCTGATCGTCGCAGGCATCATCGGCGACGCCGTCAACTACTCGATCGGCAAGCGCATCGGCCCCGCCATCTTCGATCGGCCCGACTCACGCTGGCTGAAGCAGGCGCACCTGCGGCGGACCCAGGAGTTCTACGAGAAGCACGGCGGCAAGACGATCGTCATCGCGAGGTTCATGCCGATCATCCGCACCTTTGCGCCCTTTGTCGCCGGCATCGGGCAGATGAGCTATCGCCGCTTTGCCATGTACAACGTGGCGGGCGCCGTGGCCTGGGTGGTCAGCTTCGTGTCGCTGGGCTACTTCTTCGGCAACCTTCCCGCGGTGAAGAAGAATTTCACCTACGTCATCTTCGGCATCATCATCCTCTCGGTGTTGCCGGGTGTCATCGAGTATGTGCGTCACCGGCGGCGAGCGGCCGCGGCGGGGTGAGTTTGGGCGGGTCGGGCACGGCCCCATCAGGCGCTGCGGTCGCAGCGTGAAGCGCGCAAGCGCTCAAACCCGAAAGGGATCGACCCAAGGAAGACCATGAGCAAGGGCCTCGACCAGAAGAAGACCGACAAGAAGCAGGCGCTCAAGACGCCAAAAGAGAAGAAGGCGGCCAAGGAAGAGAAGAAGCGCCAGAAGTAGGGTGCTGCATTGCCGCCTGCGCCTGCAGATCGGCAACAGCCTCCGCTCCAGCAGTCGGCGCGCGTTGTCGACTGGGCAGCCGCGGTCACGCGCGTCAGATGGCCCAAGCGGTCTCGATGGCCGGGTCGTTGCCGCGGTCGTGTCCGGCAGCGTCCGGCAGCGTCCGGCCGTGATCGGCGCATGGCGCAGCGAAAGGCCGGTGGCCTCGGGCAGCGGCGCCGCATCCCCCTGCGGGGTTCGTTCCGACCTTTCAGTTGAGGCCCGGACCGCGCGTGGGATTCCCCGAACGCGTCTCTAGCCGAGCTCGACCCGCACCAGGCCGATGACGCGCCGCAGCGCGTGCTGGACCTCGGCCGTCGTCGAAGCGCGCACCAGCACCCAGCCCTCACCCTCGTACGAGCTGTTCTGTGGCGTGCCGATCGCGGGCAGGCGGGCCTCGACGACCAGCGGCCCGACCTCGCGCTGGGCCTCGTCCAGGCCGTGAATGCGCACCACCCGGCCGCCGGGGCGGCCCTGGCCGCGCAGAAACGCAGCGCCGGCGGCCCACTTCTGCTCGGGCGGATCGAAGCGCTCGTGGATGACCAGCTCGGCCCACGCCTTGAAGAAGTCGCGCTCGAACGCCAGAGAGTTCAAGCGGATGATGTTGGCGCCGGGCGGCCGCGCCGCGATCTCGCTGACGACCACGCTGTTGTCGCGCTTGCGGAACCACTCCATGTGCGAGATGCCGGTGCCCATGCCGAGCGCCTTGAGCGACGCGAAGCCGATGCGGCGAACCTCGTCGTAGGCCGAGTCGCCGACTTCCCGCGGCAGGGTCACGGTCCACTGGATCCACGGCTGCTGCAGGACCTCGAGGGGGCGCGGCTCGTACCACGTCATCGAGTGCCAGACCGGCCGGCCCGCAATGCTGACCACCTCGAAGCTCCGCTCGAGGCCTTGGACGAATTCCTCCACCTGGACCGGATGGTTGGGCGCCGCCCGCGCCGCGATCAAGGCGGCCTCGAGCTCCTTGTCGCCGTCGCAGCGCCAAGTGGCGATGGAGCCGGCACCGGCGGGTGGCTTGACGACGACGGGGAGTCCGACACGGCGAATAAAGGCGCGGCCCTCGCTCACCGAGTGGACACGGGCGTGGCGGGCCACCGGCAGACCGGCCTGGCCGAGTGCCTCTTTCATCACCGACTTGTCGCGGAAGTTGTTGGCTTCGTTTGGCAACATGCCTGGGATGCCCAGCGCCTGCCGCACCTCGGCGATCGGGACCTGCAGCTGCTCGAGCGTCGCCAGCAGGCGGTAGGGCGCGCCATGGCGGCCGCTCAGCGTCCGTACGCCGTCCGCGATCCGCTGCGGCTCCGTTGACTCCAGGCGCAGGGCGTCGGTCAGCAGGTGGCGAACGCCGGCGTCGAGTCGCTCCAGGGCGTCCTGGTGGAGCAGGGTGCAGCGAACGCCCGGCGTGCTGGCGACGGCGTGGATGAAGCGGACCGTCGCCTCCAAGAAGAAGGGGGCGACAAAGACGACGTGGTGGCCGCTGGCCATGGGGCTCCTCCGTGTGTCAGCGCCGGCTGGGGGCGCGGGGCCGCTGCGTGGCTGGGCGCGCTGCCGCGATCGCGAGGTCCGGCGCGCGGTGGTCTCGCCGCTGTGGCGCGCTCAGATCTTGGCCGCCGGTCCCCAGCCTTGGGTCCAGGCGTCCAGGTAGTCCGGCAAGAACTTCCGCCAGGTGACCCAGTCGTGGTCCCAGTCCTTGCCCCAGAGGTCGACGCGGTTCGGGATGCCACGGGCGCCGAGGGCGCGTGCGACCATCCAGCACTCCCAGGGCGCCTCCCAGCGCCCCTCGCCGCTGCCGAGCACGATGAGACGCTGCCGGAGCAGGCGAAGCTGTTCGCTGTCTTCGGTGAGGTTGGGGATGAAGTGCAGCGGCGAGCTGACGTGGTAGTCGAAGCTGTGCTGGCCGCTCATCCAGCGCGACAGATCGTAGGTGCCCGACAAGCAGAAGGCGGTGTCGAAGAGGTCCGGGTGGCGGCAGATCGACGATAGCGCGTTGAAGGCGCCGATGCTGCTACCCGCCACGCCGAGCAAGATCTCTGCGTTGCCACAGTCTTGGCGAATCGCCGGCACGAGCTCGGTGGCGATGAAGGTGTCGAAGCGGCTCTGGACGCGCGCCCGCTGCACGCCCTGCAGCGAGGGATCGAGCCATGCCCGCCCGCTGATGGAGTCGCAGCTGTAGAGCTTGAGCCGACCCTCGCGCAAAAGCGGCGCCAAGACCTTGATCATCAAGAAGCGCTCGATCTCCTCGGCGTCGCCGCCGGCGGTCGGGAAGAGCAGCAGCGGCCGACCAAAGTGGCCCCAGCGCCGCACCTCGACCCGGGTGCCGACCCGCTCGCTGTGCCAACCGGTCTCGACCCGGGCGATGTCGGGTGGGCAGTACTGGTTCACGCCGCACCCCCGGCCGCGGCCAGCGCCGCTTGCGGCGGCTTTCCGGCCTTGCGGTCCAGCCGATCGCGCTCGCACTTGCGCCAGAACTGCACAAGGCCATAGAAGTGCTCGGTAAACTTCTCGATCTCATGGGCCGGGAAGAGGGCCGTCACCTTCTCGCGCACCAGCTCCTTGCAGGCCGGCGTGCCGAAGAACTCCCAGGCCACCTCGTCGAGGTGGCTGAGATGGGTCTGGCAGAAGTCGGCGAAGCGCGCCGCGTCCATGCGGTCGCGGGCGATGTCGGCGTAGCCGGTCAGGCGCTCGCGGAAGGGCAGGTCCTTGCGGGCGACGGCGTAGAAGGGCTCCCAGTCCATGCACTTGCGGAACGGGCGCCGCGCCACGGCGTTGAAAATCGACCAGCGCAGCATGTCCTTGACCAGATCGGGCCAGTAGAAGTGCAGGCTCGTCACCTGGAAGTCGGGGCAGGGGTTGGCGTAGTCGATCGGGTAGAACACGCCATCTTTGCGCAGGGACTCGCAGGAATTGTGCTCCCAGCCGAAGAACGCATTGATCGTCAGCATCTGGTCGACGAGGTAGCGGTACTCGTCGCTGTCGACGAACATGAAGTCAACGACATAGCGCGCATGGAGCGGCGCCGTCGGGTCGTAGCGCATCATCCGCACCTGCGGCCCGACGCCGACGGTGCGCACGAAGAGATCGTAGTCGCTGACGGCCTTTTGCAGGTGCATGATGCGGGTGCCGGACTCGGCGTAGGCTTTCTTGAGATCTTCCGCGTCCTTGATGTGGGTGACGCCGACCCAAGCGCCGCCGTCAAAGGGCTTCATGAAGAAGGGGTAGCCGATCTCCGCGGCCACCTTCTCGAGGTCGAAGAGCCGCGCGTACTTCTGCAAGGTGGGCGTGACGTCGGGGTTGGCGCCGGTGTGGTCGCGCGGCGGCAGCATCCAGGTGTCAGGCACCGGAAAGCCGAGGGCCATCAGCGCGGCGTAGCTGGTGTGCTTCTCCATCGACTGGACGGACCAGGGGTTGTTGAGCACGTAGAGGCCATCCATGAGGATGCCCTTCTTGATCCACTCGCGGCTGGTGTGGAACCAGTGCGTCAAGCGATCGACGACCACGTGATGGCGGACCGGCTGGCGCAGGTCGAAGGGCTCGATCGACACCCGCTCGCACGCGACGCGGACCTTCTCGGGCTGGCCGTCGGCGCCCTGCCAGGCGATCTGCAAGTCCATGTTGCGCAAGATCTGCTCATACGCACCCGGCCAACAGATGTCGGCGCCGAGCGAGAGCCCGATCAGGCGGCTCGCCTCACGCATCGGCAGGGCGGCGGCTGGCGTGCCGGCCACGGCGCTCGGTTGCGCGCTGCCCTGAGCGGCTGCACTGGCCTTGGTCGTCTTGGTCGTCGATTTCTTGGGCGCTGCATCGCCTGGCGCACTGCCGGCGTTGCCCTTGCTGGCTGCCACGGGTCCCTCCTGCGAGTCGGCCGAATCGTCTCGGGCGGCGTGCCCGGCGGATGGCGTCTCGAACTCTACACCGGTGTTTGTGCGGGGGACAGTGGGGGGCCGCGAGGTGATGACCGGCGCCCGGCCCCTGCGGCCTTGCACCCGGATATGCCATCGGCCAGCGCCGACTTCGCAGGAGAGGCGCTGCCGGTTGTAGGGGCTGGCGCAGCGCGAGTGCGAGCGCTGAGTCGGCGTCTACCCTGACGATGGCCGCGGGTGGCGTCTTCGAGTAGCTTTGCGGCGCGGGCCGCTCGCCCGCAGGAGCATCCATGCGCACACGCCCGTTGAGCCCCCCCTTGCGCCCTGCGGGTCCCGGCGGACGTCGCGCATGGGCAGCGCCGGGGTCACCCTTTCCGCAGTGGCTGCGGGCATCCCTCGCGTGGCAGGGCGTCCCGAGGCGGCTTTGGGTCGCCGGGGCCTTGGCGCTGGCCACTGCGTTCCTCGGCTGCGAGTCTCCGCCCGAGCCGGCGGCTTTGAGCGCAGACGCGGTCCAGCAAGATGCCGCCGTCGCGGGAGATGCAAGCGGCCAAGCGGACGTTCAGGGCAGGACCGGCTCGGACGCCAGCGACGCCGCGAGCGTTTCGCCCGTGATCGACGTCAACGCAGGTACGTTTGACTGCCTGCATGGCTGGACGAAGGTGCGGGGCTTTCGGCTCAAGCGCCTGGTCGGCGACGAGGCCGAGGCGTTGGCGGTGGCCAACAGCGCCACGGGCGGCGTGTACCCTGCGGGGACGGTGATTCAACTCGTCCCGACGGAGGCGATGGTCAAGCGCGAGAAGGGTTTCTCGCCGATGACCAAGGACTGGGAGTTCTTCTTCTTGAAGGTGACGTCCGCAGGCGCCGTGATCGTGGATCGCGGCACCACGGAGGTAAAGAACGGGTTCGGTGGCAAGTGCTTTGGGTGCCACAACCAGGCCTCAGCGGAGTGGGACCTGGTGTGTGAGCAGGGACATGGCTGCGCAGCGCTGCCGCTGAGCTCGGAGCTGATCCAGGCGCTCCAAGACGGCGATCCCCGCTGCCCGAAATAGCCCGGCAGCAGGCGTTCCCTGCAGAAGTCCATCTGGCCTGCGCGGCGCTCGGTCTTGGGCAGGTCGCCAGCGTGCGGTCTGGCTGATCGGCTGGCCCTACGGCTTCGGTTCGGTCGGGCCCTAGCTTTGCGAGGGACGTCCTGGCGGAAGGCTAGGGCTGCGGCGCAGTGCCCGACCCGTGATCAACCGCGCCCCACGGCGGAAGGCGAAGTACTGCCACGCCCACCCGATCATGACCGAGAGGCGATTGCGGAATCCGATGAGGTAGGCAATGTGGACGATCCACCATAGCCACCACGCAAGGAAGCCCCTGACCTCGAAACCGGCCAGCGAACCGACCGCCGCCGCCCGACCGATGGTCGCCAGCGAGCCCTTGTCGCGGTAGACGAAGGGCGCTGTGGGTCGGCCAGCCATGCGAGCCCGAATCGCCAATGCGACGTGCTGTCCGGACTGGATCGCCGCCGGAGCGACGCCTGGCACGATGCCCTCGCCGGCAGGGGCGTGCATGAGGTCGCCCGCCACAAAGGCCTCAGGGTGGCCAGCAAGCGAAAGATCGGGCTCCACGTGCACGCGGCCGGCGCGATCAGTTGGGGCGCTGAGGCAGACGCCGAGCGGCGAGGCTTGGACGCCGGCCGCCCAGAGCACGGTCCGCGAAGCCAGTCGGCTGCCGTCCGCGAAGGTGACGCCGTGCTCGTCGATGTCCGTCACCTTGGCGCTCTTGCGCACCTCCACCCCGAGGTCCGTCAGCTGTCGCTCAGCGGCCGCCGACAACGTCTCG
This sequence comes from Myxococcales bacterium, assembly GCA_947491025.1. Taxonomy (GTDB): domain Bacteria; phylum Myxococcota_A; class UBA9042; order UBA9042; family UBA9042; genus SXNM01. Next base: position 106,668 of record CANLIC010000003.1, read on the forward strand.
GACATGGCCGTGAGCAGCCGGTTGCCCCCCTCGACCAAGACGACGCGTAGCCCCCGCGGATCGAAGCTGCGGAAGTCGCGAGCCAGCGTGAAGCGGCCGATTTCGGCAAGGGCGCCGGCAAGTTCGACGCCGGTTGGCCCGGCACCTACTACCACGAAGGTCAGGAGGGCGCTCCTCGTCTGGACGTCTTCCGCGCGCTCGGCGTCCTCGAAGGCGAGCAGGATGCGGCGCCGCATGTCGAGCGCGTCCTCGACCGTCTTCAGGCCGGGCGCGACGGCCGCCCACTGGTCTTGGCCAAGGTAGCTGTGGGTGGCGCCCGTGGCGACGACGAGGTAGTCGTAACCAATCGCGCCGTCATGAAGCTGGACGACGCGGGCGCCGAGGTCGATGTGCGTGGCCTCTGCGAGGAGGGTGCGCGCGTTGCGTTGGTCGCGTAGGACCGATCGGATCGGGGTTGCGATATCGCCCGGGTTGAGGGCCGCTGTTGCCACCTGGTAGAGCAGCGGCTGGAACAGGTGGTGATTGCGGCGGTCGATCACGGTCACGTCGACCGGGTCTCTGGCGAGCGCGCGCGCCGCCTGCAGGCCGGCGAATCCGCCACCCAGGATGACGACGTGCGGCCTGGCGGGGGTGTTGCTCGTCTGGGGCCTCATTTCGGGCGCCTGCGGTTCGGGCGCGCGCGTTCGCAAAAAAGGCGGAGACCTGGGGCCAGCGCCCCGTCTTGGCCTCGAAACCATGAGTGATTGGCGCATGGGTTGCAAGTCTGCAGCCGGGGTCCGGGCCAAGACTGCGCTCCCAACCCGGCGCACCTTTGCGCAATCGATGTCACGACCGCCACGTCGTCTTCAGCTCGTGCCGAGCACCCTCTCTCCACTTGAGCCACGCCCCGCTCCCCCGCAACCGCCCCGTCCCACCGCGACCCGACGCGCCGCAGGATAGGTCCACCAACCCCACAGCCGTCGGGCTTTTCCACACGGCCGGGGGCGCGTACCATGTCGCCTTGCGAGCGCGGGTCATCCCACCGCACGTGGAGCGAATCATGCCCACCCCGGCCGTCCAACGGCACGCAAGCGCCAGGTCCGTCCATGCCGCCCGCGGCTTGGTCTTCGCATGGGCCGTCGCGCTCGCTGCATGCAGTGGCGATGAAGCCGTCGAAGGCCTTGGCGATGCCGGCCAGGACGCCGCAGCCGACGGCGCGCTCGCCAACACCGACGGAGGCGTCGGGGGCGATGGGGTCGTTGCCGACGGCGCCGGCTCCACCGACGCTGCCATCGACGACAGCGCCGAAGTCGGCGCCACCGACACCATTGCACCTCTGGATGGGCAAGATCCCGATGGCGCTGGGCTCGGCGACGGTGATGGCAGCCCCGAAGCCGATTCCAACCCCGCCGACGCGGACGACGCCAGCGCCGACGCAGACGGGGGTCCAGCCACAGGCGCGCTCTGCTCCGACTGCGCGAAGGACAGCGATTGCCCGGGCAGCAGCTGCGCCCTGACCGTCGATGGTCCGCACTGCCTGCCCCTCTGCAAAGACGACGGCGCCTGCGTCACGCTCGGCCTCGCCCCTGGCAAGTTCGCCTGCCTCGACACGCCACGCGTGAGTGGCGGCAGCAACATGGTGTGCGCGCCGGTCCCAGGCTTTGACCCCCCAGCGTGGGCCAAGGGCAGCTGCGGCTGCCCGGGCGCGCAAGCCAGCGCCGAGAGCTGCAACGGACTCGATGATGACTGCGACGGCAAGAGCGACGAGGGCCTCTGCCCCGACGATGGCAACGCCTGCACCAACGACCTCTGCGACAGCAAAGGCAAGTGCGGCCACCCCTCGACGTCGAGTTTCTGCGACGACGGCGAGCCGTGCACGTCGGGCGAGGCCTGCCAGAAGGGCCAGTGCACCGGAGGCAAGCCGCCGCTCTGCGAAGACGACAACCCCTGCACCGCGGACAGCTGCGCCAAAGGCAAGGGCTGCGTCCACACCCCCAAGGACGGCACCTGCAATGCGCAAGGCGCCGGCGGCGCGACCGGCAGCTGTCAGATCGGCGTGTGCCAGCAAGGAACCTGCGCGCTCTCGGCGGTCGGCGACTGCAGCGACGGAAACCCCTGCACCGCCGATAGCTGTGACAAGGACAAGGGCGAGTGCAGCCACGCCAAAGCAGCGGACGGCAGCGCCTGCGACGACGGCGACGCCTGCACCGGCAATGACGCCTGCAAGAGCGCGTCCTGTCAGGGAAAAGCGACCAATTGTGGCGACGGCAATCCCTGCACCACCGACGCCTGCGATCCCAGCCTCGGCTGTAACCACGAGCCGGCCTTGGGCGCCGCCTGTGACGATGGCGACAAGTGCACCGTCGGCGATTCCTGCAAGGCAGGCGGCTGCAGCGCCGGCCCGCCCAAGAGCTGCGAGGGCAGCGGCCCCTGTGCCATCACCGCCTGCGAGCCGACCACGGGCGCCTGCGCCGCCACCGGCGTCGGCGTTGGGGCCACCTGCGACGATGGCAACGCCTGCACGGTGTCGGACGGTTGCCTCGCGGGGAGCTGTCTGGGCAAGCCGAAGTCCTGCGATGACGCGGATGTCTGCACCACGGACGCCTGCGATCCGAAGACCGGCTGCGCCTCGACCCAGGCGCTGAGCCCCGACGGCAAGCCGCTCGCCTGTGACGACGGCAACGCCTGCAGCCTCGGCGATGCTTGCGGCGACAAGGGGTGCAGCGGCACGCAGGTCACCTGCGACGACGGCAACCCCTGCACCAAGGACGCCTGCGACCTCGCCCAGGGCTGCACCGCCGTCGCCCTCGACGCTGGCGCTGGCTGCGACGACGGCGACGCTTGCACTGGCGCCGACGCCTGCAAAGCCGGTGTCTGCGCCGGCACGGCCGTGGGCTGCGACGACGGCAACGCCTGCACCGTCGACGCCTGCCTGGCCGGCAAGGGCTGCGTCCAAGGCGCGGGCCAGGGCGCCTGCGACGACGGCAACGCCTGCACGACCAGCGACGCCTGCAGCGACAGCGCGTGCAAAGGCAAGGACGTCACCACCAGCTGCAACGACGGCAACCCATGCACCGACGACGCCTGTAAACCCGCCGCCGGCTGCGTCGCCGCCGCCAGCGCCGACGGCAAGGTCTGCGACGACGGCAACGCCTGTAGCGTCGGCGACAACTGCCAGGCCGGCGTCTGCAAGGCCGCCAAGCTGGTCTGCGAGTGCAAGGTCAACGGCGACTGTGTCGGCAAAGGTGGCAATCCTTGCCTCGGCGCGCTTGCCTGCGTCGCAGGCGCCTGCGCGGTCGACGCCGCCACGGCTGTCACGTGCACCGACAGCGGCAACGCTTGCACCAACGAGGCCTGCGATCCCAAGACCGGCGCCTGCGCCGTTCTCGCCCAACCCGACGGCAAGCCGTGCGACGCCGATGGCTCGCCCTGCACCTCGAACGACGCCTGCAAGGCCGGAACCTGCAGCCCAGGCGCCAAGCTCGCCTGCGACGACGGCAACCCCTGTACCCTCGACGGCTGCGACAGCGCCAAAGGCTGCGTCACCACGCCTGCCAAGGGCGAGTGCGTCGACGGCAACCCCTGCACCCTAGGCGACGTCTGCGACGGCGGGACCTGCAAGTCCGGCGCCGCCAAGCTCTGCGACGACGGCAAGGCCTGCACCAGCGACGCCTGCGACAAGCTGGACGGCAGCTGCCAGCACAAATCGCTCAGCGGCCCCTGCGACGACGGCGACGCCTGCACCGGTGGCGACGCGTGCAAGGACGGCGCTTGCGTCGCCGGCACGTCGCTGGTCTGCGACGACAAGAGCGACTGCACCACCGACAGCTGCGTCAGCCAGGGCCAAGGCGCCGGCTGCAAACACGTAAGCAAGACCGGCCCCTGCAGCGACGGCGACGCCTGCACCTCGGGCGATGCCTGCCAGGCCGGCGTCTGCGCGCCGACCGGCCAGAAGAGCTGCCCAGCCAAGGACTGCCATACGGTGTCGTGCGATCCGGCCAAGGGCGAGTGCAAGTACGCGCCGATCTTCGGCTGCGGCGGCCTCTGCCTGCAAGACAGCGACTGCCCGGACGACGACAACCCCTGCACCAGCCACGCTTGCGACGCCGCCGCGGGCAAATGCGTCCACAACAAGCTCGCCGACAAGTCACCTTGCCAAGACGGCCTGCTCTGCAGCGAGGGCGACGTCTGCGCCGGCGGCAAGTGCAGCGCCGGCAAGCCAAAATCCTGTGACGACGGCAATATCTGTACCGCCGATGCCTGCAACGAGGCTCTGAATGGCTGCGCGTTCGTCGCCAAGCCCGGACCCTGCAACGACGGCGACGCATGTACGACCAACGACGGTTGCCAGGCCGGAAAGTGCCAAGCCGGCGCGCCGAAAGTCTGCAACGACTGGAACCCGTGCACCGCCGATAGCTGCGATCAGAAGGCCGGAGAGTGCAAATTCACCAAGGATCCCAACTGCAGCGGCAAGTGTGCCACCGACGCCGACTGCCCCAAGTCGCAGGCGGCTTGCCAACTCAACATCTGCAACGCCGGCAAGACCTGCCAGACCGTCGCCGAGAAGAACAACACCAAGTGCGATGACGGCAGCGCTTGCACCGGCCTGGACCTCTGCCTCTCGGCCAAGTGCGTCGGCTACAACGCCAAGGTCTGCGACGACGGCAACCCTTGCACGGCCGACGGTTGCGACAAGAAGTCCGGCGCCTGCGCGTCTGCCCCCACCAGCGACCCCTGCCAAGACGGCGACCTCTGCACATCCTCCGACGTCTGCGAGGCCGGCAAGTGCGTGCCAGGCAAGCCGAAGGATTGCAACGACGGCAACAAGTGCACGACGGACAGCTGCAATGCCAGCAACGGCGCCTGCGCTTTTGCGCCGATCGTCGGCTGCGGCGGCAACTGCACCGAGAACAAGCACTGCGGCGACGACGGCAACCCATGCACCGTCGAGGCATGCAACACTCAGACCGGCAAGTGCAGCGCCACCAAGAAGGCCGACAACACGCTCTGCGACGACCAAAACGCCTGCTCGGCCGTCTCGTTCTGCAAGAACGGTGTGTGCGGCGGCGCCAACTTGAAGGCGTGTAAAGACGACGATGTCTGCACCGACGACGGCTGCGACAAGAAGTCTGGAGACTGCACCTTCACGGCCAAGACCGGCGGCGGTTGCCTCGACGGCAGCTTCTGCACCAGCGGCGACAGCTGCAAAGCGGGCAAGTGCGTGGGCATCGCCAAGGTCTGCAATGATGGCAACGCCTGCACCGCCGACAGCTGCACGGACAGCAACGGCGCGTGCGTGTTCACCCCCATCGCTGGCTGCGGCAACTTCTGCGCCAAGGATGCGGACTGCAAGGACGACGGCAATCCTTGCACGACGCACACGTGCACGCTGTCGACCAAGACTTGCGCCAAGGCATTCGCCGACAAGTCCACCGCTTGCGACGACGGCAACCCCTGCACCACCAAGGACACCTGCCTGTACACCAATGGCGTCTGCTACGGCGGCCCCGCCAAGAGCTGCGACGACAGCAACCCCTGCACCAGCGACGTCTGCGATCCCAAGACCGGCGGCTGCAGCTACATCCACAACAGCAGCCCCTGCAACGACAATGACGCCTGCACCTTGAACGACAAGTGCAGTAGCGGCGCCTGCAAGGCCGGCTTCGCCAAGACGTGCATCGACGGCATCGCCTGCACCACCGACACCTGCGACCCCAAGACCGGCGCCTGCAGCTACCCCATCAAGAGCGACGGCGGCTGCTGCGGCAAGGACGGCGATTGCCAGGACGACGGCAAACCCTGCACCGTCGCCTATTGCGATGCCCTCAAGTCGTGCAAGCACAAGGCGGACAACGACGGCCAGCCCTGCAGCGACGGCAACGCCTGCTCCGTGGGCGACGCCTGCAAGGGCGGCAGTTGCGGCAGCGGCAGCAAGAAGTCCTGCGATGACGGGGAGGTTTGCACAGACGACCTCTGCGACCCCGACAGCGGCCAGTGCTTTGGCGTCCACAACAGCAAGGGCTGCGAAGACGGCGACAAGTGCACCGGTGGCTCGACCTGCAAAGCGGGCAAGTGCCCAGCGGGTCAGCCGAATGTCAGCTGTCCAACCAAGACGTGCCACACGGTGATGTGCGATCCCAAGACCGGTGGCTGCGTCTACACCGCGATCCCCGACTGCAAGTAACCGGTGCCGCGCTGTGGGGGGCGCCCGCCCAGCCGTGGCTGACGCGCGCAACGGCGCTTTCCCTTGCCGTCGTCAGGCCCGCGTTGACCCGGCTCCCGCGCCCAGGCAGCCTCTGCGCGCCCGACGGCACGGGCCGCGTCTGACGAGGAGAGGCAAGCGCCATGGTCATGACCCGGCGACGCGGCGAGTGTCTGGCCGCTTGCGTCTGCTTCGCCGCTTTGGCTTGGGTCGGCTGCGGCGCTGCGTCATCCGATGGCGCAACGCCAGGCGCCGACACCCAGCTGGGCGTGGCGCTCGACACCAGCAGCGACGCCGCAGCGAGCGCCGATGGGCTCCAAGCGGGCCCCGACTCGACCAGCGACGCCGCGGGGGCCGGCAAGGACGCGACGCCTGCGGACGCCATCCACGATGCGCAAGTCGATGCGGCGGCTGGCGACGCGACCGTCGCGGATGCAGCGCCAGACGCACAAGCGGACGCCGCCGCTGACGCCTCCTGTGGGGTCTGTGACGACAACAATCCCTGCACGCAGGAGGTCTGCCTGCAAGCCAAGTGCAGCCACGTGCCGCTGACCGACAGCGCGACCGCGGCGCATCCCTGCGACGACGGCAAGCCCTGCACCGCCGCCGACGCCTGTCAGCAAGGGACTTGCAAAGGCAAACCGCTGCGTTGGCAGGCGACCTTCGGCGGCAGCGACGACGACGCTGCCCATGACGCGGCGCCGCTTTCCGATGGCGGCGCCTTCGTCGTCGGCCATACCCGCAGCAAGGGCAACGGCGGGCGCGACGCCTGGCTTCTGCGGGTCGATCGCTTCGGCGCACTCGTCTTCGACGTCACCCTGGGCGATGGCGAGGATCAGGCCGCGTATGGCGCCCACCGCGTTGGCGATGTCGGCCTCGCCGTCGGCGCCTGGCGTCACGCCGGCGATCCCCGGCCGCGCGGCTTTCTGCACGCGGCGTTGCTCGAAGGCGGCGCGCCCGCTGGCTCACACGTCTTCGCCCTGCAGGAAGCCACCGAGCTCCACGCGGTGCGCGCCGGCTCCGGCCAGACTGGCGGCATGCGTACCCTCGCAGCCGGCTATGTCGAAGACGCCAAAGGTGATCTTCGCATGGTTGCCGCCCGCATGGACCCCATCAGCTACGCCCCCCTCTGGGTCAAACCCTACGGCACGACCGGCTTCGACGTCGCCTGGGACGTCGCAGTCGCGGCCGAAGGCGGCTTTGTCGTCCTCGGCGACACCGCGCCCGGAGGCGAAGGCCCACACACCTGGCTAGTGCGCCTCGACGACAATGGCGCTGTCACCTGGCAGCGCACCTACTTTCAAGACGGCGAAGACAGCGGTTGGGGCCTCGCCATCCACACCGATCCTGCGCTGCAGATCACCGGCATCGTCGTCGCCGGTCAGCGCAAGCCCAAGGGCGCCGCAGCCGCCGAGGGTTGGCTCATGCGGGCTGATGCCACCGGCAACATTGTGTGGCAACAGTCCTTTCCCGCATCTGGTGGCGCCACCGCCTTCGACGTCGCGGTCAGCCAAGGGGGCCAGGTCGTGGTCGGCCGTGCGGTCCCCAAGCAAGGCAAGGCCAAGGCGACGATGTGGCACGGCGACGGCAAGGGCGGCCTCGACTGGACCGCCTCGCCGCCGACGCCGGCCGACGTCGAGAGCGAGGCCAGCGCCGCGCTGGTCCACAACGACGGCCTCGGCCTCGCCGGGCGCGTCGGTGTCGGCAAGGCCGCTGACGCCCTCGTGGTGCGGCTCGGGCTCAAGGGCGAGCCGTCATGTCCCTAGGACGCCCCAGCCCGCACGCCCGCTGCGCTGCTGCCGCTGGCGCATCCGCCGATGCCGCCGGGCCCGCTTGCGCCGATGCCCGTGCGCTTGGCCGCAGCTTCTCTCCGCGAGCGGTCGCCCTCGCACCGCCGCTCCAAACCGGATTGCGCCGCCCAGAAGGGCACGGAAGGTCATGATGTTCGCATCCAGGCAGCCCAATTCCGGCTCTTTGCAGCACCCAGCCAACGTTGCGACCGGCACCCTAGGCCGCTCTAGCGCTGCCGGAGCCCTGAGGCGGCCATTGCCCGGCTCCGCTGGCGTTGTCGCGCTGCTCGGCGCAATTCTGGGCGCCGCCGGGCCCGCCCATGCCGCCGCCGCCGCTCCACCGCCCACGACACCACCCGCCGCGGCGGCCCCTGCGGCGCCAGAGGCGAAGGCCAAAGCGACCCCCGAGCCGGAGCTGTCAGCCGAGGACCGGGCGATCCGTGACCACCAGGAGCGTGAACGCGCCCGCCAGAACGATCCCAAGGTCCGCGCCGCGCTTGCCCGCAAGCAGGCCGACGAGGCCCGCGCCGCCGCTGCTGAGAAGGCCCGCGCCGAGAAGGAGCGCGTCGAAGCCGAACGCAAGCGTCGAGCCGAAGAGCGCGAGGCCATCGCCGCCGAGGAGCGCGCCCGCCGTGCAGACGAGGCCGCAGCCGCTGCCCAGCGCAAGCGCGCCGCCGATGAGCGCGCCGCCGCCGAGCGCGCTGCCCAAGACACCGAACGCAAGCGCGCCGCCGATGAGCGGGCCGCCGCCGCTGCCGCCGAACGCTCCAATTCGACCGAGTCGCAGGCCGCTGCCGCTGCCGAGCGCCGGCGCCAGGACGCCGAGCGCGCCGCCGCCGAAGAAGCGCAGCGGGCCCGCATTGCCGCCGCGGCCGCCGCCGCGGCCGCCGATCGCAAGCGCGCCGCTGATGAGCGGGCAGCTGCCGCCGCAGCCGAGGCAGAGCGCAGTCGCCAGGAGGAGGCGCGCAAGCGCGCCGAGGCAGAGCGCGTCGCCACCGAAGAGCGCTCCAAGGCCGCGGCAGAGAAGGCCGCGGCAGAGAAAGCCGCAGAAGAGGCCCAGGCGCGGGCCCTGGCGGAGCGTGCCGCCGCCGAGAAGGCCGCGGCAGAGGCCAAGGCCGCCGCCGAAAAGGCCGCAGCAGAGGCCAAGGCCCGGGCCGCCGCTGACCGCGCTGCTGCCGAGAAGGCCGCGGCAGACGCCAAGGCGGCAGCTGCCAAGGCAGCAGAAGACGCCAAGGCTGCGGCGGCGCGTGCAGCAGATGATGCCAGGGCCCGCGCCGCCGCCGAGAAAGCCGCCGCCGATGCTGCCGCCTCGAAGGCCGCCGCCGACCGGGCCGCCGCCGAGGCCAAGTCCCAACAGGACGCGTTGCAAGCCGATCTCGCGACAGCGCGCCAGCTGGCGACCAGCGGCGCGTTCGCGGCCTTGTTGGTGCGCCGCCAGGGTACCGCCGTCGCCCGTGATGCCGAGACCGAGCTGCAGCGCGCGGTGCTGCGCGAGGCCGCGACCTGGCTGACGGCAGGCGCGCCAGCGGCCTCAGAGGCGCTCATCGACCTGCCGCTCGCCAAGGCGCCTGCATCGCTTCGCGATGATCTCGCGGCCCTGCGCGGCAATGGCTGGCGCGCGCTGGCGCCCAAGGCCGTCGTGGTGGAGTGGACGCTGCGCAACCCGACGGGCAGGCCGATGATGGCCCACCTCGAGCTCGCCGGGCAGCGCCAACATGTGCTCGTGCCCGCCAACGCGCCGTTGCAAGGACGGAGCGAGTTCCCGTGCCTCGCCGGCGGCGAGCCCGCCAAGGGCGTGCGGGATGGCGTGCTCGAGTACCGCTACAGTTGCACCGGCATCGGCCCGCTCAGCCTGCGCGGCGCCCACCCGGCTGAGATCGAGCTCGCCGCCAACCGCAAGGCGGCCGATGCCGGGATGGGCCTGGATGCGGCTGCGGCGCTGCTGCAGGCGATGCCGACGTCTTGGCTCGCTGAGACGTGGGCCGATCGCATCGACGACGCCATGGCCGCTTTCGCCAATGGCGTTCAAGCCATCCGCGCCACCGCCCGCCCAGGCAAGGCGATCGCCGGTGGTGGCACACCTGTCGACGTCAGCCTGAGCAACGGCGCGCGCTTCGACGCGACGGTCTTCTACACCATCGGCACCGGCCGTGTGGAGCGCCTGCTGGTCGAGCGCGGGCAATCCGCCGCGATCAAGCTGGTTACGATGCCGGGTCAGCGGCCTGTCCTCGACTTGCTCCGCCTGATGCCCCGGCTGCGCTCGGCCGAATGGCTCTTTGGCGCGTGGCGCTCGCTTCGCGCAACCGTCGCCATCGTGCCAGGCAAGGCGGGCCCGCTGGCCCTGCTGCTCGCCAAGGACGCACAAGGACTGCCGCGCATGGTCTCGGTGCCCTTGGTCGTCGAGGGCGATCGTTTTCGGTTCGCCGCCGCGGTGGGTGCCGATTTTGCCGGACGTCTGCTCGGCGACACCGACAGCCTGCCGCTGCAATGCGACGAGGCCTGCGAGATCCGGGTGTCCGGTAGCCTGACCCGCCAGGATTTGTTCGAGAGCGACGGACGGCGCGGTCTGCTCATCGACGTCGAGGTCGGCAATCGCCGCAAGGCGCTCCAGCTTCAGGCGCGCTACTGAGCCTTGGTCTCGCGCCTGCTGGCGGCTTGTGGACGTCGGGCTAAGGCGCCTCTGGGCCGACCAGCGTGCGCTGTTGCTCGGCCCACTCGGCTAGAAATGCCAGCCGATACCCGAGATCGCCAATGGCTGCGCCGCGCGCGGCCTGAGCCGGACTGCTCCCAGCGAACCCAGCGCGCCGCTCGATCTCGGCGGCAGCCATCGCGCCGTCGAAGTCGGGCAGTCCGGGCAGTCCAGCCCGGAGCCTGGTGCAGAGGGCGTCGATGCGTGCCCGGTCGCTCATCCACGTGTGCATCGGCACCGAGAACCCCTGCTTGCGCTTCATCCGCGCCTCAGGGGGCAGCAGGCGAGCCAACAGGCCGCGCAAGATCTGCTTGGTCTGCAGGGGCGTGACGCGATCGCTGGCAGCGATCTGCCAGCATGCATTGGTGAAGTCGACGTCCAACAGCGGCGCCCGCGCTTCGACGGCGTGCGCCATCGTCGCCACGTCCATCTTCATCGTCAGGTCTTCGGGCAGATAGAGTCGGAATTCGACCGCAAGGCAACGGTCGAGCTCGGTGGCAGCTGAAAACGCCTCGAAGGTGCGGGTCTGAAGCGCTGAGAAGCCCTCGGTGCGCAGCGTCGGGCGCAGCTCGGCGGCAAACCACGAATGCAGGTCTCGCACGCCCTCTGACTCGGCCACGAGCGACATCGCCCCCGGCGCCAGCAGGCGGTGGGCGCGAAATGTCGACGCCTGCAGACGCCCGGTTGGCCGAAACCGGCGCGAAAGACCCATCGGCAGGGCGCGCTCGAGGGCAGCGGCGGCGTGCAAGAGGCTCGCGGGAGCCCCAGCGGGGACGGGCAGCATGGGGACGCCGGCACGGTCGTGCAGCCAGTGGCGCACGGCGAAGAGTTGGGTACGCCGGTAGCCGCCTTGCACCTCGTCGCCGCCGTCGCCGGTCAGCACCACCCGGTGCTCACGCCCGGCGCGCTCGGCGATCCGCCAGCTTGGCAACGCGCTGGAGTCGCCGAACGGCTCGCCGTGGTGGCGAACCAACCGGGGAAGCAGGTCGAGCCCGCCGGCGTCGACGTCGATGATCTCATGCCGCACGCCAGTGGCGCGGGCGACCAGCCGCGCGATCGCCAACTCGTCTTCCTGGCCGTCGCCTGTGCGCACCGTGTAGGCCGTAATGCCCGGATGAGAGCGGGCGGCCAGAGCAGTCACCAGGCTGGAGTCGATGCCACCGGATAGAAACGTCGCGACCGGCACATCGCTGCGCAGGCGCCGCTCCACCGCCCGCGCCAGCAGCCGCTCCAGCTCGTCGAGCGTGGTCGGGCTGAGCCTTCGCCCTGGGGTCGCGAACGGCGGCGGGGGCGGCGCAATGCGGCGCAGGCCATGCGCATCGATGCGAAGCGTCTCCCCCGCCTCCAGCTTGGCCACCTGGCGCCAGATGGTGCGCGGCGCCGCGATGTAGCCAGCGGCCAGGTGATGCTCGACCGCCACCGGATCGGCGTCGAGGCGGATGCCTTTGGCGCGCAACCAGCCCGCGAGGGGCCACAGCGACGAAGCAAACACCAGCTGACCGCCGCCCTGAGCGCTCGCCGAAGCGAGGCTGCCGACCGATCGCCAGAGGTAGAGCGGTTTCTTGCCGATCGGGTCGCGGGCGAGCCAGAGGGCCCGGGCGGAGGCTTCGTAGTAGGCAAAGGCGAACATGCCGCGCAGCTTCGGCAGCGTCCGCTCGGGCCCGAACACCCGCAGCGCCCGCAGCAACACCTCGGAGTCGCCCGTCGAGCGAAAGCTGTGCCCGAGGGCCTGTAGCTCGGTCCGCAGCTCCACGTAGTTGTAGATCTCGCCGTTGAAGGTCAGCGCCGAGCCGTCGGCGTCGACCATCGGTTGGGCCCCGGTCGGCGCCAGGTCCAGAATCGCGAGCCGCCGCTGGCTGAGAATGACGCCCGGCGTCGTCCACTGGCCTTCGCCGTCGGGGCCTCGGTGACGCATGCCGTCGCGCAGGGCCGCCGCCAGGGCGAGGTCCTCGTCGCCGAAGGGTACGCCCGCCGCCAGGCGGTCAAAGTCGACGATGCCACTGATGCCACACATGTCGTCAGGGCTCCGTCGGGCAGCGCACCCGGATCCACGCCGCCGGCCGACCCTAGCAATGCGGCCGCGCGAGCGGTAGGGGTGCAGATTGCAGCCGCTTGGATCAACGGCGTGGCGACCAGCGGGCCCCCTTCACAGGGCCGCGGCGCCCGCGCTACGTTGCGTTCATGGCGAGCGCCCCGACAATCCTCATCGTCACCTGCTACTACCCGCCCTCACGCGCGATCGGCGCCAAACGACCGCTGCGGATGGCCCGTGGCCTGCGCGACCTCGGCTGGCAGGTCAGCGTCCTCACCACCAGCCCGTCGCTGCAGGGCGCGCTGGACCAAGAAGAGCCCAGCGATCCCGGCATTGAGCTCGTGCGCTCTGCCGCCTTTATGCCCAGAATCTCCCTGCGCTCGCGTGCCGAGCGAGCCCAGGGGCCCAGCGCAGGTGCCATACCGCCGGCCGATCGCGCGCCACCCGGAACCGCCCCACACGTCGCTGAACAAGAGCCCGCCGGCGCCAGAGACCCAGTGCCTTGGCGCGCGCTGGCCGGCCCGCCGCGCCGCCTCGTCTCCGCGGCGCTGTCGGCGTTGGAATTTCCCGACGCCTTCATCGGCTGGCTGCCCTTCGCCGTCGCGGCCATGCGTGGTCGCCGCTTCGACGTCGTGCTGGCGACCCTGCCGCCCCGCAGCGTCGCCCTGGTCGGCGCGGCCGTGGCGAAGGTGACCGGCGCTCGGCTCGTCCTCGACTACCGCGACCCATGGTCCGAGCTGCTGACCGCCGACGGCAGCTACGGGGAGCCTCGCGCGGTGCCCGCCTGGGAGCGTGCCCTGCACCGTCAGACCGAAGACGCCACCTTGCGGCAGGCCGCTTTGACCCTGACGGTGACGCCGACCATCCAACGCTGGCTCTCCAAGCGCACCTCCGGCGAGGTCGTCCTGCTGCCGAACGGGCTCGACGCCATGCCGCCACAGCCGCCGCCCTCGCGCACGTCGCCGCTGCGCCTCGTCTACGCTGGCTCGCTGGCCTACGAGCGAAGCCTCGAGCCGCTGCTGCAATCGATGGCGGACTTGCGCCCGAGGTGGGACGCCACGCGCCTTCGGCTCGTCTACGCCGGACCCCACGGGGCTGACCTCCTCCGCGCCGCTGCCGCCTTCGGCGTGGCCGACGCGGTCGATGACATGGGCGCGCTCCCCTCGGCGCAGGCCCGTGCGCTCTACGTCGGTGCAGCGGCCGGGGTCGTCTCGGTCTCCGCCCGCACGTCCTACAGCTATCCCGGCAAGCTCTTTGAGATCTTGGCCGCCGGCTGCCCGATCTGGCTCGGCGGCCCAAGCGACTGCGACGCTGCGGTTCTGGTGCGACAGCTCGGCGCCGGCACCTGCGACGACGGCAGCGATCGCGCGGCCGCTGCCGCCCGCTTGCACGCCCTGCTGGAGGCCGAGCCGGCGCCGCTCTCGCCCGCGGGACTCGCGGAGTGGCAGGCGGGCCGGCAAGTCGCCACACTCGACGCCTTGTTGACCCGGGTCGCCGGTCGGAGCTCCGCAGATGTCTGAGCAACAGTCCCCGCCCGGCGACGCCACCGAGGTCGACCTCTCCGCCGCCACCATGGCCCTGCAGTCGGCCTGGCATACCCTTGGCGTCGATCCCGTCACCGTAAGGCTCGGCGGCGCGAGCACACCCGCCAGCGAGACGCTGATCCCGACCCAAGACTTGCCCAAGTCGCGCGACGAGGCCGCGCTGGGCGCGCTGCGCCCGTGGAGCATTGAAGCCCCCGGCGTGGCGTCGAGCCCGGGGGCCGGCCCCGTCGACCTGCGCCTTGGCTCCACCATCGGCGAAGGCGGAATGGGCGTTGTGATCTGCGCCGAGCAGGTCGCCCTCGGCCGCGACGTGGCGGTCAAGACGTTGCGGGTCGACGACGAGCGCGCTGAGGCCGTGCTCGCGCTGCTGCGCGAGGCTTGGGTGACCGGCAGCCTGGAGCATCCTGGCATCGTCCCGGTGCACGGCCTCGGCCGCAGCCCGCGCGGCGCGCCGCTTTTCGTCATGAAGCGCATCGACGGCCAGCCTTGGAGCTCCTTCATCCATCAGCCGGCCTTGCTGCCCGCCGACGGGCAGTCCGATTCGCTCCGCTGGCACCTCGAAGTGCTGATGCAGGTCTGCAACACCATTGCGTTTGCCCACAGCCGGCGGGTGTTGCACCGCGACCTCAAGCCCGACAACGTGATGATCGGCCCCTTCGGCGAGGTCTACGTCTTGGACTGGGGCCTGGCTGTGGCGCTGCCCGGCGGCGACGCCCGGCTTCCGCAGGTGGCTTCCATCCACACCATCGCCGGAACGCCGCACTTCATGTCGCCCGAGATGATCGAGGCCCGGCCCGACGCCATCGACGAACGCAGCGACGTCTTTCTGCTCGGTGCCATCCTGCATATGTTCCTGACGGGCCAGCCGCGCCACCGAGGCCGCACCCCGCTAGAAGTGCTCGCCGCCGGCTGGCGCTGTGAGCCCATCGTCTACCCCTCGTACGTGCCCGAGGAGCTCGCCGCCATCGCCAACCGGGCCACCGCTCGGGCGCCGGGAGATCGCTTCGCGTCCGTCTCCGACCTGCGGGTCGCCATCGCCTCCTACCTGTCGCACCGCCACTCGCTCGACCTGACACGGGCAGCCCGCCAGCACCTGCGCACGCTGCGACGCCTGCTCAGCGCCAGGCTGCAACAATTGCGCGCCGCCGATGCCGATGCCGACACGATCGGCGACGCTCTACCGCGCGACGACGCGAGCGCCCTCGACCTTGACACGATGCCCAGCGAGTCCCTCCACGACGACGGCGGGGCCCCGCGCGCGCCTGGCTCCATCGCCGGGTCGCACGGCGCCGAGCCAAGCGCCTCCGCCACAGGCGACCGCAGCAATTCGTCCGAGGCGTCCGCCGACGGCTCTGAGCTGCCTGCTGACGACGAAGCGATGCAGGCCGCCATCTCGAGCGCCTTCAGTTCAGCTCGGTTTGGCTTCCACGTCGCACTGCAGAGCTGGCCGGAAAACGAATCAGCCAAGGCCGGCCAAGCGCAGACGCTTGATCTCATGATCGACTTTCGCCTCCACACCGGCGATCTCGCCATCGTGCGCTTGCTCGCAACGGAGCGCGGCGCCGTCGACGCCGACACCGCCGCCCGCATCGAGGCGCTCGCTGAGCAACATCGCGCCGCGGCCGAGGCCGCAATGGCCAACGAGGGCGCTGTCATCGATAGAGACGTGCGCTATGGCGCCCGGACCCGCACCATCTTCGCGGCCATCATGGCGGTGATGTTCGGCGGCCAGGCCCTGGCCTTCGCCGTCCTGCAGCAGATAGGCCTCTACCACTGGGACTATGTCGGCACCTGGACCGTGGCGACCCTGTTCTTGGCGTTGGTGTTGGGCTTTGGACACTGGGCGAGGGTCACGCTCAACTCGACGGCCTTCAACCGCAGCGTGCTCCGCTCGTTGCAACTGACCGCGATCGTCAACCTCGCCCTCATCGGTGGCAGCCAGGCGCTCGGCCTCACCGCCACCACGGCGCTCACCTTTGAGATGCTGCTCTTTGCCAACGTCAACGCCATGTACGGCGCCATGCTCGACGTGAGGCTCTGGGCCTCGGCCCTGCCTTACCTGCTGGCCTTCTGCGCCGCCATCGTCTGGCCGAGCGCCATCCTGGCTTGGGTCGGCGCGGCGCATCTCCTCGCCATCGGCCTCATCGGCTGGCTCTGGCGGCCCAGATTGGTCGACGGCCGCGACCCTGGGGACGCCAGGGTCCTCGCCCAGCGCCGCGCCCTGGCCGACGCCGCCGTCCGGCCGCGCTGAGGCTGGTCCTTTTTCGGCCGATCGGGCAGTCTCGCGCGATTACGTGCGCCCTTCGGCGCCAGGGAGCTGCAGATGACCACGACCCTGATCCGCGGCGGCACGGTGGTGAACGCCGATCGCGAGCTGCGCGCCGACGTCCTTGTCGTCGGCGAGACCATCGCCGCCGTCGGCCCCGATCTCGAGGTCCCGTCGGGTTGCGACGTGGTCGACGCCGGCGGCGCGCTCATCCTCCCCGGCGGCATCGATCCGCATACCCACATGCAGCTGCCCTTCATGGGTACGGTGGCGAGCGAAGACTTCTACACGGGCACCGCTGCCGCGCTCGCCGGCGGTACCACGACGATCATCGACTTCGTCATCCCGAGCCCAGGTCAGCGCATCCTCGAGGCCTACGAGACCTGGCGCGGCTGGGCCGAGAAGTCCGCTTGCGACTACAGCTTTCACGTCGCCATCACCTGGTGGGACCAGAGCGTCCACGACGACATGGGCATGCTGGCGCGGGAGCGCGGCGTCAACTCGTTCAAGCATTTCATGGCCTACAAGAACGCCATCATGTGCGACGACGAAGTGCTGGTGAACAGCTTCCTGCGCGCCAAGGAGCTCGGCGCCCTCGCCACCGTCCACGCCGAGAACGGCGAGCTCGTCTACCGCCTGCAGCAGGCCATCTTCGACCAGGGCATCGCCGGCCCCGAAGGGCACCCGCTGAGCCGGCCGCCCGAGGTCGAGGGCGAGGCCGCCAACCGGGCGCTGCGCATCGCCGAGGTGCTCGGTACGCCGGTCTACCTCGTCCACACCAGCTGCATCGACGCCCTCGAGGCGCTGACGCGGGCCCGCTTGGAGGGCCAGATCGCCTTTGGCGAGGTGCTTGCGCAGCACCTGGTGTTCGACGACTCGGTCTACCGCAACCCGGACTGGGACCAGGCGGCCGGGTACGTGATGAGCCCGCCGTTTCGGCCCAAGGAGCACCAAGCTGCGCTCTGGCGCGGCCTGCAGTCCGGGATTCTGCAAACGACCGCTACCGACCACTGCTGCTTCTGCGTCGAGCAGAAGCGCATGGGTCGCAACGACTTCCGCAAGATTCCCAACGGCACCAGCGGCGTCGAGGACCGCATGAGCGTGCTCTGGCACCACGGCGTGCGCACCGGGCGCCTCTCGCGCAGCCAGTTCGTCGCCGCCACATCGACCCACGCCGCCCAGATCTTCAACATGTACCCACGCAAGGGCGTGGTCGCTGTCGGCTCCGACGCCGACCTCGTCCTCTGGGACCCGAACGGCAGCCGCACGATCTCCGCTGGCACCCACCACCAGCGCATCGACTTCAACATCTACGAGGGCATGACGGTCATCGGCGTACCGGCCATGACCTGGTCCCGCGGCCGCCTCAGCTGGTGTGAGGGCGAACTCACCGCGCACGAGGGCCATGGCCGTTACGTCGATCGGCCCTGTTTCCCGCCCTATTGGCAGCAGCAGATGGTGCGCAACGCCAGCGCCACGCCGACGCGCGTCGAGCGCGGCTAGGCCAACAAACCGGCAGCGCCACAGGCCAGAGGCCAAGCGCCGCCGATCCGCTCGAAGCGCCGGCCGGACCCTGCGGCCAGGCCCGCCGGACCACGCGGGGAGCCAAGCCATGTCCAACGCCGCCGCCCCGTACGACGCCCTCGTCAACGCCACCCAGCGCGACGCAGGGGTTCAGACCGACGCCGTGCAGGTTGCCCGCACGGCCCTGGTCGCGCACACCGGCCCTGTCGGTGCCCGCCACGGCTGGCTGGTCCTCCACGGCATCCTGCAGCGGGCGGCAGAATTCGTCAGGCCCTGGACGCGCATCGATGGACGGGACGGACGGCGCGTGCTGGCCCCGGAAGGCCTCTCTCGCATCATCACCGACTTCGAGACCGACGCCACGGGCGCATGCTGGACCACGGTTCCGGACCGCGAGATCGAAATGCACGACGCCTTCGCCTGGCTCGACCTCTGCTGGCAGCGGCTGGATGCCGAAGCCGGCGACGGCGCCCGCGTGCTGGTTGGCTTCTCGCAGGGGTCGATCGTGGCCGCGCGCTGGGCCGTGGCGCGGGGGCACGTCTGGGACGCCGTCGTGCTCTGGGGCGGCGTGGTACCGAGCGATGTCGACCCCGCAGCGCTCGCCGCCTGCAGCCGCGACGGCGCGGTGCACATTGTGGTCGGCAGCCGCGACTCTCTGGCCGACGATGAGCGCCGCGCCAAGCAGCAAGCGCGACTTGCAGCCGCTGGCGTCCGGCTGGAGCTCGTGACGTTTGAGGGTGGGCATAGGCTCGACGACGCCACCCTGAGCGCCCTGGCTGACACGCTCGAGGCGCGATGAGCGCTGCGCAGGTGCGTCGGCTGCTGGGCCTTCTCGCGATGGCGCTGCTCTGCGCAGCGACCGCCTGTAGCGAGGCGCCCGCAGCGGGGCAGGGCAGCGGCGTCTCGGCGTCCGGTGGCGACGGGCAGGGGAGCGATGGGCTCGGAGGCGACAGCGATGCCAAAGATGCACTCGGCAGCGACGCCGTAGATGCGGATGCTCCCAGACCTGGCACCGATGCCGCCAGCGCGTCCGACGCCGTCGCGCCCGACAGCGGCCCAAGCGACACGGCCCCACCTTCCGACGCCTCGACCGCCGACGGCGTTGCCCCGCCTGCCGACGCCGCAGCCGACGGCGATGCCGCCGACGACGCCCTGGCCTCGGCGGACCTTGAGGGCGGCGACGCCTTCGATGGAGCCGGCGACGGCACCAGCCTCGACACAGGCGAAGAGCCCCCCTGCCAGAGCGCGCTGACCTCGATCGCTGACATCCCGCTGGAGGCGGTCAAGGTCGACTTCGAGACCTGCAGTGACTGCCTCTGCTGCCTCCCCGGCGGCCTCTATCCGGCCGAGATACCCCTTGATTGCCTGATGTGCGGACCCGCAGGCGCCCTGCAGAAAGCCGGCGCGGTGCTCACGGGCGGAATGTTGACCACGCTGGTCGGCTGCGTCGAGGGCAACAAGGGCGCCCCGCTGGCCAACCGCGCGACCTTCATCGGCTCTGCTTACACCACCCCGAGTGGCTCCGCGGGCCTGCAGCTCGTGTTGCAGCCGCCGGCGACGATGTTCGGCTTCTCCGCCGTGCCCACCAGCTCCGATGCCAAGCCCGTCGTCATCCTGCGCGGCTACGACGCCAACGATCAGCTCGTAGCCCAGGACGCATTCGACTTCTACCAAGCGCCCGGCGGCAGCTGCGCGACCCTCAACCCAGCGGCGCAGTTCTTCGGCTTCCGCCCCTGCTTCGGCGCCAAGCTGCACAAGGTCATCGTTGAGGTCAGCGACGCCAACGTCGCCATCGACGAGGTCCGAATCTACCGGCCCTAGGGTTCGGGCGCTGTCGACGTCTCTACAGCGACTTGGCGCAGCGAATGCCAATGGCGGCGTGCGCCTTGGTCTGCGGCCACAAGAAGCCGCGATGATCGCTTCGCCCCTCGCAGGCCGCGGTCTCCGGCACGCCCGAGCCGATGAAGAACGAGCCGCCTCGCACCACCCGCTCCCCCGTCTCCCAGAGGGAAGGCACGCCGATTGCGACCGGCAACTTCGCGCTCGGCACGGCCGCGCAGACCGGCGTTTCGCACGGCTTGTAGCAGTTGGGCTTGCTGCTGGCCGGGCCCTCCCCGCAGACACAGCCGAGGCACTGGGGCTGGCAGCCTGCCAAGGGCTTGCCGCTGTTGAGGCATTTGACGCAGTCGCCGCAGTCGTAGGGCTGCTGGCGGTCGCAGGTCACCTCTTCATCGCCGTCGGAGAGCGTCCACTCGTGGACGTTGCCGAACACGTCGAAGATCTTCTGTCCGCCCTCGAGCACGACGTCGGCGGTGCTCGTCATCGCGGCGCGCGGAATGTCGAACTTCGTGCAGCCGTAGAGGTTGACGTCCTCATTGCCGCATTTGCCGAGCTCGTCGCGCGGGCCGGCCGGCCCAAAGGGGTAGACGCGCTTGTTGGCGCTCGCCGTTGCCGGACCGCCCGCGACCCGCTCCCACTCGAACTCGGTCGGCAGCCGCTTGCCGACGAATGCGCAGTACTCGCGGGCTTGCAGCCAGCTGACATAGACCACCGGATGCGAGAAGAACTCCGGGTTGGCGACGGTGCCGCCGCCCGAGGCCAGCTTCGCCCAGTACTCTCGGATGTTGGAGGTCTCGTCGCCCTCGGGTTCGCTGCAGACGCCCATCTCGAAGCAATAGCGGTACTGCTCGAGTGTCACCTCGTGCACGTCGAAGGCGAACGCCTGGAGCTTCACCTGTTGCGCAGGGATGCCGAAGTTGTACGCGCCCGGCGACTCTTTGCACTGCTGATCGCTCGGCACCTGGCAGCCTTGCTGGCCGAGGCCGAACTGAAAGACCAGTCCTTCGCGCACCTCGACCATCGCCGTCACCGCCGGCGGGTCCTTGCCCTCGGCGCAGCCGGCGAGCGCTGCCACGGTCAGCAGCGCGCGGAGGGTCGACGCCAAGCGCGGCCAAGGCGCCGAGCGGCAAGGCATGGCTGCGGGGGCTCGCCTCATCGCGGCTCTCCGGGGGATGGCTCGCCCAGCGGCGTCAGGCGCTGGCCTTGGCCGCGCTTGGGCCCCGGCGCCAGATCTTGCTCAGGGATGTTGTCGCGGAATGCGTCCCAAATCACGAGGCCGAGGCCAAGGCCCAAGCCGGCGCCGCCCGCGCCGTAACCGATCTGCTGCCATTGCGCCCAGCGGTCGAAGTCTGGGCTGCCGCGGTAGTGCTCATCGGCTTGCTGACCGGTCGCCACGCCGACGCCCACGCCACTCGCCCCGAGGATCATCAGGGTCCAGCCGATGGCGCTACGCCAGCTCGAGCTGCCCGAGAGCGGCTGCAGATTGTAGTCGAGGTGGAGCTGCTTATCTTCGGGTACGTCGACGATCTCCTCCACCGTGCCATAGCCCTCGCGCGAGAGGCTAATCTGGTGGCGGCCCGGCGGCACCTCGATGCGGCCCGAAAAGGGTGTGACCGCCACCACTTTGCCGTCCACGGCGATCTTGACCTGGCGCACGTTGCACCAAAAGGACACCGCCGCCAGCCGATAGGTTGGCTTGAGCGCGAGCACCGCCCGCACTTTGCCCGACTCCGGCACGACCACGTCTGTCTCGAGTGGGGCGTGCTTGTCCAGCTCGAGCCGCAGCTTGTAGATGCCGGGCTTGAGGTGCGTGGTCACGGGCGTGTTGCCGATGACGACGCCGTCAGGCAGCAGCCGCACTGCCGCGCCAGTCGGGCTCGACGCGATGGTCACCTCGGGCAACGCCTCGTACGAGCGCTGCTTGAGCGTCCGAATCAGGTTTTCGACGTCCGCCTTGTTCGCAGGCTCGCCGCCGGTCTGGGCGCGGTAGGCCTCCAGGTAGCGCTGCAGCAGCTCGAGCGCCTCGGGGTAGGCGGCGAGCTTCTCCTGACACCGCGCCATGTTGTAGATCAAGTTCGGCCGCTGCTCCTGTGCGTATGCCGCCTCAAAGGCGCGGTAGGCCTCCTGGTAGCGGCCGGCGCGGTAATGCTCGCGGCCCTCGGCGTCCAAGCGATCGGCTTCGCCCTTGGCGTCGGTTGCGGCGGCCGGGCTGCCAGCGGGCGCCGCGGCGGTGGGCGGCGGGGCCGTGGCGGCAGCCGGTGGCGGCGGCGGCGGATCGTCCCCAGCGCGGGCCAGCTTTGGCGCTACGGTGAGCAGCACGAGCGCGATCCAGCCGACAGGGCAGGCACGGTGCAGGGGGCGGCCAGGCTTGCAGGGCGTCGTGCGGTGCATGTCAGGTCCAGAAGTTGCGACGCCGCGGCGGGTCACGGCATGCGGCGCCCCATCCTACGTCGAATCGGCGCCCGATGCGAGGAACCCGCCGCGACGACCGCGCCAGCGCCGCGGTCCGCCCAAGGAGCGACTGCGCCGAGACCCTGCCTAGCGCACGAGGGTCGACACGATGGTGAGCTTCTCGCCGTTCTGGATGGCGTCGAGCGTCCGCGCCCCTGCCGCGACCGAGCGCGTGGTCTTGCCGCCCGGCATCGTCGCCTGGTAGCGGACCCGCTGCACCTTGCCCATCTGCAAGCCCAAGAATTGCAGGATGAACTGAGCTCCGCCCGGCAACGCAATCTCGCGGCTGGCCTGGGACGCCAACGCGAACGTGGCCTCGCTGACCAGCGCAAAGCGGTTGAATCTGCCGTCGAAGGGCTTGAGCTCGCGCCGCATGTCTTCCAGGCGCGCATCGACCGATGCTTCAGCCCGGCTGGCCTCGATGACGCGCACCACGAACGACGCCTGCTCGGGCGCCGTCGCACCCTCGTTGACCGGACGCGGCGCCTCACGCGGCTCCCGTGGCGACAAGCGCGCGGGTGTGGCAGGCGTCGGTGCAACCGCAGCGGACGCGGAGGCGACGGTGGCCCGCGACGCCGGCTCGACTGCAAGCACCAAGACCGAATGGCTCAGCAAGATCAGACCAGCGCCCAAGCCGGCGAGTGTTGGCCGCGAGCGGCTGGCGATCGGTTGCCGCGTGCTCATCCCGCCCCCCCTTCGGCACTGAGGTGCCAGATGATCACTGGGCTGCCCTCGCCCTCGCTTGGATCGACCACGATGGTGCCGGAGTCGATCTCCATCTCCTCGATGATCACCGCCGGCAGCTGGCCGCCCGGCTCCTCGGCCGCGCCAGCGCCGCTCCCCGCGGAGCCCTCGACCGCGACAATCGGCGCCTCGGGGCGTCCGTCGCTGACCTGCGGGCTGCGCAACGCGAAGACCGCCGCCACCGCCGCCAGCACGACGCTGACGCCGAACGCCAAGCGGCCAAACGAGAAGCCAGAGAGGAGGCCGCGGGCCCAGCTCGGTGCCGGCGCAGGCGACACTTCACGCGTTGGCGCCGGCAGCTTGGTCATCACCCGGCCACGCACCATGGAGAGCGCGTCCTCACTGGCCCGGCTGAATTGCGGCGGTGGAGTCAGCGCCGCCTCTCGAAGCGCCGCCGACAGCTCCCGCTGGCCAGGAATCGCGGCCTGTAGCTGCGTGTGCTGCTTCAGCAGGGCCTCGGCCTCGGCGCGCAGCTCCGCGTCGCCGTCGAGCTCGCCGTCCGCCAGCGCCATCAGCAGCATCTGCTGCTCCTCGCTGAGCGTCGGTGCGCTGTCCATCGGGTCCCTTGTGTCAGCCATGGCTGGCCTCCTGCCGGTAATCCTCGAGCAGCACTTGCAGCCGCTTGCGGGCATAAAAGAGGCGGCTCATCACCGTTCCCTTTGGGATCTGCAGCTCTTCGGCGATCTCTTGGTACGAGTAGCCGTGCACATCGCACAGCAGCACGCACTGGCGATGCGCCTCGGGTAAGGTGTCGAGCGCTTCCATCAGGCGGGCGCCGAGCGCCGAGCGCGACGTCTCCTGCATCGGGTCGCTGTGCCCCCACATGCCGATCGCCGGTACGCGCGAGTCTGCGATGTCGGCGTGGCCGAGCCGCTCATCGATCTCCTCGGCCCGGCGGGTCTTGTTGCGGCGCAGCTTGTCGACGCTGCCGTTGGCAGCGATGCGGCACAGCCACGCCTTGAAGTTGCTGTCCGGCTGGAAGGAGTCCAGTCGGGTCCAGGCCTTCAAGAATGTGTCCTGCACCAAGTCCATCGCCTCGTCCTCGTTGCGCAGGTGCTTCAGCGCGACGCTGAACACCACACGCTTATGGAGGTCGACCAAGGCGCCAAAGGCGTCTCGGTCGCCGGCCAGGGCTCGGGTCACCAGCTCTCGCTCTTGGGCTTCCTGCACCGAGTCTCCCGAGCCCAGTCGAACAACGCGTGGGCGCGACGCCTATTCAACACCCTCGTGCCGAGCCTGCCAAGTCGCGGCCATGCCTCCGCTTCGACGCGGTGCCAGAGCCTGGGGCGCGGTGGGGCTGCGCCCGAAGCGAAGTACGAACGTCGGCAGCGAGCGGCAGCGACCGCGCAGGACCTTGCAGGTACGGTCCGGTGTTGGCCGTCATATGGCAGCGCCGCGCGCGACCCGGCTGGCTAGCGCAGGTCCGCGAGCAAAAGCGCCGGCGCCTCGAGCAGCTCGCGCACGGCCTGGACGAAGGCCGCGCCGATGTGGCCGTCGATGATGCGATGGTCGAAGCTGCAGCTCATGTACATGCGCTCGCGGATGACGATGGCGTCACCGACGACCACAGGCCGCTTTTCGATCTTGTGCAGGCCCAAGATCGCCACCTCGGGCTGGTTGATGATCGGCGTGGCGAACATGCCGCCGGCCTTGCCCAAGCTGGTGATGGTGAACGTCGAGCCCGAGAGCGACGCCACCGGCAACGCGTTGGCGCGGGCGGCGTCAGCCATCGCCGCCAGTTCGCCGACCAGCGTGCGCAGCGACTTGCCATGGACATCGAGCACCACCGGCACCAGCAGGCCAGCGTCGGTGGCGGTCGCGATGCCGAGGTGGACGCCCGCCTTTTTGGTCAGCGTGCCAGCCTGGTAGTCCACGTGGGCGTTGATGTTGTGGAACTCGGCGCGCTGAAGGGCGATCGCCACCGCCTTCATGACGAAGGGCAGGTAGGTGGTGCGCAGGCCCGCGTCGCGGAGCTGGTCCTTCAACACCGAGATGGCGGTGAAGTCGACCTCCTCGACGTAGGTAAAGTGCGCCGCCGTATCGCGCGAATGCCGCATGCGATCGCTGATCTTGCGGCGCAAACCGAGGAGCTTCTGGACCTCGTCGGCGCCGAGGCCCGTGGGCGCCAGGGGTGGCGTCGGGGCGGCCGGTGCGCGGGGTGCCGCCGCGGCGGGCGCAGGCGCGGACGGACGAGGTGCAGGCGCGGCTGCCGCTACGCCGGTGTGGGCGCGGCTCACGTCTTCTTGCGTGACGCGGCCGTGGTCACCGGTACCGGCGACGCGGGTGATGTCGACGCCGAGGCTGCGGGCCAGCTTGCGGGTCGCCGGTGCGGCCCGAACGCGCTCGCTGGCTTGGGCAAGCGGAGCGACAGGTTCCATGGCGGGCACGGCGGCTGGGCTCGCCTTCGGCGCGGCGTGCACGTTGGCTTCCGGCGCGGCCTGGGCGTTGCCGGCAGGCGCTGCAGCCGGCGCTGCCGCGCTTGAACCGCTCGCCTCCTCGATGGTCAGCACGACGGCGCCCACGGGCACCACGTCGCCCTCGCCGAAGTGGCGCTTGCTGACACGGCCGCGGCGCGGCGACGGGATGACGGCCGAGACCTTGTCGGTCAGGACCTCGAAAAGCGGCGTGTCCTCAGCGACGTCCGCGCCCTCGTCGACCAGCCACTTGGTGAGCTCACCCTCGACCACGCCTTCGCCGATGTCAGGGAGCTTGAATTCGAACGCCATCGTCTCCTCCAGAGGGCCGGCGCCTACGCTGCGCCACGCCGACGCGCCGCCATCACTTGTATCGCGCCACCTGGCGCACGGCCGCTGCCACCCGGCCGGAGTCGGGCAAGTAGGCCGCCTCCAGGGTGTAGGGGAACGGGGTGTCGTACCCGGTCACCCGCAGCGGTGGCGCCTGCAGCCAATCGAAGCAGTGCTCCATGATCAGCGCCACGACCTCTGCGGCGAAGCCGCAGGTCTTGGGCGCCTCGTTGGCGACCACTGCGCGGCCGGTCCGGCTGACGCTCTCGACGATCGCCGGCAGGTCGTAGGGCACGAGCGTGCGGAGGTCGATGAGCTCGACGTCGATGCCCTCTGCCTCTAGCTTGGCGGCCGCCTCACGGCAGGTCTCGACCATCGCGCCATAGCTGATAAGCGATACCGGAATGCCCTTGCCGCGCAGCGGTCGCGCGATGTCGGCCTTGCCGATCGGCACGGTGTAATGGCCTGCCGGCACTTCGCCCTTCGGGTGAGCGGACCAGTTGGTGCCGTGCGCCGGGCCTCGGTAGATGCGCTTGGGTTCGAAGACCATGACCGGGTCCGGCGAGGCGAGCGCCGCCAGCAGCAAACCCTTGGCGTCATAGGGGTTCGAGGGCGTCACGCAGACCAGGCCGGCGTGGTGGGCGAACGTCGCCTCGGGCGACTGGGAGTGGTAGTGGCCGCCGCGGATGCCGCCGCCAAACGGGGTGCGGATCACCATCGGGCACGGGTACTCGCCGCCGGAGCGGTAGCGGAACTTTGCGAGTTCGTTGACAATTTGGTCGTAGGCTGGGAAGATGAAGTCGCTGAACTGGATCTCGGCCACCGGGCGCAGCCCATAGAGCGCCATGCCGATGGCTGTGCCGATGATGCCGGCCTCGGCCAGCGGCGTGTCGATGACGCGGTCCTCGCCGTACTTCTCTTGCAGGCCGACGGTGGCGCGGAAGACGCCGCCGAACTTGCCGACGTCCTCGCCCAGGATGACGACGTCTTTGTCCGCTGCCATCGCCAGGTCGAGCGCGTCATTGACGGCCTGGATGATGTTCATCGTCGGCATCGAAGCTCCTGCAAAGTCATGGTCGAGCGGTCACACCTGCGCGCCCGGGTGGCGGCGGTCGGCGTCGCGTCGTTCCTCAGTGGCCGCCCGCGGCGCGGTAGGCGGACTCGCCGCTCGCCAGGTGCGCCGCCAATTCCAAGGCCTGCGCCTCGAGCAGCGGTGTGCGGGCCGCGAAGACGTCGTCAAACAGGGTCGACAGAGGCGGATGGGGCTTGGCTTCGGCCAGGGCCAGCGCCGCCAAGATCGCCTCGGACGCTTCGGTCTGGGTCTGCTGCTCGCGCGCCTCGTCCCACAAGCCTTGGGCTTCAAGCCAGCGCCGCAGCCGCGGCAACGGGTCTTGGATCAGTGCCTCGGCCTCTTCCTCGCGACTGCGGTAGGCCTTCGGGTCGTCAGAGGTCGAGTGCGCCGCGAGGCGGTAGGTCTTGGCCTCGATGAGCGTCGGACCGTGCCCGGCCCGCGCGTAGGCGGCGGCCTCGCCCACGGCCTTGATCACAGCGAACAAGTCGTTGCCGTCGACCACCTGGCCGCGGATGCCGTAGCCGTGGGCGCGCAACGCGATGTGCGGCGCCGCCGTCGTTTTCTCGTAGGGCGTCGAGATGGCGTAGCCGTTGTTGCGGCAGAAGAAGATGGCGGGCGCTTTGGCCACGCCGGCGAAGTTGAGGCCGACGTGAAAGTCACCCTCCGAGCTCGTGCCCTCGCCGAAGAAGCAGATCGCGACCGCGTCGTCGCCACGTTGCCGCATGGCGTAGGCGGTGCCGGCGCACTGCGGAATCTGCGTGCCGACCGGTGAGCTGATCGACACGACGTTCTGCGCGCGTGCCGACCAATGCACCGGCATCTGCCTGCCTTTGACCGGGTCGTCGCAGTTGCCGACGAGGTTGTCGACCCAGGTCTGCAGCGGAAAACCGCGCCACAGCGCGACGCCGGGCTCGCGGTAGGCCGGGTACATCCAGTCGTCATTGCGAAGCGCATAGGCTGGGCCGTAAGCGCAGGCCTCCTCGCCGGTGCAGGCGAGGTAGAATCCGAGTCGGCCCTGCCGCTGCATCTTGATCATGCGGTCGTCGTACACGCGCTGCGCCACCATCGCCGCGTAGAGCCGGGCGATGTCGGCCGGCGGCACGCTGGCGATGAACTCGGGATCGACGATCGTGCCGTCCGCCCGCAGCACTTGCATCGGCGCAATGGCGACTGGCGGCGGGTGGCTCACGCTCGTCGCAGCACCTCCTGCATCGGGCGCTCGAGCTGTCGGGGCTGCGTTGGACCTCGTCATCGCCACACTCCGTCGCCCGCGGCGCCGGCGCCGAACGCGGCCGGACCCGAGGGCGCCGGAACCCTAGCACCGGTGGGCAGGCATGGGAAGGTCGCCGGGGCTTGCGGCCAGCCCCGCGCGCGGCAACTCTGCAGCCTCTGGCGGGTGGGCCCTCCCCTTCGGCTTCGCCCAGCGCCGGGAGATCTGCCATGCCGCCGATTCGCCGCGTCGCCATCATTCTGCCATCAGGGCCCCCCGTCGCCGCGAACCTGGAGGCCGGCATCGCCTGGCTGCAGAGATGCGGCGTCGACGTCGTGGCGCCGCGCATGCGCAGCGAGGGCCACGCCACTTGCCCGGCCTACCTCGCAGACACCGATGATGCGCGTGCGGAGGCGCTGGCCGAGGCCCTGTGCCGAGCCGACGTCGACGCGGTCTGGGCAGGTCGCGGTGGCGTCGGCGCGTTTCGCACGTTGCAGGCGCTGCCGGGGCAGGGCGCTGGCGCGATCGCCGCTAGCCCCCAGCGGCCGTTGATCGGGCTGTCGGACATCACGGCCCTGCTCCTCGCTCGCCTGCATGCCGGCGCGACGGCTGTTCATGGCCCTGTCGTCACCATGCTGGCGATTCAGGACCGCCCGAGCCAGGCCGCTATCCGCGCCTTCCTCCGCGATCCCGATCGCGGCATGCGCCTGCGCGCCGGCGTTCGAGCCGGCCGACGCGGTGTCGCCGCCGACGGAACCCTCGTCGCCGGCAACCTCGCGCTGCTCGCTGGCTGCTGTGGCCTCCCCGAGCAACCCCGCCTGGACGGCGCGCTTCTTCTGGTCGAGGACGTCGGCGAGCCCGATTGGCGCATCGACCGCTTCATGGCCCAGCTGGAGCGAGCGGGCGCCCTGCGCGGGTTGCGAGGGCTCGGCGTCGGCGACTTCGGGCCCAACCCGCTCGGGGCGGCAGCCGAGCACACGCTGCTCGCCTGGGCCGACAAGCTCGGCATCCCGGCCCTCTGCGGCCTGCCCTTGGGCCACCGTCGCCGCAACGTGCCTCTGCCCCTCGGCCGCCCGGCGCGCCTCCTTCCCAACACCGGCGTCCTCGAGGTCGCCGCCGCGGCGTCTGGCGGCGCCACGTGAAGCGCACGCAGCCACCAGAGGTCGCCGAGGGCCGCGCCATGCCGCGCGAAGCGCTCGAGTTGGTTCGTCGGTTCGTTGCCGATGGCCACGCCTCGGCCGCGGCCTTGGCCGTCGTGACCCTGGACGACAGCGCGCTGTTCGCCGTCGGTCGCCGCCGCAGCGTACGCCTCGACCTGAGGACCGGTGAACTGCGACCGAGCCCGGCCGCCGCCATCGACCTCGACACGCCCTTTGACCTCGCTTCATTGACCAAACCGATGGTCACCCTCGGCTTGCTCGCCCGCGGCATCGGCGACGGCAGCCTCGACCTCGAAGCACCCCTCGCCCGCTACCTTCCCGCGGCAGCGCACTCGGCGATGGGGGAGGTGCCGCTGCGTTCTCTCATGGGCCACGGCAGCGGCTGGCCTGCCTGGCGCGACTTCGCGGCGGTCTTCGATGCCCGAGGGCGCGCCGGTCGCGTCCGGCCCGATGCGCGCTCCCTGCGGCACGACATCGAGGCGGCCGTCCTGTCGACGCCTCCCGAGCGCGCGCCCGGTGTCGCGGCGGTTTATAGCGATCTCGGCTACTTGACGCTCGGGTTCCTGCTCGAAGCCCAGCTGCGGCGGCCCCTCGACCTCGCCGCGTTCGAGCTACTCTCGGCCCTGCCGGTGTCGACGCCGCCAACCTACCGCCGCACGCCGGTCGGCCTGACGCCGCGCGACGGCGACGCGGTCGCCACCGAAATCTGGCCTCGCCGCTGCTTGGACGGCTGGCCATTGCAGGGAGTCGTCCACGACGACAACGCCGCGGCGCTGCAGGGGATTGCTGGGCACGCCGGTCTCTTCGCCAGCGTCCGCGGGGTTGCGGCCTGGGCACGCGAGTGGCTGCGGGCGGTCTGTGCCCGCGAGGTCGCTTTGGGGGGCGCGCTCCTGCCAGAGGTGGCCGACCTGCTGCGGGGCACCAGCGCGGCGCCCGACACCACCTGGCGCCTTGGGTTTGATACCCCGAGTCGGCCACACTCCAACGCTGGGACGCTCTGCTCAGACGCCACCTTTGGCCATCTCGGCTTCGTCGGCACCAGCGTCTTCTTCGATCCTGCACGGCGGGCCGCTGTCGTCTTGCTGACCAACCGGGTCCATCCGAGCCGCGACGCGACGGCGGCGATTCGTGCCCTGCGCCCAGCGGTCCACGACGCTGTCTGGCGCGTGCTGCAAGTGCACTAAGTGGAGAGTGCCTGCAGCACGGCAGCGCCTTCCGCTCGCCACGTGCCAAGTCGCCCGAGTCGATTGACCGCTTTCGTCCAGCGCTGCTAGGCTCCGGTCACGCGGTGCGCGAGGCGAACGGCCCCCTGCCTTCGCCGATCGCCGCTGCTCGGTGGGCGGCGGCTGCGCCCTGCTTTCGAGGATTGTGGCAGTGTCTGACGCCCGCCCCATCACCAATGTCACCGAGTACGTCTGTGGTGCATGTTGGAATGGCTTTGGCGCGCTCGACCCGGGAGTCCGAGGCAGTGACGGGTCACTCACCTGCCCCCACTGCTGCAATTTGCAAGTCGAATCAGGCGACTGGACTGCCATGGTCCAAGGCGCCGCCGACACCGAGGACGCCCCAGATCAGCCCGAGGTCGACTTCGCAGACACATTGCCTGGACCCACAGCCGGTGACGCCGCCCTCGCCGGAGCGGTAAGCACGCCCGAAGCCTTCGCGGTCGTCCACACCGCCAGCCCTGCAGGGAAGGCCACCGCCGAAGAAGCTCCCCCCGCCGCCGACGAAGGTGCCGCCGCCGCTCATGGAGCCACCGTCAGCGCACCAGCAGCGCTCGTCGATGACGACCCCGAGCCCACGATCGCCCTCGCTGACGCCACAGACGGCTTTGAGGCGCCGAGCGCCCGACCGCCCGCGCTCGACGACGACTCCGACTTGATGGCCGCCCTCGCCGACGCCTCCGCTGCCCTGGGTGCCGAGGCCGCCGCCGGACACATCGCCGGTGACGCTGAGCTGTCGGTCGACCTCGGTGAGGATACGCCCGTCTCCCAAGCGAGCGCGTCTCCTGCGGCGCGGCAGCCGATCCTGAACACGGCTGAGGAGCTCTTGGCGTTCCTCGACGCCGCGGAAGCCGATGGCGTGGATGATGCCTTCTACGGCGAAACGATGGCGTCATTGCCTTCCGTGTTTGTGGCCCCAAATGACGGTGCGCCGCGCGTCGGCAACGTCGCGGCCGTTGCCTCCGCGGCCCATGCCGCTGACGACGCCGAAGGCAACGTAGATCCGCTCGAATTCGACACCGCTGAGGTCAGGCGCCCGCGTTCGACCAGCTCAACGACCGCCGCTGCGACCCAGCCCGGTGTTGCGTCCGGCTTTACGACTGCCGAGGCGAGAGTGGCGGGCAAGCCGGCAGCCGTCGCCAAGGCCGCCGCAGCGGAATACGCCCCCGATCTCGCCGCAACCATGGACGACGACGACGACGACGAGGCGGCCATTCTCGCCGAGAACACGTCGCCCGACCTCGAGATCGCCGACCTCTCGCCCGAACCCAGCGAGTGGAAACTGCGGGCACCGCCAGGCCTCACGTACAATTTCCATAGCGTCGACGCACTCTTGGGCTGGGCTTCCAACCGCTCGACCGAAGGCCTGCAGGTGTCTGTCGACGGCCAGACGTGGCGGCCGGTCGGACCTTTCCTCGACGCGCTGCGCGCCGGTCACCGCGGGCGCAAGGCCTTTGCCCTGGCGCAGGTGCCGGAGATGGTCGCGAGCTTGCGCGACGGCTCCCGCACCGCCCTCGACGACATCCGCGACGTGGACGTCCGCGACGAGGTCCTACGTGCCCTCGAGTCGCGCGCCCCTGGCCAACCGAGCGCGCCAGAGCTGATCCTGACTTCGCGCCCGACGTCGAGCCGCCGCGGCAGCCGCACCAGCGGGGCGGTAGAGCCTGCAGAGGAGCCGAAGCCAGAATTGCAGGCACCCGCGCCAGAGGAGCCGGCCGAAGAGACCCGTGGTGGGCGCCGCCCGACGCTGCGCTCCATGCCGCAGGTCGTCGGTGGCGTCACCATGCAACCGACCGACGAACCTGGACTTGCCGCACGTCCCGGTGCGGCGCTGCCGACCGGGCGGCCGAGCGGAGAGCGGCGCAGCCAGTCGCCCTTACCGCGCACCACCGGCGAGCAACGGGTCGGCGCCGTCGCCGCCGCCGGCAAGAGCCAACCGTCCAGCCAAGGGATCCCCGTCGCAGCCAGCCGGGCCCGGCCCTCATCGGCGCGCACGGTCGCCGCTCCGAAGCAAGCGAGCGGCACGCCCATGGCGGCAAAGATCGCGGCAGGTCTTGTCATCGTCGGCGTCATCGCGGTGATCGTGCTTCACGTCCTCGGCATCGTCAGGCTGCCCCTGCCATGAGCGCGCGCAACGCTTGGCGCCGAGCGCCACAACCTCTGCAGGTCGGGGCGAGCGCCCTGTTGGCCGCCCCACGCCGGCCGCGCCCGTTCTCGGCGGCGCTGCTCGCCTGCTGGGCGGCCGTGGCCAGCACCGCCCTGCTGCTCGGCTGCAGCACCGCGCCCCGGCTGCTGCGGCCCAAGGACGAAGCAGCGGCGCTGTACTTGGAAGGGCTGCTTCAGGTTCGCTCGGGCAACCACCTCGAGGCCGCTCAGACCTTCGCCAACGTCGTCAAACTGCCGGCTTACCTGTCGGCCACCGCCCCGGCGCGCCTCCGGCTCGGCGACGCGCTGGCCTCCCAAGGCAAGCTCGAGGAGGCCATCGAGGTCTTCGAGGGCTACCAGCGGCGGCACGAGGGCACCCGGGACGTCGCCTACGCCGCCTGGCGCATCGCCGAGTGCCATGCGCAGCTTGTGCCCGAGGACTTCTGGTTGATGCCTCCCGTGCGCGAGATGGATCTCTCGGCCGCCGACAAGGCGCGCTACCACCTGGAGCGCTTCGTGCGCGCCCATCCGACCGCGCCGTGGGTTGGACGTGCGCTAGAGCTCCGCGATCAGGCCATGGACCTCGAGCTGGCGCAGCACCGCTATGTGATCGGCTTCTACCGCGAGCGGAAGCAGCCGCTTGGGGTCGCCTGGCGCAGCCACGAGATGATGAAGCGCTTTCCGCTGCACGCCCACGGCCTGCAGGATTACAGCGCCCTCGCCGAGGCCTACGACGAGCTTCAGTGGCGCCGCCGCGCCCGCGAGCTCTACCGCCTGATCGCCAGCAGATGGCCGCGGGCCCAGCAGAGCGCCGCCGCAGCCGCGCGCGCCGCGGCCCTCGACGCCGAAATCGCCCGCCGCAAGGCAGCCGGCGAGGCCGACGCGGAGATGCCCACCGAGCCGCCGCCAACCGCGCAGATCGAGCCTGAGACGTTCGACGCCGTCGTCCGCGACGAGGGCTGAGCCGGCGCTCGCGCCTGGCCTCAGCGGGCCCTTCTACGGGCTCCTCGCCTTCGCCCCAGGCCACCTGCCAAGCCTTGGCCCCACGCCCGCAGCGCACCTGCCCCTTGCGCCAGGGCCTTGATTCGGCTAGATCCGCGCCCCCCGCGACCGCCACCGGCGTGATTCGCGGGTGAAGGGCATTTCCGCCCACCGGACGTCGGCCGGGCCGGCTGGCGATACGTTGCAAATACCCAAGAGGAAACCATGGCCAACAGCAAGAAGGGCACCGCCCAAGTCAACCCGCCGACCCCCAAGCAGCGCGTCGCCACAGCTTTTGGCGACAAGGGCTCGCTGGTCAGCGAGATCTTGCGCCTCATCGGCGACGACGGCTCTGCCCGTAGCAAGCTGATGCAGGTCAGCAACCTGCGCCTGATGAAGCATCACCACGCCGCGCGCCGCATGTCGCAGCAGTTCGGCGGAAAGGACGCCCTCGTCGACGCGATCCTCGCCGTGCGCTTCGGCAGCCGCAAGCCCGACGAAGGGGCCCGCGAGAAGCTCGAGGCCGCCAGCGTCTGGAAGCTGATGGATCAGCACCGCCAGGCGATCGACCTCGAGGCCCGCGCCAAGATCGAGGCTGCAGCCGCCGCCAAGGTCAAGGAAGTCAAGGCGAAGCGCCGCGCCAAGGTGCGCGCTGCCCGCGCTGCCCGCTCCTAGGCCGCGACCACCGGTGACGCCGCAATGAATGCGCCGCCTCCCGCTGGGCGCGCAGACGCGGCGCCGAACCAGCTCCCTATCTTTGCCGCCGATGACGCCACGGCTCGCGCCGGGGCGATCGCCGCCCTGCGCTCAGGCCTGCTCGTCGTCGTGCCGACCGAGACGGTCTATGGCCTCGCCGCTGACGCCCGCCAGGCTGAGGCGGTGGCCCGTGTTTTCGACGCCAAGGGCCGACCGAGCCACAATCCGCTCATCGTCCACGTCAGCGACGTCGAGGCGGCCCGCGCGCTCGGTCACCTCGACGAAGACGCCGAGGCGCTGGCCGCCCACTTCTGGCCGGGCCCGCTGACGCTGGTCGTACCGCGGCGGCACGCGACCGGGCTCGCCTCAGCCGTCACCGCCGGCCTCGACACCGTCGCGCTGCGGGTGCCGGCGCAGCCTGCCTTTCGCGCCTTGCTGGCCGAGAGCGGCCTGGCCCTCGCCGCACCTTCCGCCAACCCCTCAGGTCGCCTCAGCCCGACCTTGGCCATCCACGCCGCCGCTGACCTCGCAGGCTGCGCAGCGATGGTCGCCGCAGTGCTCGACGGCGGGCCCTGCGCCCTCGGGTTGGAGTCTACCATCGTCGCCCTGGGCGACCGCACGCGCGACGCCGCAGATGCCGCTGCCTCTGGGACACGGACCCCAAGTTTACCTCGGCTGCTACGGCTCGGCGCGCTGCCGATCGAGGCCATCGAGCAAGTCGTCGGCCCGCTGCAGCGCCCCGCGCCCGGCGGCCCCGTCGAGGCGCCCGGGATGATGCTGCGCCACTATGCGCCAGGCCGGCCCCTGCGCATCAACGCCGAGGCACCCCATCCGGGAGAGGCGTACGTCGCCTTCGGCCCAAACTGCAGCGCAGGCGCCTTCTGCAACCTCAGCCCACGCGGCGATGTCGGCGAAGCGGCCGCCGCCCTTTTCGCCGCCCTGCGCGCCGCGGACGCTGCCCCAGGCTATCGCGCCATCGCGGTGGCGCCGATCCCCCGGCACGGCCTCGGCAACGCCATCCGCGACCGCCTCGAGCGGGCCGTCGGCGCTACGGCTTCGGGTGAGCGATGAAGAACGCCATCGCCGCCTGACCCCAAGCAAACGCCGCCTGGTCAACGCAGCCGAATGCGAACAACTGGCCGGA
Source organism: Myxococcales bacterium (assembly GCA_947491025.1). Classification (GTDB taxonomy): domain Bacteria; phylum Myxococcota_A; class UBA9042; order UBA9042; family UBA9042; genus SXNM01. The sequence continues at coordinate 142,103 of CANLIC010000003.1, forward strand.
TTTTCCGCCTTTCTGGTCAAGACTGCCCGGGTAGCAGTGGCCGCCGAGCAGGGCCGACTTTGCCGCGTAGTCGTGCTCGATGAACTCGAAGACCGTGCCCTGAGGGCTGACGTAGCGTTGCCAAAGGTGGTGCGCATCCTGGGCAACCACCGACGATTTCTTCAGGCTCCAGGCCTTGACCACCGAATCGACCTGCGCAGTCGCGAAGCCGAAGGCCTGCAAGACGTCCTTTTTGCCGTGCATGAAGAGGACGGGCAGCTGCTGCGACGGCATCTGGGCGCCCGTGAAGGCGCAGCCGTTGGCGCCGGGCAACGCCCCCGCAGCCGCCGGCGCGACGGACGCGAAGAGCTGCGCGTGCTGGCAGATCATGCGCCAACTCATCATGCCGCCCTGCGAAAATCCAGTGAAGTGCACACGCTTGCTGTCGATCTTCAAGACCGCGATGGCGTCCTTGGTGAACGTCAAGACCGCCGCATCGTCGCCACTGGGCTGCCAAGACGCGGCCGGCGGTGCCGGGTTGGCGTTGGGCTGGATGACGACGTAGCCGTGCTGGTCCCCAAGTGCGCGCATCCCGGTGTTCGCGTCCTGCATCTCCGCGCTCATCGTCAGGCCATGAACGTCGACGACGAGGCCGCATCCTTGCGCCGGGCAGCTGGCCGGGATGTGCAGGTCGAAGACAAAGCCCAGGCACTTCACCGCGTGGTGCCCCTTGGTGGACGGCACGACGCACTTCGGCGGCGCCTGCGCGTCGGCGTCGGGCCCTGCGTCGCCTCCGGCGTCCGCTGCCACGCCATCGGCCGCGTCGCCCGCGTCTGCCACGATGGCGTCCGCTACCTCCTCCGGCCCGGCGGCGTCCCCGTCTGGGGCGACATCCGCGCTGGTGCCTCCGGCGTCGGCGTCGCTGCCCGATCCATGATCTCCAGCAGTGCCAGCGTCTTCGGCGTCGTCGGCGTCGTCGGCGTCGTCGGCGTCTTCGGCGTCGTTGTCGGCAGCGCTGTCGGCGGGGTCCGCACCATCCGCTGCGCCCATGCCGGAGTCGGCGCCTTCGCCATCGGAGTTGTCGGCGATCTCGGCGCTATACGCCCCGTCTGGCGTGGTGTCGTGCAAAGGCCCGGTGTCGGCGCTGCCGCTTTCGGCCTCGGCGATCCCGTCCGCCTGCGCGCCCTCGGTGCCCCCAGGGGCCGCAACGTCGCCGCCGCAGCCGGCGAGCGCAACCACCGTGGCGAAAAGGCCCGCAGCGACCCGCCGCACACCCCCGCTTCTACGACGCATGGTCTGCCGCATCCGCCGGAGGTTACTTGCAGAACGCGAGGTTGTCCACGGCGCCAGAGCCCACCAGCCGCACCTCAAGCGCCTTGACCGACGCCCAGCCGATGGCGACCGTCGCCTGCGCCCCGTTTTTCATGCCGCCGATGGCCAGCGTCTTCTTGGTGCCATTGGCCAGTGTGGCGATGAGCTGGCCGCCGGTCTCCTCGACGTCGACGAGCCCGATGCCGTTGAGCGTGACCGGCGCGGCGAACGAGAAGAAGAGGCTGCCGCCGCTCGCCTCGTCGTCCGGAACGTCGACAAGACCGTTCTTGTCCTTGTCGAGGTCGCTTTCGGCGACGATGAGCAGGTTCTTCCAGTCCGGCGTCGCGAGGTCGGTGTCACCGCCTGTCGGCGCGGCCGAGTTGAACGTGATCGCCTTGTCGGGGTGGCAGCCGCTGGCGTTGGTGGCCGAGATGGCGACGCCGAGCCCGCTGTACTGGCTCGTCATCACCGTGCCGGCGGCGATGGCGGTACCGGTCGAGGTCTTGTCGAAGTCCAGCACGTGGCAGATGGCACCGCAGCCGGAGATCGGCGTGTGGACGCACGCGCCGCCCTTGATGTCGCAGCTGTCCATGGTGCAGGCGTTGTCGTCATTGCAGACCTTGGCCGTCCCGCCCTTGCAACCGCCGCCGCTGCAGGTGTCGCTCGCGGTGCAGGCGTTGCCGTCGTCGCAAGCGGCATTCATCGGCGTCGCGGTGCACTTGCCCGTGGCGCTGTCGCATCCATCCGCGGTGCAGGCGTTGCCATCATTGCAGTCCACGGTGCTACCGCCGCCGATGCAGCCGGCATTGGCGCTGTGGCTGTTGTTGTAGTCGTCGAGGTCGTCCTTGAGCGCCAGACCGGCGATGCGCACTTCGCCGCCGGGGTTGCTGCCGTAGGGGTTGGCGACGAGGAAGGCGTCCGCCGCGGCGACCGTCTTGCTGATTCCGTCGTCCTTAGCGCCGGTCAGCAGGTTGAGCTTGGTGGCGACGAGCTGCGCCGCCAGCATCTTGGTCGCGTCCACCGCCGTCGCCTGGCTGAGAATCGAGAGCAGCTGGCTCTGGTTGTAGGTGGTCGGGCCGAGCTTCAGGCTCTGCGCCGGCCAGCTGCTGCCGTGGTTCTTCCAGTAGCCGATGGTCTTGGGCTCGCCGCAGACCTTGGGCCCGCTCGGCTTCGGCTCGCAGGTGCCGGCCTTGCACGCGTCAGCGCCGTTGCAGAAGTTGCCATCGTCGCAGGCGGTGCCGTCCACGACCGGGCTCTTCTTGCAGCCCACCTTGCTGTCGCAGGTGTCGGCGGTGCAGGCGTCGCCGTCGTCGCAGCTGATGGTCTTGCCGACGCACTTTCCGGCGCTGCAGACGTCCTCGCTCGTGCAGGCGCTGCCGTCGTCGCAGGCGCCGCCGGTCTTGGCGCTGGTTGCGCAGCCGGCCTTCATGTCACAGGCGTCGGCTGTGCAGGGGTCGCCATCGTCGCAGAGCGCAGCCTTGCCGACGCACTTGCCGGCGCTGCAGCTGTCCGAGAGCGAGCAGGCGTTGCCGTCGTTGCAGGCCAGGCCGTCTTTGGCGCTTGAGGTGCATCCTTTGCCCACGACGCAGGTGTCGGTGGTGCAGACGTTGCCGTCATCGCAGGCCACGCCCTTGCCGACGCACTTGCCGTAGCTGCAGGCGTCGCCGCTGGTGCAGGCGTTGCCGTCGTCACAGATGCCGGTCAGTACCTTGTGCAGGCAGCCGCCGCACTTGTCGCAGCTGTCGCCGGTGCAGGGGTTGCCGTCGTTGCAGTCGAGCGCCTTGCCGACGCACTTGCCACCGCTGCAGGCGTCGCTCGTCGTGCAGACGCTGTTGTCGCTGCAGCTGCCGCCGTCGACGGCCTTGTGGATGCAGCCGGCCGTCTTGTCGCAGGCGTCCGAGGTGCAGGGGTTGCCGTCGTTGCAGACCTTTTGCTTGCCCACGCAGGCGCCGGCGCTGCAGGCGTCGTAGGTCGTGCAGGCGTTGCCGTCATTGCAGGCGCCGGTCTTGGCGACCTGCTTGCAGCCGGTCGAGGTGACGCAGCTGTCGCTGGTGCAGGGGTTGCCGTCGTCACAGCCCACCACCGCCGGCTTGCAGACGCCGCCGCTGCAGGCGTCACCGCTGCTGCACTTGTTGCCGTCATCGCAGGCCTTGCCGTCGGCTGGCGTGACTGCGCAACCGGCGCCGACATCGCAGGCGTCCGTGGTGCAGGGGTTGCCGTCGTCGCAGCTGATCGCCTTGCCCTGGCAGCTGCCGCTCTGGCAGAGGTCGCCCGTGGTGCATGCGCTGCCATCGCTGCAGGCGTCGCCGGTCGCGGCCGCGCTCTGGCAGCCGAGCTTGGCGTTGCAGCTGTCCGTCGTGCAGGGATTGCCATCGTCGCAGGCGATCGCCGCGCCCTTGCAGGCGCCGCCGCCACAGACATCGCCGCTGGTGCAGGCGCTGGCGTCGTCGCAGGGCTTGCCCTCGACCGGCGCAACCTTGCAGCCGGCCTTGGTGTCGCAGCTATCGGCGGTGCAGGGATTGCCGTCGTCGCAGGCGATGGAGGCGCCCACGCAGGTGCCCTCGCTGCAGGCATCGCCGGCGGTGCAGGCGCTGGCGTCATCGCAGGCCTTGCCCGTCAGCGGCGCGGCGACGCAGCCCTTGGCCTTGTCGCAGGCGTCGGCGGTGCAGGGATTGCCGTCGTCGCAGGCCACCGTGGCGCCCTTGCACTGTCCGGCGCTGCAAGCATCGCCGCTGGTGCAGGCGTTGGCGTCATCGCAGGCTCCGCCCTGGGCGGCGTGCTGGCAGCCGAGCTTGGCGTCGCAACTGTCCGCGGTGCAGGGGTTGGCATCGTCACAGACCTTGACCGCGCCCTGGCACGCGCTCGCGGCGCAGGCGTCGCCCACGGTGCAGGCGTTGCCGTCGTCGCAGGCCTTGCCGGTCAGGGCCTGGGCCGTACATCCCTTGGCCTTGTCGCAGGCGTCGGCGGTGCAGGGGTTGCCGTCGTCGCAAGCGATGGCGGCGCCGCCGCACTTGCCGGCCTGGCAGGCGTCGTTGCTGGTGCAGGCGTCGCCGTCGTTGCAGCCCTGGCCCGTCAGCGCCTTGACGAAGCAACCCTGCTGCGCGTCACAGCCGTCGCTGGTGCAGGCGTTGCCGTCATCGCAGGCCTTGGCGCTGCCGCCGCAGACGCCGCTCTGGCAGCTGTCGCCGGTGGTGCAGGCGTTGGCGTCGTCGCAGGCCTTGCCCGTCTGCGCGGCGAAGGCGCAGCCGGACTTGGCGTCGCAGGCGTCGGCGGTGCAGGGGTTACCGTCGTCGCAGGTGACGGCCGCGCCGACGCACTTGCCATCCTTGCAGCCATCGCTCGCCGAGCAGGCGTTGCCGTCGTCGCAGCTGGGGCCGGTCAGCGCTTGCGGTGCGCAGCCCTTGCCGGCGATGCAGGCGTCCTGGGTGCATGGGTTGCCGTCGTCGCAGGAGAGGCCGAGGCCCTTGCACTTGCCGGCCTGGCAGCTGTCGGCGCTGGTGCAGACGTTGCCGTCGTCGCAGCCGCCGCCCTGGATGGCGGTGAAGATGCAGCCCTTCAGCGAATCGCAGGCGTCCTTGGTGCAGGCGTTGCCGTCGTCGCAGGCGATGGCCTTGCCCAGGCAGCTGCCGGATTGGCAGGCGTCTGCGCCGGTGCAGGCGCTGCCGTCGTCACAGCCGCCGCCGGTGAGCGGCTTGCTCAGGCAACCGAGCTTGGGATCGCAGCCGTCGCTGGTGCAGGCGTTGCCGTCGTCGCAGGCGATCGCCGCGCCGCTGCACTTGCCGGCGCTGCAGCTGTCTTTGGCCGTGCAAGCGCTGCCATCGTCGCAGGCGCCGCCGCTCGCCGGGGCGTAGGTGCAGCCGCTCGCCTTCAGGCAGCTGTCGATGGTGCAGGGATTGCCGTCGTCACAGGCGATCGCCTTGCCGAGGCAGCTGCCCTTCTGGCAAGCGTCCTGGCTGGTGCAGGCGTCGCCGTCGTCGCAGGGCTTGGTGCCGCAGGGCGCCGACTTGCAGCCGGTGGCCTTGTCGCAGGCGTCGTCGGTGCACGGATTGCCGTCGTCGCAGGACTTGGCGCTGCCCTGGCAGAGACCCAGCTTGCAGGCGTCGCCGACGCTGCAGGCGTTGCCGTCGTCGCAGGCCTGGCCGGACTGGGCCTTGTGCACGCAGCCGGTGGTCTTGTCGCAGGTGTCGGCCGTGCAGGCGTTGCCATCGTCGCAGGCGACCGCCTGGCCCTGGCAGCTGCCCTGCTTGCAGGCGTCTTTGCTCGTGCAGGCGCTGCCGTCGTGGCAGGGGCTGCCGTCGAGGTTGGCGTGGATGCAGCCCTTCGCCGAATCGCAGGCGTCCTTGGTGCAGGCGTTGTCGTCATCGCAGGCGACCGTGGCGCCATGGCACTTGCCATCCTTGCAGCCGTCGTTGCTGGTGCAGGCGTCGCCATCGCTGCAGCCGGGCCCGGTCAGGGGCTTGGCGATGCAGCCAGCCTTCTTGTCGCAGCTGTCGGTGGTGCAGGCGTTGCCGTCGTTGCAGGCCACAGGCTTGCCTTGGCAGCTGCCGCCCTGGCAGGCGTCGTCGGCGGTGCAGGCGTCGCCGTCGTGGCACGGCTTGGCGCCTTGGCAGGCCGTGTGGACGCAGCCCTTGCTGGCGTCGCAGGTGTCGTCGGTGCAGGGGTTGTCGTCGTCACACTGCACGGGCGCGCCGGCGCACTTGCCCGCCAGGCAGCTGTCGGCGCTGCTGCAGGCGCTGCCGTCGTCGCAGGTCCCGCCGTTCTTGCCGGCGTGGACACAGCCGCTGCCTTTGTTGCAGCTGTCGTCGGTGCAGGGATTGCTGTCGTCGCAGCTCTTGGCCGCGCCCTGGCAGACGCCGGCCTGGCAGGCGTCGCCGCTGGTGCAGGCGTTGCCGTCGTCGCAAGCCTTCTCCCCCTTGCAGGCCGTGTGGACGCAGCCCTTGCCGGCATCGCAGCTGTCGTCGGTGCAGGGGTTGGCGTCGTCGCAGGCCTTGGTGGCGCCCTTGCAGGCTCCCTCCTGACAGCCATCGCCGGTGGTGCAGGCGTCGCCATCGTCGCAGGCCGCGCCGCTCGATGGGCCGTGCTGGCAGCCGACGATCGGCTCGCAGCTGTCCGCCGTGCAGGGCTTGTTGTCGTCGCAGACGAGCGCCTTGCCTTGGCAGCTGCCACCCTGGCAGGCGTCGTCGGTGGTGCACTTGCTGCCGTCGTCGCAGGCCACGCCCTTTGCTGCCGCGTGGGTGCAGCTGCCTTTGCCGTCGCAGGCATCGATGGTGCAGGGGTTGCCGTCGTCGCAGCTCACACCCTGACCGACGCAGGCGCCCTTGCCGCAGACATCGCCCTGGGTGCAGGGGTTGCCATCATCGCAGGCCTTGGCGGCGCACGGCGCAAAGACGCAGCCCTGCTCGGCGTCGCAGACGTCGTCCGTGCAGGGGTTGCCGTCGTCACAGGGGACCGTCTTGCCGACGCAGCCACCGGCCTGACAGGCGTCGCCCGTCGTGCAGGCGTCGCCGTCGTCGCAGCCCTGTGAGGTCGCGCAGGGGCCATGTACGCAGCCGAGCTTGGGCTCGCAGCTGTCGTCCGTGCAGGGATTGCCGTCGTCGCAGCCGAGCTTCTGGCCCAGGCAGGCGCCATCGATGCAGCCATCGCCGGCGGTGCAGACGTCGCCGTCATCGCAGTCGGCGCCCGCGGTCGCGGCGTGCAAGCAGCCGGCGGCGCCGGCGCAGCTGTCTTTGGTGCAGGCATTGCCGTCGTCGCAGCTGCAGCCGTCGTCGATCTTGCCGTTGCAGTCGTCGTCCTTGCCGTTGCAGGTCTCGGCGCCGGTGGCGACGCAGGGGGGCTCGCCGCCGTTGCCGCCGCCGTTGCCCGCGTCGTCGCCGCTGCCTCCGCCGCCGTTGCCGCCACCCGCGTCGTCGCCGCTACCACCGCCGCTGTTGCCGCCACCGCCGCCGTTGCCGCCACCGGCGTCGTTGCTGCCGCCCGCGTCATCGCCGCTGCCGCCGCCGCCGTTCCCGCCGCCGCCGTTGCCGCCGCCGCTGCCGCCGCCGCTGCCGCCGCCGCTGCCGCCGCCGCTGCCGCCGCCGCCGCCGCCGTTGCTACCGCCGCCGCCGTTGCCGCCGCTCGCGTCATCGCCGCTGCCGCCGCCGCCGCCGCCGTTGCCGCCGCCGCCGCCGCTGTTGCCGCCGCTGCCGCCCGCGTCATCGCTGCTGCCGCCCGCGTCATCGCCGCCGCCGTTGCCGCCGCCGCCGTTGCCGCCGCCGCTGCCGCCGCCGCTGCCGTCGCCGTTGCTGCCGCCGTTGCCGCCGCCGTCGTTGCCGCCGCCGCTGCCGTCGCCGTTGCTGCCGCCGCCCGCGTCATCGCCGGTGCCGCCGCCGGTGCCGCCGCCGTTGCCGCCGCCCGCGTCATCGCCGCTGCCGCCGCCGTTGCCGCCGCCCGCGTCATCGCCGCCGCCGCTCGCGTCATCGCCGTTGCCGCCCACGTCATCACCGCTGCCGCTGCTGCCGCCGCCGTTGCTGCCGCCATTGCTGCCGCTGCTGCTGCCGCCGCCGTTGCCGCCGCCGTTGCCGCCGCCCGCGTCATCGCCGCCGCCGCCGTTGCCGGCGTCATCACCACCATTGCCAGCTCGGCCGTCGCCCTCGCCGGGCAGGCTCGCGCCGCCGCTCTGGACATCTTCCCCTAGCACCTGGGCGCTACCGGCGCCGGCGCGGCTATCTTGGCCCCCGATGTTGCTGAGTCCGCCATCGTTTTCGTCGCTGCCAGCGACACCCAGTGTGTCCTCGTCGATCGCGGCTGAGCCGTCTGCCAAAGGGGTTGCGCCGCCGGGCTCGCCGCCGCAGGCCGCGAGGCCCATGCCCAGGGCGAGTGTGAGTGCGATGCGCGGGGTCCAGGTGGTCTTGGTGACGGCCATCGCTGTCCTCCCTAGCGGCTGGCGGAGAGACACCCGCCATTCTCATCAGTCAAACTACGGGTCCCGGGCTTGGTGCGCAAGTGCTTGAAATCATGATAGACTTCTATTCATCGGGGTGTCTAAACCCCATCGAGGGAGATCAAGAAAAAACGAGGCAATAACGATGGTATGGCGCGATCTCCGCAGCGAGGCGCGCCAGACTCTCGATGATGTGCTAGGTACGAATCGCAGGGCCCGCCTGGCGATGAAATGCTATGGTGTCTATCTGGTTGTCGTCATGGTCCACGCCACGGGCTTGGCAGAGGAGTCGTTGGCGGCATCACTAGATAGGTATATACTAGACAAATCATAAGTTAGCATTTCGCTACATTATAATAGCTGAGTATAAACATGGTTACAATCAATTCTCGCAGGAATTCGACCGAAAAGAGGAGGATGAGGCAGGGACCGACGGTGATCGCGCGACACCACTGCAACGGCAGCTTGATCATTGGAGATCGCGGCCGAGGCCGGATCCAACATACTTCTTCACATCCGGCCCTGACAAGGGTAACGAGGGCAAGGGACAACCCTAGGTTTTCAAGCCTTGCGCTGCGCCTCGACCGAAACGGCCATCGACTTCTTGTTCCCGGCGGGTGCGTGGCGGTGACCCCGCCGCGGCGTCGTGCGTCGAAGCTGCCGCTGGTGGGGAGGCGAAAGTGAGGCGGCTTGCCATCTGCCGACGGCGTCGGCCTGCGCGTTAGGACTCGGCGGGCAAGAGCAACGCCGCGCCTTCGAATTCCAGGCGTACCGCATCGGCGCCGCAGCGGCGCTCGAGCCACCTGAGCCCGAAATGATAGCGCGCGACCCTATGGTGGTGGTCCAGGAATGCGACGTTGATGGCCGCGGCCGTTGCGGCCCCGAGGATCGGCAGCACCTGCAGCGCGCTCTTTTGCGAGACGACGGTTCCATAGCGGCCGGCGATCTTGCCGAGAAGCTCGGCCAGCGCTGGCGACTTGGAGCGCAGCAGCGCGCGCGCCAGGTCGTCGGCGGAGAGCTGGGCCGCCATGCGACCGAGGTCCAGCGTCGCGCGCTGCAGGCCCCAGCGCGTCGCGTAGTAGGCCGTTTGGGCGTGCGGTGGCGCATCGGCCACACCGGCTGAGGAGATCGGCGGGCTTTGGTGGAGGCCGCTGCCGCCGAGACGAGTCGGCGGCGGTCCTGCGCCGAGGGCGAAGACGGCGACGCACTCGAGCCGTTCGCGCGGGTCATCGAGGTCAGCGCCCAGGTGCGCCGCGATGTCGGCGATGCTGCGCAGCATGAGAATGGTCGTGGCGCTCAGCTCGGCTGCCAGCGTGAGGCCGCCCAGCAGCCCACCGACAAAGCCAGAGGCCCCGGCTGCCGCGATGCGCTGGTTGCCGGCGTGGTAGCTGTTGGCGATGAGCGCCTGCAGCTCGCTATGGTCTTCGGCGGCGGCGCCGCGTTGGCGTGGCAGGCCGGTGAGCGCGACGTCGAGCGCACGGCGGAGTGCGGCTTCGCTGGCGCGGTCGAGGGTGCGGCCTGCGGCGGCGGGCAATCGGCTGAGGAGCAGCTCGACGGGACGGCCCAGCAGGCGTTGGGCGCGCAGGGCGAAACTCGGGCGCTCGAGGTAGGCGGCGGCCTCAGCGATGAAGGCGCGCTCCTCGTCACGTAGTGGCCGGGTCATCGCCCCTCGCTGCTGCCGTGGGTCGGCTTTGCCTCAGGGCGGGCGCAGGCGGCGAATGCGGCGACGATGTCGGACACCGCCGCGCCAGGACCGAAAAGGGAGACCACGCCTAGCGCACGCAGGGCATCGTGGTCGGCCTGCGGCAAGATGCCGCCGAGCAGGATGGGCAGGTCTGCCGCGCCATGACGGGCCAGCTCTGCGCGCACTTCGCTCGTGACCCAGAGGTGGGCCCCCGAGAGGCTCGACAGGCCGATGGCATCGACGCCTTCGCTCACCGCGCCGAGTGCGATGGCGCGCGGGGTGGTCCCAGGTCCGAGCCAGATCACCTCCATGCCGGCGTCGCGCAGGGCCATCGCCAGCAAGCGCAGCGCGTTGGTGTGACCATCGAGGCCGGCCTTGGCCAGCAGCACCCGCGTCGGTGTGCGGACCGAGAAGCTGACGGGGAGCCCACCTGCGTCGGCTTGGGGCGTTGTCGGCTGCAGCGCAGCGGCCCTTGGCGCGCCGCCGCTGAGGTCGACGCCGAGCGGGGCAGACCAGCGTGGGCCGCGGACTTCGAGGATGGCGCTCGTCCACTCGCCGGTGGTGCCGCCGGCCTTGGCGAAGTCGATGGAGGCCTCCACGATGCCGAGATCGCCGCGCGCGGCCTCGATCAGCGCAGCCCGCGCCGTCCGCCAGGCCTCATCGTCGCGACCTTGGCGCCAGGCCCGCAGCGCTTGCGCACGCAGGGCGGCCACGGCGTCGTTGCTGGGGCCGGACTCGACGGCGGCGGGGCCAGCGATGCCCATGGGCTCCTGGAACGCGTTGACGCCGACCAGCACTTGCTCGCCGCGCTCGATGCGCTGGCTCCACTCGCGCACCCGGCGCCCGAGCAGACCGGCCAGCTCGAGGATCGTCGCCTCGTAGCCGAGCTTCAACGAACGGTCGACGATCGCCTCCGCCGCGGCCGCGATGCGCGCGGTCTCGGCCTCGATGACGTGGGAGCCGGCGAAGATGTCCGGCCAATCGGCGATGCCGGTCTCGTGCATCCAGACCTGCTGCGTTCGCAGCGCGAGCAGCTGCTCGGCCGCGTCGGGCAGGCCGATGGCCTCGCGAAAACCCGGGAGCTGCAGCGCCCCCACCCGCGCCTCGGCCGATGCCAGAACCGGCAAGCAACTGAGCGCGATGCGAACGATATTGACCTCCGGCTGCTGCGCGGTGAGCGTCAGAGAGCGCACCTGGCAGCCGGCGCGGAAGCGCGTCTCGACCCCGTAGCGCTGCCGGCACATGCGCGGCCACAGCGCAGCGTAGGCGCGCACTTTCGCGATCTCAGGCACCAATTCGATGCCGGAGTTGATGAAGAACGACGTCGCGTCGACCGCCTCCGCCAGCTCCTCTGCCGGCAGGCGCGCCCGCACCGCATCGAGCAGCAGGACGGCGCCGGCGATGGCGTAGCCGACCTCCTCCTCCGGCCGAGCGGCGGACTCCATCAGGTGGTAGCCGCAGCAATTGGTTGGGTTCCAGCGCGGGGTGTGGGCGCGGGCGGTGGCGACGAGATCGACGCTGAAGGCGAAGCTGGTGGCGGGATCGAAAATCGACGTGCCGCGGGCGACGAACTCCTTGAGCAGGTCGTTCTGGGTGGTGCCGCGCAGGGCGGCGCGGTTGACGCCTCGCTCGTCGGCCAGGGCCAGGTACATGGCGTAGAGCCAAGGCGCGGTCGCGTTGATGGTCATCGAGGTGTTGGCGGCGGCCAGGTCGATTCCATCAAAAAGAGCCCTCATATCGCCGAGATGGCCAATACTGACACCCGTGCGTCCCACCTCGCCTTGCGCCATCGCGTCGTCGGCGTCGTAGCCGCACTGCGTCGGCAGGTCGAACGCCACCGAGAGGCCGCGCTGGCCCTGTGCAAGGTTCTGGCGGAAGCGCGCGTTGGTGTCAGCCGCGCTGCCGAACCCGGCGTAGGTGCGGATGATCCAAGGGGTGCGCCCTGGCGACGAGGCGGGCTCGGCGCTCATGGCTGCCCCCCAGGGGCGGCGCTCTTCGCTCGGTCTGCCGACGCTGCTCGCGTGGCCAGGCGGTCGCGCAGCAAGGCACGCGCGATGACCAGGACCGCCAGGACCTCCTCGGCGCCCTCAAAGATCGACAGCACGCGTGCGTCCTGCCAGTAGCGGCTCACGGCGAACTCTTCGGAGTAGCCCATGCCGCCGTGCAGCTGCATCGCCTCGCGCGTCACCGACTCCGCGTCGCGGCAAGCCAGCAGCTTGACCAGGCTGGCGTCGTGGTCGCCGCGAGCGCGCGTGGCGGCATCTGCGCTGTCCATGGCGTCGCATACCGCATAGGTCATCTGGCGCGCCAGGGCGACGCGCGCCGCCATGTCGCAGAGCTTGCGGCGGCAGATGGGCAGGCTGTCGAGGCTGCGACCGAAGACCATGCGCTCGCGGCTGTAGCGCAGCGCAGCGCGCAACGCGGCCTCCATGACGCCCACGGCGCGGGCGGCGGTCTGGATGCGACCGCCAGCGAAGCCCTTCATCTGCAGGGCGAAGCCGGCGCCGACGTCACCGACGCGGTGCTCGTCGCTCACCCAGAAGCGCTCCAAAAAGCAGGTGAAGCTGTGCATCCCTCGGTAGCCCACCGTGGGGATGGCCCGTCCGGAGAGGGTGCCGCCACGGCCGTCATCACAGGCGAAGCTGCGATCGTCGGCCGGCGCCATCACCGGCGGCTTCGGCACCAGAAAGAGCGTCAGGCCCTTGGCACCGTCCGCGGCGCTGCCGGTGCGGGCCAAGACCAGCAGCACGCTTGCGCGGCCGGCGAAGGTGCACCAGGTCTTCTCGCCGGTGAGCAGCCAGCCGCCATCGGGTGCGCGATCGGCGACGGTGCGCACCGCGGCGACGTCGGAGCCGGCCCCGGGCTCGGTGACCGCGATGGCGACGATCTCCTGGCCACGCGCGATCCTCGGCAGCCATTGGCGCTTTTGCGCCTCGGTGCCGCCGGCGAGCAGCGCCTTGCTGGCGATCTCGGGCCTCGTGATCACCGAGCCGCCAGCGCCTAGGCTGCAGCGGCTGAGCTCCTCGGTGGCGATGGCCATGCTGCGGTGGTCGATGAACTGGCCGCCCCAACGCTCCGGAATGGTGATGCCGAGCGCGCCGACCTCGGCGTAAGCGCTGAGCAGCGACTCGGGCAGCAGGGCGTCGTGGCGGTGGATCTCTTCGGCCAGCGGCGCCACTTGTGCGTCGGCGAAATCGCGGAAGAGCGTGCGGATGTCGTCGTGATCGCTCGACAATGCGTAGGCCGGCGCCGCGCTGGTGCCGCCCTCGGCGAGCAGCGGCCAGAGCGCATCCAGGGCGGCGGGCCCACAGGCGGCGGGGGCGGCGGCCTTCACCGCCGGCGTGAGCGCCAGGCCCGAGGCAGCGGGCGACGCCTCAACGCCGGCCAGGCCCGGCCATGCTACCTCGGCGCGAAAGCTGGCGTCCAAGCTGAGCAGCGCCCGCGCCACCGCGTAGGCCCCGAGTCGCTGCAGGGCCGCGCTACGGCCGGCGTAGGCGTCGAGCAGGGTCTGCGCCGCGCGCAGCTCGGCCACTGCGCGGGCCAGGAGCATCGCCGCCTCGCCGTGTCGGTGCAGGCGGTCCGCGTCGAGGCTGCCGCTGCGCCGTGGGTCGGCGACGGCGTCTGCCAGGGCGTCGGTGAGGGTGTCGAGCTGGGCCGTGGCCTCGGCGAGCCCGGCACGCAGGGCGTCGTTCAAGGCGGCTTGCGACGGCCCTGGCCCGGAGCCAGCGGCGGGTTCGACGGACATCGGCGCGCTCCCGGGCGGCGGGGGAATCGGCGTCAAAGGCCTTACAGCGTCAAGGCTTATTGACTTCGTAGATGGGGAAGTACGAGCTGCAGACGCCGGAGTGATACTCCTCGTGCAAGCGCGGCACCTCTTCGAAGCCGTAGACGTCCATCTCGGCGATGTCGTCCGGCATCCAACCCGTGTTCTCGGCGAACTGCACCGCCGCCCGGCCCTGCGGGTAGCGCGCGTAGTGGGTGTGGACGTGCGTGTGGCGCTCAATGCACTCGATGGCGCGGATGTTCTCGATCCGCATCCCTTCTTTCCAGCCGGCGGTGGCCACCACGCCCTGCCGCGAGAGCGCCTTGATGGTCGCCCGCGTCACCGGTGAGCCGACGTAGTCGAGGAAGATCGAGACGCCGATGCCTTCGGTGCCCTCCTGAACGATGCGCAGAAAGATCTTCTCGCTCTCGAGGTAACGCTTCTTGTAGTCAGGATCGGAGGCGTAGCGCTGTTGGTCGTAGTCGAGATCGGCGAAGTGCCTGCGGTCGATCGCGGTCATTCCGGCGCGCTTGATGGCGCGCAAGCGCCTGGCGCTGCTGGAGATCATGGCGACGCGCGCGCCGGAAAACTTGGCGAGGGTCAGCTCGGCCCAGGTCACGCCGCCGCCCCAGCCCCAGACGTAGGGCGAAGGGCAATCCTCGACGCCCATCTGAACGCGCCAGCAGCCGTAGGCCTGCTGCCAGTTCGACCACGCCGTGATGTAGCGCAGCGAGAAGGCCGCCCACTGCTTGAGCGAGAAGCGCGAGGCGTCCGGCACCGCGATGACCTGGTGCTGGTGCAGCACCGTTCGCTTGGCGAGCAGGCCGATGGTGCCTGGTGCGTCATAGCCGAAGATCTTGATCGGGTAGCCCCACTTGTCCCACACGCCATTGCAGAACAAGATCGCGAGGTCACCCTCCTTGACGGTCTTGACGCGCTCGCCCACCCGCAGCACGCGCACCACGCCTGCGTTGCCGAGCACGACGTAGTCTTCGCCGCGTTGCCGCGCCACATCCACCGGCTTGCGCTCGATGGCGTGGCTCATGTTGCCTTCCCAGCAGCCGTAGAGTGACTCAACGAGGCAATACTCTTCGCCCATCTCCGGCAGCGTGATGTCGGTCAGCTCGAGCTGGCCCGGGCCCGGCTTGGGGTCGTTGACGGTGGCCCGCAAGATCCAGGCCTGGCTGCGTTCGGTGGTGTGCGGCATGGTCAAACTCCCCGTCAGCGGATGCGACGCCAGCGCGTGTATGGCCGCACCCTAGCGAGAATTGACACGCTGCGTCAAGGTTGACGGAGGGTGTCGTCCGCTGTCTGTTGGGAACACGATCGCGTACGAGAAGGTCGCGTCCCCAATTCGCCATGCGAACGCTGCGGCGATTGGCGCCGCGCTTCCACGTTTGGCTGGGAGGCTACTCCTCGTCTTTGGCGTTGATCACGGTCCGCACCGCGTTCTGGAAGGCGGTGAGATCCAGCGATCCTGAGCCATTCGGCGCGAAGTACATGATGTTCTTGCCATTCTTCGCGTAGCCGTAGCCGCTGTTGCGGATCTGCGAGCCAGCGAACTTGCCGGCAAAGGGGGCGTTCATCTTGGCCCAGGCGTCTACAGCGCCGTTGTCTTGGAAAACCGGAATGGTCTTCACCTTCGCGGTCAAGGCCTTGGGCGTGTTGCTTGCCTTGTCGTTGATGACCAACATCACCACGTCAGACTTGCCGGACGCGTTCGCCTCGTCTTGCAGCTTCTGCATGTCGGCGGCCTGCGCGATGCAGGAGGCACACCAGTCCGAGACCAGGGCGACGACGACCTTCTTGCCCTTGAAGGCATCGAGGCCGTAGGTCGTGTCAAAGCCGGGGCTGCCCGGGTTGATGTCCTTGAGCTCCCACTGCGGGAAGTCGTGGAAGGTCTTGACGCACGCAACGTTCTCGTCGCCCTTGCTGACCACGTCGCCGGTTAAGGTGATCTTCGAGAGGTCGACGTCAAAGGTACGGCCCTTGAAGCGCATGGTCAGCGGCCCAGCGAAGGTCGGCTTGAGCGTCACACCGCGCAACGTCGCCTCCGTCAGGCCGGCGTTCGGCTGGCCAAGCGGCGCCATGGGCAAGCTGCCGGTTCCGGCCGTCGAGGTGTAGACGACGACGCCCTTGGCCGGCTCGGTGGCCCAGCCGGGGCAGTCGATGGTCTGGATCAGCTGATCGTCTTGGTAGATTCCGGACTTGGCGTAGAAGCTCGCGGTCTTCAGGACCAAGCCCTCGCCCGCGAAGCCCGCCTGGTAGTCGAGCTGCAGCTTGCAGCTGCCGTCTGGCCGCGCGACCTCGATCGACAGCGAGGGCACGCAAGCCAGGCCGCCGACGTCCTTGTTGATGCGGTGCATCATCGTCGCCTTGGCCTCAAGCCCGTCGTACGCGACCGTGAAATTGCCGCCGTCGATCGCCGCGCTAAAAGCGCCGCCGGCGCGCAGCCCCTGTGACCCAAGCCCAGCGCCGCCCGTGCCGCTTTCTGCCGCGCAGCCCGCCGCCAATGCCACGACCGCGAAGACGGCGAGCGCCATCCGGGTAACGGAGCCCAGCCATAGGCCCGTCGAGATCTGCAGAGCCATCGGATCCTCCCACGCGCAAGAGCATCTAGTTCAGCCCGGTCCGCCGGTTGCCGTCGACCGGAGTCGTGGATCGGCTCGCCACGGCCGCGCCGCGGCGCCCCGGCGCCAGACACCGAGAGCATAGCACAGCGGCGCCGCCTCGGGAAGGGCAAAGACATATTCACCGCCAGTCCACCTGCGACACCGCTCCGTCTGGCGCGCCCCTTGTCGCCGCCAGCGTCTCGGCCTTGGCTGTCTCAAGTCGCCAGGGCCGGGCGGCGCATGCCGCCGAGGCCAAGGCGTCGAAGTCGACCCTTCGGACCGCCTCGCCAGGTGGGCGCGGCCCGACCCTTGATTTCCCCGATGCGATCCCACACACTCTTGGGCCTTCCGCCGGCCGGGACCGAGTCGGAAGCCATGACGAGGGCCCGCAGGGCGCCGGGACGGCCATGAGCCGGGAGCAGAGATGAGCAACGATTACCAGGGCATGGGCGGTGGTTACGGTCGCGATGGCGGCGGCGGCGGCGGCGGCGGCTACGGCGGCGGCGGCTACGGCGGCGGTGGCGGTGGCTTCGGCGGCGACTACGGCGGCGACGGCGGCGACAAGCCGCGCGGTGATCGGCCGCGTCGCGCCTCGGCGCGCGCTGTTGAGTTCCGCGCTCTCGAGGTCTCGGTCCAGGACGGCAACGTCAACCGCGCGCTGTCGATGCTGAAGCGCAAGATGGCCAACGAGGGCATCTACAAGGAGCTTCGCAAGCGTCGCTACTTTGAGAAGCCTTCCGAGGAGAAGAAGCGCCGCAGCCGCGAGGCAGATCGCCGCCGCAAGAAGGCGATTCGTATCGCGCGAGAGCGCGGCGCGCAGGCCTGAGCCTACGATGATGCGCGCTGCGTGGTCTCACGGGCGGCTGCCGGCGGGGGCGTACGCAGTGCGCTCTGTCCGACCGTTCGGTCCGACGATCGCAGCGCTCTGCCTCGCCCTGCTGGCCGCGCTCACCTCGCCGCAGGTTGCTGACGCGGCGACCAAGCAGAAGACCAAAGTCCGCAAGGGCTCGAGCGCGGGCGCAGCGCCGGCGAAATCGAGCGATCGCGAAGCCGCGGCGCCGACCAAGGCGACCTCATCGGGCCGCGATGGCGAGGGCAGCACACCCGAGGGCGGCACGGCTGCTGAGCCGACGTCGCCGTCGAGCAGCGATCGCGGCGCCACGGGCGGGGGACGCGGCGCAAGCGGCAGCGCAGATCGCGACACGGCCCCAGCGCCGAAGCCCGCAGACACTGCAACCCCAGCGCCGGCCAAGTCGTCCAAGCCGAAGGTGGCGATCGCCGCCCCGTCCGACGACGTCTCGGAGCGGGTGGAGGCCGCGATTCGGCCCCTGTGGCAGGGCGGGTTCATCCAGGTCAATGTCGGCTACGGCCTGGCTGGCGGTGAAGCGGGCCCCGCAATCCCTGACCCACAAAACGCGGTGTTCAACGGCGGCTTCGCGGCGTGGCGCGAGAAGAACTGCCTGTTCGGCGATCAAGGCTGCTACAACAAGGCCATCACTACCGACGCCGGCACTGGGCTCGCCGTTGCCTTTCAGTTTGGTTACAACATCCTCGGATGGGCCTCCGTCTGGGCCGACTTGGCATGGAAGGGTAGCCTCGGCAGCAAGATCGAGATGGCCGGAACCGGCGCGGTCTCTCTCATCGCCGGCTTCCATCCGTTGCGGGCCTGGCGCGCCGACACGCCGGTCGATCTGCGCATCTACGGTGGGTACGGCTTCTTCGACATCCTCTACTACCACGAGACGGAGTTCCAACAGGATGCGACGGGCAAAGCCTTCACTGGCACCTCAATCCCGTTCGGCCTCTCGACCGAGTGGCGGGTGCCGGAGAGCACCTTCGCGATCGGCCTCGATCTGCGCGGTGTGCGGGCGAGCTACCGCCGCTGGGTCTACAACGACGACAAGGACATCTCGTCCGACATGTCGGCCGATCCGGTCACGACCCTGCGCATGGAAGGCCGAATTATCTTCGCCTGGCACCTCTAGCGCCGCTTCGCCTTCGCACTACGCGCCCCGTCGAAGTTCGACGCCAAAGGGGCGGCTGCACCCGGCAGATCCTGTCGAAGCGCGAGGGTCCGCGGCGCAGGGCGTCGCGACGTCGCGGCTCTCGAAAGACCACACAGCGGCGCCTCTTGCGGCGGCCTATCGGTGCCTTTGGGTTGGGGGCTCGCCGTGGCGGCTCGCGCGGTTGACGCCCGTCCAGCGCCGTTCCAGCATGCCGACGTGCGCCGGCCCGGCCGGCATGGAGCCTGAATGCAAAGCCCCTCGATCCGTCGCCTGATGCCCGCCCGCCCGCTGCTGCTGGGCCTTCTGGCCGCCGGCCTCTGCATCTCCGCTTCACCAGCGGCGCGCGCCGCCAACGTCGACGCTGTCCTGTCGATCTTGCAGAAGAAGGGCAACGCCGGTGCGGCACGCGGCCCCAAGACCATCGATGACGCGGCCAAGGCCAAGGTCGATGGCATGGCGGAGCAGCTGGCACAACGCACCGGCGGCAAGGCCTACATCGTCGTCCTGCCGGAAGACGAAGAGCCCGATGATTACATCAGCATCTACGGAAAGATGGGGCTCGGCGGCAAGGACGTCCTCATCGCGACCAACGGCAAGGAGTGGGAGCTGCGCTGTGACGCGATCGCCAAGGCGCAGAAGGACACGCTCTTCGCCCAGACCTTGGGCACGGGCGGCAACCCTCTGCAGCGGCTGGAGAAGCTGACCACCGCACTGCCCGGCGCCATCCAGTCGAGCCAGAAGGTGCACGGTGGCACCAGGGCGATCGCGACCACTGGCGCCCGGCCCTATCAGCCCCACGTGCAGCACGAGAGCGGATTCCCTTGGGGCTGGACGCTGTTTGGTGCCCTCGTCGCTGGTGCGGTCGGCTTCGTCTTCTGGCGGCGCAAGCAGCGCGATCGCGCCCTCGCTGCTGAGCTCAAGGCCGCCCTGGATCCTGGCGAGTCTTCCATGGCCGAGATCTTCCTCGGCATGGACGGCCTGGAGCAGCATCCCCGCTTCGACCAGCTGCTCAGCCGCGCAACGGGACTGTCCAGCAAATTCGATGAATTGAAGGCTCAGAGCCCGAGTCGGCAGGCCATCGTCCAGGCGGAGTCGTTGTCGCGGCAAGCGCGCGAGCTGCATGGTGAATTCCGGGTCCTGGGCGCGCCCGCGAGTCGCCTGTCCGGCCTCTAGGCTTCGACGCAGCCCCGTCAGTCGCAAAGGAGCTTCCATGCGCCTCGTGAGTCAGGGTCGAATCTACCTGCCGGGCGAGCAGGTGTTCAGAGCGCCTCGCTTTTTCGACAAGTTCAAGCACTTCTTCGGCGGCGAGATGGACCTGCGCACCGGCGAGCAGAAGCTGTCGCGCGACGCGCTGTCGTTGACCGAGGCCATCCAGACCGGCCTCGCGAGGGCCGGCGTCGACAACGCCGTGAGCTTGGTGGTCGACACCGACGTCGTGTTTCAAGACGCCGAGGGGCAGCGCGGCGACGGCGAGATGTTGGTCAGCGCCATGCGTTACGCCCACGAGCGCTTCGAGTCGGGCTTCGAGACGTTGCGCGCCGTGTTCGAACATGAGGGCCACGGACTGCACGCCCTCATCGAGGTGACGGTCAAGGCCAAGCACGCCCAGGAAGCGCCGGCGGCGACGATCGCGATTGGTGCCCGCATCGACGAGCTGCGGCCGCGCGACGGGGAGTCGATGGAGGAGGCCCGCGAGCGTATCGGCAAGCGTCTCGCGGACACCGCCCTGGTTCCGACGGCCCGCAACGCGCTCGCCGACCTCGGCAGCCGGATTCAGCAGGGATTGGCGCGCACCTTCGTTCAGGGGCGCGTCGAGATGGACCAGCCCGAGGTGGCGGTGGTGCGCCCGAGTGGCGAGGAGGTCCGTGACGCAGCCATCCACCGCGACGAGCGAAGCGCCCACCTGCGCGAAACGCCTCACTATCCGCGAGCCGGCGCCTACGGACCCTATTACGACCCCTGGGGCACCTACTACCGCGATCCGATGGACACGATGGTCAACCTCATGATCCTCGATGCGATGCTGGCTCCGCGGCACCACTGGGGCTATGGCGCCTATGGGCTCGGCCACGGCTGGGCCAGCTACGGCGCCCCGGTACACGTCATCCACCATCACGGCGGGGCGATCTGCGACGCCAGCGAGATCGGCAGCTACAGCAGCCAGTTGGGCGGCGTGGGCCAGGTGGCGAGCCTCGACTTTGACTCGGCGAGCTGGGACGATTCGGCGATGTCGGGCTATGATGCTGGCCAGTCCTCCTGGGCCTCCACAGGCAGCGGCGCTGGCACCAATTCGAGTTTCGATTGCGTCGGTTATGATGATCCCAACCAACGCGCAGCCTCGTGGGATTGCTCGAGCGACTGCTCGTGGGACTGCTCGAGCGACTGTTCCTTCGATTGTTCGAGCGACTGTTCTTGGGACTGCTCTAGCGACTGCTCGACGAGCTGGGATTGAGCTTGGAACTCGAGGCCGACGGCACCGTCGCAGCGATCGCCTCCGCACCCTCGGCGGCGCTGCCAGGGGCGATGGCGGCGCTGCCGATCTGGCGGGGCGACCGGCTTTTGCAGGGCATCGTTCGCGGCCAGCGCTTCGTGCACAACCCGGCGGTGCAAGACGGCCTGCTCTTGTTGTCACGCCGCGCCGGCGCCCTGCTCGACAGCGCGGACGGCGCGCCGCTCAGTCAGACCCTCGAGCGCATCCACATCGGCGCGGCGTCCGATCCGGCCTGGCTCCGTGAGGCGAGGCTGCTGCTTCGCTACGGCATGGTCCAGCATCCGCGTCACGAGCAGCTCGCCGTCGACGCATGGCTCGGTCGGCGCCCGAAGGCGGCCGAGCGCAGCTTCGACCTCTGGCTGCACGTGACCAACGACTGCAACCTCGACTGCCCCTACTGCTACATCGACAAGTCCAAAGCGCGCATGGACGACGGCGCCATGGACCGGGCTCTGCGCGCCATCGAGGCCGCCGCCGCCGCCGGGCACTGCGAGCGGGTGCACGTCCGGTATGCGGGCGGCGAGCCGATGTTGCGTTTCGCCCAGCTGCAGCGCTTCCACGCCGACGCTGTCGCCGCCTGCGCCCGCCATGGCGTGCGCTATACCGCCGCGATCTTGAGCAATGGCACGGTCGTGCCAGACGGCGCGCCGGCGTGGGTGCGGGCCCACGGTGTCGGGCTCTCGCTCTCCATCGATGGCCTCGGCGATACGCAAGACGTCATGCGCCCGACGCGCGCTGGGCGGGGAAGCTGGCAACACCTGGAGCGCGGTCTCGCGGCCTGGCGGCGTGGCGGGGTTGAGCCCTACGTGCTGGTCACGCTGGGTGCCGGCAATATCGATGAGGCGCCGGCGCTGGTCGACTGGCTGCTGGCTGAGGGGCTGGCTTTTCGCTTGAGCCTGGTGCGCGACCTCGAACTGGGCAGCGGCGACCTGGATGATAAGCACGGCGCCCAGCGTCCGCGCCAAGCGCCACTGGCGGCAGGCGGCATCCTGCAAGGCGCGCCGCTGCAACGGGTGCTGCGGCCCTTGATGGCGGCCTACGACGCCATCGAGGCCCACGTCGGGGCCCAGATCGACGCCGGGGTCAAGGTCGCGCCGGAGTTCCGCGCCCGCCATCGCTTCTGCGACTTGTCGCCCTTTCGCCCGATCGGCAAGGCCTGCGGGGCCGGCAGCAACTACGCGGCGATCGGCCCAGCCGCGGCGTTCTCGGCCTGCCAGGCGGCGCTGCACCACGGCGATGAGGTCGCGACCCTGGACGGCGATCGCTCCATCGTCGAGCAAGCGCGCGCACACCAGCCCTTTGGTGCCTTTACCCGCGCCGAGGGCAACGTCGACTGTCGCACCTGCCGGCACCAACTCAGCTGCGCCGGCGGCTGTCCGCTCCTGTTGTACCGCCGCGACGGTCACATCGACGGCCGATCGCCCTTCTGCGAGATCTTCCGCGCGGTCCTGCCCCGTATCGTCCGCATCGCCGCCCTGGAACTTGTCGGGGTCCAGCGTCGCGCTGCGGCGGCTGTGTAGCGGCTGAACCTAGTTCGCCTCGACCCCGGCGAGGCGCGCCTCGCACTCGGCACAGCGCTCCGCCCAAGGCGCCTCGTCGAGCACCTGTAGCGGCAGCGCGGCGGCACAGTCCACGCAATGGCCATAGGCGGGCTGCGCCTCGGGGCCGGCGGCGAGGCGCTTCTGGGCGTCGCTGATCTGGTCGAGGAAGGCGCGCACCCGCTCCAGGGGCGTCTGGCCGGGCTTGCGCTCGTGCGGCAGCTTGAGGTCGAGCAGCTTGGCGTTCTGACTGGCCAACATCGAGGTCAGCTTGGCGTTGACGGCCATGCCCTTGCGTCCAAGTTCGAGCCGCCAGCGCGCGCGTCGCGTCCGATCGGCAAGCTCGAGGGGTGTCGCCGGGTGAATGCGCATCGGATCCCCAGTGCCCGCGTCGACGGCGCATCGTCGCCGCCCTTCAGACCGTGGGCAGCGTCAGTGTGGCACGGACGGGGTCGCGACGCACGCTTGCGGTTGGGCCCAAGTTCCCGCCCATGTGCAACAGAGCAGCATCCTTCGTGCTCCGGCGTCCCAGCAGGCAGCAATGCGTCTCCTGCCGCAACTTTGGTCGCTGCACCGCATCCAACCCGGCGCTGCCGGGGCCAGGCGTGACAACGCCGGGTGGGCATCGGCCAGCAATATGTCGGTCCGTCGCACGAATCATGGCCCTCTTTGCTTGCCTTTCCGATCTTGCCGACTACCATTCGCGCAGGTGTGTGTGCGGACGCCGCTCTCTCGTCCGTACAACGCCTCCTTCTGCTCCCGCATGGCGGGGGCGCGGAGCCAGCAACTCATGAGGAATTGGACTCTTATTGGCCTAGCCTTGGCCATGTGGGCGCTTCTGGTGGCGGCCACTCCCCTCGATCACTCCGGCTCCATCGAGGTCGGTGTGTTCGGCGGCTACAACGTCATCTCCGAGGATTCCGAGCTCGGCAATGCCAAGAACCCGGGCAACGTGCCTGAGTCTGGCCTCCTGCTTGGCGGCCGGGGCGGCCTCAACTTGAACAACGGCCTCGGCGCAGAGCTCGAGTTCAAGTACGTGCCGACCGACTACAGCAACGGCGGCGGCGCGGCGCCGATCATGGGTTTCCGCGGCAATGGTCTCGTGCACTTCGGCGTCATGGGCCACCGGCTGCGGCCCTTCCTTCTCATCGGCGCTGGCGGCGAGTACCTGAGCCGCGCCAATGACTTGAAGGGCGACGACGCCACCGTGACCGACGTCGACTTCGAGTGGCACCTCGGCGTCGGCGCCAAGTACCACGTGCTCGACAACCTGCTGCTGCGACTCGACGCTCGCTACGTCAACATCGCCGGCCGCAACGACCTCACCAGCACCAACCTCGAGTTCATGCTCGGCGTCTCCTGGTGGATGGAGGGCAAGCCCGCCGACACCGACGAGGACGGGCTGGCCGATCGCGACGACAAGTGCCCGGAGCAGGCCGAAGACAAGGACGGCTTCGAGGACTCCGACGGCTGCCCGGAGGCGGACAACGACCAGGACGGCATCCTCGACGCCGCGGACAAGTGCCCGCTCGAGGCCGAGGACAAGGACGGCTTTGAGGACGCCAATGGCTGCCCCGACCCGGACAACGACGGCGACGGGGTGCCGGACACCGCCGACAAGTGCCCCATTCAGGCGGAGGACAAGGACGGCTTCAAGGACGAGGACGGCTGCCCGGACCCGGACAACGACGGCGACAGCGTGCTCGATGGCGACGACAAGTGCCCGAACCAGGCGGGCGTCAAGGAAGAGGCCGGCTGCCCTGTGCAGGACAAGGACAAGGACGGCATCCCGGACAAGCTGGACAAGTGCCCAGATCAGGCCGAGACCTTCAACGGCATCGACGATGAGGACGGCTGCCCGGACAAGAAGTCGCTGGTCGTGATCACCGAGACCGAGGTCAAGATCTTGCAGAAGGTCAACTTTGAGACCGGCAAGTCGACCATCAAGTCTGACAGCTTCGAGCTCCTCGACACGGTGGCGTTGGTGCTCAACAAGCAGCCGCAGATCAGCAAGATCATGACCGAGGGCCATACCGACGACGTGGGCGGCGACGACGCCAACTTGGCCTTGTCGCAGGGCCGCGCTGAGGCAGTGCGCAACTACCTGATCGAGCAGGGCGTTGCCAAGGATCGGCTGGAGGCCAAGGGCTACGGCGAGACCGCCCCGCTTTGCCTGGAGGTCGCCACGTTGGCCAAGGACAAGGCTGCCGAGAAGAAGAACAAGGCTGCGCTCGCCGTCTGCCGTGAGCAGAACCGCCGCGTGCAGTTCAAGATCTTGGAGATTAACGGCAAGGCAGTCGAGGCCACCGAGACGGTGACCATCAAAGAGAAGAAGGAAGTGACCGAGTAGGCTGCGGAAGATGGCACGCCGACCGTCGCGGTCTTTGCGGCGGTCGGCGCCTCTCCGCTGGCCCGACTCCGTCACGCCCGCAGCGCAGCGGCCGTCCAAGTTCGCTGCCGCCAGTCCACACCGACAACTCCAGTCTGCGCGCCTGAGCGCTCCCGCCTCCCGCGCCCTTCTGCCTGGCGCTCTTCAGCTGGCCAGGCCTTTGGGCCTCTAGGTCATTCGCGCTCGCTGCGGCCATCGCCCCGCCGCGATCGGTTCGTGCCGCCTTCTCGATGACGCCTTCCCATGCCGTCGCCGATTGCCGTCCGCGGCCAAGACAACTACGCTGCCGCCGCGCTTCAACGGGCGCAGTGGAGCCACCAGATGCCGAGCACCTTGACCCAGCTGCGCGAGCAGTTCGACGGCCTGCAGCAGCAGTACTACCTCCATTTCGCAGGGCAGCCACGCGTCACCCGCAACCTGGAGATGATGCGGCAGATGGCGGAGCGGGCGAGCGCGTTGCGCAGTGAGATCGCGACTTTGACCGAGAGCGAAGCCCGGAAGGAGGCGCTGAGCTTGGCCGCGGAGCGACTCGACCTCTATCGAGGCGAAGTGGCGGCCATCGATACGGCACGGGTCGAGGTCGGCGATCGCGGCGTTGAGGCGGCTTGGTTGGGGCAGCGCGCCAATCATGTCTTTCACCGCTACCGTCGGCACTTCGCCGGGCGCTCGCGCTCTGGGCGTGACCTGTCCATCTTGCAAGAGATGATCGCCGACCTGGAGGCGATTCGCAGCGAGATGGCGACGCTCGGCAACGGGTGGCGGAGCGATCAGCTGACCCGCGATCGCGAGATCGTCGACAACTTCCACGGCCTGTTCCGCCAGGAGGTGCGCGAGATCAAGTCCGCGCGCGATGGCGCCGAAGGTGAGCAGGCCGAGTCGTTGCTGGCGCAGTTGGCGAACGACCAGTTCGAGATGTACCGCCTTCACTTCGCCGGCCAGCCACGGGTGAGCCGTCGTCCCGAGCTGCTGGAGCGGATGTGCGGGAACCTCGAGGCCATTTTGTCGCGGATGCAGGCGCTGCCCTCGCAGGGCTTCCATGGCGCGCACAACCCGCAGAACGCGCGCATCGTCAGCGAGCGTCAGGCGGCGTGGCGGGCCGAGTTGGAGGAGATCCGCCAGATTCGCACCAAGACCTCGCTGGGCGAGATGGTGTCGCAGCTCGGCCGCGCCGCAGAGGTGGTGCTGGAGGTCTACAATGAGCGCTTCGCCGGTCAGGCCCGTGCCAGCCGCGATCTCAGCCTCCTCTGCGGTCTCTGCGACCGCCTTGTCGATCTGGAGCGCCAGATGGAGACGATCGGGCGCGTCCAGACCCTGGTCGACAACGAGCGCAACCTCGAACTCGTGCATGACTTGATGCACATGCTGGAGGCCGAGTACGACGAGATCGCCAAGGTGCAGCAGGCGGGCGCAGCGGCCTCGCCCGGACCGGCAGGGGCGCCGTCGGCGTCTTGAAGAAGGCTCGCTGACCGAGCGCCTGACTGAGAAAACTCTCGAGCGCGCGACAAGACCGCAGCGCAGGAGCACGGCCCATGAAGCAGGAGTTCGCGGCGCGGGTGGCGGCCACCCTGGCGGAGATCGAGGCGGCGGGCACCTTCAAACGGGAGCGCCAACTGCTCTCGTCGCAGGGCGCAGAGATCCAGGTCGAGCGCGGCGAGGTCCTCAACTTCTGCGCCAACAACTACCTAGGCCTGGCCAACCACCCCAGGCTGCTCGCGGCGGCTCATCAAGCGCTCGCTGACCATGGCTACGGGCTGAGCTCGGTGCGCTTCATCTGCGGCACCCAGGACATCCACAAGGCCTTGGAGCGCGAACTCGCGGCTTTCCTGGGCATGGAAGACGCCATCCTCTATTCGAGCTGCTTCGACGCCAACGGCGGTCTCTTCGAGACGTTGTTGGACGCTGAGGACGCCATCATCTCCGACAGCCTCAATCACGCCTCGATCATCGATGGCATCCGCCTCAGCAAGGCGCAACGGTTGCGTTGGAACCACGGCGACCTCAGCGATCTCGAGGCGCAGCTGCAGGCTTCGTCGTCGGCGCGCACGCGCCTCATCGCCACCGACGGCGTTTTCTCGATGGACGGCGACATCGCCGACCTCGCGGCGATCTGCGACCTCGCCGATCGCTACGACGCGCTGGTGATGGTCGATGACAGCCACGCCACCGGCTTCGTCGGACGCACCGGCCGCGGCTCGCCCGAGCATTGTGGCGTGCAGGGCAGGATCGACATCCTGACCAGCACGCTCGGCAAGGCCCTCGGCGGTGCATCCGGTGGATTCGTGGCGGCGAGCGCGGACGTCGTCGCCCTGTTGCGCCAGCGCTCGCGGCCGTATTTGTTTTCGAACACCCTCGCGCCCGTCATCACCGCCACCTCGCGCGAGTGTCTGCGCATGTTGAGCGAGACGACCGCGCTGCGCGACAAGCTGGAAGCCAACACCGCGCAGTTCCGCGGCGCGATGGAGGCTGCGGGCTTTGCGATTCGTCCCGGTGTGCATCCGATTGTGCCGATCATGCTGGGCGAGGCGCGCCTGGCGTCGGCGATGGCGGACGCGCTCTTGGGTGAAGGCATCTATGTGATTGGTTTCAGCTTTCCCGTCGTGCCCCGCGGCCAGGCGCGGATCCGCGTCCAGATCAGCGCGGCCCATTCGCCGGAGATGGTGGAGCGGGCGGTGGCCGCCTTTGTCCGTATCGGTCGCCAGCTCGGGGTGATCGCCTAGATCGCCATGATTTCAGCGGAATCGGGTCGCGGCGTGGCCGTGGCCGCATTGACCGAGACCCTGCGCGATGGCGCTCACACCGCCGAGCGCGTTCACGTCTGAGCCTCGTGTCCGCGGTCATCTCGGACAAGCCAGTCCTGGGCCAAACGCAACGAATCCGGTGGCAGCGAAGTTCAGGCGCGGCGCTGCGACGCGCAGCCTAGCGCGCGGCCGCGGCGAGCGCAGAGCGCGTGATTGCGCCACTCATTCTACTTCTACTTGCAGGCAGAGGACTGCCAGGACTTGCCGCTCTTGGCGCCCGCGCAGATCTCGCATCCCTTGTCCGGATTGACGGTCCCGTCGGAGTAGCACTTGCCGCCGATGCTGCAGGCATTGCTGGTAATTCGAACGGTGCGTAGGCGGTGGTTGGCGGTGTCGCTCACGATGAGGTCGCCATTGGCCAACGCGAGGACGCCGAGGGGCGAGTTGAAGAGCGCCACCGAATTGTTCCCATCCTTGTAGCCAGCGCCGCTGCCCGCCGCGGTGGTCACGATGCCGCTCTCGATCTGGCGGAGGCGGTGGTTGCCGAGCTCGACCACCCAGACGCGGCCGCTGCCGTCGACATCAATGCCCCACGGCCGGTTGAAGCGGGCATCGGTGGCGGCGCCATCGCCAAAGCCTGCGGTGAGCCCGGCGAAGGTGGTGACCGTGCCGTCGGGCAGCACGCGCCGGACCCGGTGGCCATCCCACTCGGTGACGTAGAGCGTGCCGGCGCCATCGACTGCGATGCCGATGGGGTACTGGAACTGCGCCACCGCGCCCTTGCCATCCTTGTAGCCATAGCTCGAGCCGGCGAGCGTCGTCACCGTGCCGTCGGCCGCGATCGCGCGCACGCGGCTGTTCGCAAAATCCGCCACGTAGACCGTGTCCGCAGCGCCCACCGCCAATCCGATCGGCTGATTGAGGCCTGCTGCGCCGCCCTTGCCGTCCCCAGCACCAGGCGTGCTGCTGCCCGCGAGGGTCGTCACGACGCCATCGGTCGCCACGACGCGCACCCGGTGGTTGAAGCGGTCGGCCACGACCACTGCGCCTGAGGACAACACGCCGACGTCGCTTGGCGTGTTGAACCAGGCCTTGGCTCCGGCCGCGTCGACGAAGCCGGCGGTGCCCGACCCGGCGATGGTGGTGACCTTGCCATCGGAGTCGACTTGCCTCACGCGGTGGTTGGTCTGGTCCGCCACCCAAAGGGTGCCGGTCACATCCAGGGCGATGCCGATGGGCGCGTTGAAGCGGGCGTTGACGCCGGCAGCGTCGGTCCAGCCAGCCGTAGAGCCGGCCAGGGTGCCGACGATGGTGGTGCCAGCCTCCGGCTTGCAGGCCGCGTTCACGCAGATTTCGCCGATGGTGCAGACGTTGCCGTCGTCGC
Organism: Myxococcales bacterium; assembly: GCA_947491025.1. GTDB lineage: Bacteria > Myxococcota_A > UBA9042 > UBA9042 > UBA9042 > SXNM01. The sequence continues at coordinate 170,917 of CANLIC010000003.1, forward strand.
AGGGCAGGCTGTTGGGCGCGTGCTGGCAGGCATTGTTGACGCAAGCATCCGTCGTGCACGGGTTCTTGTCGTCGCAGTGGCTCGCGAGATCGCACCAGCCCTTGCAGCCGATGATCTTGGTGAACGTGCACGCGCTCGTGCCGGTGTCGCAGGCGTCGGTGGTGCAGTCGTCCTGGTCGTCGCAACCCACCGGTGTACCGGCGCAAGAGCCCGATTTGCAGGCGTCTTTCTCGACGCACAGCTTGCCGTCATCACAAGAGGCCCCGTCTGCGAGCGCCGAGAAGTTGCCGCTGTCCTTATCGCCTAGGCACGCCTGGCAGCTCGAGCCTGCCTTGGTCCAGCCGTGGCTCCAGCAAGCGCCGTTGATCTTGCAAGGCGTGGCCGTGGCTTGGGCCGAGCGGATTCGGTGGTTGCTGGCGTCGACAATGTAGACCAGACCGCTGGGGAGGCTGGCCAAGCTGCGCGGCGTATACAAGTGCGCTGACAGTCCCTCGCCGTTGACGTAGCCGGCGACGCCGCCGCCCGCCCAGTCCAGGACATTGGCGTTGGAATCGACGCGGCGCACCCGCTGGTTGTCGGAGTCCGCCACCAGCAGCTCGCCGGTCGGCAGCCACAGCACATCCCAGGGCCTGTTGAAGCGCGCCTTCTGGCCTTGGCCGGCGAGGTACCCGACGCCGCCATCGCCCGCGATGGTGACGACCTGACCCGTCGCGCTCACCTTGCGCAGCCGGTTGCCACCATGCTCGACGAAGTAGACGGTGCCGTCCGGACCCACGTCGAGGCCGATGGGGCCGTTGAGCACCGCTGAGGCGCCTTGGCCGTCGGTGTGGCCGGCTGAGCCGTTGCCAGCTACGGTTGAGACCAGCGAATTAACGAGATCCAGCTTACGGATCCTGTGGTTGCTGTAGTCGGCGACGTAGACTACGCCGCCTTGGGAGAACGCGACGCCGTACGGATTGGCGAAGCGCGCTTGCTGCGCCGGCCCGTCGAGGAAGCCAGCCGTGCCGCCCGCAGCGGTGCTGACGCTGGTGCCGTCGACGAGACGCACGCGCTGGTTGCCGAGGTCCGCGACGATGACCCGATCGCTCGAGTCGGCGTCGACGTCGGCTGGCTGGTTGAAGCGCGCGCTCTGCGTGTCGCCGTCAATGAGGCCCGCCACCGAGCCGGTCCAGGTCGAGACGATGCCGTCCGCGCTGATGAGGCGCAGCCGATGGTTGCCGCGATCCGCGATGACCTGGACGCCCGAGCTGAGGACGGTGACGCCGCCTGGGCCGTTGAAGCGTGCCTGATTGGCCGCGCCGTCGGTCTCGCCTTGTCCGATGCCGGCTTGTAGTTCCACCCAAACCGCCGCGCCGGCCTGGCACTTGGCGCCCTTGCAGGCATCGCCCATCGTGCAGCTGTCCCCGTCGTTGCAGGGCAGGCTGTTGCCGACCCACACGCACTTGTTCTTGGCGCAAGTATCGGTCGTGCAGGGGTTCTTGTCGTCGCACTGCGGGTCCGTCTCGCAGTATTCGCCGCAGCCGACGATGACCTCGAACAGGCAGCCACCGGTCTTGGCGTCGCAGCTGTCCTTGGTGCAGCTGATCTTGTCGTCGCAGGCCTTCGCTGCGCCCGCGACGCACTTGCCGCTCGCGCAGGCGTCTTGCTGGGTGCAGGGTGCGCCGTCTTCGCAAACAGCGTTGTCAGCCAGCGTCGTCCACGCCTTGGCGTTGGCCGCGAAGTTGCAAGCCTGGCAGATCGCTGCGGGGTTGCGCAGGCCGTCGCCGATGCAGACGCCGCCAATGTTGCAGGTCGTCCCGCTCTCTTTGAGCCGGCGAATTCGATGGTTGGCCCAGTCCGCGACCAGCACAGTCCCGTCGGCAGAGACCTCGAAGCGCCAGGGCTGGTTGAGGCGCGCAACGGTCGTCGCCTCACCGTCTAGGATGCCGCCAACCGTGCCGGCGAAGGTGCTGACCGAGCCCGCAGTCGAGATGGCGCGCAGCCGGTGGTTGTAGCGGTCAGCGACCAGGACGCGGCCACTGCTGTCGACGCCGATGCCCCATGGGTAGTAGAACCGGGCATTTTGTGCGGCGCCATCGACCAGACCCGCGATGCCGCTGCCGGCGAGGGTCGTCACCTCGCCATCGGCGCTGACACGCCGGATGCGGTGGTTCTCGTAGTCAGCGACCAGCACGCCCCCACCTGCCAGGGTCGCGACGTCGATTGGGTAACGGAATTGGGCTGCGGCGCCCTTGCCGTCGGCGTAACCGATGCTGCTGCCGGCGAGCGTGGTGACGGTACCGTCCGCTGCGACGCGACGAATGCGGTTGTTGCTGAAGTCGGCGACATAGGCGCCGCCGCCGGGGATGAGCGACGCGCCATAGGGGTTGTTGAAGCGAGCGACGGTCGCTGCGCCGTCAGCGTAGCCGCCGCCGATACCCGTCCACGTCGATGTGTTGCCGTCCTTGTCGATGAGACGCAGGCGGTGGTTGCTGAGATCGGTGACGACCAGGACGCCGTCCGGGCGCAGTTCGATGTCCGATGGCGCATTGAACTGTGCGGTCTCGCCTTTGGCATCGGTCATGCCTGCGACGCCGCTGCCGGCGAAGACCGCCAGCGTTCCAGCCTTGAGGTCGATGACGCGGATGCGATGCTCTTCGCCGTTGGCAACGTAGAGCCGACCATCCGCGCCCGTGACGATCGCCCGCGGACCGTTCATCAGCGCCTTGGCGAGTGGGCCGTCGAGGCTGCCCTGGCTCACGCCAGCGATGGTCGAGACCTCTGTGCCCTTGCCAGACTTGCAGACGCCACCGGCGCAGATGTCGCCCCAGGTGCAAAGATCGCCATCGTCACAGCTCTTGGTGTTCGCGGTGTTGCCGCACTTTCCGCTGCTGCAGGCGTCGTCGGTGCATGGGTTCTTGTCGTCGCAGTCCTCGACCTTGGCGCAGTTGCCGCCGCAGCCGACGATCGGCGTGAAGATGCAGCCGCCGGAGCCGTTGTCGCACGCGTCGTTGGTGCACTTGTCGCCGTCGTCGCAGCTCTTCGCGCTGCCCTTGCAGCTGCCGTCGACACAGACCTCCTTGGCGCTGCAGACGTCGTCGTCGAGACAGGCGCTGCTGTTGGCCAGGGTCGTCCAGTCCGTCGCGCTCTGATTCGGATCGCACACCTGGCACGGGCCCTGTGGGTTGGGCAGGCCAGCCCGGACGCAGCCCTTGGAGATCGAGCACCACGCTACGCCTCCGCCCGCCCAGAGCCGCCGGAGCCGGTGATTCACCGAATCGGCGACGACGATGCCACCCGTGCTCGGCTCGACGGCGAGGCCAGCCGGGAAGTTGAAACGCGCCGCCATCGCTGCGCCGTCGAGGAAGCCGGCCGTGCCGCTGCCCGCGACGGTGCTGACCGAGCCGCCAAGGATGCGACGGATCCGGTGGTTGTTGCGGTCGCTTATCCAGATGGCGCCCGAGTCGTCGACCGCCACGCTGTAGGGCGCGTTCAGCCGTGCCGTCGCCGCGTCGCCGTCGAGCCAGCCCGCGACGCCAGAGCCGGCGACGGTGGTGACCACATTATCGGGCGAGAGACGGCGGATGCGATGGTTGCCCATGTCGGCGATGAAGATGGATCCGTCGGCGTGAATCGCCAATCCGCGCGGCAGGTTGAAGCGTGCGGCGGCCGCTGCGCCGTCGGCGAAGCCCGCCACCGAACCCGCGAGTGTCGCCACGTTGCCGCCCGCGATGATGCGCAGTCGATTGTTGTTCTGATCGCTGACCACAAGGGCGCCGCCCTTGCGCGCCACCACATCGATCGGCGCGTTGAAGCGGGCCTTGAGCGCCTCACCTTCGACGTAACCGGCCTGGCCGTCACCTGCGAGGCGGGTCACGACGCCGGCGTAGACCTTGCGCACGGTGTGGTTGCCGACCTCGGCAAAGTAGACCACGCCCTTGGCATCGACACCGACGCCGTACGGCTGATTCAGAAGCGCGTTCACGCCCTTGCCATCACCGAGGCCGGGCTGGCCCGAGCCGGCAAGGGTCGTCACCTTGCCGTCGGCGGCGACGCTGCGCAGCGTGTGGGTGAGGGTATCTGCGACGACGAAGCCGCCCGCTGGAAGGGCGACGATGTCCAGCGGGCTGTTGAAGCGGGCTTTGGCGCCGGCTTCGTCGACCAAACCGGCGGTGCCGTCACCCGACAGGTTGGCGACGGAATCTGCGGTGGAGGCCTTGCAGGCGCCATTGGCGCAGGCCTCGCCAAAGGTGCACGGCTGGCCATCGTCGCAGGTAGCGCCCGACAGTGGCGACTGGATGCACTTGCCGAGCACTTTGTCGCAGGAGTCGCTGGTGCAGCTGTTGCCGTCGTCGCAGCTTCCGGTCTTGCCCTGGCACACGATCTTGGCGTTCACGATGGCGCAGGCATCGCCCAAGGTGCACGCCGAGTCGTCGTCGCATGTCGCCTTTTCGGGCAAGGCGACGAAGGCGCAGGCGCCGGTCTTCTTGTTGCAGGCGTCGGTGGTGCATGGGTTGGTGTCGTCGCAGACCGTCTGGACGCCTGTGCAGGTGCCGCTGACACAGACATCTTTGGTGGTGCAGGCGTCGGTGTCGTCGCAGACCTTGGTATTGGTCGCCGAGGAGCACTTGCCGCTGACGCAGCTTTCGTCCGTGCAGGGGTTTTTGTCGTCGCAGTCGCTGGCGTTGACGCAGTAGCCGCCGCATCCAGCGATCGGCTTGGCATTGCAGGTGCCATCGCCGGGGTTGCAGCTGTCCTTGGTGCAGTCATCGCCGTCGTCGCACTTCTTTGCGATGCCCGCGCACTTGCCGCCTGCGCAGCCGTCGCTGGCGGTACAGGCGTCGCCGTCGTCGCAGGCGCCGTTGTTGGCGACCTGGACGCAGCCCGCCACGGCGTCGCAGCTATCGTCGGTGCACTTGTTGCTGTCGTCGCAATTCTTCTTGGCGCCGACGCACTTGCCGTCGGCGCAGGCGTCCTTCTCCGTGCAGGCGGAGCCATCGTCGCAGGCGCCGGTCAGGACCTTGTATCCGCACTTGCCGGCGTTGGCGTCGCAGGCGTCGGCCGTGCACGGGTTGCTGTCGTTGCAGTCCTTGTCGGTGGCGCAGTTGCCGCCGCAGCCCAGAATCGGGCTGTACGCGCAAGCGCCGGTCTTGGCGTCACAAGCGTCTTTGGTGCACTGCTCGCCGTCGTCGCAGACTTTTTTCGCACCGGCGACGCAGACCTTGGCGCTGCAGGCATCGCCCGCGGTGCAGGCATCGCCGTCAGCGTCGCACGGCTTGACGTTGGCCGTCTGGACGCAGCCGGCCTTGGGGTCACAGGCATCGTCGGTGCAGGGGTTGCCGTCATTGCAGTCCAGTCCGGTGCCCGCGGTGCACTTGCCACCCAGGCAGACGTCGGTGCTGGTGCAGACGGTGCCGTCGGCATCGCAGGGCTTGCCAGCCATCGCCTCGCCCTGGTTCTTGCAGGCGCCGGTCTGGGTGTCGCAGCTATCGATGGTGCAAAGCTCGCCGTCGTCGCAGCTCTTCTTCTTGCCGACGGTACAGACCTTGTCGATGCATGCATCGCCGACGGTGCAAGCGTCGCCGTCGGCGTCGCACGGGCCGACCTGGGAGAGGTGCTGGCAGCCTTTGGCCTGGTCGCAGCTGTCCTGTGTACAGGGGTTGCTATCGTCGCACCCGACCTGGGTGCCAGCCACGCAGGCTCCCTCTTTGCACGCGTCGCCGGCGGTGCAGACCGAGCCGTCGGCATCGCAGGACTTGCCGTCGCTGACGGCCGCCACAGCGCACTTGGCGGTCTTGGGATCGCAGAGATTCTGGGCACAGGTGCTGTCGCCGCCGCTGTTGCAGGTGACCACCGTTGCCGGGTTCAGCTTGCAGAGCCAAGCGCTCGACGACTTGTCGCAGTAGAGCTTGCCGAGGCATGCGTTGGTCGGGTTCTGCGCGGCACAGTCCTCGTCGCTCTTGCAGGCGCAGATCGTCGTTCCGCCTTGGCAAGCGCCGGCCTTGCAGCTGTCGCCGCTGGTGCAGCTGTTGCCATCGTCACAGGGGCCTTCATGCGGCGCCTGGACGCAGCCGGTCTTGGGGTTGCAGCTGTCTTTGGTGCAGAGGTTGTCGTCATCGCAGTCGCTGGCGACTTTGGCGCTGCCCTTGCACTTGCCGCCGGCGCAGAGGTCGAAGTCGGTGCAGGCGTTGGCGTCGTCGCAGGGCGCTTTGTTGGCCTCGTAGCCACAGCCCGTCTTGGCGTCGCAGCTGTCCGTGGTGCATGGGTTGCTGTCGTCGCAGGGCAGGGCGGCGCCGGTGCAGGCGCCGTCCTTGCACGCGTCGTCCTTGGTGCAGAGCGAACCGTCGTCGCATGGGCCCTGCACCGACGTCGCGGCGCATTTGCCGGTGGCGACGTCGCAGCTGTCCGTGGTGCACGGGTTGCCGTCGTTGCAGGTTGTCGCGACGCCGCCCTGGCACGCGCCCTTGACGCAGGTGTCGCCCTGCGTGCAGCCGTTGCCGTCTTCGCAGGCGCCGCTCACCGCGCTCGAGCTGCACCCGGCCTGCGCATCGCAGACATCATTGGTGCAGGGGTTCTTGTCGTCGCAGTCGACGGCTTTGGCCTTGCAGTCGCCACCTTGGCAGGCGTCGCCGCTGGTACAGGCGCTGCCGTCGCTGCAGGTCGCGCCCTCGGGTAGGCCGACCGACGCGCATTGTCCGGTCTTGGCGTCGCAGCTGTCGATCGTGCAGGGCTTGCCGTCATTGCAGGTCTTGACGACGCCGCCCTGGCAGACCCCGTCCTTGCAGGTGTCTTCGCTGCAGGGGTTGCCGTCGGCTTCGCAGGGACCGCTTGAAGTCGTGTTGGCGCAGGCGCCGCTCGTGCAGGCGTCGATGGTGCATGGCTTGCCGTCATCGCAGCCGGCGCCACCCTCGTCGGTCTGGCCGTCGCAGTCGTCGTCTTTTCCGTTGCACGTTTCTGCGGCCGGCTCTGCCGCCGAACAGGCAGAGAAGGCATCGGCACCACAGGTGCGGGAGCCCTTGCAGGTGCCATGGCTGTTCGACTTGGCGCATGAGCTGCTGATGTTCTTCTCGATGGCGAGCGGCGGGCAGGTGCACGTGGCGCCCTGCGCGGGCTGACAGAAGCTGCCCGATGCGCCGCCCAAGGTCGTCCCGGCGGCGCAAGCGTAGCCGGCTGGGCAGTCGCCGTCGGCGGCGCAGGTCCGGCCACAGACCTGACCCATGGCGCCGGTCTGCAGGCAGACGCCCTGCTCCATCCCGACGGCCTTGCAGATTTCGTCACTCGAGCAGGGGACGCACAGCGCCGCGGCTTTGGCGAGGCAATACGACTTGCCGCCAGCGCTCGGAATGGCGAGGCAGTGCCAGTCCGCCTCGCACTCGTCGGACGCAGCGCACGCCTGCAGGCAGCGTTGACCGGCGCGCGCCCAGAGTTCGGTGCAGAGGCCACTACCGCACTCGCCATTGCCCTTGCACTCGCACCCCGGCCCGCCCGGACAGGCGCCGCCGGCGTCGCTGGTCCCATCGGGGGTCTCTGTGGTGTCCGTGATCACGCTATCGCCGCCGCCACCGGCGTCGACCGTGACGCCGTCGGTGCCGCCGATGCCGCCGCCGTCGCCGCCGCCGACCTCCTCCCCGGAGTCTCCAATGCCCTGCACGGCGCTGTCTTCAGCCGAGCAAGCGAACGCGAACGCCACGAGCGCCGCGGCGACCATTGCGCTTCGCCTACGCGTCGGCGCCGCACTGACACGCCGATGGCTGGGGCTGGTGTGACTGCCGAACACGCCGCGCTCTCGGGTGGAGCTAGCGCCTACGGCCTCGGTCGTTGACTCCGGCGTAAGGTCACCCGCAATCTCCATGCCCTTCGCGGTAGAACGCCACTCCACTCGGTCCGTCGCTCGCATCGTCGCCCTCCCAGGCTCTTGCCAACCCAAGGCCGGCAGTCTAGCCACTGCCGGGCGGCTTGGGAATGGTCATCGCGGGCGCGCATGACACAGCCCGACGCACGTCGCCGCGGTCTATCGCTGCATCCAACTGCTTCTAACAACTCCGGGTTTGGTCGACCCAAGCGTACAGCCAGCGGTCGCCCTTCCCGTTCAACCGCCGCTGGGTTACGCTGCGAGCGGCGCCCTGCGTCGCGTCTCCAGCCCGGAGCACCAGTTTGAGCAACGACTTTCGCCACCATAGCCGCCCGACCAATCCAGGCATGCCCGACGCCGACGGCGGTAGCGGTACCCGCATCCCAACCATGACCCTGCTCCGCGGCGGCCTGCCGGGCCGGATGTTTCGCATCGGCCGCGATGGCATCACGCTGGGACGGCAGCCCGACTGCGACATCCAGCTCGACGAGGGAGGCGTCTCGCGGCAGCACGCGCGCATCGGCCTCCGCACCGGCGACGCCGTCGACATTTACGACCTCCACAGCACCAACGGGACCTTCGTCAATGGCCGCAGGATTGAACAGCACCGCCTGCGCGACGGTGACAAGGTTCAACTCGGCTCGCTGGTGGTGTTCCGCTTCAACTACCAGGACGCGCTCGACGAGGCTTTTCAGCGTCAACAGTTCGACTCGATCACCCGAGACTCGCTGACGGGTTGCCATAACCGGATGTATTTTGGCGAGTCGCTGCGCCGCGAGCTGGCCTGGGTGCAGCGGCGGCGCGGCGCTGTCGCGGTGGCCCTCATCGACCTCGATCACTTCAAGCGGATCAATGACGAGCACGGCCATGCCGTCGGCGACGTCGTCCTGCACGCCGTGGCGCAAGCGCTCTATGGCGGGCTCCGCACCTACGACGTCTTGGCCCGATACGGCGGAGAAGAGTTTGCGGTCCTCCTGCGCGACGCCGGGGCCTTGGACGCGCGCATCGTCGGCGAGCGCTTGCGCGTGGCGGTCGAGAACCTGCACATCCAGCATGAGCAGCGCGTGATCGTGCCGACCGCGAGCATCGGACTCGCGCTCGCCGACGAGGTCGGCGCCGATCCGGTCGCGATCATGCGCTTGGCCGATCAACGCCTCTACGCCGCCAAGGCCGCAGGTCGCAACCTATTGTTCTGGGGGCAGCCGGCAGATGAAGGCACCTTGGTCCACACCGAGCCCGTCGACGGCTACGCGGCACGTCAAGCCATCTCGCACCATCGGCATCAAGCGACGATGGCCGAGGAGCTTGGCGATGACGCCCCAGACGGGCCACCGCCCTCCCTGTCACCGGCGGACATCGCGGCGCGTGCCGAAGAGCGCCTCGTCATAGGCCGCGCTGCGACCCTGATCGACGGCGAGCTCGGTTCGCACGAGCTCGAGGCACTTGAGTTGGAAGCGCTGGAACCCGTCTCGCCCGACCCGGTGTCGTTCGCCGAGGCTGGCGGTGTTGCAGGTCCTGACGAGGCGGCGCCGGTCGCTGAGAGAACCCTGCGACGATCGGGCTGAATACGCTGCCGAGTTGGTCGCGATCCTTCGCGGCGCCAGGGTCCAAGGAGGGGGGCGTGATGCTGAAGAACACGACAGGTTCCATGCAGATGGGACTCTCGCTTGCCCTTGTGTGTGCCGCGGCGGTGGCCGGGACCGCAGCCTGCGGCGCCGGCGGTGACAACGTCGCCGTCGGCTTGACTGGCGGCGCGAGCGCCGACGGTGGCGGAGATGGCGGCAACCTGGTGGCTGGCGATGGCGGTGGAAGCGGCGATGGCGACACCGGCGGCGGAAGCGGCGATGGCGGCACCGGCGGGGGCACCGGCGATGGCGCCACGCGCGGCGGCACGGGCGATGGCAGCGCGGGCGGCGGCACCAGCGACGGCGGTGGCGGCACGGCGGATGGCGGCGGCGGCACCCACGACGGCGGCGGCACCAGCGACGGCGGTGGCGGCACAGTCGATGGCGGCGGTGGCACGAACGACAGCGGCGGCGGGTCAGACGGCGGCAGCGGGGTCGATGCCGGCAGCGGCAAGCCTCTGGGGTGTTCGGCGGCGGCCGACTGTGTTGCGCTGTGCAAGGGCGGCGGCGCGGACTGCCTCTCGAAGTGCCTGAACGGCCTCGACGGCAAGGCCCAGGGCGAGCTGCTCTACCTCGTGACCTGCGTCCAGGTCGAGTGCCAGCAGGGCAAGTGCAAGAACGGCGAGCCAGGCTGCGTCGATGCCTGCATCGGTGAACAGTGCATGGCGCCGCTGCTGACTTGCCTCGACGACGGCACCGTGGGCACCCACAACTGCTGGAAGGGCTATGAATGCGTCCAGCTGTGCAAGAACCTCGCCGCGCCTTGGAGCTGCTACGGCGCTTGCTACAACGGTCTCTCCAACAAGGGGCAAGCTGCCTTTGATGCCCTGGCGATCTGCTGGAGCGACGCGCAGAAGGCAGGCCAGAAGCCCGACGACAAGTGCGTGGTCGAGACCGCGACCTGCTATGCCGGTGACGTCGCCGGCAACCTCCCGTGCCACGAGGTGTTCGGCTGCGTCGAGCAGTGCCAGAAATCTGGAAAGTCCGACGATCTGTGCGGTCTTGAGTGCCTCGGCAAGCTCACCGACAGTGGCAAGAAGCAATTCGCGACCATCGGCGCTTGCTGGGAGAGCGCTGAGGTGCCGGGCTGCAAGGAAGCGTTCCTCGGTTGCACGGCGCCTGTCGGCAGCAAGGACTGCGGAGCGATTCTCAGCTGCCAGGGGACCTGTCAGGGCAAGGACGAGGCCAAAGCCGCGGGCTGTGTCTTCTCCTGCCTGCACCAGGGTTCCAGCGCTGGCGCCAGCGCCTACCTCGACGTGCTCGCGTGCGACAAGAAGGGCACGTGCGGTGCGGCCCTGTACGCCTGCGCACAGCCCGCAGGCAAGCTCACTTGCACGCAGGCGTTCGGCTGCATCGATACCTGCAGCAAGGCCCCTGGCTCCGATGCGATCTCCTGCGTTATCTCTTGCTTGCAGAAGTCCACGCCAGCGGGCGGCAAGGCGCTGGTCGACATCATGGTCTGCGACGGCAACTGCAAGAAGAAGTGCGGCAGCGACTCCGGGCCTTGCAAAGAGGCCTGCGTCAGCAAGGACTGCGGCACGCTGGTCGCCACATGCGGCCTCAACTAGCGGCGCCGACACAGTTCGCTACGCTCGCGGAGGCGCGACTCGCACCCCAAAAACGTAGCCGGCCGCCCGGGGAGATCCAGGGCGGCCGGCAGCGTTGACGACGGCAGGGGGGGCCGGCGGGGCGGTGTGTTAGCGCAGGTCGGCGCGGCGGGCGAGGTCGAGGATCCGGTCGGCGTGCTTGCGCACGAGCGAAGCGTCCGGCGCCTGCTTGGCCAGCTCGCCGGCGCTCTGCCGCAGGACGCGCGCCAACTTCGGGTCGAGGCTGCCAGCCGCGGCGTCCTTGTCGAGCAGCTGGGCGACCGGCTCGGCGACGCTGCGGAAGGTCTCATTGCCGCCCCGCAGCGCAACCAGCGTGGCGCTGCCGGCCCAGAGCCCGGCCACCAAGTAGCCGTGGGCGCGCTCCTGCGTCGGCACGCCGCGGAGGCCAGCCGTGAAGGCGCGGCCCAGGTGGACGCCGATCATCTCGGCGCGCTCGTCGCTGAGCAGGGCCGCGATGGCGCCGCGGGTCGCCGGGTCGAGCACGGCGAGTGCCTCCTGAGCGCCGGCACCGCGCAGCTCCGCGGTCAGCGCCGCCGCCGCCGCCTGGTCACCGAGGCCGCGCAGGGTCAGCAGGTGGCCGAGGGCGACCGAGACGCGGAGGACGTGGCGATCGCTCGCGCTGTCGATGCCTGCGAAGTTGTGGGCGCCGGCGGCGTGGTCGAGGGGCGACGCCATCGCCGTCACCGCCGCTGCAGCGTCGAGCTTGCCGCGCTGCAGGCCGAGGGCGAGGTCCAGCCAGGCGGCATCGGACCCAGCTGCGCCGATCATCGCCGGCAGGACCGCCACCGCGCCGCCGCCGTGGAACATCGCGTCGTCGCAAACGATCATTTCGCCCTGGCCGTCGACGTAGCCGACGGCGCTCGCCAGCTGGTTGCCCTCGCCGCGCAGGTTGACGTGCTCCTGGGCGAAGGCCGGGTTGGCGGCGCCGGCGACGAGGCCGAGGCAGAGCGCACCGGCGATGGCGCGGCGGCCGAGGCTGAGGCCGGAGCGGAGGCGGAGGGCGACGACGTGGAGCAGTTGGTTGCGGTTCATGGGGTACTCCTGTGGGGCTCTGAGAGGCTTGGAAGGGGTTGGCGTTCGCTGCTTGGGTGGGGCTCGCGGCCCCCGTGAAACCTTCGACGCGCCACCTCGCAGGAAGATCTACGCCGCGGCCGCAATCTTTTCGTCCGGCCACGTCACCGCTTTGGCCTTGACCCTCGGCGCACCCGCGCGCCATCGTCCTGCTCGCTCGCGCGGCCTCCCGGCGATGCATCTATGGCGCGGCGCGGGGCCGCTCCCGCCAACCGCGGCGGTCACCACGAGGCGTCATGACCGGCAACGTCGCGACCAAGGGCAGCCGCAAGCGCGCGCTCATCCGCAAGGTCGCCTACCAGTGCTTCCGCGACCGCGGCTACCACGAGACGACCGTCGACGCGGTCTGCGAGGCGGCCGGCATCTCCAAGGGCAGCTTCTACTGGCACTATCCGTCCAAGCAGGACGTCTTCCTCGACATCCTGGAAACCTGGGCGCTGGAGGTCGTCGACGCCCTCTACGAGCAGTTCGAAGACGCTGTCGTCGACGATGACTACCGCGCCGCGGTGACGGCGGCCTTGCAGCGCGAGATTCACCGCGGCCGCGCGATCATCCCGTTGTGGCTGGAGTTCGCCGCTCACGCCCGCCGCGACCGGGCGGTGCAGGCGGCCCTCGCCAAGTTCTTCACCCGCTCTCGCGCCGCGATCATCGAGATCTTGCGCCCCGCGCTCTCCGATCGCCTCGGCGAGGCCGACATGCGGGGCGTCGCCGCCGTTGTATTTGGTGGCTACATCGGGTTGCTCATCCAGGACTTGAGCGACTCGGAGCAGGTGGACGCCATGCAGGCCGCGGCGAGCTTCATGACCCTGCTCTCGATCCTGGTCACCAAGGACGACAGCCCGCTGGCCTGACCTCTTTGGAGCACAGCGTGAGCCGCATCGAGACGCTACGCCTCGTCGCACGGATCTCACCCGGCCAGGATCCACCACCGAGTGCCTGTCCGACCGCCGAATTCGGAGCCAGCTCTAGGCGTTGCGAGGACCGATTCGGAGGCGTACATGCGGTACCTTGAGGAAAGGACCGGCGGTTCAAGACGGCCAGCAAGCACCTATCGGCGGGCGACCCTTCGGACCGGGACGGAAGTCGCAGCTGCCTCACCGTCTTTGGCCCGGTCCGGGCCCGAAGGCGGCGGATCGCGGCCGTCGGCTTGGCTTGACGTCGGCAGCACTCAGCCGTATAGGCGCGCGACAGCAAACTAGACTGAGCAGTCGGTTTGTTGCCAGCGCCCGCGTCTGGTGGGCGAGGAGCGCCAACATGACGACTCGCAACGACTCCGGCCTGGCTTCGGCCGCGACACTGATGCAGCAGCTCGCCGCTGGCGAGCGCAAGGTCGTGATGACGTTCGCCGGGCAGGGCGCGCCTTGGATCGACGAGCTCGCCGAGCTGCATCGTGAAGTCGCAGGCGTCCCGGCGCTGGTCGCGCGCGCCGAGGCGACGCTGCGGGCGATGACCGAGACGCAGGCGCTGCGTTGGAGCGGCTTGTACCCCCACGACTTCGCCCTCCAGCGCTGGCTCACCCAGCCGTCGACGCGGCCGCTGGCGTCAGCGCTCGACCACGGGGCGGTGTCGCAGCCGATGACCTTCGTCACCCAGATCGCCCGCTTCTTGCAGCTGCGCTCGCTCGGGCTCCAAGACGCCATCCGCTGCGGCAGCGTCGTCGCGGTCGCGGGCCACTCGCAGGGCAGCATGGCGGCTGCTTTCGTCGCCGAGTGCGGCGCTGACGAGCCGTCGCTGGACCGCTTCGCGGCGTACCTTCGCTACGTCGCCTGGCAGGGTTTCGAGATGGCGATGTCGTGGCGCGACTGCGGCGGCGAGCGGCTGCCCGGTATCCCGATCGCCTCGGTCGCTGGCCCGACGCTGACGCGCCTGCGCACGGTGGTCGACAGGGTCAACGCTGACTTGCCCACGGATCACCACGTCCACATCTCGCTGTACAACGGCCGCACCCGCCACGTCGTCACCGGCGTGCCAGCCAGTGTGGCCCGGCTGCGGGCCGCGCTCGAAGCCACCGCCACCAAGGAAGCCGCTGACCGAAAGGCAGGTCGCACCGGCGGTGCCGTCCTGCGCTTTGTCTTCGAGGAGCTTGCGCTCGGAGCCGCCTACCACGGCCCGGCGATGACCCTCGGCCTGGAGCGCGATGCCCGTCACGTCGCGGAGGACGGCTTTCGCATCGACGCCGCCGCGCTGAAGTTGCCGGTCGGCGACCCCGCCGGCGAGGGCTGGCTGCAGGACGCGCCGGACGTTGTCGCGCGCCTGCTGCTGTGCATGCACCTGCTGCCCGTGCGCTGGCCGGCGACCTGCGCCGCGTTGGCCGATCGCGGCGCTCGCGACTGTCTCGACCTAGGGCCCGGCATCGGCGTCGCGCGGCTGACCGCCTCTGGCATGCGTGGCCGCGGCGTGGCGGTGCACGCGATGGCCGAGCGGGCTGGACGCGCCGCCGTGCTGGTCGCGGACGCAGCGCTCTTGCCTTCGGCCCTGCGCTACGCCGACTTCGCCCCAACGTTGGCCCGGCTGCCCGACGGCAGGCTGCTGGTCGACAACCGCTACACGCGCCTGACCGGCCAGTCGCCCGCGATCTTGCCCGGCATGACGCCGACGACGGTCGACGCGCCCATCGTCGCCGCCGCCGCCAATGCCGGCTTTACCGCCGAGCTGGCGGGTGGTGGCCAGGTTACGGCCGACATGCTCCAGGCCCGCATCGACGAGCTGCGCGGCCTGCTCGCGCCCGGTCACGAGGTGACCTTCAACGCGCTCTTTCTCGACCGCTACCTGTGGGATCTCCAGCTCGGCGCCCGCGGCCTGGTCCAGAAGGCGCGCAAGCGCGGCGCGCCGATCTGCGGCGTCACGATCAGCGCCGGCATCCCAGACGTTGAGGAGGCGACGCGCCTGCTTGCGGAGCTCAACGCCGCCGGCCTCTGGCTCAATGCCTTCAAGCCCGGCACCGGCCCGCAGATCGAGCAGGTGGTGCGCATCGCCAAGGCAGCGCCACAGGTCCCGGTGCTGATCCATGTCGAGGGCGGCAAGGCCGGCGGTCACCACAGCTGGGAGGACCTCGAGGACCTGCTCATCGCCCATTACGAGGCGATGCGGGGCTGCCCGAACGTCGTGCTCTGCGTCGGCGGCGGCATCGGCGATGAGGCCCGCGGCGTCGAGATGCTGAGCGGGCGCTGGTCCTTGCGCCACGATCTGCCCTTGATGCCCGTCGATGGCATCTTGCTCGGCACCGTGACGATGGCCTGCCTGGAGGCCACAGCTTCGCCGCAGGTCAAGGCGGCGCTCGTCAATGCCGCCGGCAGCCGCCGCTGGGTCGGCCGCGGCGCCGTCGATGGCGGCATCACCTCGGGTCGCAGCCAGCTCGATGCCGACATTCATTACCTCGACAACGCTGCGGCGCGCTGTGGCCGCCTGCTCGACGCGGTTGCCGGCGACGCCAGCGCCATCGAGGCCCGACGCGACGAGATCATCGCCGCGCTCAACGCGACCGCCAAACCCTTCTTCGGCGACGTCGAGGCCATGACCTGGGCCGAGGTGCTGACGCGCTTCGTCGCGCTGACCGCCGTCGGTCGCGGCGGACGCTACGAGGACGGCCGCTGGCCCGACAGCAGCTACCGGCAGCGCTGCGCCGACCTCTTCGCCCGCGCCGAAGCCCGCCTCTGCGCAGAGGTCGACGGGGTGGCCGCCGACGCCTCGGTGCCCAGCGTCGTCGCCTCGCTCGCTGACCTCGACGCGCCCGAGGCCGCGCTGCAGGCCCTGCTCCAGCGCTACCCGCACGCAGCGCAGGCCGTGGTCGCGCCACCGGACGCCCGCTACTTCGTGCGCGGCCTGTGCCGCAGCCCCGGTAAGCCCGTCAACTTCGTGCCCGTCGTCGACGTTGACGTCCGCCGTTGGTACAAGAGCGACGCCCTCTGGCAGGCCCAAGACGACCGCTTCAGCGCTGATCAGGTGCTCATCATCCCGGGCCCAGAGGCGGTGGCCGGCATCCGTCAAGCCAATGAGCCGGTCGCCAGCTTGCTCGGCCGCTTCGAGGCTGCGGTGGTCACGGACCTGCTCGGCGCAGGCGCCCCGATTCGTCACTTGCCCTACCGTCGCATCGCCGCCGACGTCTCCGGAGCGCCCCTCGGCGGCGTCGTCGCGCAGGCCGTGGCCGCCGCTGAAGCCGGAGGCGAGGAGTCGTTGCAGCTACGCGTGGTCGCCGACGCGGCCGAGCCTTGGTTCGCCGCCGTCGCGGCGCGCCACGGCGGCGCGGTGGCGCGCGCGTTCGGCGAGGCCCTGGTCCAAGGCGAAGGCGGCATGCTGCCGAGCCCATTGCGGGCGCTCTGCCCCGCCAGCCTCGGCGCCACGCTCACCCTGCGTGGCGACGCCGCCGCACCGCGCGAGCTGACCTGGTGCAGCGCGGATGGCCAGGAGCGCGTGACCCTGCGCGACGGCGGCAACGGCGGCGTTGTTCGTGTGGAGGCTTCGTTGCGGCCTGCCACCGGCATGGCGCCGACGCCTTGGCGCATGACGTTGCGCGTCGACGCCGAGGGGCGCTGCCATCGCGTCGCTGACGCCGACGGCGCCTCGGATCTCGACCTCGCCCGCGCCTTCTACCACGGCAGCCTGTTCGGCTCGCAGCTCACGCCCGTGGCGCTCTTTGACGCCGCCACCGCCGAGGCCGTCGTCGACGCCGCGCGCTGCGCCGGCTACGCCGCCCTTGTCGACGGCGATCCGACCGGGGTCGCGTCAGGCCTCTGCTTCTCGCTGGCCTGGCGCCCGATCATGGCGGTGCTGTCGTGCGATCCCTTGATCGCTGGGCTGGCGCGGCTGGTCCACCTCGAACAGGCGCTCACGCCGGGCGCCGGCTGGCCCCTGCGCTCGGCCGACGTCGTCGCCGTTGAGGCGCGCGCCGTCCGTGTTGAGGACTCCGACGCCGGTCGGTTGGTGGTCGTCGAGGCGCTGCTTCGCCGCGGCGACGCGGTGTGCGCCACGATGACGAGCCGCTTCCTCATCCGCGGCGCCCTCGAGCCTGCGCAGCGAAGCGTGGTCGCGCGTGAGCAGATCGCCGCGACGTGGACGGTAGGCGACGCTGGGCAGCGGGCCTTTCTCGCTGACCATCCCGCGATCCGCTGGGCACAGCCGAAGGGTGCCGACCTGCGCCTCGGCGACGTCCTCTCCCTGCGGGCCACGCTCACCGAGGGCCGAGGACCGCTCGCCGAAGTGGGCGCCCTTGCGCAGAGCGCTGAGGGCGTCATCGAGCGCGACGGCGTCGTCCTCGGCAGCCTCGTCATGACCCACGCGAAGGCGACCGCGATGCACCCGCTGCGGGCCTTGCTCGCAGTCGTCGGTGCGGATGCCGCGGGCCACGTCGAGACGCCGGCGCGAACGCTCGCCCGGGGGCAGGGCCGCGCTCCGGCCGACCTCGCCGCGTGGGCCGACGTCAGCCTGGATCGCAACCCGATCCACCTCAGCCCGACATTTGCGCGGCTGGCCGGGCTGCCGGGGCCGATCGTCCACGGCATGTGGACCGCGGCCAAGGCGTGGGCCGCGCTGGTCCGCCACGTCGCAGGCGGCGAGGCCGAGCGGGTGCTCGACCACAGCGCGCACTTCGAGGCGCCGCTGCTTCCCGGTGAGGCCATCGACTGGACCGTGCGCCGCGTTGGCGTTGACCGCGGGCGGCGACGCGTCGTCGTCGAGGTTCGCGCGCTGCGTGGCCAAGAGCCGGTCACGGTGTTGCGAATGACTGCGACGTTGGCGGCGCCGAGGACCGCCTACCTCTTTCCAGGGCAGGGCATCCAGCAGACCGGCATGGGCATGGACGGCTACGCCCGCTCGGCCGCGGCGCGCGCGGTCTGGGACGAGGCCGACGCATTCACGCGGCGCCGCCTCGGCTTCTCGATCCTGCGCGTCGTGCGCGAGAACCCCCGCGAGCTGCTGGTCGACGGCGTCGCCAACATCCACGACAAGGGCGTGCTGCATCTGACGCAGTTCACCCAGGTGGCGATGGCGGTGCTCGCTCGGGCGCAGGTCGCTGAGCTGCGCGCCTCCGGCGTGCTGGTGCCTGGCGCCATCACCGCGGGCCACTCGGTCGGTGAATACAACGCCATCTCGGCCATCGCAGATGTGCTCTCGCTCGAGGCCGTGGTCGAGGCGGTCTGGCAGCGCGGCCTGACGATGCACACCTTTGTGCCGCGCGACGAGCACGGCGCCAGCGCCTACGGCATGGGCGTCATCCGCCCCGATCAGGCCGGGCTGGACCACGCCGGCGCCGAGGCGCTGGTACGCGCGGTGCGCGACGCGACCGGCGGCTTCCTGCAGATCGTCAACTTCAATGTCCGGGGCCGGCAATACGCTACGGTTGGCGACCTCGCCACGTTGGCCGCGCTGCGCGACGCCCTCGCCGCCCGCCAGCGACCCGGCGCCAAGGCGGCTTGGGTCGACGTCCCTGGCGTCGATGTGCCCTTCCACTCCGAGGTGCTGACCGCCGGCGTCCCGGCATTCCGCGACACCTTGCAGCGCGTGCTGCCCAAGGACGGCCCTTACCTCGCCCTGATCGGCCGCTACGTGCCCAATCTCGTGGCGCTTCCGTTCGCGCTCACGCGGGCATTTGCGGACGCCATCGTGGCTGCGACCGGATCGACGGTGGCCGCCGGCTGGGGCGACGCCATCGAGCGGGCGCCCGACCGCCAGGCGATGGCGCGCGAGGTGCTGGCCGAGCTGCTGGCGTGGCAATTCGCTCGGCCGGTGCGCTGGATCGAGACCATGGAGCTACTGCTCACGCCGACGGCGCGCGGCGGGCTCGGGGCCGAGCGGGTCGTCGAGGTTGGCGTCGGTTACCAACCGACGGTGGCGAACATGGTTCGGCAGACCGTCGCGCTCGGCGGCGCAGCCGCGACGCAAGTGGAGATCGTCAACGCGGGCGCCGATCTCGACGTCGTCCTCCACCGCGATGTCGATGCCGAGGCCGCGACTGCATCGGAGGCGGACGCACCATCCTCTGGCCCCGTCGCGCCCACCCCTTCGCCTCTCGCGCCAGCGCCCGCTGCCACCGCTTCGGTCATCGCCGCGCCTGCGGCGCCATCGCCCGCCAGCGCCCACGATGCGCCTGCCGATCGACCGGTGCGCCACCTCGACGCGCTGCGTGCGCTCTGCGCTCTGCAGGCCAAGGTGCGTCCCGAGCAGATCCGCCTCGACGAGACGATCGACGGCCTGCTCGACGGCGTATCGTCGCGGCGCAACCAGGTGCTGATGGACATCGGCGCTGAGTTCAGCATCCAGGCCATCGACGGCGCCCACGACAAGCCGATCGCGGCTCTGGCAGCCGAAATCGCCAAGCGGTCGCCGGGGTACAAGGCGCCAGGCGCCTACCTCAAGGCTGCCCAAGACGAGGCACTCCGCCGCGTGTTCGGCCGCGCCGGCCTCGGGCGCAAGGACGTCGTCGCCCGCATCCGCGAGCGCTACGGCGCCGGCGAGGGCCTCGCTGAGTCCGTCCTGATTGGCCTCTGCTTGCACGGCCGTGACGGCGACTCGACGCGGGGTGGCCGCCTGGCCGCCGGAGCGACCAGCGCCGCGAGCCGAGGCGATGTCGACGGTGTGCTCGACGCCATCGCGGCGGCCACGGGCGCAGAACTGGGCGTGAACCTGGCGCCACTGGCGGTTGGGGGTGGCGGTGGAGGCGGGGGCGTGGTTGACGCCGCCGCGGTCGCCGCGCTCGAGGCCAAGCTCATCGGCCCCGAGGGGATCTTGACCGCCGGCCTGCGCGACGTCGCCGCGCGGCTCGGGTCGACGCCCAAGGCCGATGACGGGGCCGATGCTGCCGCCGTGGCCGCTGACCGCGCCCGGCTGGCGACCCTTGACGCGGAGCATGGCGCCCAGTGGGCGGCGTGGGTGGCCCCGCAGTTCTCAGCGCAGCGCCATGTGGCGTTCAGTTCGCAGTGGGCCTTTGCGCAGCGCGATGTCGCCGAGTGGGCGCTGACCGCGCTGCGGTCGGCGAAGGTGGGCGATTCCGAGCGCGCGGCCCTGTCGCGCCTTGGCCGCTTTTTCGACACCGCGGGTGGCGCCGGCGAGCCCCGCTTGGTGTCCACGGCTCGGTTCTACGCCGAGCGCGCGCGGGCGGCCGGCCGTGACGACGTCGCAGACAGCCTCGAAGCGCTCTGCGCCCGCGAGATCGCCGTGGAGCCGCCGCTGCGTCCGACGCGTCCGACGCTCGAGATCTCCGCCGATGGCCAGATCGCGGCGCGCGAGGTGCCGGTGGCGCAAGGCGCGAGCGCGGAGGCGGCCATCGCGGCCCTGCCCGAGCTGCTCGAGGGGCTCTTCGGCGGCGCCCAGCCTTCGCTACAGATCGGCGCCGGCGGCAGCGGCTCGGCGGCCCTGCGCGACGTGCTCACCTCTGGCTGCAAGGCTCCGCTCTCGTTCGCTGGCCGGACGGCGGTCGTCACCGGCGCCAGCCCGGGCTCCATCGCCGTCGAGGTGGTGCGCCACTTGCTGCGCGGTGGTGCGCGTGTGGTTGTGACGACGAGCACCTACCACGAGGAGCGACTCGGCTGGTACCGCCGCCTCTATCAGCGCGAGGCGTCGCTCGGCGCTGAGCTGCATGTGGTGCCCTTCAATCAAGCGTCCGTGGCCGACGTCGACGCCCTGGTCGCCTGGCTCTTCGCCGAGGTGAGCGAGGCCGCCGGTGCCGGCGTTCGCGTGCTCAAGCGACCGTTTGCGCCGGAGATCGTGGTGCCTTTCGCCGCCATCGGCGACGCCGCGACGGTCGACACCCTCGGGCCCCGCGCCGAGCTCGGGCTGCGGGCGATGCTCTTTGGCGTCGAGCGCCTGGTCGCCGGTATCGCCGCGCGTTACCGCGACCACGGCCGCCCATCGCGCCCCTGCCACGTGCTGCTGCCGCTCTCGCCCAACCACGGCAGCTTCGGCGGCGACGGGGCGTACGCCGAGGCCAAGGCCGGTCTGGAGGCGCTGCTGGCCAAGTGGACGAGCGAACGCGACGCCTGGGCGGCCTCGACGTCGCTCTGCGCCGCCCGCATCGGCTGGGTCCGCGGCACGGGCCTGATGGATGCCAACGACGCCATCGCCGCGCCGCTCGAGGCAGCCACCGGCGTGCGCACCTTCTCCAGCGCCGAGATGGGCTGGATCTTGGCAGGCCTCGCCGCCGACCCCCTGCGCGCGTTGGCGGCCGACGCTGTGCTGGAGGCCGACCTGACCGGTCGTTTCGCCACCGTGGCCGACGTGCGCGCCGTCGTGGCCGAGATTCGCGAAGACATCGGCGCCCGCAGCGCCGCAGCCCGCAACCGCACCGCCTTCGCAGGTCGTGAGGCCGAGCTGCTCGGGATCGCTCAGGTGCCCAAGCGACGCATCCAGCCGCTGCCGGCCTTCGCCGCCGGCGTGGACGAGGTCGCGGCCCTGGTCGCTGACGCCGCCGCGTGGAAAGCGCTGCCCGCCGGCCCACGCGCTGCGACGCTGGCCGACACCGTCGTCATCGTCGGCATGGCCGAGCTTGGACCCTGCGGCTCGTCGCGGACGCGCTTCCAGCTCGAGGTGCGCGATCGCCTGTCTGACGCTGCGGTCCTCGAGCTCGCCTGGCTGTGCGGCCTCGTCCGCTGGTCGGCCGAGGTCGAGGGCGGGGCGTGGGTCGACGTCGAGAGCGGCGCCGCCGTCGCCGAGGCCGACCTCGGCGAGCGCTACCACGATGCGGTGCGAGGCCGCGTGGGCATCCGCTTCACCGAGCCCGCCGTCGCAGGCTTCGACCCCGAGCGTCTGCCGGTGTTGGCGACGGCGTGGCTCGACCGCGACTTCACGTTCGCGGTCGCTTCACAGGCCGAGGCCGAGAGCTTCGTCCTGGCCGACCCAGCCCACACCCGCATCGCCCCGGATCCTGCCGGCGATGGCTGGCGCGTGACCCGCACGGCTGGCGCCGAGATCCGCGTGCCGCGCGTGGCGCGCCTGTCGCGGCGGGTGCTCGGCCAGTTGCCGACGGGTATGGACCTCGCGCGTTTCGGCGTCCCAGGCGACATGGTCGAGACCGTCGACCGCATCGCGCTCGTCAACCTCTGCGCCACGGCCGACGCGTTCTTGTCGGCCGGCTTGTCGCCTGAGGCCCTGCTGGCGCGGATTCACCCGGCGCGGGTCGCCAACACCCAGGGCAGCGGCATAGGCGGCATGCGCTCACTGACCCGCCTCTACACGGATCACTTGCTCGGCGTGCAGCGACAGAATGACATCGTTCAGGAGACGCTCATCAACGTCATCGCCGCCTACGTCGTCCAGGCCTACGTCGGCAGCTACGGCTCGATGAGCCACCCGGTCGGCGCCTGCGCCACCGCCGCCGTGTCGCTCGAGGAGGCCTACGACAAGATCCGGGCCGACAAGGCCGATTTCGTCGTCGCCGGTGGCTACGACGACGTTGGCAGCGAGGGCACGGTCGGTTTTGCCGACATGGCCGCCACCGCCGACACCGATCAGATGCTCGGCATGGGCCTGAACCCGGCGCAGATGTCGCGGGCCAACGACATCCGCCGTCGCGGCTTTGTCGAAGGGCAGGGCGGCGGCACCTTCCTCATCACCCGCGGCGATGTCGCTGCCGAGCTCGGATTGCCGGTCTGCGGCGTCTTGGCCTGGGCCGGCAGCTTCGGCGACGGCGTCCACAAGTCGATCCCGGCGCCGGGATTGGGCGCCATCGCCAGCGCGCGCGGTGGCGCCGCGTCTCCGCTGGGCCGGGCCCTCTCGCGCCATGGCCTCAGCGCCGACGACATCGCCTTTGTCTCCAAGCACGACACGTCGACCGCCGCCAACGACCCGAACGAGGCGGCGATCCACCAGCAGATCCAGGTCGCCCTCGGTCGAAGCGCCGGCAATCCATTGTTCACGGTGTCGCAGAAGACCCTGACCGGCCACGCCAAGGGTGGCGCGGCGGCGTTCCAGGCCATCGGCGCTTGCCAGGCGATGGTGGCGGGCATTGTCCCCGGCAACCGCAACCTGGAGTCGGTCGATCCGGCCATGCGGCCACACCAGCACATCGCGTTCACCGATCGGCCGCTCATCGCCGGGCGGGGCGCGCTGCGGGCGGCGCTTGTCACCAGCCTCGGCTTCGGCCACGCCAGCGCCATCGCGCTGCTTCTGCACCCGGCGGCCTACGTCGCGATGCTCGACGCCGGGCGGCGCGCAGCGTGGCAAGCGTCAGCGGGTGACAAGCTGCGGCAGGCCCGCCAGCGCCAGGCGCGCATCTGGATGGGCGAGGAGTCGCTCTTCGAACGCCGCAGCGATCGCCGCTTCGCCGCCGCCGACGGCAGCCCGGCGCAGGTGGCCGAAGAGGCGGCGATGCTGCTGGCGCCGACGTCGCGGCTGGGTGAGGACGGCGTCTATGACCCGGCCGCTGGTAGCCTGGGCGGAGCCGCGCGGTGATCGCCGGCGTCGGCGTCGATCTAGTCGCGCTGCCGGCCTTCGCGGCCCAGCTCGCCGACCCGGCTTCGCGTTTCGCCGAGGCCGCGTTTTCCGCCGCCGAGCGCGACGACGCCGCGCGTGTCGGCGATCGCGTCAGCCACCTCGCCGCGCGCTTCGCCGCCAAAGAGGCGTTCATCAAGGCGTGGTCAGGCGGCCGCCGGGGACTGGAGCCCGCGCTCGGCCACGTCGTCTTGCAGGAGATCGAGGTTGTGCTCGACGATTGGGGCCGTCCGGCCCTGCGTCTGCACGGCGCCACGCGGGCCGCTTTCGAGCGGGACGGCCCAGCGCGCATCCATTGCTCGCTCAGCCACGACGGCCCAACCGCCGTCGCCTTCGTCGTGGTCGAGCGCGGCTAGCGTCGCGTTCCCAGCCGGGTCCAGGGAGTCCATCATGGCCGAGAGCGCGACGGTTCCGTCCTTCCAGCCTGCGCCGCCGCGTCCGCCGCCGCTGCGACGTGTGGCCGTCCTCAACCGCGGTGAGCCTGCCGTGCGCTTCTTGCGCGCCCTGGCCGACTACAACGGCGAGCGCGGCACCGCCATCGAGGCCGTCGCCTTCTACACCGACCCCGACGTCGGTGCCCCCTTCGTGCGCCTGGCCGATGCTGCCATCTGCCTCGGGCCGGCGCTGCAGCCGGGCGCCGACGGCGTCGTCGTCAGCGCCTACCTGCGGCACCAGGCGGTGTTGACGGCGCTGCAGGCTGCCGGCTGCGACGCGGTGTGGCCGGGCTGGGGCTTCTGCTCCGAGGACGCACGCTTCGTTGGGCTGCTCGAGGCGGCGGGCGTGCGCTTCCTTGGGCCGTCGTCGGCGGCGATGCTGGCGCTCGGCGACAAGATCGAGAGCAAGCGCCTGGCCGAGCAGGCCGGCGTGCCCTTGGCGGCTTGGTGGGAGGTTCCGGAGAGCGCGACGCCGGAAGAGATTCGCGTTGCGGCCGAGCGCATCGGGCTGCCGCTGATGGTCAAAGCCTCCGCGGGCGGCGGCGGGCGTGGCATCCGCAAGGTCAGCAGCTGGGACGCCTTGGACGGCGCCATCGCCTCGGCCCGCGACGAGGTCCGCAAGATCTTCGGCGCTGGCGGGCTCTTTCTGGAGGCCTGTGTCCTGGCCGCGCGCCACGTCGAGGTGCAGCTGCTCGGCGGCGCCGACGGCAAGGCGACGGCTGTTGGGGTGCGCGACTGCTCGCTGCAGCGGCGCAACCAGAAGGTGCTGGAGGAGGCCCCGGCGCCCATCTTGCCGCCCGCGGTCGAGGCCGAGATCTGTGCGGCCTCGGTGCGCCTGGCGGAGCTCGCCGGCTACCGAGGCGCCGGCACCGCTGAGTTCCTGTACACGGCAGCGGACAGGCGCGCCTGTTTCCTCGAGGTCAACTCCCGGCTGCAGGTGGAGCACACCGTCACCGAGTGCGTCACCGGCGTCGACCTCGTCCACGCTCAGATCGACATCGCCCGCGGCCTGCCGTGGCAAGGGCAGGGTTCGCCGAGCCGTGGCTTCGCCATCGAGGTGCGGCTCAACGCCGAAGACCCCGCCCGCGGCCTGGCGCCGGCGCCTGGGCTGCTGCGGGTCTTTCAGCCGCCGACCGGCCCTGGCATTCGCGTCGACAGCGGCGTGGTCGAGGGCATGACCATCGCCCCCGAGTTCGACTCGATGATCGCCAAGATCATCGCCACCGGCCGTGACCGCGCGCAGGCCGTGGCCCGGCTGCAGCGCGCGTTGGCGGAGACACGGGTGCTGGTCGAAGACGGCGCCACCAACATGGCCCTGCTGCGCGAGCTGCTCGCCGACCCCGACGTGCGCGCGGGACGCTATGACACCAGCTGGCTCGACCGTCAGTTGGCCCAGGGCAACCTGGTCCGCGAGCGCACCTTCGAGGCCCTGGTGCTGGCGGCGATCGTGGAGTACCGCCGCCGACGGCACGCCGAGATCACGAGCTTTTTGGCGAGCGTTCAGAACGGCATCCCCCAGCAGGCGCCCGTGCCCGAGGCGCTCTCCATCGACCTCGCCATCGGCGGGCGCCGGCAGCGCGTGGCGGTGCATGATCTCGGCCGCGACCGCTACCTCGTCGGTCCGGAGCCCGCCCTGCACGTCGTCATCGCCCATGCCTCAGGCGACCAGGCGGTGGCGCTCACCATCGGCGGCGTCTACCACGAGGCGCTCTATGCCCACGGCCGCAAAGGCATCGTCGTCGAGCTCGATGGCGCCAGCCACACGGTCGAGCTCGCCACCAGCGGCACGGTCAAGGCGCCGGCGCCGGCCATGGTCGTCCAGGTCGCAGTGGCCGAGGGTCAGGCCGTTGCCATCGGCGATCGGCTGCTGACGCTCGAGGCCATGAAGCTGGAGATGCCGCTCTTTGCCAGCGAGGCCGGGCGCGTGCGCGCGGTGCTGTGCAGCGCCAACCAGCAGGTCGCGGCCGGCCAGACGCTGGTGCTGCTGGAGCCGCTGGCCGAGGCGCTGGAAGGCGATGCCGGTGTAGCTGCGACCGCGCCGGGCGCGCTCGCCTGGCCCCCGGCGCTCCGGACGCCGCTCGAGGGCCTCTTCGCCAGCGGCCAGCCCGACCTCGACTCGCTCGACACCGCCGACGAGGCTGCGGCGGCGACCGTCATCTTCGACCTCATCGCCGCCATGCGTTCGGCGCTGCTCGGTTACGACGTCAGCGAGGCATTCGGCCGCGGCATCGCCAGCCTCCTCGGCGGCGGGCTCGATTTTTCGCGCCTGCGCTATCCCCAGCGTTGGGCGGGCGTCGCCGAGCTGCTCGGCGTCTTCGCCGACGTCGAGGCGCTCTTCGACCGCACCGTCGCCGCCAAAGGTGATGCGCGGGCGTCGAGCTCGCACATGCGCTTCTTCGACTTCTGCCGGCGTCAGCACGAGGGCGAAGCGGCGCTCACCCCCGGTTTTCGGGCGCGGCTGCACGCGGCGCTCGGGCGCTACGGCCTGCGCGACGCCACGCCGAGCGAGGCGACCCGCGAGGCGATGCTGCGGATGTGGATGGGCCACGTTCACGCCGACCGCCGTCACCAGCTCTGCTCGCTGATCTTGCGCGCCATCATCTCGTTGCACGGCGCCGGCGTGCGCTTCGACCCCAAGATCCGTGGCGATCTCGAGCGCATCGCCAAGCTCGCAGACCAGCGCCACAGCTACGTCGCCGACAACGCGGCACAGGCGATCCACGCCCTCTTTCGGCGCGGTCGCGGCCTGTCGGGCGGATTCGGCGCGCCGATGGTGCTGACCGACGAGCTGGCGGAGCGCCTGGAGCTGTGGCGCCTAGCCGCGTTTGAGACGCGGCGCCTCGAGACCTTCGCGCCCGTGGTCGCCTTCACCGGCTTCGCCCGCGACAACCCACGCGACGAGCGCGTCTTTGTCTTCGCGGAGATCGACGCCATCGGCGACGGGCACTCCATCGGACCCGGTGACCTCGATGAGCTCGAGGCGGCCTGGCAGGAGGCGGTCGGCGTCCTGCGCGAGGTCCAGCTTGGCCGCACCCCTTCAGCACGGCTGCACTGGAACCGGCTGACCCTGGCGGTGCGACGGACGTTCGCCGCCTCGGAGGCGCAGATCGCCGAGATCTGTGGCCGGCTGGAGGGTTCAACGCAGGGCCTCGGCATCGAGAAGGTCGTCGTTCGTTGTCGGCTGCGCCAGCCGGGCAGCGACGCCCCGCCGCGCGACACCGCCATCGTCATCGGTCGGCCTGCGCGCCACCGCTTGGAGCTGAGCCTCTCTGAGCCCAGCCGTGTGCCGATTCGGGCTATCTCTGACTACGAGATGCGGGTCGTCGGCGCACGCCGCCTGGGCCTGACCTATCCCTATGAGATCGCTCGCATGATCTGCGGCGATAGCGGAGGCGGGCCGCCGCCGCACCCGGACCTCGTCGACGGCAGCTTCACCGAGTACGACCTCGCGCCCGACGGGGCCGCCCACAGCTGCGCGCTCGTCCCCGTCGACCGGGCCCCGGGCGGCAACCGCGCTGGCATCGTCGTCGGCGTGGTCGAGAACCGAACGGCCCTCTTCCCCGACGGCATGGCCCGGGTCTTTATCGCCTCCGATCCGACGATGGCGATGGGCGCCCTCGCCGAACCGGAGTGCCGGCGCATCGCTGGCGCCATCGACCTCGCGGCGGCGCTCGGCCTGCCGATCGAGTGGATCGCCATCAGCTCCGGCGCCAAAATCGCCATGGACTCAGGCACGGAGAACCTGGATTGGACCGCCCGCGTGCTTCGCCGCATCGTCGAGCACACGGCCAAAGGCGGCGTCATCCACGTGCTGGTCTGCGGCGTCAACGTCGGCGCGCAGAGCTATTGGAACGCCGAAGCGACGATGCTGATGCACACGCGCGGCCTGCTGATCATGACCGCCGAGGGCTCGATGGTGCTCACCGGCAAGAAGGCGCTCGAGGTGTCGGGCAGCGTCGCCGCTGAGGACGAGCGCGGCATCGGCGGCTACGAGCGCGTGATGGGGCCGAACGGTCAGGCGCAGATCTTCGCGCAGGACCTCGGCGACGCGTACGCCATGCTGATGCGCCACTACCGCTACAGCTACCGCCGACCCGACGAGGCGCAACCGCGCGCCAACGTCACCCAGGACCCTCGGGACCGCTCGGTTCTGACGAGCCCCTACGCGGCGCGCTTCGGCGAGAGCTTTCGCACCGTCGGCGACATCTTCGACGACGCCAAGAACCCCGGCCGCAAGCAACCCTTCGCTATTCGCGAGGTGATGAGCGCTGTCATCGACCAAGACGGCGACCACCTGGAGCGCTTCGCGGGCATGCGGCACGCCGAGACCGCCGTGGTCTGGGACGCCTTCATCGGCGGCCACCCCTGCAGCGTCATCGGCTTTGAGTCACGGCCGATGCCCCGCCGCGGGCGCCTCCCGATGGATGGGCCGGACACCTGGACCGGCGGCACCCTGTTCCCGAGCAGCAGCCGCAAGGTCGCCCGGGCCTTGCGCGCCGCCAGCGGCAGCCGGCCGGTGGTGGTCTTGGCCAATCTCTCGGGCTTCGACGGCAGCCCCGAGTCGCTGCGTCGGCTGCAGCTCGAGTACGGCGCCGAGATCGGCCGCGCAGTCGTCGAGTTCGACGGCGTCATCGTCTTCGTCGTCATCGGTCGCTACCACGGCGGCGCCTACGTCGTGTTCAGCAAGGCGCTCAATGAGCGGCTCGTCGCGTTGGCGGTCGAGGGCAGCTACGCCTCGGTCATCGGCGGCGGGCCAGCGGCGGCGGTGGTCTTTCCGCGCGAGGTGAAGCGCCGAGCCGAGCTTGACGACAAGGTCAAAGCCGCGCGCGCAGCGGTTGCCGAAGCGCAGTCTGCGGACAAGCCTCGCGTTCGCGAGCGGCTGATGGCCATTACCGCCGAGGCCATCCTCGAGCACCAAGGTGCGGTGGCGCGGGAATTCGACGCCATCCACACCGTCCACCGCGCGGTCGCGGTCGGCTCGCTGGATGCTGTCATCGAGGCGGCGCAGATCCGCCCCGAAGTGATCAGGAGGCTTGACGCCGCACGCTAGGTCTGGCCGTGCGAGGCCGAGGCACCCGGTGCCGACGCCGCTTCAGCCCAGCTTGGCGAGCTCAAGGGCCCAGGCTTGCACCAAGGGCGTCAACAGCGACCGGTCGTGCCCGGGTGCCCAGCGCGTGAATACCCAGACACCGCCGATCTGGGTGGCGTCGATGCCAGATGCCTTCCAACCGGCTGCGATCTCTGGGTCTTCCAAGATGGCCGCCGCCGAGTCCGTGAGGCGCCATGGCTTGGTATCGCCGAGGGGCTGCGCCGGATCGAGGACCTCGGGGTTCGGGTCGTCGACCGAGCTCGCGTCGCCTGGGTGCAGCAGGACGTAGTGCGACGCGACCGTGTCGTCGTAGGTGCCCGTCTTGAGCATGACCATGAAGTTGCTGCGCTTTTCTGGAGGCAGCACCCGATAGGCGCGCACCAACGCCGAGGTGGTCGTGCGCATCTTGGGCCAGCCCGCCTCGCCGGGCAGGTACTCCTCTTTGAGGCAGAGCTGGACCTCGCCGGCGGTGAGCTCCGACATCAGGTCCGCCGACAGCGTGGTCATCGAGAGGCCGCACGGCGTGTAGTAGTAGAGGTCATGCGCCCACTTGTTGAGCACTTTGGGCGTCCACTTCGGCTTGGTGTCGGGGTTCAGGAGCCGCATGACCATGGCGAGGCACGTCAGCATGCAACCCTCGTTGGCGAGGTTGTTGCCGTCGTCGAACTCGCGCAAGAGCGACGCCGCGACCGCTGGACTCTGGCCGTTGAACTGCACGTCGGCGGCGATGACCTTGTCGCGGTCCCACATCAGGTCGGCGCCCCACAGCGGATCGTGCTGGCGGTAGGGCAGCTTGGCGCCGGCGACATCGAGCTTGCCGTCCGGCACGCTTGCGAGGTCGAGCAGGCTGGGGCAGGGCTGAGCGGCCGTATCGGCAGTGTCGGCTTCGATTCTGGCGTCAGCGCCCGCGCTGGCGTCGAGCGCCACGGCGTCGCTTTCGCAGGCAGCCGTGCCTGGGGCCGGCTGGGCGGTCGGCTCCGCAGCGCAGCCGAGCGGCAGCGCGCTGAGGCCGAGGCCAGCGCTCGCGCCGAGTGCGCCCTGCAGCAGCACGCGGCGCGATGGATGGAGCTTGCCGGCGCCGTCGCCGGGTGGGGCTGCAGACATGGGTCAAGCGCTCCTGCGCCGCGGGTCGTGGGTCTGGCGGCAGCCGCTTTCGCGACCGACGTGGGAGCTTGCCAGATCGAGGTGCGCCCTGCACTGGGGCGTGCGCCTGGCCGGGCGTCGAGCGTGCGCCGCGGCGGCGATTGTGCTGGACTCTGCAGCGTGCGCCCGAGGCGGCGTCTGGAGTCGCCCATGGCCCCTGCACCAATGAGTCGAATCCGCCGTGCCACGCCCGAGCCCAAGGCCCCGCTGCGGCACTCGGCGATGGCTTCACTCGTCGCCCTTGCGCTGGCCGCCGGCTGCGGCGGGGGTGCCGGCGACGCAAAAGCCGCTGCGGCCGCTGCCGACGGCTTCGACGGCGCTGACGGCGATGGCGAAGGCTGCAGCGAGGTGCTCTTTGGCCAGCCCGGCGCCCACACCGGTCTGCCGGCCTCGCAGTGCGCCCTCCGCTGCGGCTGCGGCGGCGACGCCTGGACGCCCCGCGCCTGGAGCGCCGCAGATCTCGCAGCCCTGAAGGCCTACCAGCTGCTCGACCCACCCGGCGCCCTGGCCGTCGACCCCTACAGCGTCGCCACCCTCGACGTCGCCCCGCCGCCCGCCGGGATGGTCTGCGCCGTGCAGGTCGTCGATGCGCCCAAGCGCCATTATCGGCTCCGCAATCAACCGAGCACCGCCGCCGCCGTGGCCGCTGGCGACACCGTCACCCACGCTGGCCGCTGCGGTCATTGCTCGTCGCTCCAAGACCTCGCGGTCTACGCCGGGACCCCGGACCTCACCCATCCGGTCCGCCAGTGTGGGCTCGCCGGTTTCGCGGACGGCCACGACGGGGGCGTCAAGTGCCTGCTCAGCCTCGGCTTCTCGGTGGCCTGCGCCGACACCTGGGCGTGGAACGTCGAGAATACGCGCAAAGCCTGCCTCGACATCTGCCTCTCTCTCCTCAAGGCCCCAAGCCACCAGGCCGACGGCAGCCTCAACGCCTGCATCGCTTGCGACGAGGCCAAGTCAGGGCCCGTCTTCAAGGCCGTCGCCGGGCGGACGCGCCGCAATTCCGGCCTGCCTTCCGCGCTGTGTCGCCCCTGTGCCAGCGTCGCCCGCATCCCGCACCTCTACCCTTAGCTCTGGCTACCGTCGCGACAGAAAGGTCGCAGTCTCCGGATCGTGGCGCCCGAAGGATGACGCGCACCGCGGGAGTCGGTACGCTGCCAGCGCTTGTGCGCCACGGTTCACCGCGGCGAGAGGGAGCGGAGCGCAATGACGCAGTTTTTCAGGAAGCGCTTGTTCGCGACGGTCGGCGTCTTGGGCTTCGTCGCGGCCTGCGAGAGCGCTGGCGGCGGCGAAAAGGCCGCAGCTGTTGTGCCAGGCTGCGCCGAGGCCAAGGACTGTGCCGCCGAGTTGCCCGACCTCGGCCCCTGCCTGCAGGCCGCCTGCGTCGTCGGGAAATGCGTCGCCGAGGAGCGCGCCAACGGCACCGCGTGCGCGGATGCGGCTTGCGGCGCCACGGGTTTTGTGGCTGCCAGCCAGTGCGCCGCTGGTGCTTGCGTCGCCCCTGCCGTGGTGGCCTGCGCTGCACCGGTCTGCCAGGTCGCCTCCTGCGTCGCCAGCAGCGGCTGCACGACTACGCCGGCCGCGGATGGCAAGGCGTGCGATGCCGACGGGTCCGCTTGCACCCCCAGCGACGCCTGCCTCGCTGGCGCTTGCAAGGCGGGCGCGGCCAAGACCTGCGACGACGGCAACGCCTGCACGACCGATGACTGCGACGCCAAGACCGGCGACTGCAAGGCGGTGGCCGCAGCGGCCGGGTCCTGCGACGACGGCAACGCTTGCACCTCGGGCGACGCGTGCCAGGGCGGCGGCTGCGTTGGGACCGCCGTCGACTGCGGCGACGCCGATCCCTGCACCACCGACAGCTGCGATCCCGGCAAGGGCTGCGCGCACGCGGCCATCTCGGGGTGCGGCGTCAGCGCCAACGCCTGCCTGCAAGCCGACGGTAGCCCGACCCCGTGCGACGATGGCAACGCCTGCACCAAAGACAGCTGCAACGAAAAGACCGGCTGCGTCCATACCGCACAGGACGGCCCCTGCACCGACGACAACACCTGCACCAGCGGCGACAGCTGCAAGGCCGGCGCTTGCCAAGGTGGAACGACGATCTGCGCCTGCAAGAGCGACGACGACTGCGCGGCCCAGAACCCGACCAACGCCTGCCTCGGCAAGCTCTTCTGCGACAAGTCCACCAGCGCCTGGACCTGCAAGCTGAACCCGACGACGGTGGTCAACTGCGGCAGCGAGAAAGACACCCCTTGCGCCCAGAACCTCTGCGACCCCCAGACCGCCCAATGCGCGGTGACACCGGTCAGCGATGGCAAGGCCTGCGATGCCGACGGCTCGGTCTGCACCGCCGGCGACGTGTGCAAAGCCGGTGCCTGCGCCGCCGGCACCAAGGTCGGCTGCGACGACAGCAACCCCTGCACAGAGGACAGCTGTGACCAGGCCAAAGGCTGCCAGCACAAGGCCAACACGGACCCGTGCGACGATGGCGACGCCTGCACCCAGGCCGATGCGTGCGCCGGCACGGTCTGCACCGGCGGCAAGGCCCTGAGCTGCGCCGACGGCAAGCCCTGCACCGACGACAGCTGCGACGCCAAGGCGGGCTGCCAGAACAAGGCCAACGCGGCGAGCTGCGACGACGGAGACCTCTGCAGCCAGGGCGACGCTTGCGCCAATGGCGCCTGCGTCGGCGGCGCCCCCAAGGTCTGCGACGACGGCAACCCCTGCACCGTTGACGCCTGCAACGCACAAGCCGGCGACTGTACGGCCAAGCCTGGCGCAGACGGCGGCAAGTGCGACGACGGCAATCCCTGCACAGGCGACGGCGCCTGCAGCGACGGCTCCTGCGCCAAGGGCACCGCCAATCCCTGCGACGACGGGAAGATCTGCACGCTCGATAGCTGCGACCCCAAGCTCGGCTGCGTGCACAGCGCCCTGCAGGGCTGCAATGACTGCCAGGGCCAGCCGAACTGCACTGGCTCGCTCATGCCGTCGTTCGCCCTCAACGACCAGAACAGCAACAGCGCGACCTTCAACAAGTCCGTCGAACCCTTGGCCTGGAAGAACAAACCTATCTTAATGATATCCGTGCACGGTTACTGAAGTAACTGTGCTTTCCAGGCTGGAAAGCTTCAAACGATGAAGGACAAGCTCAGTGGTCTGGGCATCGACGTCGCGTTCTTCGCGCTCAACGACAAGAACTACGCCAGCCAGAACGCGGTCAGCAAAGCCTGCAAGTTCCCGGTGCTGACCGACACCTCCACCGCCGGCGTGTTCAAGCTCCTCGCAGTGCCCGGCAAGGAGTACGTCTACGTCTGGGACAAGCAAGGCGCACTCGTGTCGTTCTTTGCACCGTGGGAGATCGGCCTCAGCAGTGGCGCCAATGTGGCCAAGCTCGAGGCCTTGCTGACCGCGCTGTCCAAGGCGCCTTGAGGCCCAACAGCGCGCCGCTTGCTCGCGCCCTCGCGTAGGCGCCGGGCGCGCAGGCGGCGAAGCGCGCCGAGGTCCCCCACATGGCCGTGAACACGGGGCCTTGCTGCGTCCGCGCTCTGGGTGCGAGAGTCCCGGGCCGTCGGCTGGGGCTGGCAAGGGCAGGTCGCATGAACTTACAGGGTGCAAGACGCTGGGCGTGGTGGGCAGCCGCAGTCCTGTGGGCGTTCGCCGGCTGCCACCAGGGCACCTTGTCCGTCGATGCCGCCGCCGTCCGTGCGGTGGACACGCTGGCGGACGTGGAGGAATCAGACGCCGCGAGAGGCGCTGACGCGGCCACCGGCGCCGACACCGCCGCCTCTGGAGACCACCTGCAAGGCGAGGAGGCGATCGCGCCCGATGCATCGGATGTAGGCGCCGACGCCGCCGGTGGGGGCGACGCCGCCGGTGGGGGCGACGCCGCCCTGGGCGATGCCGGGTCCGCGGCCGGCGATGGGGCGGTCACCGACGCCACTGTGATCGACACAGCGGTCAGCGACGGTGCGGTCAGCGACGGTGCGGTCAGCGACGGTGCGGTCAGCGACGGTGCGGTCAGCGACAGTGCGGCGAACGATTCCGCTGGGGATCCCGACGGCGCTGCAGCGAGCGACTCCGGCGACGCCACGTCGGCCGCGAACGGCGCACCCGCCGGCGACGCCAGCGACGCGTTGGCAGCCGCCGACGTAGCCGCGGCCTATGACCCGAACCAGCCGCCAGGGCCAATCCCGACGCTGGATCCCGAGCCGGCGCCGCCCTGCGCCGCAGCGCTGGCCAAGAAGGACTACTTCCAGTTCCTCGACGACCTCTGTGTTGCCAAGCTCCTACCCACGCACGTCGACGCCGGCTTTGCCTGTCCCGTCGTCGACGCCAGCGCCACCGTGCCGCTCAAGGGCGGCGGCAGCGCGACGTACACGCCATTCGATGCCCCGCTGGTAGCCCAGACCGCGGCCCTGCAAGGGCTGCTGCCGCCGGGGATGGCGATGAGCGTGCTCTTGGTCAAGCGCGTCGGCGGGACGCCGTACCTGCGGCTGCTCGGGACCGCCAACCACGAGCAGGCGGTCCAGCCGTGGAGCACGACCAAGTGGCTCGCCGCCGCCAACGCCGCTGCGACGATGCGGGTGGCCTCGGGCTACAAGGTCGGCCTGACGGCGAGCGTCAAGGGCACCGCAATCGGCGACTTCGTCAGCTCCATCCACACCTACGACGACTCGCCGTACAGCAGCAACGGCCTCGCGCGTTGGTTCCACGACATCGGTGGCCGCGCCAAGGCCAACGCGCTGATCCATGAGGCGTGGCTGGGAAGGCCGGCGACCGAGACCTTTGGCGGCAACTACGGCTCGGCCAGTCCGCCGCTCGGCTACAGCTTCAAGGAGCCGGACGGCTCCGCGCTGACCGTGACCCCGGACCAGACGAGCGGACCAGCCAACCACCTCTCGCCCTATACGCTGGCGCTCGCGCTTGAGCGTGTCGTTCTGCACCGTGAGCAGCCGACGACCCGCCTACCCGGCCTGCAGTGGAAAGACATCGAGGTCCTGCTCTATGGCGCCGCTGGCAGCAAGAAGTACGGGCCCTTCGGCGGCATGAGCGCCGACACCGCCATCTACGCCCAGGCAGGCCTCGACATGCCCTTCATCGAGCAGCGCAGCCAAGGCAAGTGGCGCATC
Source organism: Myxococcales bacterium (assembly GCA_947491025.1). Classification (GTDB taxonomy): domain Bacteria; phylum Myxococcota_A; class UBA9042; order UBA9042; family UBA9042; genus SXNM01. The sequence goes on from CANLIC010000003.1 coordinate 206,273, forward strand.
CACAGCAAGCTCGGCCTCGGCACCAGCTACCAATTCGTGTGGGTCGGCTACGCCTGTCTGCCCTGGCTCGATGCCAAAGGCGCGCCGATTCCCGGCTGGGGTCGCGAGGTGGTGCTGGCGGTGCACCTGCCGACCGGCGGCAAGGATTGGCGCGAACGGGATAGGCTGGTCGCCACGGGCGTGCGTGCGGTGTTGTCGCGGGTCGTCGACGGCCGGTTGTGAGCGCCTGGCTTTCGTCGCAGCCGCCCCCGATGGAACAGCGCGCCTGCCTGCATCCCGTCTCGCCCTTGGCCGTGCGGCGTTCTGAGCCGGTCCGAGCGCCCTCTGGCGCGGCCCCACCGCGACCCCCGCGCTCCTTGTGGCCATCGCGCTCGGCCCGGGCGCCTCGAGACCCGTGAAGACCGCGGCGGCGCCGCCGCAACGCCAGAAGCGCTCTCTCGACCGCTTCCGCTGGCGCCGCGCCGCAGCAGCCTCGCCAGGCCACGATTTCCTCCACCTGCTTCGCGCTGATGGCGATCAGCGACGCTGGTGTAGCTCCCCGACCTCGGCTACTGTCCGGATCCATGTCGACTGTGGTTCCGCCCCAGCTGCTGTCCCCTGGCGACGTCGTAGACGGCACCTACGTCGTCGAGCGATTTCTCGCCGGCGGCGGCATGGGCCAGGTCTACATCGCCCGCGACCAGCGCCTGGAGCGGACGGTCGCACTCAAGCTGCTTCATCCGAAATACTCAAATGACATCGGACGATTCCGGTTTCGGCGCGAGGCTCAGGCCCTCTCGTGCGTCGTCCACCCCAATGTCGTTGCAGTGTACGGCTTTGGCGTGCACAGCGAGGGCTTCTACCTGGCCATGGAGCACGTCCGCGGCCGACCGCTCGACGAAGAGCTGCGCTCGCGCGGCGCGCTGCCCGCGACCGAAGTCGCTGCCCTCATCGCGCAGACCGCCTCCGGACTCGCCGAGATCCACGCCGCCAAGATCGTCCATC
>CANLIC010000004.1 GCA_947491025.1 Myxococcales bacterium
CTCCCGCTTCAGCGGGAGAGGGGGTGCCGCGAAGCGGCGGGGGTGAGGGTTGTCGGCGCTGACGTCGACTTTGCGACCGCCCTGGGCTGCCGCTCAAGGTGCGGCCAGCCCCCATGAGAGCCCGTCAACGGCCAGGCCAGCGGCCCTGGACCTGCGACCAGTCGGCGCGCATTGCAGAGCCTGAGGCCGCGTCGCGACGCCGCGGCACCCCCATGGCCCGCAGCGAATGTCAGGTCGAAACCGTCTGTGAGCGTGGGCGGCGTGGCCCCGGGCTGGAATCAGGCCAAGGGATGGCCTGATCGTAGCCATCTCATGATGCGTATGAAATAACCGCAGATTGGGATTTGCCGCCACCGTGCTGACAGTTGATCGTATCCCCGCTTTGCGCGACTCGCGAACCTGCGATTCCGTGTCGGGGTGGACCTAGGTTGCAGCGCGGCCCTGATGCCGTCGTCGGCACCCGTCCCGTCCCCCGCCGTCGCTGAGGCAGGCTTCCTTGATGACTTGTAAACGGCCCTGTCGGCGTCCCGCGAGTCCCATTACCTTGGGTCCATGCCAAACGACACCGGCGCCGACACCTCCTTCCAAGTCCGTATCGCGACCGACATGGGTTGGATTCGCGGGGCGCTGTCGTTGCCGCCAGGCCGCGCACTGCTCGAGACGCTCAATGCCCACCAAGGGCTGCTCTACCTGCGGGGAGTCACCGTGCCGGGCAGCCGTGAGCGCCTGGATACGTTCGCCGTCCGCGTCGCGTCGATCAGCCTGGTGCTGCCAGCAGAGGCCGCCGGCGACCCGCTGGCCCGCACGCCAGTCACTCGGAGCCGCCTCGCAGCGCCACCGCGACCTCGACGGGTGGTCTTGGCCTTCGAGCGCTTTCAGGTCTCAGGAACCGCCGATCTCGCGGGTCGGTCACGGCTGACCGAAGCGTTCAGCTCCGGGCGCAGCTTTGTTCGGCTCGATGGCGCCATCCTCGAACCACGCCGCACGGGCGAGGCCACCGAGCGCGTCGAGACGCTGCCCGAGGTCTACGTCAACGTTGCGCGCACCCACGGCTTCGCCGAGTTCGATGACGAGGCGCCGCAGCTGGCTCCGAACATCGTCGGCGCACACCCCGACACCCTCGCGGCGCTTGGTTTGCCCGTGGTCCCCAACGCCGCACTTCATGGCGGAGCAGCCGATGCGCGCTCGGCCGGGGCCCAAGCCCGGACCTCAGGCGGTTTCTCACCGCCCTTGCTTCGTCCTGGCTTGGAGGGTCCGCCGCAAGGTGGTGTCGGCCGGCCCGGCGGCGCGCGACGATGAGAGCGCAGGGGCGCGCTTCCGTCGCAGTTCGGATCACCGCGGGTGCCGTGGTGACTTGGGCGTGACACGCTGGGGCGCCGTGGCGAGCCGTGCCAGCCAGCTCCGTCGAAATGCCGCTTAGGTCGCCACCCAGGGCGTCATGAACATGTAGATGGTCGCCCCGATCGTGACCACAGTGCCGATGGTGAGGAACGCGACCTTGATTGGGTAGTGGCGCAGCACCGATGCCAGGCCGCCAAAGAAGAGCGCCAGGGTAAAGAAGACCGTCGCCAGCGTGAGCTTGTCGCCGTTGGTGTTGGCCTCTTCGCCTGCCTTGAAGAGCTTGTCGCCCTTCTGGACGAACTGTTCGTACTTCTCCGACTTGGACCTCTGGTAGGTCGAGGACTCGAAGAACATGGGCTTGGCGAGCTTCTCGAGCTCCTTGTCGCTCTCCGCATGGAGATCCGCCACCCGCTTCTCGATCGCCTCCAACTGCAGCCCGATGGCCGGGTTCTTGTCGAGGGCGTCGCTCACGGCCTCTGGATCGTCGACGTCGACGCCCAACTGCGCGACGGCTGCGTCATACTCTAGCGCGGCGGCATCATGCTTGGCGCCGATCTCGATCAGCTTGCGCGCGACCTGTAACCGCTGGCCCGTCGCCGCGGAGGCCGTGTTCTTCTTGTGTTGGACGTCGGCCCACTTCAAGGCGCCGACGAGGTCCCGACGCGTCGCCTTGAGCTTGTCGAGCTGCTTCTCCAGCGGCGCGTCCTCGCTGACGTCGAGCTCCTCCGCCAGCTGCTTGGCTTGCTCTTCCGGCGACAGTGGGGCCTCGGCTGCGCCTTCCTGGCTTTCGGCCTCGGCGGGTGCTGCTGCCGCGGCGGGCGGCTCGGCAGCTGGTGGCGCAGCTTCTGCCGCGCCCGGCTCCGCGGCCTGTGGCTCTTCGCCCCGTGCCGCCTCCGCCGGCTCAGCCGCCGCGGGCGCCGCCGGCTCGGCAGCTGGGGCCGGTGCCGCTGCGACCGCTGCCGTCGCGACAGGTGCAGCGCTGGCGGCGTTGCGTGCTGCGTCGGCCTTGAGGTTCTCTAGCCAGACCGTGGTGTCGAAGGCCCGCTCCTGGACGCCGCGCAGCATCTCCCGGTTGGCGTCGCCCAGCGTGGTGATCGCCTTGGTGTAGGCCGTCGCCTGCTCGCCACCCCACAGCGACGACTCGTAGGCGGCGAAGGCCGTCAACGCCGTCGTGACGCCGAGCATGATCGCGCTCGCAACGTCGAGCTTGTAGTCCCGCGCTTCATCGTCCGACATGGTGCTCCTCATCCTCGCGCCGCTGCCGCGTCGCGCGCTGCCAGGGTTGGTTGACCTTTCGCGGCCGGCGCAGATCGCAAGAGGGCACTCCGCCGCGAATCTCGCTTCGACGCGCCCCCGTGGGGTGCTTGGATCGCCCGCCGCTCGCCTGATTGGACGGCATGTCACGGTCGGAAGCGGCGGGCCGCATGAAACCCGGCCCTTCAACGCGCGGGACGCTACTGGCACGCCTATGCGGAGTCAACGGGAAGTCGCCTCTTCTAGGGGCCCTACGAGACGACTTCGCAGCGCCCGCGGACGCACGCAGAGCCGACAAGGCAGAAGGCCAAGCACAGGTAGTCGTCGCCACAGTGCCGTGGCTGCTTCCCCACAGAGAACCTTGATGCCGCTAGATTTTGAGCGCCCGCTTCAAGCCGTCGATGGACATGTCCGGCGGCTGGTACTGCGGGTTCATCGTCGCCCGGAAGCCGTCGGCGCCTGCATGCACGTGGCCCTGGGCGCCGATGCTCATCGAGGCCAGGCGCAGCGGGTCGGGGCTCACTTCGTAGCGCCAGACCGTCTTCATGATCGAGAAGAGGCCGACGTCGATGCCCACCCGAACCTTGGCGAAGAAGGTCAGGATCAGGTTCAGCGCCGCCGTCAGGTCCGCGCGCACGGGCATGTCGAAGCTGAGGCCGTTGCGGTTGACGGTGATGGTCGGATCGGCCGAGAGCGCCGCCTCCAGGTGGAGATTGAGCGCCGCCCGCAGGCCCGCCTGCACCGCGACCACGGCCGCCGAGACCGAGACCGAGCCCTCGATCCAAGCGTTGAGGTCGGCATAGGCGGCCGTGCTGAGGTGGCCCGTCACAGCCAGGCTGGCGAACGAGGGCTCCATCAGGTCGCACTCGCCCGAGAGGACGATGTTGCTGATGGTCAGCGGCTTGATGCCCGCCTCGAGGCCCAACCCCGCGCCGACGTTCACCTTGACCATCGGCGGCGTGTAGACCAGGAAGCTGCTGTCGAGCAGCGTCATGTCCTTCTTATACGGGTCGGCCTTGAACAGCTCGAAGGGCCCGGGGATGCGCACCGCGCCCTTGAGCACGACGTGGCCATCCTCGCGCAACGCGACGCCGGCTTCGCCCTCGATCTGCGGGCTGATCTTGACCCGCACGCTGCCCTCGCCGATGAACTTCTTGTCCTCGGTGATCTGGGCGTCCAGGCGACCCCGGATACGCTCGTGGGGCTGGAACTCGAGCGTGGCCCGGCCGTAGATGGTCGGCTCGGCGTCGCCGCGGTCGATGAAGTTGACCTGAATGGTGCCCTGGCCGAACTTTCCGGCATCGATGCGGGCACTACCGGCCGCCGATGCCAGCTTGTTCTTGACGACGTTGGCCTCAAGGCGGCCGTCGCGGATCTTGGCGGGGCCGACGCCCCACTCCTTGATCTGTTCCACGGAGCCGCCGCCGGTGAACTCCTCGCGCTCCACGTCCAAGGTGCCCTGGATCTGGCCGCGCGCGATGTCCTTGAGCTCGATGCCGATCTTGCCGCCGAGCTGCGTCAGCTTGTTGTCGCGGACGGTCGCCGAAGCCTCGCCGTGGGTGACGATGAGCTTGCCGCCGGCCAGCTCCTTGCGCTGGGTCAGCGCGATCTTGGCCTGACCGCTCAGGTTGTCGGCCGTGCTGCTGGGATCGATCTCGACGCGGCCGGTGCCCCAGCCAAAGACCTCGATCTCGGCCCAGCCGCCGAACGTCGTGAGGTTGTTCTGCACGAAGTTGGCGAGCACCTCGCCGCCGGTGAGCTGCGCGAAGCTGCCGATCTTCTGGGCCTTGGTGAGGCGCACGCCGGCCTGGCCGGTGAACTCCTCGAGCGTGCTGCTGCGCTCAATGCGGACCCAGCCCTCGCCGAGATCCTTGACCTCGCCGCGCGCTTCGCCCCAGACCTTCTTCAGCTCGTTGTGCTGCACCTGGGCGCCGAGGCTGCCGCCGGTCAGCGTGAACTTGCTGCCGATGTCCTTGCGGACGTTGAGGTCGAACTGCGCCTCGCCGCTGATGTCGTCGGTCTTGCTGCCCTCAGTGATGGCGATGCGGCCCTGGCCCCAGCCCGCAATCTGCAAGTTGGCGACGCCGCCGAAGCTGTCGAGCTGGCTCTGCTCGACGCGCACCTTCAGCCAGCTGCCCTGCTGAATGGTGAGCGGATCGACCAGCTGCTTGTCGCGCAGCACCGTCAGCGAGCCGGCGCCCGAGATCGAGTCCAGGCTGGTCGCCTCGAAGTTGAGGTTGCCCTCCAACCACTCGTCGTAGAGCACGTCGACGTTGCCGGCGAAGCGGGTCGGGCCCGATTGGTCGAAGTCGACGCGCAGGAAGCTGCCTTGGCCGAGCTCGATGCCGCCCTGGAAGGTCTTGCTCTGCACCACCTCGAGCTTGGCGACGCCGACGAACTGGTCGAGTGAGGCCCCGGTCTCGACGTCGCCGCTGCCGCGCAGCCAGCCGTCGTACTCGATGGCGAGCTGGCCACCGACCTGCGTGATGTCCGTGCCGTCGAAGCTGGCGTGCAAGTTGCCGCCCTGCTTCAGCACGACCTTGTTGGCGACCGGCTTGTCCTTGAGCAGCCCGACCTGGACGTGGCCGCGCACGGTGTCGACGCCGCTGCCTGCCTCGACCTCGATGCTGCCGCCGTAGGTCTCCAGCAGCTCGACCTTGGCGACGCCGTGGAAGTCCTCCAGGTCCGAGGCGACGAAGTTGGCCGCCATGCCGCTGCCCTGCTTGAGGGTGGCGCGGCCGATCTGCTTGTCTTGCGTCAACACGATCTGGCCGCTGCCGTTCAGCGAGTCGAGCGAGCTCTGGCCCTGAATCGCCACCTGACCGGTGATCCAGTCCTCGTAGGCGATCTGCAGCGTGCCGCCGATGGTCTTGACTTCGGAGGCCTGGATCTGGACCAGGCCGCCGCCGCCCTGCTTGAGCGTGACCTTGCTGCCGAACTGCTTGTCGGCCTGCACCGAGGCGCTGCCCTGACCGTAGAAGCTGTCCTTGGTGGTCCGCTCATCGAGATCGAGCGAGCCGGCCAGCCAGTTGTCGTAATTCCAGAGCACGGTGCCGCGGAAGGCTCCGATCTCGTTGGCGTTGACGTCGACGCTGACGCCGCTGCCGGGATCGATGCGCAGCTGGCCCCACTGCTTGGGCTGCGTGATGGCGCCGTGGGCCTTGCCGCTGATGCTGTCGGGCGTGCTGCCCGGGCTGACGTCGATGATGCCCTCGAGCCAGTCCTCGAAGCGCCAGCGAACGAGGCCCTGGACGCCGGTCAGCTCATTGTTGGCGAGCGCGATCTCGGCGTTGCTGCCATTCAGGAGCGAGATGCCCGAGCTGCCGAGGGCCTTGTCCTGCAGCAGCTGCATCTTCGCCGAGCCGGTGAGGCTGGTGAAGGTCGTGTTCTCAAGCGCCAACGTGCCGCGCAGCCACTGATCGTAGTCGAGCGCGACCCTGCCGTTGAAGCGGCTGTCGGCCATGTTCTTGGCCGAGTCGAACTCGAATTGCAGGCCACCACCGGCGCGAAGCTCGACCTTGCTGCCGACCTGCTTGTTCTCCAGCAACCGGGCCTCGGCCGCGCCGCGGTAGGGGCCGTCGAAGCCGCTCCCCGAGGCCAACTCGACCGAACCCTGCAGCCAGCTCTCCAGCTGCCAGTTGACCCGGCCACCGAAGGTTCCGGGCTGGCTGTTCTCGACCTGTAAGCGCAAATCGCCGCCGGTCAGCAGCTGCAGGCCGTTGCCGACGTCCATCGGCGCGCTGAGGTGGGCGATGGCGTCGCCCGAGATCGAGTCGAGCGTCGACGGACGCAGCCGGATGCTGCCGTCGAGCTTGGCCTGGCCGCCTTCGTAGGCCCAGTTGGCCTGGCCGGCGAGGTCCTGGAACTGCGATCCAGCGAAGGTCGCGGTCAGGCTGCCGCCCTGCTTGAGCGTCAGGCCCGAGCTGCCCACCTGCTTGTCCTGCGCCAGCATGGCCGTGACGCGGCCGCCGATGCTGCCGACTTTGCTGCCCGGATCGATGTCGATGACGCCGTCGAGCCACTCCGCGTAGCGGAAGCGGGCGCGGCCGGAGATCGAGTCGACGCCGGCCGACGAGAACTGCGCCTTGACGCCGCCGCCACCGAGCAGCTTGACGTCCTGGCCGATGTCCCAGTCGCGCAACAGGCGACCCTCGACCTCGCCCTGCACCGAATCGAGGCTGCTTGCGCCTTGCAGGGTCAACGAGCCGCGCAGCAGGTCCTGGTAACGGACCTTGACCGTGCCGCTGAAGCTGTCGATGCCGCCGTTCTGGACCGAGACCTGGGCGTTGCCGCCCGGCTCGAGCGTGAAGTCGCCGCCCAGCGGCTTCTCGGCCACGACCTGCGCAGAGGCCTCGCCCGAGATCGTCGTCAGATCGCTGGCCTGGACCGCAATGGCGCCCTCGAGCCACTCCTGGTAGCCCCACTTGACCTCGCCGGTCAGGCCGCCAAAAGTGTTGGCGTGGACCTCGACGGCGGCGCGGCTGCCAGCGCGAATGCGGAAGCCCTTGTCGCCAAGGGCCTTGTCGATCATGACGTTGGCGTCGCCGCGTGCCGTGACTGCCTGCAGCGTGCTGCCGGGCTCGACCGCGACCGTGCCCTCGAGCCAGTCCTGGTAGCCGTAGTTCAGGTGGCCGTGGAACGACGTCGGCGCGCTATTCTCGAAGACCACGGTCGGGCTGCCGCCGCTCTTGAGCTTGAAGCCGCCGTCGCCGATGGGCTTCTCGGCGCGCAGGTGAGCCGTCGCCTCGCCGTTGATCGCGGTCAGCGTGCTGCCATCGAGCACCGTGACGCGTCCGGCGATCCAATCCTGATACTGCCAGTCGATTTCGCCGCCGAAGGTGGTCGGCGCCGACGAGGCGAGCTGCGTCCGCAGGTTGCCACCGCTCTTGAGCACCAGCGCGTCGCCGGCGGGCTTGTCCTGCAAGAGCCGCGCCTCAGCGACGCCCTGCATGCCCTGGAAGCTGCTGCCGGCGCCGAGGGTGACGCGACCGCCGAGCCAGTCCTGCCACTTCCAGGCGAGGTCGCCCATGACGGTCTGGCCAGCGATGTCGGCGCCCGCGTCGAGCTCGATGAGCAGACCTGAGCCCGGCTGCAGCTCAAGGTCGCTGCCGACCTTCTTGTGCTGAACGATGCCGGCTTCGGCGTGACCCTTGAGGGAGTCGAGCTTGCTCGGCTCCAGGTGAACCGTACCCGCCAGCCACTCGTCCCAGCGCCAACCGAGGTCGCCGGCGACGGTGTCGAGCGTCGAGTTCTGAATCTCGGCCTGGACGTTGCCGCCCTGCTTGAGGGTCAGGTGGGCGCCGACCTGCTTCTCTTGCCGCAAATTGGCGGAGATGCTGCCGTTGACGCTCTCGAGGTGCGAGAAGTCCGGGACCTCCAGCGAGCCGCCGAGCCAGTCTTCGTAGAGCACGGTGACGTTGCCCGCCACGCCCTTGAAGTCGCTGCCCTCGAAGCGCGTCCGCAGGCTGCCGCCGCGTTCGAGCGCCATCTTCTCGCCGAGCGGCTTGCGCTCGCGCAGGGTGGCGCTGCCTTCGCCGCTGACGCTCTCGAGCGTGCTGCCCGACTCGACGTGAATCGCGCCCTCGAGCCACTGCTCGTACTGCCAGCCGAGGTCGCCGGTGAAGGACTGGAACGCCGAGCCGGCGAACGTCGCGGTCACCGAGCCACCGGGCTTCAAGAACGCCTTGCTGCCCATCTCCTTGCGGGTCTGGGTGGTCGCGGTCACCTCGCCGTCGATCGACTCGATGGAGCCGCCCTGGAGCTGCGCCGCGCCGTCGATCCAGCCGCCGTAGACGATGCTGACCTGGCCCTGGAAGCCAGCGAGCTGCGCGCCGTCGAAGTCGGCCTGGAAGCTGCCGCCCTCCTTGATGCGCAAGTTCTCGTCGAGGAAGCGCTCGATCGCCACCTTGCCGGTGACGCGGCCGCGCACGCTGTCGAGGTCGCCGGAAGAGAGCTCGACGCTGCCCTTGAGCCAGCCGAGATCGCCGTAGGACCAGTTCACCGAGCCGTGGAGGTCGCCGACCTCGTTGTTCTGGACCACGCCGCCGATTGTGCCGCCGGGCTCGAGGGCGAAGGAGGTGCCTGGCACGGGGTGGCGGGCCGTCAGCGCGCCCTGCGCCTCGCCCGACACCTGGTCGAGCGTGCTACCGGGTTGCAGCGAGATCGCGCCCATCAGCTCATCGTCGAACTTGAAGCCGACATTGCCGTCCATCTGCGTCGGCGCGTTCTGGGCAAAGGTGGCGTGGATGGCCGAGGGCGCCAGCAGCTGCAGCTTGCCGAGGTCGATTTGCTTTTGCAGCGTCGCCTGCGCCTCACCGCTCACGTTCTGGAAGTTGCTATCGCCCTGCGCGACGTCGATATTGCCCTGGATCTTGTCTTGCCAGGTGAAGCCGAGCCGGCCCCATGCTTTGTCAGCGACATTGTTCTGGAAGTGGACCTGCGCCGCGCTGCCAGCCGACAGGGCAAAACCGGCGCCGACGTCGAGCTTGCGCGTCAGCTTGCCAGTTGCGCCGCCGGTGAAGTCCGGGCCCGCGTCCGACGAGAAGTCGAGGCTGCCCTCGATCTCGATGTTGCCCTTGAGGTAGTCGCTGTACTTGTAGCCGAAGGAGCCGCCCTCGAGCTGAATCGCGTTCGGCGAGATCAGCTGTCCGTGAACCGAGCCACCCTTGACGATGGTCAACTGGTCGCGGGTCTGCTCTTTGCTGATGGTGCCGGTGATGGCGCCGCTGACCTCGTTGAGGTTGGTGGCGCCGTCGACCGTCAGCTGGCCGACCAGGAACTCGGCGTCGCCGCCGTAGCCGTACTCGAACGTGCCGCGAAGTCCGCGGATGTCGCCGTCGATGTCGGCCGTGATGTTGCCGCCTTGGCGCAGCGCCAGCTTGGCGGGCACCTTGGTGGCGGACAGCATGCCGCCCTGGACCGTGCCCTTGAACGTCGTGCCCTTGACCGCCTGCGCTTCGCCGCCGCGACCGACGTGCAGGCTGGCGGTGGCGCCCGGCATGCCGAGCTCGGCGTTGACCGGGCCGCTGTAAGTGACCTCGCCAGCGGCGTCGAGCGCGACGTCGAGCGAGCCGCCGGCCAGCAGCTTGACCTGGCTGGGCGAGCCCTCGCTGTAGATCTTGCCGGCGCCGGTGATGGTGCCTGGGCCGCTGCCGACGATGCGATCGGGCGTGCCGTCCGTGACCTCGGCCTCGCCCTGGATCCAATCGCCGAGCCGCCACGGGATGCGCCCCGAGAGCTTGGTGACGTCGCCGCCCTCGATCTGGGCGTCAAAGCTGCCGCCTGCCCGCAAGTAGACGTTGCCCTGGACGTGGTGCTCCTTCTTGAGCGTCGATTTGGCTGCACCAGCCACGGTGGTCAGCGGCACCGGGCTCGGCACTTCGAGCGAGCCGGCGAGCCAGTCGCCGTAGCGCCACTGGAAGGTGCCGGCGAAGGTCACCGGCTCGTTGCGCGTCATCTGGCCGGTGATGGCCCCGCCCTTCTCGAGCACGAGGTTCGCGCCGATGGGCTTCTCGGCCAGCATCTTCGCCGTCATCTGTCCGCTGAACATCTCGGGAGACTGCTCGCCCTCGAGGTCGAGCTTGCCGCCCAGCCAGGACGCGCCGCCCGAGGCGACCTCCCAGTTGATGCTGCCGCCGATGGCGCCGATGTTGCTGTTGGCCATGGTGGCCGTGATGCTGCCGCCCTCTTTGAGCGAGAAGTGGCCGCCGAGCTCCTTGCCGGCGATGACCGTGCCGCTGGTGACCGGGCCCTGAATCGACCGGAACTGCTGCGATCCGCCGGCCTCGACCAGGCCGCCGAGCCACTTGTCGCCCTGTCCGTACTGGAAGGGGATGGTGCCCTGGATGTCCTGGGCCTGGTTGGCGAGGACGCTGACAGTGACGGCGCCGCCTTCGACGAGCCGCAGCTGATCGGTGGCGTCGAAGGGGCCCTTGAGGCCGCCCACCAGCTTGCCGTTGAAGCTCGAGGCCGACGAGGCGCCCTCGATGGTCAGCGTGCCCTCGACGAACTCCTGCACGCGCGCGGCGGTCGAGCCGGCGAAGGTGGTCGGGGTGTTGTTGGCGAACGTGACCTGCAGACCCTGCGAAGGCAGCAGGGTGATGCCCGGGTTGCCGTCCAGCGCCTTCTCGACCAGGACGCCGCCATTGGCCGTGCCGCTGATGCTGGCGAACGCGGTGCGCTGGCCGATGTCGATGGTGCCGCCCAGCCAATCCTGCAGCTTCCAGTTGAGCTGGCTGCCGGCCTCATAGGCCAGCGGCTGGGTGCCGACGACGAGATCGACTTTGGCGGTGCCGCCTTCTTGCAGCTTCAGGTCGCCCGTGGCGATGTCCGGCGTGCCCTTGAGGGTGCCGGTGGCCTTGCCGCTGATGCCGTCGAAGAAGCGCGATCCGGCCTCAGCCGTGACGCTGCCCTCGAGCCAGGTGCCGTAGCGGAAGTTGGTCGGGCCCGTGAAGTCGACGATGGTCGAATTCTCGACCGTCACCGCCAGCCCGCCGCCTTCGCGCAACGTCATGCCGGACTGGCCGGTCAGCGCCTTCTCAGCGACGACCTTGAGCGTGCTGGCGCCTTCGAGCTGGTTGAAGTCCAGCATCTCGCCCGAGACGGTCGCTTTGCCCTCGGCGAAACCGGCGAAGCGGAAGTCGACCGTACCGCGGTACTGGTGCGGACGCCCGTCCTGCAGCGTCACGGTCAGCGAGCCCTCGGCGCCGGGCAGCAGCGTGATCTCCGAGCCGTTGTCGAGCGGCTTCTCGGCCAGGATCTGGGCCGCGAGCTCGCCGCTCAGCTGGTCGACGCCCACCGTCGCCACCGGCTCAGCGAGGTTGGCCTTGCCGCCCAACCACTCCTGGTACTTCCAGTTCAAACTGCCGCTCACGCCGCGGAAGAGCCCGGCGTCGAAGTGGCCCGTCAGGGTGCTGCCCGGCTGGCCCGTCAGCTCGCCGCCCGGCGCCTGCCCGATGGGGAAGGGCGCTTTGACGTCAGCCGGGCCGGTGCCGGTGATGAGGTTGAGGGCGGTCGTCGGCGCGGCCACGTTGACCGTGCCCTGAAAGCGCTCGTGCTCCCACTTCAGCGGACCGTGGAAGGTGTCGAACGCGGCGTCCTTGACCTCGAGCGTAAACTTGGTGGCCTCGTCAGCGACCAGGCTCACTCCCTGACCGATGTCCTCGCCCTTGGTCAGCCACGCCGCGGCGGTGCCGTCGATGGTGGCGAAGTTCTCGCGGGCGTCGAACGAGAGGTTGCCGGCGAACTGGTCGCGCATGCCGAACTTCATCTGGCCCTGGGCCGAGACGAGTCGCTTCTGCTGCACGTCGGCGTGGATCTCGCCCTTTTCGACCTTGATCTCGCCAAAGACCAGGCCGGGCTTGAGCGCGGCCTTGCCCGAGCCGGTGAGCTGCTCCCAAGGCGAGGTCGGCGCCAGGTCGAGCTTGCCGACGGCGGTGCCGGCGCGGAAGTCCATGTCGACGTGTCCGCCGGTGATCTTGACGTCGGTGCCGCGCACTTGGACCGTGGCCGCGCCCTTGCTCAGCGTGATCTCGTCGAAGCTGTGCGCCGCCATCAACGCCGCCGTCGCCGTGGCGTTGATGTTCTCCTTGGTGGTCCCTTGCTCCAACACCGCGGTGCCGCGCATGAAGTCAGCGAGCTGGAACTCGACCTTGCCCGCGGTCGAAGCCAAGGCGCTGGCCTGGACGTTGACCGTGAGCTGGCCGTCCCAGACCTTGACGGGCGAGCGGTCGATCGGCTGCTTGAGGCCGCCCGAGAGAGTCATGTCGACTTTGCGCGCTTGCAGGTCGATGCCGCCGGCAAAGCTGCCCGCAAACACGTCGTCGTAGACCGCCTGGCCGTTGCCCTCGAGCCGGAGCAGCTTGGTGTCGGCGATGTTGCCGCTCAGGCCCGCCTTCTCGAAGACCACGGGCTCGAGCCGGTTCTGACCGTTGCTCTCGAACACCGCCTCGCCGGCGATCTGCTTGCTGTCGCCATCCCAGGTAATCGAGGCCAGGCCTTCGCCGTTGGCCAACGCCGAGACCGACAGCGCGAGGTCGCCCTGGATCTTGAGCTGCGTGCTCGCCTCGAGCGTGCCGGTGAGCGCGCCCGCCTGGAGTCGCGCCGTGTCGCCGAGCGCGATGTCGGCGCTCTGCTGGATGGAGACGCTGCCGGCGAGCTGCTGCCCGTCGAGACGCGCGGCCAGCTTGCCAGGCGAAAAGGGCGCGACCTCGATGTCGAGGCTGCCTGAGCCCTTGGCGTTGCCCTGGCTGTCGACGTCGACCGTCAACTGGCCGCCCTTGAGCCACTCCGCCAAGCGCTCGCCGCGCAGGTCGGCGACGCCGAGCGTGCCGTGGGCGGTGACTCCGGAGGGGCCGACGCTGGCGTCGATGCGGGCGTCGATGAGGTCGCCGACCTTGAGGCTGGCGTCCTGGAAGGTCGCCGTCATCTGGCCGGACTGCGAGATCTGGATGTCGCGGCTGTCGCTCGACAGGACGGTCCCCAACTTGAGGCTGCCGCTGGTCTTGCCGCCCTTGAAAGCGCCGGTACCGCTGTCGAAAAAGAAGGTCGCGTTCGGGTTGATGGTCAAGCCCGGCACGTTGAGCGAGGGCAGGTTGACGAGCTTGTTCCGCTCGACCGGCGCCTTGGGCATGTTCACGGTGACGGTGCGGCCGCCGAGGCTGACCACGACCTTTTCGGGGAACGTCGGCCCGGCCTCCTGGCTGCCGCTGCCGCCCTCATTGCGGTGGATGGCGCGACGCTCACGGTCCGCCTCGAGGCCCTCGACCAGGCCGCCATCGGCGATGCGCTGGGCGGCGGTCTTGGCGACCTTCTCAGCCCGGTCGGTGGGCGCCGAGACGCCCGAACGACCGCCCGGTCCGCCATCGCGCTGCTGCACGACGTGGACCAACTCCTCGTAGATGACCTGGTCGCGGGCACCGTCGGTCCAGGCGTCGGCCTCGCCGAGGACGATGTCTTCGCCGCGGGTGAAGGCGGCGGCGTCCACCGCGCCTGCGATCTCGCGCGCCCCTGGATCGCGGTGAAGCTTGACGCCGCCGAGTTGCGTGTTGAGCGCCTTCTCGGCCTTTTGCCGCAGGCCGCCATCGAGGGTCTCACCCTCACCGAGCAGGGCCTCGACCCGCTCACCCGGGTTGGCGCGCAGGTCGGCCAGCTGCTTGCCGCGCTTCTGGAGGTCGCCGACGTGCTCCTCGAGGTCGCTCGCCACCTGCGCAATGCCGCGGGCGTCGACGCCCGACTGCTGCGCGATCTGGCCGGCGCGGTCCATCGCCTCGCCCAAGCCGGCGTCGCCGAGCTCCTTGACCGGGTCGAACTTGGCGATCTGGCCAGCCTGCTCGATGGCGTCGACGCTGCCCGTGTCGCGGCCTGGCGGCGGAATTGCAGCCTCGATGTCCGCCAACTCCGCGGTCAGGCCGAAAAGTGGCGACCCGGAGTCGGTGGCGGCCAGGCGGCCGGCGAGCTTGTCGGCGGCGTCGGCGGCGATGCCGGGCAGGGCACCCTCGGCTCCCTGCTGGGTCAATGCGGCTGCGGCGCCGGCGACGTCCAGGGCGGCCGGGGCGGCGGCACCGCCATCGGCCTCGACCTTGGCGTCGCCGAGCGATGGTGCCCCGATTTGGGGCGCCGCAGGCGCTGCACCGGCGGGCAGGGCCTCTGCCGGCTGCTCGACGCTCGCCGGCTCGGAGGGCGCGACGATGGCGGCGGCTGCTGGCTCGGCGCCGGCTGGGGCGGCGGCACGCGCGCTGGTGTCGCCCGCGACCTGCTCAACGCTGGCCGCGGCGGGCGCGGCGTCAGGCGCCTCGATCTTGGGTTGCGCATCGGGCGAAGCCGTGGCGACCGCAGCGGCAGCATCGAGGGTCGGAGCCGCGCTGACCTGGGCCGTGCCGACACCAGGCGCCGCCTCGGCCTGCGGCTGCACGTCGATCGCCGCCTCGGTGGCGACCTGGGTCGTCGGCGCCTCGGTGACTGCGCCCTGCGGTGCCTCGATCGTCGCAGCGGCGGCTGGCGCCTCGCTGGCGGTGTCGACCGCGATCTGCGGCGCACTGCCGGAGGCCTCGAGCTTCGGCGCGGCGATGGTGGCCTCGGCGGGCGCCGCGGGCGCGGCGGGCGCGCTGGCGCTGATGGCCTCGGGCTTGGCCTCTGGCGCCGGCTTCGGTGCGGCAGCGGCGCGCGCCTCGGCCTCGACGTCGGCGGTCGGCGTCGTCGTCGACTGCGGCGCGCGGGCGGCGGCGGCCGCTGGGGCGCTGGCGTCGAGCTCGACCGATGACGGCGCCTCGACTTTGAGCTCTGCCGGAGCGCTGACGTCGAGATCGACGGTGGCCTCGGGGGCGACCTCGGCGCCGCTCGGTGGCGCGGCCTTTTCGGGCGCCTGCTCGGTGGGGGTCGCCACCGTCTGGCTGCGCAGCGCGGCGGCGTCGGCGGCGCCCGATTGCGCCTCAGAGCCGCCCTGCACGGTGGCGGCGACATCCACTTTCTGCAGCGCGGCGCCGACGTCCGGCATCGCGGCGTCTACGGTCTCCGCGGGGGCGCCGATCTCGCCCGGCGCTTGCTGCTCTTGCTTGGGCGACATCGCCTCGGCCGCGCCGGCGGCGGCACCCGTCGCGCCCGGACCCTCTGGCACCTGGGCAGCCATCGCCTCGGGCTTTTTGTACGACTCGAGCTCGGGATCGCCGGGGGGCAGGGCCTTGAGGCGGGCCAGCTCCTGCTGCTGCGCCTGAACCACCGCCGGGTCTGCAGCGGCGGCGTCGGCTTGCGCGCCGACGGTGGGCGCGAGGCCGGCGCCGCTGTCGCCGAGTGGCGGCATGTCGGCGGCTGGCGCCTGCTGGGGCGCCGCACTGTCGAGCTCGTGGGCCCGTTTCTTGGGCTCTTTGTCCTGCGCGTCTGCGCGGTTGAGCTTGCTGTGCGTCGGCTGGCGGGCGCTGGTCGTCATCGGCGGCTCGCTCGACGCGCGTTCGGGGCAGGTCCGGTTCCCGCCGCCGGCTGCGCATCATCTGCGCAGGCACGCGTCCCGCTTCCGGTTCTAGGGGGATGGGCCCTTCAAGGCAAGCCGCATCAGGCGTCGACGCAGGGGGCCTGGGGCGCGCGCGCCCCGGGGCATGGCAGGCGCTGGCCCGACCTGACTAGACCTTGCCGGCGAGCAAATCCTTCATCGCCAGCTCCGAGGATCCGACGCCGCTGCCCTGGGTCGGCATGATCGACGTTTTCTCTAGCAGTCTGCCCACTTCCAAGGTGGCGTCCTTGACCTGGGTGCCGATGACCCCAGCGAACGCGACGTAGAGCTTGATGGCGGCCGGCCGCCCCGCCTCGTAGACGCGCCGGAGCTCGGCGATCGGCAGGCGCACCACCGCCGTACGCTCGGTGGCGACCGCAGCCAGGTGGTAGCTCGGGGCGCCGAAGACCGCCTCGACTCCCAGCAGGTCCCCCGCCTTGGCGACGCGCACCGTGTGGTCATTGCCCGGCAGGATGCTGACGCGCATCTCCAGACGCCCTTCGCGCACTTGCACGAGGTACTGAGCCGGGTCGCCGGCGCTCCAGCAGGTCGTGCCGCCGTGGCAGCGCGCAATGTGGCCGAACTCCGCGATCATCATCAGTTCGCGGTCGTTGAGGCCCTGGAAGATGGGCGACTCCGCCAACAGTCGGGCGACGTCGCGCGCCGGCCGGTCGACGCGTTCGAAGGGATCCTGGGCGGCCGAGCGCTCGGGTCCCTCGGAGGCCTCCTCGACATCGCTGCCGCGGCGGCCCAGCAGGCCAAACATGCCCGACATGACACCAAGCCCGGATTTGCGCCGCGGATCTGTTGCCATGACCATCCCTCAGCGTTGCACGGGGGGTTCGAACCACCATGGCAGAGCTCGCCGGGCCTGCCAAGTACCAACTCGTCCGCCCGCGGCGGCGCGAGCGTCATGGCCCAGGGGTGCGGTCGTTGCCTACGGGTTTCAGGGCCTGGTCAGGTGCGCTCTGGCCTGCCACCGCAGAGGCCGCCCGTCATCGCGGCGGAATGCGCGCGTGCGGCCGCGTCTCAGCCGTGCAAGTGCTCGACGTCGCCCGGAAAGCTGACGAACATCACGCACCCTTTGTCGGTGCGGGGCTCCTCGACGCTTCCGGCCGTGACGTGGATGTAGCCGCCGCGACGGATGATCGAATCGCCGACATGCAGCTCGCCGTCGACCACGAAGATGTCCTGTCCGGCGTGGGCCCGGTAGCGCGGGTAGGTTGCGCCGGGGCAGAGGTGGATCATCACCGCGCCTGACTTGTCACCGTGGTCATACCGGAGCGATTTGTAGGACACGCCACGTTGCGGATGACACGTCCAAGCCATGTCGTCGGCGTCGAGCTGATAGTGGGATCCGCTCATGGCGTGCTCCTGCCCGGTCGCACCGCATGCGCCAGGGCGTCAGGCCGAGGGTGGCAAGCCTGGCTAAGAGAACGAGGAGCCGCAGCCGCACGTCCGGGTCGCGACGGGGTTCTCGAAGTGGAAGCCAGTGAAGTCGAGTCCTTCCACGTAATCCACCTTGGTTCCGTCCAGGTAGCTGGCGCTCATTTCGTCGACGAACACCTTGAGGCCATGCTGCTCGGTGACCTCGTCGTCTTCGCGGGCCGCCTCTTCGAAGTCCATGTCGTACGTGAAGCCAGCGCAGCCGCCACCGACGACCATCACCCGCACGCCGTGGCCATCGAACTCCTGGCTGCTCGCCATCTCGCGGATCTTGGAAGCCGCACGCTCGGTCAACGCGATCATCGGAAGCCTCCGCAGCGGACCCATGCCGCCGTCTTGCTCATGGAGTGTAGGCCGGCCCGAGCCGCAGTCAATCACGGAACCTCGCAGGGGGGCGCCGTGCCCCTGCGCCCCGTGTCGATCGCCACGGCATTGGAAGGGCGCCGACGGCAGCCAACGCCGCCCATTCATGGCGCGCTGAGCACCATGGCGCCGGGTGTCGCGAACAGGGGCCTGGCGCCGCTGCCGCCCCCGATACGGAGGGTCGCAGGGGTCGGCGACGGCGCACCTGGGGGCTGCTTTGGCAGCCCGGCGATCACCGCGATGCCGCCGGCCTCGTTGCGGACCCAACCCGGGTAGCGGCTGGCAAAGAACTCGCTGACGGCGCCGCTCGGCAGCTCGGGCAGCTCGCAGCTGCAGATCTGTGCCCGTTCGGTGCGCTGAGCACACGCCGCCGGGACGCGCCAGCCGCAGAGCAGGCGGTCGGACTCGCAGAGCAAGCCGCCTGGACAGTGGACCGCAGACGCAGGCTGAGGCGCCTTTCCGCTCGCTGCCGCGTCGGCCGTGGGCGCAACGCTCTCGCCGCTGCCGCAGCCCAGCAGCGCCAAGCCGAGGGCCCAGAGGGCGGCCGCCCCGAAGCCTGACGCGCCAGCGCCTGACGCGCCAACGCGGGGCGCTCCGCTGGAGTGCGGGCAGCGGCGGGTTCGCGAGAGACCCCTCAATCGTACAACAGATCCCAGCCCGTGATCACGGCCGTCGAGCGGGGTGGCGATAGGTTGGTCACCGCTGTGCCAACCTTGGGCTGAACGCCGCCGGTCGGCGCCTGGCCACTTGCCTGGTTGCTGGTCGCCGTGCCAACGGAGATCTGGAACGCCGGCGGCTTGTTCCCGAGCGCCCCGCCCTTGGCGACGATGCAATTGAAGTCGGTCGGGGCGCAGCCATTGATGCAGGCGGGGATCGGCGTCACCTCGACCGGCGAAGGCTTGAAGGCGCCAACGACGACGTTGCTGAGGTTGGTTGAAGGCTTGGCCGGCGAGGCCGGATTGGGGAAGGCGCCGAAGATGGTCGTCGGATCCGAAGCCGACAGCGGTCGCTCGAAGTCGCCACCCCACAGGCGCCCGGTGCCGATGGAGCACAACCCCGCGGTGCTCAACGAGTAGCTTGACCAATACGCGTCGCCCGAGAAGACAAGCGGCGGCCCGATGAACTGGGTCGACGAGTCGAGGGCGTGGACCCAATTGCGCGTGGCGACGGCGCTCGCCGCGCTGCCGCCGCTCGTCAGCGAGAAGGTCTCTGTCAGCGAGTAGACGAGGTGCCGACGCACCGCCGTGGCGCCCTCGTCGACCGAGCCTGTGCCGTAAAGGATGAGCAGATCGCCGCCACGGTTGTTGGCCAGGCTCGGTGCCGAGAGCACCGGCACCCGGTCTGCCGAGACCAGACCGCGGCTCCACACCGCCGGCGTGCCGGGACCACCATAGGCGTCGTGGAAGAAGGCGATCGACCACTTGCTCGGATCGGGGCTCGCGAGGTCCATGCGCCACAGCATGCCTTTGGAGTCGCCAAGGAAGCAGCGGGTGATGAGCGCGCCCGGCGCCGTGTTGTAGCAGGCGGGCTCGGACCAGAAGTGGCCGAGTTGCTCCTTGTCGGCGACAGGCGTCGGAACCCCGGTCAGATCGAGGTCGGTCTCCTTGAACTCACGGATCAGCCGGCCGGACGCCAGCTCGACGACAAAGACCGAGCGCTTGCCCAAACCGTCCACGCCGACGTTGGTCACCGTCGACGCCGACGCCGGCTTTCCAGCCGCGATGATGACGACCGTGCGCTCCGCCTTGATGCCGTCCACCTCGTAGAACGCGCGCGCCAACACCGGCTTGGCCGTCGAGCGGCCCATGTTGGCAAAGGTCGCCGTGGCCGCGCAGTTGGGCCCCGTGGATCCGCCCATTTTCATGTCGGGGCCCCAGCAATGGGTATTGGGCGTCACCTCGAAGAGCAGCCGAGGCTCGCTCGGGCTCGTGACGTCGAGGGCGAAGTAGCCAGAGCCTGCTTCGCCGGCGCTGCTCAGCACCACCGCACGCCATTCCAAGGCCGCCTCGGCGACCGTCGAGACCTTGCGAGACAGCAGGGCGTGGGTTGTCACCACGTCGCCGCCGAGCAGCGACTCCTGCGCCCGCGTCACCAGCCGCAAGTCGCGCAAGCGCCGCAGCGAGAAGTTGGGGATCCAGGCCCAGAGCTCGTCGCCGGCGTCAAAGTCGCCTTTCAGCAGCGACTTTGGGTCGCGGTCGGTTCGAAAGGCGTGGAGCAAGCCGTCGTGGGTGGCCGCAAAGAGCATCGTCGGTCGCCGTTTGCTGCCGGTGGGGCTGCCAGCGTTGAAGGGCGGGTCCTGTGGCGTGGCGGCGTTGACGTAGGACTTGAAGGCAGGGTCCTGGATCGGCAGGCGCCGCGCGGGCTCAAGAATGGCCGGCTGCGCCTCACCCGGCGCGCCCAGCATGACCTTTTCACGGCAGGTGCCTTTGGCGGAATTGACGAGATCGATGATGTCGACGCGGTACGCTTCGCGCTGGTCGGGCTGCGAGAGATCGTAGGCGTTTGGCTCGCTGACACAGGAGCCCGTGCTGTCGGGCCGCAGTCGCGGCGCCGTGCCGATGGTCGGCAGGCCCAGCGCGTCCACCGTGATGGCCGAAGTCGAGAAGTCGTAGCGCTGGCCATGGAACGTCGTGAAGACGCGCCGCGCTTCGTTGCGATCGGCCAGGCGTTGGCCATAGTCGAGAACGGAGCAGACGCGCGCCTTCGCCGGATCGGCCGACGACACGCACTGCTTTTGACAGGAGAGCAGCCGCTGCTCCACCGTGCCGCTCGACTGAATCGGCTCCGCCGCATTGAACGCGCTGCGGGCATGGAAGGTGTGCTGCACGTCATCTTGGATGCCGGTGGCCTCGGTCCAGACCGTTCGGGTCCGCACCTCGCCGACCAGCGCGCTGGCGCCCAGGATGTTCTTGAAGGCCTTGTCGAATTCCGACGCGCTGTGGATTTTCAGCGCCGCGCCGGTGCCACCGGCGAACGCCAACTGATCGAGGAAGTCGCTGTCAGCCTGTGGGGGGCTCTTGCCCGCTCCATTCCCATCGTCGGCGACCGAGATCACAAAGAGCCGCACGCCCAGCTGATTCAGCGCCGTGGCGGCTGCAACCGCGTTCTGGCGGCCGTCGTTGATGCCGTCGTCGAGGTTGCTGCCACCGTCGGTGAAGAGAATCACCAGGCGCTCTCGGCACTCGTGGTAGGGGTCGCCGTTGATCGGATCCTCGGCCACGCTCTTGAAGTGCGGGTCTTGGAACGGACCCGGCGCGAACAGGTCGCGGATGTCCTCGACCATCCGTCCGAGGGGAGCGCCACCGCGCGGCCGCAGACCCAGCAGCGAAGCGCGGATCTTGCTGTTGGTCGCTGACCGTTCCGGCGTCAGGTCGCCGCGCGCCACCGGGATCGAGGCGCTACCCGAGGCAAACGGATCGGCGATGCCCAGGTTGGCGTCGCCCCAGAGCGTGCCGATCGGAATGCCGAAGCTGTGGCCGCCGGTGCCGTCTTTGCTCATGTTCAGTTGGCTGTCGGGCACGAGCAGGCTGAACTTCGCTACGTTGTCGAAGGTCTGCAGCAGCCCGTTGCCCACCCGGTCACCCATGGGCGCGAAGTGCATTCCGGGCCCCTCGCGCGCACAGACCTTGCCGGGCGAGATGGCGAATTGCGGCAAGCCGTTGGAGCCATCCATTGGGCCAGAGAAGCGGATGTTGAACTTGACGGCGGTGTCGCCGTCGCGCCCGCCACAGTTCGGGGCCAGCCAGTTGGCTGCTGGCGCGATGGCGACGGTGAAGGTGGTCTGGCCGGCCTTATGGGCGGTCTGCAGCTCAGAAGCGAAGGCCTGCGTGAGGTGGAACACCGTCTTGACGCCGGCGCTCGTCGCCAGCTTGACCGGCTGACTCACGGCGACGCGCTTGGCGTCATTGGTCTTGCAGACCCACTCCTTGCTGCCGAGCTGCGAGGGCGCGAGCGGTGCGTGAACGAGGATGGCGTAGCGATCGAGGGCTCCCGCGCCGCTGCCGTCCTTGGTCGTGACCGTGATCTTGCCGCCGACCCACGGCTCCGTACTGACGACCGTCTTGGTGTCGAGCACGAAGTAGGGCAGCCGCACGTCGCTGTCGGTGGTCTCCAGCACGAGGCCGTTGTTGCTCGTCGGCGCCGCGCCCGCCCACGACCGGTCGCCGAGCGGCTGGCTGTCGTTGGTGCTGACGCCGATCGGGGCGTCGTGGCTGAGCACCATCGGCAGGCCGCCGATGCAATTCTTGTCGCCGAAGACCTGCTTGGGCGGCGCAAGCGCCTCGGGGTGATCGGCCAACGCCTCGGGTGCGCAGCCGAAGCTGCCGTGCGCGCCGAGCAGCATCTCGAGGGTCGCCAGCCAGCGGGTTCGGTCCGGGATCGGCTGTGTGCAGTCCGGGGCCTTGTCCTTGCCGATGACGTACTGCATCGACTCGGAGGTGTCGACCGCGACGAAGACCTCGGGCGGGGCGTCGGCCGCCAGCGCCGCGCTGGGCAGATAGAGCGAGACGATGGCGCAGAGCGCGGCGCAACCCCAGCCGGCAGGCCCAGGCGACCGCCGCGGCGTCGTCGTCGATTCCTCCGCGGAGGATGCCGTAGCTGTGAGTGCGCGGTGGCGGGACGAGAAGCGGCGCCGATCCCCCAAGAACGCCGCTCCCCGTCCCGACCACCGCGTCTGGTGCCGACCACTGGCGTCTGGCGTTGCCACCAGGACCGCCGCGAGGGTCGACCTCGTTCGCGTTGCCACCCTGGCACCGACCGAAGGCCGATGCAAGGGCAAATGCGCCGCCATGGGCGCTTTGGGCGTCATCCACCGCATGGCACGGGCCCCACGGTGACGGTCGCCTGGAATCCGATCTGCCCCGACTGCGCCGCCTTGGCCGGGTCGGTGCTCTTGGGCTCGCCGACGCTGGCCGTCGTGCGCATCGCGTAGCTGCGGAAGCAGTAGCGCGCCGCGTCGTAGCCCGCCGCACCGTAGGCCACGCGCGGCTGCGACACGTCGACGGTGAAGTTCGGCACAGCCAGCGTGTCGAGCTCGCGGCCGAAGCTGCCCTGGCTCTTGTAGTCGTAGAGGCCGGGCGTATCGGAGAGCTGCAGCTTGTAGCCGCGGCCCGAGATATACTCCTCGAACTGGCTCTGCATCTGGCCGGCCAGCGAGACCGACGCCATCGTGGCGGCCTCGCCAACCCGCAGCGCGACGTGCTCGAGGCGGGTGGCGCTCGACTCGCGGAGCTGGCTCGCCGTCGACGTGGTCGCCGCGCTGCCGAGCAGGGCGAGGATGGTGGTCATCAGCATCGTCATGACCAAGACCATGCCGCGACGATCGCGGTCATCCGCCGGCTGACCCTTGCCACCGCGCTCGGCGAAGCGCTGGCCAAACGAGGCCGCGTCACGCCGCAGGCGCCCCTGCAGGCGGCTCGTCCAGATCGGATTCGGCACTTGCGTCGCCACTTCGTCCGGAATTCCTTTGCGCATCACAGGTTGCGCGAGATCAGCGCCGGCATGGTGACGCGGCTACCGATGGTGGTCACCTGCGCGCTGCCAGACAGGTTGGCATCGAGCTTGTACGTGAACAAGGGATTGTTCTTGTGAGCCCTTGGCTTGTGCATCAGGTCTCGTTGGTGCTCGTCGGCCCGTACCGAGAGCTTGACCGTCACGCTGCGCAGCGCCTCGGGCCGCGCCGCCAACGAGTGGCCGAGCGGGCCGGTGCCGTCTGCCTTGGCCATGTCCTCGACGAAGTAGCGGTGGTCTGGGTCGGTGGCGTCAGGCGCAGGGTTGGCGTCAAAGAAGGCGTCGAAGAGTCCAATTTCGATGATGTTCTCTGAGAGCGGCAACGCCCCGCGGACCGTGACACCGTCGACCTCGAGCCGCTCACGCACCAGCAGCGTGTCGACCGGCTGGCTGTTGGAGTCCTTGCGGGCGGTCGGCCGGGTGTCGGCGATGATGCGGTAGCGGACCAGGCCCTGGACGTCGACCATCAGCCCGGCGCCGGTGGCCTGGTAGCCGCAGCGCTGGGCGCCCTCGATCTGCGGCGGCTCGCTGACCAAGGTCACCGTGCGGGCCGAGAATGAGGTGGCCGTAATGGCGAAATACATCGACTTGCCGTCGGCGGTCGAGAGCCGCAGGAAGCGATCGGTCGTGAACGTGTCCAGCCAGAGCGCCTCTGTCGTTGGCAGCGTGCCATCGTCGACCAGCGTCACGACCTTGCCGGCGATGGAATCGGTCTCATAACGGGTCTTGACGTCCAAGCTTCCAAAGAGGGTCAAGGCGGTCCGCCGCATGAAGGGGTTGACGGTCTCCTCATAGACGAAGCCCTCGTCGATGCCGACCGTCAGCGCGCGCAAGAGGATCGCCGGCTTCGGGCACACCAGATCGTCGATGTGCGAGTTCGCCGTCGCGTTGCTGCCGAGCGCGGTCAGGTCGCGCCGCAGGTGCTCCATCGCGAACTGCGCGCTGCGGGTGCTGGTCAGCACGTGGCTCTGCGAGGTCACCGACTCGGCCTGGAAGGTGTAGAGCGTGATGACCGACATGAAGATGATCGTCGCCATCGTCATCGACATCAGCAGCTCGAGCAGGTTGTAGCCGCGCTCCCCCCGGCGGGCATCTCCGCCTGGCCGCGCCGGAACAGCGACATGGCTGCGGCTAGAGGACATCGCTGTTCCTCCGCACCACGCCGGTCAGCGAGACGGTGTGCACACTGGCGACGTCGTCGATGCGCGAATTGGGGCACGACATCAGCTCGTCGGCCGGCAGGTGCTCGCGCGGCCAGACCACCCGCACCTCGGCGCGCAGCATGTCATCGGCGACCCAGATCAAGCGGTAGTGAAGGCAGTAGCGCGCGCCGAGGTCGCTCGGAATCTCCTGCAAGGCGCCGGCGTCCCAGATCTGCGAGTTGCCGAGGGCGCCGACGCGCCGATCTTTGTTGAATTGCTCCTGGTTGCCGCTCTGCCAGCCGCTGGTCTGGCCGATGGTGGGCGGCAGCACCGCGACCCGCAGAAAGAGCGTCTGGTTCAGGACTTCGTCCGTGGTCCACAGCCAGCCCTCGGCCTGGATGGTCGAAACCACGTGCTCGGCCAGCCGCAGCGCTGCCTGGCTGTCGCGCAGGTCGGTGTTGCCGCGCATCGAGAACGCCGCCATGTTCAGGCTGGCGTACAGGCTGATGGTGGCGACGCTGGCCGCCACCATCAGCTCGATCAGGGTGTAGCCGCGTCCTGACTTCATCCGCCGGACCCCTGCAGCGCGCCCAGGTTGTGGCCGTGGGTAAGCGCTGACGAACCATTGTACCCAATCTGCACCTGCAAGATGTCGCCCACCGGCGTGGTGCCGTGCACCCGGGTCAGCTCGAAGTAGCAGTCGCCGGCGAGGAATCCTGGCGCAGGCGGCGAGAACGGCATCTCGGTGTCGCCGCGCACGACCCGCCCGTCGGGCTTGAAGCACACGGTCATGCCGGAGTTGCCGAGCTCCTTGGGCGCCCGTCGCAGCACCGCGATGTCGGGGTTGCCGCGCGGGTTGTTCTTGCCCCAGTCGGACGTGTAGGCCACGGTCGAGCCACCGCCGATGGCGCTGCTGCAGGCGCTGCTTGTGCCGCGCCGCACGGTGATGTTCATCAGCTCGCCGTCGACGCCAAGGCCGCCGACCGACAGGCTGTAGGCGAGGCGCTGGGCGCGGGCGCGGCTGCGGGCGAGGTCGGCGGCGTAGAGCAGGTCTTCGGCGCCGCTGCGGGTGAAGAAGCGGCCGATGAGGGTCGCGGCGTTGGGAAGCGCGACGCCCATCACCACCATCAGCACCACCAGACCGATCATCAGCTCGATGAGCGAGGTGCCGCGCTGGCCACGCGCCCCAGCCGCCGCCGCAACCGCGTGCGACAGGCTCAATGCCACGGTCGCTGGCGCCGCTGGCTCGGTCCTGTCGCTGGGTCGCCGCCCGGTCATCGCGCTCCTCGCTGGCGTGGGCTGGCCCGCGCCAAGCCCATTCCACCAGTCGCAAGCGTCATGCCAGCGCGAGCTGCCGTCAACTTCCTGCGATTTCAGAGGGTCACGGCTACTGAACGGGTTCGAATCATGCATGCGTCGCGCAATATGTGCGGCGCCCGCATCGTTCAGGTGGGGCCCCTGGACCGCAGGGCGGTCTCGAAAGTCGCCAGATCCCGCTCTTCACGCCACAGCGACGCCAGGTCTTCGCGCTGCCGCACGACCGCAAAAAGGTCACCATCGACCAGCACTTCGGCGGCGCGAGGCCGACTGTTGTAGGTCGATGCCATCGAGAACCCGTAGGCGCCCGCGGACCGCATGGCCAGGAGATCGTCGCGTCGCAGCGGAGGCAACGGCCGCGCCCGCGCCAAGAAGTCGCCGCTCTCGCAGATCGGTCCAACGACGTCGACCGGCGCAGGGTCGCCGCGGCAAGCCACCTCGCCCGCCACCGGCTCAATCGCCTGCCAGGCGCCGTAGAGGGCAGGGCGGATGTTGTCGTTCATCGCCGCGTCGACGATGACAAAGCGCGTCGCGGCCTGCGCCGTTGGGTCGTCGCCAGCGCCGGGCAGCGCGCCGCCCTTGGTGCCGAGCACGCGCATCAGCAGCACGCCGGCGTTGCCGACGATGAGGCGGCCGGGCTCGACGATCAGCTCTAGGCCGCGCGGCGAGAGGCGCTCGGCGTAGGCGCGGCCCAGGGCGTCAGGAGGCGCCGGCGCTTCGTCGCGGTAGGGGATGCCGAGGCCGCCGCCCATGTCGACGTGGTCGAGGGCGACCCCGTGCTCGGCGAGGCGATCGACGAGGGTGAGGATGCGATCGAGCGCGTCGACCAGCGGCGCGATCTCGACGATCTGGCTGCCGATGTGGCAGTCGACGCCGACCACGCGCAGGTGCGGGCTCTGCGCCGCCCGCAGAAAGAGCGGCAGCGCCTCGGGCATCGGCACGCCAAACTTGCTGCTGCGCAAGCCGGTCGCGATGTAGGGGTGGGTTCCGGGATCGACGTCGGGGTTCACACGCAGGCTGATGGGCGCCCGCTGGCCGAGCGCGGCAGCCACCGCCTCCAGGCGCTCCAGCTCAAAAGCGCTCTCGACGTTGAAGGCGCGAATTCCGACCTGGAGCGCCCGGCGGAGCTCGTCATCGCGCTTGCCGACGCCCGAGAACACGACCTTGGCGGGTTCGCCGCCGGCGCGCAGCACGCGCTCCAGCTCGCCGACGCTGACGATGTCGAAGCCGCTGCCGAGCTTGGCCAGCACGCCGAGGACGGCGAGGTTGCTGTTGGCCTTGACGCTGTAGCAGATGGTGTGGGGCAGGCCGGCGAGGGCGTCGTCCATCACGCGGTAATGCCGCTCGAGCGTGGCCCGCGAGTAGACGTAGGTCGGCGTGCCCACCGCCTCGGCGATGGCGGTCAAGGCGACGCCTTCGACGTGGAGATCGTCGCTACCGTCAGCCCCGGTTCGATGAAAATGGTCCACGGCGCGTCTCCTGCCCGACGCGTGCTCAGAACGCGAGCGTCATGCGTCCCATCAGGCGCCAGGCGTTTTCGGCCGGAACCGACGCGGTCGCGCCGAGCCACGGGTGGGGGCCGGCGTCGGGGCCGCGCACGTTGAGGCCATCGCCCGGGATCAGATACGAGAACGTGACGGTCGCGAGGTAGAGGTCGCGGCTGCCCAGGAAGGCCCGCAGCTCCATCTCCGTGCCGAGCGTGCCGCCCTTGCCCGGCGTGCCGTCCGCGTTTTGCGCCAAGGCATGCAACACCCCGAGATCGAAGCCCATGCGCTCGTCATTGTCGAACCAGGGCCGGCGCGTCAGGCCGAAGGTCGGCTTGACGTACATGGCGTTGGTCACGGCGCCGATGACGTCGCGGAAAAGCAGCGAGTCGACGCGGTAGTTGCGGTGGAACTTGAAGCCGCTGATGACGCGGTTGGAGCCGCTATTCGCCGTCTCGAGGCCGCAGTTGCCTGGTCCGTAGACGCCGAAGCAGCGGGTGTCGTCGCCCGAAGCCACGCCTGCGTCGAGTCCGACGGTGATGTTGTCCATCTGCCACGCCGACTTCAGCGCGCCGCCCCACATGCGCAGCGACTTGGGCTTCTGCGAGGCAGCGTCGCCGACCACGGCCGCATCGGCGATCTCGCCGTGCAAGTAGACGAACTCGCCCTCGGCCACAAAGCGCATCGACGGGTTCGGCCGCAGCTCGAAGCGGGCCCACGCGTCCGCGGCGACGGCCCAGGCCTCACGGGGCAGCAGCTTGATCGCGCCGGCGTCTGAGAGGTCGAGGTCGGCCGGCGTCGCCGCGCCCTTGACCGGCTCGCTGTCGAGCTCCTGCGTGCGGACGATGCCGTAGACGCCGAAGTCGAGGACCCCGATGCGGCGCTGGTTCAGGTCGCGCTTGCGGCGGACCATCTCCTCGGGCGTCAGCGGCTTGCGAAAGAGCGCGAAGCCCCACTGGTTGACGTCGTCGGCGTCCTCCATGTCGAAGGGCACGCCGTCGAAGCGCGTCGGGTCTTGGCTGAGGCCGCCCTGCGCGATCCAGTCCCAGAAGAGCGCCAGGTATACGCCGCCAAAGCCGGTGACGAAGGCTGCGCGGTCGGTGAAATTGCTGAAGTCGGCGTCGTAGCCAGTGCCCGCCGCTGGGCCGAGCGGTCCGCCGTAGTAGTGCGGCAGCGGGTGGATGCCGTCCCAGGTCGTGCCCATGCCGCCGTTGGCGAGGATGCCGAGGCCCCAATGCGACGCCTGGCGGCCGATGCGCAGCGTGCCATAGGGCGTCGCCCACTCTCCGAATGCCTCGACGACTCGGATGGAGCCGGGGCGCGTGCTCATGGCGAACGCCGAGAGCGGAACGTCGGGTCGCGCCAAGGCGCCCGAATAGTCCGGCTGGCTGCCGAGGGTGTGGTTGTCGAACGCGTCCAACGTCAGGCGCAGGCGGACCTTGTCGTGGACGTGGATCGTCGGCTGCAAGCGCAGACGGATGGTCGCGCCCGCCACCGAATCTTCCTCGCGGCTGGCGCCGACCTTGCTGCGAAAGCCGTTGGAGGCGTCGTTGTTCTGCGGCCAACGCGAGAGCGGAGGCTTGATCGCGCTGGCGGTCACCACCGGGTATTGCGGCAGGGCGCTGCCCACTGCCTGACCGAGGTGGCCGTTGCTGATCCAGTCGGGGCGGAAGCGAAAAAGGCCGTGCAGCTCGACCCAGGGCAGGCGCCGGCGCTCTGGGTCAGCCGAACGCAGGCTGAGCCCAAGGCGACCGCGCGGCAGCATCGCGCCGCCCGCGCTCGTGGCTGTGGGGTCGGCTGGCAGCGCGGTCTGCGCTTGCGCCGCAACCGGCGCCGCGAGGGCGCAGAGGCCCAACGCCGTTGCAGCGAGGACCCGTATGGCCGACAGGAGACCTCGCCGCTCGGCGGCGCGTCCTCTGGCGCTGAGCGGGGCCAAAGCGACGAGCGCGGGCAACTCAAGGGGCTGGGTCATGCGCAAGCTCCGCGGCGGCACAACGCCTGGCGCGCGACGAGTGGCGCGGCGTCGGGACGGGCGCGGCATGACAACCGATGAGGTCCCCGGCGTCAACGTCGTTGCGCTCGACTGCGACGGTGGCCACGATGCGCCGATGGAATCGCCCCCAACACCGACCCAGCCGCCGCAGCCTTCGCCGCGCGCTGCGCCGTCAGGGATTCACAACCCTGCTGTGGCCGCCGCTCCGTTCGTCTACCTCGATCACAACGCGAGCGCGCCGCCTTGCGCCGCCGCCCTCTCTGTCATTGCGGAATGGGTCCGCGGTGGCGCTTTGGGCAACCCTTCGTCGCGGCACTGGCCGGGTCAGCGCGCTCGCGCCAGCTTGGAGCGCGCTCGCGATCAGGTCGCCGCGGGGATGGGCGTGCGGGCCGAAGACCTCATCTGGACCAGCGGCGCAACGGAGGCCGACGACCTCGGCATCGCTGGCGCGCCGCAGCCCGCCGCCATCGCCTGGGCAGCCATCGAGCACCCAGCGATCGCGGGTCCCTGCCGCGCCGTCCGCGATCGCGGCGCCGTCGCGATCATGTTGCCGACCCGCGATGACGGCAGGCTTGATGTCGAGCGGGCCCAGCCCTTGCTGGCCGCAGCGCCGCGGCCATTGCTCTGCGTCGTCGCTGCCGTCCACCACGAGCTGGGCACCGTGCAGCCGCTGGCCGCGCTGCGCGCCGCGATGGCCCCCGGCGATCGCATGCACGTCGACGCCGCCCAAGCGGCGGGTCGCATCGCGCTGGCTGCGGTCTGCGGCATCGCCGACAGCGTCGCGATCTCGGGCCACAAGTGCGGCGGCGTGGCCGGTGCGGGCGCGCTCTGGCTGCGGCCGGGCCAGCCTCTGCGCGCTCGCGTCGAGGGCGCTCAGGAACGCGGCCTGCGCGGCGGTACCGAGAACCTGCTCGGCGCGCTGGCCCTTGGCGCCGCAGCCACTGAGTGGTCGCAACGCGCCGCAGCCCACGCCGATCTCCGACCGCTGCGCGATGCGCTCCGGCGCGGCGTCGCCGACGCCTGGCCGGGCGCCCTGCGTCAGGGGCCCCGCGATCCGGCCGAGGAGACAGGGCACGTGCTCTCCGTTGCGCTGCCCGGCGCTGACGCGCAGGCGCTGGTCGAGGCGCTCGACGTCGAAGGTGTGGCGGTCTCGGCCGGCGCCGCTTGCAGCTCGGGAAGCGGTCAGCCTTCGCCGGCGATCGCCGCGCTGCACGGCGAGGCGCGGGCGCGGCAGACGCTGCGCTTCTCGCTCGGCGTCGGCACCGGGCCAGACGACATCGCCGCCGCATGCGCAGCGCTGAGCAGGATCGCGGCGCGCGCGCGGCGTTGAGGACCCTCACCGGCCGAACGCCGACGGCACGGGCCCTTGCGCTCTCCATCCAGGGCCACCCTCGTGGCGTCGTGGCCCGCGTGCCGAGGCCCTTGCAGCGGCCCTGGCCGCGACGCGCCCCAGGCGCTATGGTCAGCCGCAGCAGTGCCCCTGCTCGCCCGGCATCGGCCGGGGAGGCTCGCCATGAGTGTCGCCGCTCCGCTCCGCCCCGCTGACCTGCACCTGCCCGTCGGGGCACGCGTCGCCGTGGCCATGTCGGGCGGCGTTGACTCCTCGGTGGTGGCCGGGCTGCTGGTCGAGGCCGGGTTCGAGGTCGTCGGCCTCACCGCCCGCCTCTCTGACGCTGCGCCCGAGGCCACCGCCCGCGCCGGCAGCTGCTGTGCTCCGCGCGACGCCCGCGACGCCCGCGCTGTGGCCGCGACGCTCGGCATCCGCCACTACGTCATCGATGAGCGCGAGCGCTTCGCCGACCTGGTCATCGCGCCATTTGCCGCGGCCTGGGCCGCCGGCCGCACCCCCAACCCCTGCGTCGACTGCAATCGCCACTTGAAGTTCGACCTGTTGCTGGAGCGCGCCCGCCTGCTCGGCGCAGCGGCCCTCTGCACCGGCCACTACGCCCGCTTGGAGCCCGACGCCGCCGGCCGCTGGCAGCTCCGCCGCGGGCTCGACGCCGACAAGGACCAGGCGTATTTTTTGCACCCGCTTCGACCGGAGGCCGCGGCATCGCTGCGTTTTCCGCTCGGCGCCATGAGCAAGTCCGAGGTGCGCGCCCATGCCCGACGCTTCGGCCTCGCGGTGGCCGAGAAGCCGGAGTCGATGGACATCTGCTTCACCGCCGGCCGACCGCCCGGCGACTGGCTGTCGCAACGGCCTGAAGTCAAAGCCACAGCGAGCGGCGGCGCCCTGGTCGCTCTCGATGGCACCCGGCTCGGCAGCCACGGCGGTCAGCATCGATTCACCATCGGCCAGCGCCGGGGCCACGGCATCGCCGGTACCGGCGGACCGCTCTATGTGATCGCCAAATACGCCGCCGGCGCCGTCGTGCTTGGCGATCGCGCCGCGTTGGCGGTGGCCGAGGTCGACGTCGTCGACGCCGGCACCATCGACGGCGCGCCCCTGGCCGAGGGCGCTTGGGCCCTGGCGCAGTGGCGCCATCGCGGCGCCCAGCGCTTGGTGCAGGTGACAGCGGCGACCGCGGATCGCTGGACACTGCGGTTCGCTGAGGCTGCGGAGGCGATCGCGCCTGGCCAAAGCCTCGTGCTGACCGACGCCGAGGGCCCCGATGCCGGTGTGCGCCTGCTTGGAGGCGGGGTCGTGGCGGCCACCCGTGGGCCGCAGGCGGTCGTCGACCGTGAGAACGCCACAGCGGCCCCTGCCGCTGCGACGCCTGCCGCGATCGCGGCCGCCGCCGCCGGCCGGTGGGGCCCTTGAAAGCCGAGCAGCCCGGCGCCCGCGGCGAGCTCCTCGCTGAGCGCCTCGGTCACGCGTTCGCCGACCCAACGCTGTTGGCGCTGGCGCTCATCCATCC
This sequence comes from Myxococcales bacterium, assembly GCA_947491025.1. Taxonomy (GTDB): domain Bacteria; phylum Myxococcota_A; class UBA9042; order UBA9042; family UBA9042; genus SXNM01. The sequence goes on from CANLIC010000004.1 coordinate 31,689, forward strand.
CAGCCACCGCAACGAGCGTCCCGAAGTAGCCGCCGACAACCAGCGGCTGGAGTTTCTCGGCGACGCCGCGCTCGCGCTCTTTGTCGGCGAGTTCCTCTACCGCGCGCTGCCGTCTTGCGATGAGGGCGAGCTGACCATGCTGCGATCGCGGGTGGTCTGCGCGGCCGCGCTGGCCCGTGTCGGCCGTCGGCTCGGCGTCGGTGCTGCGCTCCGCTTGGGACGCGGCGAGCGCCAGAGCGGCGGCTCCGAGCGCGACTCCGTCCTGGCCGACGCCGTCGAGGCGCTGGTCGGCGCCGTCTACCTCGATGCCGGGCCGCTTCAGGCCAACCGCCTCGTCTTGCAATGGTTCGAGGCTGAGACGACTGCGGTGCTGGCCATGGCGGCGGCGGCCGGGCCCAAGCGGGGACTGCTGCGGCTCGGCCACGGCTGGAAGGCGGAGCTACAGCAACGGGCCCAGGCGGGTGGCGGCGAGCTGCCGGTGTACCGCCTCGTCGAGGCGACCGGGCCGGCCCACGCGCGCCGCTTCGAAGTCGAGGTGCAGGCGACCATCGATGGCGCCGCCCTCCGCAGCAGCGGCGACGGAGCCACGAAGAAGGCGGCCGAGGCCGCCGCCGCGCGCGGCCTGCTGGAGGGCCTCGGCGGCGCTGCCGATGCAGCCGAATCTGCTCGCGCGATCGCGCCTGAAGCCGCAGCGGCGGTGATCGCAGACGCGCCCCTGGACCCCGTTTGAGGCGCTCCAGCCCCGCGGAAGCCCCGCCTCGGCGAAAGTTGGCGACATCGCCGCCGCCGTGCTACCTTGATCGCGTGGCCCCCTCGGCCACATGCCCGCGGCGTTTGAGGCCGGGCGGACGGAGTCGACCATGTTGGCCACAATCTCGCTGACCGCGCTGACCGCGCCTGCGACCGCCATGATCGGTTTGCCAGAGATGCTCGTCGTCCTGGCCATCGTGGTGGTGCTGTTCGGCGCCACCAAGTTGCCGCAGCTCGGCAAGGGCGTCGGCGAGGCGATCGGCAACTTCAAGAAGGCGCAGCGCGACGCCATGCGCAGCGAGCGCGAGGAGATCGACGCCACGCCCAAGCTCGAGGCCAGCGCCGCGCGCCCGGTTGACGTCGAACTCGAGGACCGAAAGTCCCGCGTCTAGCGGTGGCCCTGCGGGGCGTCGTGGGGTAGCGGGGGGCGGACCCTTGCCGGACCGCACGCCGTGCCCTAGCCTCCCGCCCCGCGCCCGCCTGAGCGGCGGCGCCAGCGGGTCGGTAGCTCAGTCGGTAGAGCAGCGGACTTTTAATCCGTAGGTCGAGGGTTCGAGTCCCTCCCGACTCACCCCTCTCGGCGCCGGGGCTAACCTCCCGGCGTGTGATCGGCCGCTGCGCGCGCGCTGATCGGTAAGGCCCCATCGTCTAGTGGTTAGGACATCGGTCTTTCAAGCCGACGACGCGGGTTCAATTCCCGCTGGGGTCACCAGGGTTTTCGTGCCAGCGGCCGGGATGGCGGGCCTCGCCTCGCCGCCGAGGAGGCGCAGATGCAGCGACCGCGCCGGGCGCTGGTTCTCTGCGGCGGCGGCGCCACGGGCGCAGCCTATGAGGTCGGCGTCTTGGCGGCGCTTGAGGCGTCGCTGCCCGGCTTCCGGGTCCAGCACTTCGACATCTTCGTCGGGACGTCGGCGGGCGCGCTCATCGCCACGCTGATGGCCTCCGGCGTGTCGGCGGCGCGGATGTACCACGCGCTGACCGCGAACGACGACTTCTTCCCGCTCCGCCGCGCCGACGTCTACGGCATCGAACCGCGCGAGATCATTGCCCGCGGGGTCGCGTTGGCCAGAGCGCTGCGACGGCTGGGCGCGCAGGTCTCCTCCGGCCGAGGCAGCGAAGGCGAGAGATTCGACCTCGCCGACCTGGCGCGCGCCCTGCCAGACGGCCTGTTCACGTTGCACCGGTACCAGCGCTTCATCGAGCGCCTGCTGGAGCGCCACGGCCTGCCGCAGACCTTCGACGCCGTCGAGCGCCACCTGCTGGTGCCTGCCAACAACCTCGACACCGGCCACCGCGAGGTCTTCGGACACGGCTACCGCCTCGACGCCAGCCTTGCGCAAGCCATCGCAGCCAGCTCTGCGATCCCTCTCTTCTTTGCGCCGATGCGGATCGGCCAGACCGACCTGATCGACGGCGGCACTGGCAGGGTCGCTCACACCGACCTCGCCGCCGGTGCCGGCGCCAGCCACGTGCTGGTCATCAACCCGATCGTGCCGTGGAACCTGGCGCGTCGCCTGTCGCGGCAGCGGCGCGATCAAGGCCGAGTGGCCCCGGGCTCGCTGACCCGCATCCGCGAGCGCGGGCTCTATGGAATCTGGAACCAGGCGTTTCGGGTCTCGACGCTGACGCGCTTGTACCTCGACCTGCATCGCTTTCGCGCGGAGCGCCCCGACGTCGGCCTGGCGCTGATCTCGCCGTCGGAGGAGGACGAGACCCTCTTCGTCACGAGCCCGATGAGCACGGACTCGCGCGCGACCGTCGCCCGGCACGCTTTCGACTCGACGCGAGCGCGCATACGCGATCATGGCGACGCCATTCGAGCCGTCTGCCGCGGCGAGCCCGACGCTTGCAAGCTCGACGGCGTGCGGCAGCCCGAAGTGGCCGACACGTCTTGGCGCGAGGACTGAGCTCAAGCGCAGCTCGCTGCCCGCGCAGCCGGTCATCCGACGCGCGAAAGGACCGGCAGATCTGGTGCAAACGCACGCGGGCTCTGCTACGCTGAACGGCGGAGTCGATCGCTGGCCCGGCACATCCCGGCGGCCCGACCCGCAGACGCACGCGCCGAGTGGGTCCACCCAGCCGACGCTGCACTTGGTGACGGTTGCAGCGGCCCAGGGCCCTGGCCGTCGGGAGTCGCCCGATGATGACGCTTCGCCACTCGCTCCGTCCGCTGACGACGCTGTTCGGTCGCGCCCTTGGCCAAGTCCCGCCGCATTTGGCCCTGCTCGGCCTGTTGGCGACCGTCGCGTGCGGCGTAGATCCGCCAGCGGATGAAGACACGGCGGCGGTCGAAGATGCCACGGACGAAGACAGCGGCGCCGGAATCGACGGGGGAGGCACCACCGACGCCAGCCCGGTGGACGACGCCAAGGACGGCGTGGCCACCGACGGCAGCGACGTCGCCGACGCGACCGCCGATGTCGCTGCGGATACGAGCGGCGGCAGCGACGCCGAGCCGAGCGAGGTCGAGGCTGACAGCACCGACAGCGACGCCGGCGAGACCACGACGGCGACCGACGCGGACGCCGGCCCTCCGGCCAAGAAGCTGCCGCTGCCCGACTGCGCCAAGAATTGCAGCGAGTGCGCCAAGTGCGCCGACACCACCATGTGCGTCTCGGGCAAGACCTACAACAACGACTGCGAGGCGATCTGCGCCCTCCAGGCGTTCGAGTGGCCCACCGGCTACGAGCCGTCGCAGGGCAAGTGCCCCGACTGCGCCAAGTGCAAGCCAGACGAGCCCGTGGAGCAGTGGTGCGGCACGCTGAAGAACGGCGCCAAGGTCACCTTCAACGCCAAGTGCGAGACCGAGTGCGCGGACCTCGCTACCGACGTCGGCACCAATCCGACCAAAGGCCCTTGCAAGTCCGCGTGTAGCAAGGCTCCGCCATCCGGCGGTGGCTGCTCCAACGTCGACTGGCAGCCCGTCTGCGCCAAGCAGGACGGCAACACCTACCAGACCAAGTGCGCCATGGACTTCTGCGATCTCCAGGGTTGCTTTCCGATCGGCAAGACCGCTGCGTCAGCGCAGTGCGTCCCCGGCAAGATGACCGTAGAGTGCCCCGGCGAGTGCTACGACAGCGCGAAGGCGGGCTCCTGCCCCAACGAGTGCAAGCCCGTGTGCGCGATGGCCAAGTCCGGCAAGGGCCAGTCGTACCGCAATGGCTGCATCGCCAACGCCGAGCAGGCCAAGGTCCTTTCCTGCGAGGGCATCAGCGCAACCAGCAACGACAAGTGCTCGGCCGAGCTCTACACAGCCTACGGCAAGGGCTGCTGCCCTGACGTCGACTACGCCTCGGTCAAGCAAGTCTGCGCCAGCAAGGGCGAAGGCGCCGACGCGTTGTGGATGACCTTCCGCAACCAGAGCGAGTTCGATTGCCTGGTGGGCGCGGAGAAAGCGCTGTGGACCTTCCAGTTCCAGGGCCCCTGCCTCTGCAACTGCCCACAGACCGAGAAGTTTGTCTGCGGCGACGACGGCAACACCTACCAGAACGCTTGCCAGGCCAAGTGCTACAACGGCGACAAGTTCAGCTGGAAAGAAGGCCCCTGCTCGCCGAAGTAGGCGCTGACGCCCGCGCTTTCGACCGCAAAGAGGCCGCTCGCGACGATTCGAACCCGCGCGGCGACGCCGGCCTGTGCTACGGCTTGGATTCGGGCGCCGCGCTTGTCGTGATCGGCGCTGCCGGTGGAATGGCCTGGCCAGCGGGTGATCGAATGGCCGCCGAGAGCGCCGCCACCGCGCCGATCACCGCCACCGCTGGCGCCGCCACACCCAGCGACTGAAGATCTTCCGCGCTTCGTCCGGCGACCTCTCCCAGCGCCGTTCGCACCACGCGCTGCTCGGGGCGGCCGCCCCACACCACAAAGGCCAGCGGTGTGTCGCCGGGCCAGCCGCGCGCCAGCAGCTCGCCCGCCCAGCGCCCGGCGGTGCGCACCCCCATCAGCACCACCACCGTCAGGCGAGCCCGGTGGCGCGGCAACGTGAACGCGTCGTCGAGGTCGCGCGGGTGGCCGGAGACCACGCAAAAGGCGTCCGCCACGCCGCGGTGGGTGACTGGAATGCCGCCTAGCGCTGGCACGGCCAAGGCGCTGCTGACCCCAGGCACCACCTCGCAAGGCACCCCCGCCTCGCAAAGGGCCAGCGCTTCCTCGCTGCCGCGCCCGAGGACAAAGGGATCGCCTCCCTTGAGCCGGACCACGCGGCGGCCGGCACGTGCGAGGCGGATCAAGATCTCGGAGATCTCGTCCTGCGGCAGGGTGTGATCGCCCGAGCGTTTGCCGACGTCGATGCGTTCAGCGGCGAGGTGCACATAGAGCTCCGGGTCGACCAGCGCGTCATGGACGACGACATCGGCGCTCTCCAGCAAGCGCATGCCGCGCACGGTGATGAGGTCGGCGGCGCCAGGCCCCGCGCCGACGAGGTAGACCTTGCCAGGCTCACAGCGCCGCGACGCGGTCGGGTCTGTGGCCGATGCAGGCGACTCATGCGCCGATGCGCGCGCTGGTGCCCTGCGCTCGGAGGCTAGGGTCTGGGGCTCGTCCGCGGGCGTCATCTGCGGCCTTTTCTGGCGCGGCGCGCGCCCTCGGCTAGCCTCGCCGGCGGAGGGACCCTGTCCGACGCCACGCTGCAGCCGCCCACTCGCTACAACGCCGCCGTGCGCCTTGTCCAGGCAACGATCGCGATGTGCGCGTCGCAACTGGAGAGCGTGGGCGAGGTGATCGTCTTTGCGGTGCGCGCCGTCGCCTTGTTGGGCCGGCGGCCGATGCGACTCGGCCACCTGATCACGCTGATGGAGTTCGTCGGCGTCGGCTCGCTGTTGATCGTGTTGCTGACGGGCATTTTCACCGGCGCGGTCTTCGCCATCCAGACCGCCGTTGCCTTTGAGATCTTCAACGCCAAGTCGCTGATCGGCGGCTCGGTGGCCTTGGCGCTGGTACGCGAGCTGGCCCCTACGCTGACGGCGCTGATGGTCGCCGGGCGCGTCGGGTCTGCGATGACGACCGAGCTCGGTACCATGCGCGTCACCGAGCAGATCGACGCCCTTGAGGTCATGGCCGTTGACCCGGTGCACTACCTCGTCACGCCGCGCATCATCGCCACGACGCTGATGATGCCATTGCTCACCATCGGCTTTAACGCCATCGGTCTGCTCGGCGCCTGGATCGTGGCCACCACAACCCTTGGCATCGACAGCGCCATGTTCTTCTCGCGCATCTACGCCTGGATCGAGCCGGGTGACATCGGCATCTCGGTCGTCAAGGGCACCTGCTTCGGTGCTGCCGTGGGCGCCATCGCCTGCTACAAGGGCTTTTTCGCCACCGGCGGCAGCCGCGGCGTTGGCCTCGCGACCACCAGCACCGTCGTCACCAGCTCCATCGTCGTGCTCATCCTCGACTACGTCGTCACCGCGCTCTGGATGCGCTGAGCCGTCCGGCCGCGCGATGGCCACCTCTAAGCGCGCCCTGACCGGGGCCGACCCTAGAGCTGCCTTCGCCCACCACCGCAGCCGCCGCCTGCCCTTGCGCCCACCGGCAGTCGTGGCAGTGTGCGCGCCCTGCGCCGCCGACCTGGGCGGCTGGGAGGCTTACCATGGCGACCTTCGCCGAAATCCGGTCCCGCGTGGCTGCGATCGAGTCTCGACTCGACGCGCTGCGCGGGCATCTTTGACTGGGACGCCAAACGAGCCCGCATCGCTGAGCTAGAGTCGATGTCCGCTGAGCCGGACTTCTGGGACGATCCTGAGCGAGCGCAAGAGCTGCTGCGCGAGCGCGGCGCGCTGTTCCAGGCGACCGACATCATCGTCCGCCTGTCGCAAGTGGCCCGCGACGCCGAAGAGCTCGGCGAGCTGGCGGAGGCCGAGGGTGACGCCGCCATGGCGGATGAGATCGCCCCTTCGCTCGCCAAGGCCGAAGCGGAGCTCGATCGCTTGGAATTCGAGCGGATGATGTCCGATCCGGTCGACCGCGCCAACGCGATCGTCCAGATCAACGCCGGCGCCGGCGGCACCGAGAGCTGCGACTGGGCTCAGATGCTGTTGCGCATGTTCTCGCGCTGGGCGGAGCAGCGGGGCTTCACGACCGCGATGGTCGACGTCCTCGATGGCGAAGAGACCGGCATCCGCAATGTCGTCTTGCAGATCGACGGGCCCTACGCCTTCGGCAACCTCAAGGCCGAGAATGGCGTCCACCGCCTCGTGCGCATCAGCCCCTTTGACGCCGCCAAGCGCCGGCACACCAGCTTCGCCTCGGTGTACGTGGTGCCCGAGGAAGACGCGGCGATCCCGATCGAGATCAACCCCGCAGATCTGCGCATCGACGTCTATCGGGCCAGCGGCGCCGGTGGTCAACACGTCAACCGCACCGAGTCCGCCGTTCGCATCACCCACATCCCCACCGGCGTGGTCGTCGCCTGTCAGGCCGAGCGCAGCCAGCACAAGAACCGCGACACAGCGATGAAGGTGTTGGCGGCCCGCCTGGCTGACCTCGAGCGCCGCAAGCAGCGCGCCGCCCGCGAGGAGATCGAAGCCGCGAAGCTCGGCATTGCCTTTGGCAGCCAGATCCGCAGCTACGTGCTGGCTCCCTACCGCCTGGTCAAGGACCACCGCACGGGGTTCGAGGCGACCAACACCGACGCCGTGCTCGATGGCGGCATCGACGGCTTCATCAAAGAGTGGCTGCTGAGCCAGGTCGACTTCGGCAGCAAGGGCGGCGGCGGCGGCGGTCTTCCCGACATCGACTGATGCCAAATCCATGGAATCCGGCTCGGTCTTGGCTTGTCCGCGACGGCTGCAGCGGCGTGACTCAGGCTTGAAATAGCTCTGCTATTCCTGGGCCTTCGCGCCTTGCCTCGTTCTCTGCGCTCGCCACGCCACGATCCGACTCCGCTGACTTTGGTACGAAGGCGTGCGCCCGCTGGCGACGAAGCCCTTGCGTCCGCCTGTTCAGCCGCGCCAGCTGCCGGTCAACTGCAGCAACGTCGGCCAGCGCTGAGAGACCCCGCTCGCCGGGTCGTCGAGGGCGTCCAGCACCGACATGGCGCGCAGGTGCTCGCCGACCTGCGCCGGGTTCTTGGCGCCGCAGAGGGCGACATCGGCGTGCGGCTGCTGCAGCAGCCAGGCAAGCGCCAGCGCCGCGACGGGCTCGCGCATTCGGTCTGCGATCAACTGCAGGCGCGCCACCCACGCCAGCGCGCGTAGGTAGCGATCGCCCTGAAAGCGGTCGTCGCGGGCGCGCAGGTCGGATTCTGGAAAGCGCTGACGCGCCGTGAACTTCCCGGTCAGCAATCCGCGACACAGCGGCTCGTAGCAGAGCACTGTCGGTGGCGGGGCGATGCCGGCCACAGCCCCGCGCAGCGTCTGCTCGTACTCGCGGCGCAGCAAGGAGTAGGGCGTCTGGAAGGTTGCCATCGGCGCCTCGCCGGCCGCCGCCAGCAGCTCCGCCGCTCGGGCCAGCCCCTCTGGCTGCTCATTGCAGAGCCCAAAAGCCGCGATCTTCCCGCTGCGGCGCAGCGCGCAGAGGGCGCGCAGGGTCTCTTCCAGGGGTGTGCCACGCTGGCAAGGCCAATGAGTCTGGACCAGCGGCAGCTGCTGCAGGCCGAGCCGGCGCAGGCTGGCGTCGACGTCGGCGACGACGTGGTCGTGGCTGAGATCGCTCTCGGCGTGTTGGCCAGGCCCGTCCGTGCGGACCCCACACTTGGTGGCGACGACGGCACGGGAGAGATCGTCGCCGAGCGCACGCGCCAGCAGGACATCGGCGTGGCCGTGCCCATAAAGCGGCGCGGTGTCGAAAAGGGTGACGCCTGCCTGCCAAGCGGCGCGCATGGCCGCGATCGCGGCGTCATCGTCGACGGAGTCGCCCCACCAGAGGCCACCTGCGGCCCAACAGCCGAAGCCAAGCACCGAGACAGGCGGGCCGTCGGCGGCCCATCGCGTGTAGCGCATCGCGGACAACCCGCAGCGCGCGAGCCTCGCCGCTGCCCTCTGGGCGCCTTCGGCGCGCGCCGCTGCCGCGGCTGCGGCTACTTCTTCTTCTTACTGTCGTCGAGGTCAGAGACCGACAGCGAGAACTTCTTGCGCAGCTCGTCCGGCACCGGCGGCAGGTTCTCGAACTTGTCGCCGACGTCCATCTCGGGCAGCTCACTCGGTGTCAGGCCGCCCTCTTCGTAGGTGACGGCCGACATGAACCACGAGGTCTCGCTGAACTTCTTGCTCGAGCGCTTCTTCGGCTCCGCCGCGGGCTTTGCCGCCGCCGCGGGGTTGCCGCCGCCTTGCGCAGCGCGCCACGCATCGGCGAGCTCGGCGACCGACGTCGCGCCAACCCACTGCTGGGTGCGTCCGTCAAAGACGTACTCATCGGCCCGCAGTTGGCCGTTCTTGACCATCTCGGCCAGGGCCTCGATCGAGTACTGCTGTGGCTGGCCGTCGCGCTGGATGTAGAACGTCATGACGCTGATGCTCCCGGTCTCGCCGCTGTGCGGCGCATCGTCGTGGCTGTGCGAACTCGTCGGTTGTGGCGCTCTCGCTGTGGCTGTTGTTTCCGACTCGCTTCGGTTGCTGCTGCCTTGGGTCCAGATTCGTCGAGCGTCGCTGCACCCGATTCAGTTCCCGCCGTCTCCGTCTCGTTGGGTGCTCGGGCGACTGCCGCGGCCGCGTCGACATTGCCGGTTGCGTACCGCCCTGAGGGGCGCTCTTTGGCTGTCTCTTGCCGAGAGTCTGCGGCTTGACCCGCCTCTCTTCCGACGCGCTCGCCGAACCCAGCCTCCCTACGCTCTTCGACCCCTCGGTAGCAACCCACTGCTGGCGTAACTTTCCGAGCGGCGCTGCGCTTGACCCAAGTACCTGTTGGAGAATACGAAACTCGCCTTTGATTCCGACACCCGGTCGCCCCGGCCGTTCCCAACTGCAGAAGAAGACCCGTGAGAATCCCTCTGGTTGCCGATCGAGAGGCCCGGCTTGTGCGCCGGCTCGCTAGCACTGTCCCGTCGCTCCGAACAACCCTTTGCCGAATCGGGCTACAACTTCCGCTTCGGCGCCTGCTTTCAGTCTAGCGCAGTTGAACTCACCGTGCAACCTCGGTCACAGCGGCGTGGGCGACATCGCGAGCCGCGATGGCGGCGCCAGACGGCCGCGATGCCCCTCGCCGCCGACGCGCCCCCGCATCGGCAGGTCGGTCGCTGCGACGCTGTTGCGCTCGGCTTCGCTCAGGTCGCAGGGTTGCTCCGCCGCACAAGCGAGCCGCACATGCATGTGGTCGGCGTGGCCCTTGAGGTGGCGGATCACGCCGGACTTGCTGGCTTCTCGCGGGCGTGGATACTGGAACATCGCCGACAACGCGCCTGGTGACTCGCCGGCGCGGACCGCTGCCTCGTGCAGCTCGGGCTGCAGGTCGTAGTCGATGAAGGCATAGCGCAGCCGACCCGTAGCCCGCAGGGCGGCGATCAGCTGCCAGGTGCGATCGGCGTCGAGGTCCTCAGGCGTGGCGAGGCCGAGCCAGCCGCGTTGGCGGCCCCCAAGGTGGTAGTAGCCGATGTCGGCGTCGACGCCGCCGCGGTGGCTGCGGTGTGGCGGCAGGCAACCGCCCCCTTCTTTGGAGAGATCGCCGACCACCAGGTGGCTGCCACGCGGCTCGGTCTGCTGCACCGACCGCGCCGCCAGGGCGATGGCTGCGACCAGGGCAGGGCGGCCGTGGCCTCGTTCGGGCCGCTGCATCGACAGAACGCCCTCCTCAGCAGCCAGGAGTACGCCGTCGCGGAGTCGCTCGCCCTCATAGGGGCTCTTGTAGACGACGTAGCGCCGGCCGGCCTTGAGCTTGGAAGCTGGCCCGAGGTCATTCCAGCGGCGGACCTCTGCCTCGCGCGCGCCGTTGCGGCGGGCGAAGCGGGCGACGGACTCTCTCTTGCGGGCGGTGCCGTAGCGTCGGCCGCAGATCGAGGTCGCCCGCTGCTTGACGCGATGGGCCGCCAAGAGCTTCTTGCAGGCGCTCGTCTTGGCGTGGGGCTTCTTGCGGCACCGGGCCAGCGCGGCCTCCTCGGCCAGGGCGCGGCGCTCGGCGGCAAACTCCTTGCATTGTGCCGTCTTGCTGGCCTTCTTGCCAGCGCAGGCCTTGGTCAGGCGCTTGACCTCAGCAGGGCTGCGGTGCCGAACCTTGCCTTTGCCGCCGCGGGGAGCGCTGGCGCCCTTGCGTGCCGCCGCCGAGCCGCTCTTGCCGCTTCCTTTGCCGCTTCCCTTGCCGCTGGCGTTCTTGGATCCCGGGCTCTTGCCCCGAGCCTGACTGCCCTTGGTTGGGCTGGCTCGCGACTTGCCGCTGGCTTTCGACTTGGCGTTGGCACCCGGCTTGCCCTGGCCACGCGCGCTCTGGGCCTTTCCGGCCGCTGGGCGGGCTTGAGGCCGGGCCAGGCTTGGAGGAGGCGCCACCAGCGCGGCGATCAAGACCGCGACGACGCAGAAGCGAGCGCGCCAGGTGCCACCGACTTCCTTGGAGCGCCGCCTTGGACGCAGGGCGACATCGGGCGCGTCAAGGTCGGGTCGGCGAAGGGGGGCGGGCATGACGCGGAGGATGAAGGCGGGCGTCGTCGCCTGTCAAAGCGCATAGAAGCAGACGTTAACGCGACATAAAAAGAAGCCTGCGCACCAAGCGATCCAGCGGGTGTTTTGTAAGCCATCGAACTGAAAGCGGACGTGGCAACCCATACCAACGGCTACCTGCAATCCTTTTCTGACATTCACGGATCTTCGCACATCCCAGCGCCGCTCCTCTGCATACTCGCGACCGTCAGGGCCCATCGCTCTGGCTCTCCCTATCGTGCGCCACACCTGATGAGGGAATCGGATGATCAAGAAGCTCGCTACTATCGGCAATAGCTACGGAGTCATTATCGACCGGCCGCTGTTGCGTGAGGCTGGCATTGAGCCAGACAGCCGCATCGAGCTCATGGTCGTCGACGGTTCGGTCGTGATCCGACCCGCGCCGCCAGGCAGCCGTCGGCCCAAGCGGGCGCCAGCCATACCCCGAGGGCGGAGCCGCGCCGCTGCCGAGTAGCAACGAGTAACGGCCTTCGCCGCCACGTCTCCGTCACGCGCGCCGAGCCAGGCGCCGCGCGCCGGTGCGGTGGCTTTTGGGGTCGCGTGTGGAGTCGTCGCATCGCTACTTCCGCCGCCAGGTGCGCAAGAGGCCGGTGCCGGGTGAGTCGTGTCGCAGCTGAGCTCTGCTTGGGGAGCGGCGGCGCGCAACGGGGCTGAGCCGCACATGGCGTCCGATGGCGCGATCAGGCCACGCTGGCCCAAGGCAGGCCGAGGGTGGTAGCCTTTGTGGGTCACGCCGGTCCGGGAGGCCGGTCTCTGTGGCGTCCCACAAGCGCGAGGCGAGCGATGGCCCAGGTCTTCAGTCCGCCGCTGCGGGTGTGCTTCGTCTGCCTCGGCAACATCTGTCGATCGCCGCAGGCTGAGGGCCTTTTTCGCCACCATGTGGCGGCGGCTGGGCTCAGCGATCGCTTCGTCATCGACAGCGCTGGCACCTCGGCAGCGCACCGCGGCGAGCGACCCGATCGGCGCACGCTCGCCGCCAGCGCCAGCCGGGGCGTGACACTCACCGGCACCTCGCGCCCCTTCGTCGCCGAGGACTTTGACCGCTTTGATTGGATCATCGTCATGGACCGATCCAACCGCCGTGACGTGCTGCGGCTCGCTCGCAGCGCCGCCGACGGGGCGCGGGTCCGCTTGCTCCGCGAATTCGATCCGGCACCCGACCAGCCCGACGTCCCTGACCCCTACGATGGCGACGCTGAGGGGTTTCAGCGCGTTTTCGACATCTGCGATCGCTCCAGCGCAGCCTTGCTGACCGCGCTCCGCGACCAGGCCGCCGGCTGAACCCGAGTCGTCTTCGGTTGCCAGCCCGCTTGACCGACCATCCCACCCTTCGCCGCCTGGGGTGATGACGAGTGCCCCGCCTTGAAACACTGCGGGGGCCTGGCGACTCCCGGGATTCGGGGCCCGCGCTGCGGGCGAGGAGGCGACGATGGCAGATCTCGATGCAACGGTGGCCGATGCCGGCGTGAAGGTTCCTTCTTTGACGCGGCGGTTTCTGACCGGGATGCGCTCAAGCCTGACGTCGGTCGCGCTGTTCTTGGTGCTTTTTCTGGCGCTGACGGCGTGGGTCGGCGGGCCCCTGGGAGACGGATCGGCGCTGACCCTGCAGGCCGTCGACGTCTCTGGCGTGGCTTGGAGCGCCCCAACGCCGGGCAAGACGACCGTGCTCTACGTCTACGCGACGTGGTGCCAGGCCTGCACGCTGACGACGCCGACCGTCGACGCCTTCACCCGCAGCCACCCGGAGGTCGAGGTCGTCGCCATCGCTGCCGACGAGCCCTCGGCGGTGCGGGCGGCGCTGGCCGAGACGCCGAGGTCCTTCCGCGTCGTCGCCGATGGAGGAGGACTGGCGAAACAGCTCGGCGTCAAGGCGCTGCCGACGACGATCATCCTCGACGGCCAGGGCAAGGTGCACTGGAATCGTCAGGGCGTGCTGCTCCCCTTTGAGCTCGGCCTGCGCCTGCCCTAGGGACGATCGCATCCACCACAACGCTGAAGCGCCACGCTCCGGCGGTCCGGCGCTGCCTGCCAGGGCGGGGCCGCCGGTTGAGCGGCGACAACGCTTCATCCTTGGCCCACGAGGGACGGCCTTCTCGCTCGGGCCGAGCGCTTCTGCGCTGCGCCAGGCGAACAAAGGCTAGGTCGGGCTCCGACGCCGCACCAACACCCGGCGGGTGATCTCGACGACCTTCTCGGGGATTCGCCGATCGGGCTCGCCGGCCGCGAGCTGTGTCGGCTTGTCGCGCTCCGCGGTGAAGAGATCCCCGCCGGCCGCCAGCAGCGCCTCAGGGCGGACATTCTTGACGCCGACGTGGCGCAGGACGACCTCACCGACCGCGTCGTCGAGAACGCGCGCAGAGATGACGCGGCTGCAAGCGAAAATCGTGTCCCCGGCCTGCACAGGAGCGGGGTGGGCGCCGTCGCTCCACTCGATCTCCCAGAGCGCGTGGCCGCCGACGTCCATGCTGGCTTGCGTGAGCGTCCAGGCCAGCACCAGGCCGCCGTAGACGACTCGCTCGCCGGTAAAGCTCGATGCGCCGCTGTAAATCGCGTCCCAATGCAGCGGGTGGCTGTTGCGGCAGATGGCCGACAGCTGCATGTGCTCACTCTCGCCGACGGTGCGGCCATTGGCGTGCACCAGCGTCAGACCGGGTGTCAGATCTTCGAACTGGCCGAAGAGGGGCGGGACGAAGCGGCGATCGGGTCCCGTGCTGGTGACCGCGTCAGCGAACGTGTGCGCCGGCAGACGGCCTAGCAGCGCATCTTCGTCCGCGCCTGCGCCTGTGGCCACCGGGAGCGGCGGGCGTGCCTGCAGTCGCCCACCGCGAATCAACGCCCGCCGGACGAGATCGAGCACCCGTTCGCCGTCCTCGTCGACCAGTACGGTATGGACGGTGACCACGCCGCGCTTGCCGTCGCTGCTCGGCTTGACGTCGAGGACGCGCGTCGCGCCGCGCACCGTGCCGCCGATCGGCAACGCCTTGGGGAACGCCACGCGGACGTAGGCGAGGTGAGCGATCGCTTGCTGCGACGTATCGTGGACCGAGAACGAGAGCCCCAGGTTCAGCAGCAGGTGGGGCGGCACCGGGCGGCACGGAAGCCCATGGTGGCGGGCGACGCGGTCGCTGCTCCACAGCGGGGTCGCGTCGATGAAGCTCGCCATGTAGGGGCCGACGATGGCCGCGTCCACCGTCACCTCGAAGGGATGGTGATAGCCCGCGCCGACCTCGAAGTCCTCAAGTTGACGGCCATAGTCGTGGCGACGGTGGTCTGCCGCCGCGGCAATGTCATTCACCTTGGCTCCTCACGCGCCGCCTCGTCGGAATCCGTCGAGGGCGGGGGCTCGTCTTCGGTCGTTGGGGTCGGCGCCAGGCGCCCGTCGGTGGTGGGCAGCCGTGGCGTCGCCGCCGCTGCCGCCTGGCCGGCGCGAATCGCCGCCGCCCGCCGGCCATCGGCGCCGGCCGCGGTGCGCGAAGCGTCGGTGGCCGGGGCCTCCAGCGCTTGTAGACAGGCGGCGTGCTCCTGCTGTGCGCGCCTGGCGGCGAGTGTGGCCCAGGCGCCGAGTGCGAGGCCCAAGATCGCCGCCATCGACGCGCCCAGGCCTATCCACTGCCAGCGCCGCAGCTCAGCTTGGGCGCGGTTCTCTGCGCCGACCATCGCCAGCAGCCGCTCGCGGTCCATTGCGTCACCTACGCGGCGCGTAAAGCCGTCACGTGGACCGACGTAGGTGTCGGTCGCCGGCGCCCAGGCGCCATCGGCGTCGTCGCCAGCGGCTGCGCGCGCCTCGCCTGCCCCGTAGGCGTCGCTTGGGACGCTGCTCCGGCTGGGGGTGCCCGGGTCCGGACGCCGCGCTGGGGCCCGCAACGCCTCTGCTGCGGCGGCAGCCTCCACCGCAGAGGAGGCTGAGCGCTGCACGCCGGACTGAGCACGGCGATCCGGCAGGCGCGGCCGAACGCGCACGGCCGCCCCCTGCGGTGGCTCCGGCCGCGAGGGCCTGACAACCGGCAGCGAAACTGCCGCCTGCCCGCCTTCTCCGCTGGAGACACCGACGACGCGCGACGGGCCGTCGGAGCGACGCGGCTGGGCAGCCATGCGCTCGGCGATCGCGGCCACCGACATCTCGCGGGCATGACCGTCGCGGCTCTGCTGCGCCGCTACGGCGCGCTCGTCGACGATCGGCACGTCGACGGTCGCCATCGCCTGTGTCGCTTCGACGGCTTTGCCTGCGGGCTCATGGGCGCGTGCCGCGCCGTCTTCGGCGAGCGCACCGGATGTGCCGAGCCCTACGTCCGTTCGTCGCCGGGGCCGCAGCCCGCCAGACGCCACAGCGTCCGGGGGCGGGGCGGCCGCCAGACCAGGCTCGTCGATCGTCGCCGCCGCCTGCTGCGCCTCAAGCAAGGCTGCGGCCGCGGCTGGGGCCTCGGGCGACGAAGAGGCCGCGAACACAGGAGCCCAGCGGTCGCTCTGCTGGAGCGGCAGCCACGCGTCAAAGCCCTTGCGCCAACACAGGACTTCTCCGCTGACGACGCCACGGACGATTTCCCCGGCCAGCTCGGCTTCGCTGAGCTTGCGGTAGCTGCCGTCCGCCGCCGCGACGAACCAGCGGGCCTCATCTTGGCGCGGCGCGTCGGCCTGGCCTCCGCTGGGAGCGCGAGCCACGTGCGCCGGAGCCGGCGCGACTGCGGCCGGCGCCGCTGCGGCTGCGGGGGATGCGACCGCGTGGTGTGGAGCGGCGTGGCTCCCGGCAGCCTGATGGACGACCGGGCGTTGCGCCACGCCGGCGGGCTGGGGCGCCACCGAAGCAGCCTCCAGGCTCGGGCCAGGTGCGGGATCGAGGGCCGCGCCCTCTGCCGGGACCTGCACAACGATGCGGTCGCCGCAGTGGCGGCAAGAGAACTGGACTCGGCGCCCAGGCGCGAGCCGGTCCGCAGGCAGCGTATAGCCTGCGTTGCATTGTCCACAGCGCACCTGCATCGACCAGCGCCTCCCGGCCCTCAACCTTGGGCTGCTGCGGCCAGTCGCGTCAAGCAGCCCCACGCCACGCGCCGGCCGCTCTGGAGCCGACTGCCGCCAACGGTCGGCGCCGCGGCGCAGTCAAATGCGCCACCAGGCATCAGAAGCTCGGCGATGGACAGGGCATCTGACTCGGCGGGAAGCCTGAGATGACGCAAAGGTGGCGCGGGCCCCGGGGGCGTCAACGCAGCCGCATCATGGCCGGACGGCGGCGGGCTGCGCGCTAGCTCGTCGCCTCGGCGGCGGCCCAGGCATCCAGCTCGGCAGCGCTCAGCATCAGCGGCGGCGGCCCTGCCAACCCCGCCGGCAGGGTGGCCCCCGGGGCGAGATCGACGAAGGCGACGGGGGCATCGGCTGCGACCCAAGACGCCAACAACCGCAGGTCAGGGGGCACCGCGTTGGCGACCAGGATCGTGCCTGGGAGGGGCTTTCGCACCTTGGCGATGGCGATCTGCAGTGCGTCGCTGATGTGCGCCTGACCGCCGACAATGGCGAAAGCCAGCTCCGGATGAACGGCGACAGCGCTGCGGCCGGGCAAGAGCCGGACCAACGCCAACCCAAGGCGCAGCGCCGCGGCCGCCGCTCCGGGGGCGCCGCCCGCCTGCAACCGATGCGCCAGCTTGGACGCAAGCGTATTGGCCGACGGCAGCGCGCGCCTTGGCAGGAACCAGGCGCCGAGGGCATCGCAGACTAGGCTGTGGCTGGCGTCCGGCCGGCGCTGGAACTGCAGCGTGCGGGTGGCCTGCTCCGCTTGCAGCATCGCCCCTGCCTCGTCCTCCGCCTCGATCCACGCGATGCGCCCAAGCGAGGCGCCGGCCGGCTCCAGCAGCGCGCGCGTCGCTGTGAGATCGAGTACGACCGTCGTGGCCAGGGTTCCGCCTTGCAGGGCCAAGGGATCCGCGGCGAATGCCCGCAACATGGCGCGCGCGGCCGACCCGACTTGCCGCACCGCGACGCACGGCAAGCCACCACTGGCGATGACCACAGCGGGTTCGTCGAGGGCCTCGAGGACCGCAAGAGCCGCGGCCAAATCGGCGCGACGGGTCGGGTCGATCGCGTCAAGCGTCGCCGCCTCGGCGCCCAACTGCGGCTGGGCGGCAGCAGGCAAGGCAACATGGGCGCGGCTGCCGACCGGGAGCTCGGGCCACGCGCTTGCCGCCTCGGCCTCGGCGGGCGCGTCAGCGGCGGTCGCTTCGAGCGCGGCGGCCGGCTCCGCAATCGCCGCATGGGCTTCCGTTCCGACGACGGCGTGCGTTGTCGCGTCGACGATGGCATGCGCGCCCGAGACCCGGCTGGCCGACGCGGCCAGCAACGTAGGCGCGAACGCCCCTGAGGTTCGGCTCGTGGCTCCAGCGACTGCCTGCGGGTGCACCACCACCGGGTCGACGATGCCGACGACCGCGCCTGAGATTCGGGTGACCGAGCGCGGTGGCACCGCCACGCCGTGACCGAACCGCGCGCCGAAATCGCTCTGTGGGGCCACGGAAGCGCGGGGAAGTCCGAGCAATTCAGCGGCCGCATCGCGAAAAGCGCCGATGTGCCGCCAGGCATCTTCCGCGAGCGTTGCGCGTCGGGCAACGTCGATGCCGCCCCCGCGCAAGCTCTTGAGAAGCTCGGGCAGGCGGCTCGGATCGTGCAGCACCAAGATGTCTTCGGCGTGCAAGCAAGCCGACTCGATGACGGCGGCATGCAAGAGCCAAGGCGAGCGCCGCAACGCCATCGCCCCGATGAACGCGCCCCTCGCATCGGAGCCGAGCACGCGGCCCGACAATGGCAACTGACCACACACGATCTCGATCGGCGCCACACTGCGCGCGCGCAGGGCGTCGGCCTCGCGAGGATCGTTGAAGTCGCCGGCGACGGCGGCAAAGACGCGAAGGTGTGCCAGTTCGAACCGGCCCCCCAGGAGGGAGGGTTCGCGGGTGTGTAGCTCGATGGGCAGCACCGTGCGTCCGGCACGTCCGATGGCGCTTCCGATGTCGCCCGTCGCCAGCACGGCGTAGCCGGCCTGCGTCAGGGCATCGACCGCGGCGACAAGGGCCAAGCGTGCCGCCTCGTCGGCGACCGCCCCGAGCAGGAGCGCCTGCCGCACCGGCTAGGCCTTGCCTTCCAGGCGCAGCGCCTCAGAGACGAAGGACTCCTGCTGGAGCCGCTCAAGCCCGGCCTGCTCGAGCTGCCGGATGCGCTCGCGGGTCAGGTTCATGATCTCGCCGACCTCTTCGAGCGTCACGCCGCCCTGTGAGGCCACGTCCAGCGCGCAGGTCTGCGGCATCTCCCAGACCTCGAGGTCGGGAAAGTTGCGCTTCATCGACCCCGTCGTCGGGTTGACGTCCAGGTACAGGTGGTAGCGACACGAGACGAAGGGGCACGGCCGAATGCCGTTCTCGCAGTCTGCTCGTGTGCGCGGGCGGCGGTAGTCCATGTCGTCGGCGAGCGCGATGCCCGCGGCGATCTCGGCCCGGGTCAGCCGACGGGCGGGCGTTGTCTGCGAGCGGGCGCGGGTCTCGTCCCGCGGGGCGCGGCCTGGCCGTGCGTCGGCGCGTCCCTCGCGCTTGCCCACGGCGCGGCCCTCGATCTTGGCGTCGGCCCGACCGTCGGGCCGGTTGGCGCCACGTGGCAATGAGGGGGAAGGCGGGGCGTCATCTCGGTTCATGGCGGCAAGGCTCGGCACGGCGGGCTCCGTCGGTGCGGCAAGGGGAGGCGCGGAAGTGCGCTGGCACAACGGCCTCCGGAAACTCGGGGCGTACAAGGGCTGAAACGCGTGTGGGGACACGAGCTTCCACCGGCTGAGCGCCGGGGTGGCTGGCAGGACGAAGCATCGCGCAGGTCGCATTACTTGACAACAATCGACCCGAAAAAAGGTGTCCATGACCGCCTCTGGCGCCTTTGGATGACGTGGGCCGAGCGTCGCGCACCTCACTCCATAAACGTCTGTAAAGACTAGCGTATCTAGCCGACTTCCCGACCCGGCTCGGGGGATGGCGTGGTGGGCATTCGAGGCGGCCTGGACTTCGGGGGGCGTCACGAGCGATGATCATCCCGCGCATGCCCGAACGGCCTGCGTCTTGTAATCACATTGAATTGAAGCGTAAATGCGCAACAGCCGCCGGCAGCGTCCCCACAGAACGTGCACGACTGTCGGGACCTCTGACTGACATCACACGATCGTCTAGCGTCGCTCAGCGATCGACTAGTGTTCGCGCCCATGACCGCCGACACAGCTTGGCGATCGTCTCGTGTGATAGCCGATCGTCTACTTGGAGCCGTTGGATCGCATCGGACCCCGACCGCAGCGGATCGGGTGCGCCTGGGTCCACGCCCGGCTATCGCGCCTTCCAGCAGTCTACCCGAATTGCCGCGGGGCGCGCGGCCTCGAGGTGCGGGCCCTGCGCCAACCTGGCCTGGGTACCGCGCCAGCCTCAGCCAGGGATCAGGGACGGCCGGCTCGCTTACGCTGGCGCCGCGCTGCTCCCTCAGGGTCCAGCAGGTCGGCCTCGTCGATGGCCGGCGCTGCACCGCCGCCGCTCGGTGAGCCCAGCAGGCCGCTGCCCATCTGCGGCATGGCCCGTTGCAGCTCGCGTTCGAGTGAGCCGCGCTCGCCCGCCGGCAGCATCGCCATGGGATCGCCGATCATCTTGCTCATCTGGCCGACGATGCTGATCGCGATCGACACCGTCACCGCCGTTGCCACAGCGAAGCGCAGCGCGCGAGCCGCCGCCGCCATCGAGGCGACGTGGCGCACCGCGAAGGTGCTGGCGCGCTCTTGGCAGACGCCCGCCAGATCGCCGGTCAGCTCCGCCGTGGCGAGCCGGCCCAGCGTCTCTTCGTCGATGCCAGGGAGCTTGCGCGCAGCTTCGGCGAGGCCGCCCTGGCGCCGCACCTCGGCGCCGACGGCACGGGCGGTCAAGGCGGTCGACGGTTCGCCGATGGCGTCTCCCGCGAGGGTCAGGGCGTCGTCCAGCGGGATCCCGGCCTGGATCGCCGGCGCCAGCGCCCCGAACAAGAGCGAGAAGCGGCGGTGACTCAGCCAGCCTGCGACCACGGGCAGGGCCGCACCGATCGCCAGCAGCCGAGCGCGTGCCGCCGGCGCCCGCATCAACCAGGGGGCGCCGAAGAGCACCACACCGGCGAGGGCGAGGACCGCGATGACGCCGATGGCGGCCGCCGCTGCCCAAGCGCCAAACCCGTCCGCAATCGCGCGTGGGGCCGGTAGAAGGGCCGCGCCGCTCAGCGCCAGCATCAAGGGCTGGCCGAGGCCGGCGCGGATCTGCTGGCCGATCTCGATGGTCTGCTGCAGGCGACGGGCGAGCGCCACCATGGCCGGGCCGACCGCGCCGCTCTGTTCGGCGGAGCGAACGAGCGCCACCTCCAGCGGGTCGAAGCCTGCGACCTGGAGCGCCTCGGCCAGCGCATCGCCCCGCTCTAGGCTGGCAGACAGCGCGGAGAGCGCTTTGGCCCGCTCACCCTTGCGCATCGCGCCGGCCAGGGCCGCAACGGCGCGTGGCAATGGCACGCCCTGGCTTGTCATCTCGCCGAGTTCTCGCAGCAGTTGGGCTCGGGAGGAGGGGCTCAACGTCACGGCGCCTTTGCGTGTCGCCCGCAGATCGCCCACAGCGCCGCGCAGGCGATGGACGGCGTCGGAGGCCGCGGTGACGGCAGCGGCCGCGGGGGAAGGTCCGGGTGGGGGCGACGTCAGCGGGGCGCCGGCTTCGTGCTGGGCCGTGGCAGGCGGGGCGGCGATGCCGGCCGGCGGGCGCCGCGCCGTTGGGACCCCAACGCTGGGTGGTCCAGCGCCGCGAGCTGCCGCCGCGAGCGCTTTTTGCACGATGACGCCGCAGGCCACGCACTCCGGTGCGTCAGGCTGCTCGTGGCCGCAGCGCGGGCATCGCATCGATCAGTCCTTGGCAGCGACCGGCCGCAGGCCCGGCGCTGTGGCCCAGGCGCCAAGCCCTGCCGAGCCGCCCGGGCGTTCGCTCGTGGCCTGTCGCGCGCCGCCGCCCCGCTGCCTGCCCTCTGCGGTCGCCTTCGACTCGCCGACATCGCCCGCGGCGCCTGCGTTGACGCGCATCGCGCGACCGTCCGGACCCTGCAGGCTCAGCTGGCGCGTCATCTCGCGCAGGCGTGAGGCGGCGCGGGCGCCGATGCGCGCCGAGAGCGGCTCCAGGCCGTGGCCGCCGGCGTGATCGTCTAGCGGGTGATTGGTCGCATAAAACAGCGTCAGACCGCGGTTGTAGCGCCTGCTGATGATCGCGTCGACGATCGACTGCTCCCACTCGGTGGCCCGGCCCTTGCCGAGCTCGTCGATGCACAGCACCTCGGCGTCGGCGATGGTGCCGACCAGGGCCTCCGACCCTCCGCCGACTTCGAAGCGCGCGCGCAGCTCCGACACCAGATCGCTGAAGTCGGTGTAGCGCACCTCAATGCCACGCTGCAGCGACAAGTAGCCGGCGAGGGCTGCCAGCAGGTGCGTCTTGCCCACGCCTGCCGGGCCAGAGAGGCCGACGCCCCGGTCGCCTGGGCGAAATCGGTCGATGAGCTCGGTGAAGAGCACGCGCGCCCCATGCTGGCTACCCTCGGCGTCGCGCGCCTGGTAGCCGTCGAAGCGTGCGTCGTGGAAGCGGGCGGGGATCGCGGCACGGTCGTAGATCGCGGTGCGACGGGCGAGCTCGAGCAGGCCGCAGCCGCACGGCGCGGCGACTTCGCGACCCATGGCGTCCAGGTACACCTCGACGCCACGATCGTGGCAACGGCCACAGCCCGCACGGTGGCGACAGACCCGCGCCTCGGCGTGGCGTGGTCCGGCGAGGGTCAGGACGTCTCGGCCCAGGCAGTGTCTGCAGCGCGTCATCCGGCCCTCCTCGCCGCCAGCGGCGCCTGTGCCGGCTCAGCGGCGCGGCATTTGCCCGGCGGTTCCGAGACTTGCTGCATTTGCGCGGCCTGCGGTCGCCACGACGGCAACGTTGGGCGCAGCCGCCAACCCTCGAGATCAGGCCAGGGCGCCCCGAAGTGCGCCGAAAGGGCCATCTCGTAGGCGTCGCTGCGGCTGACGCCGAGGGCCACCAACCCGTCGACGTCGGCGTCGAGATCAGCGCGCGCGCTCGCGCCGATGCCCTTCAGCAGGCGCCGACGCAAGGCCTGACGCCCAGCGGCGAGGACCGCTGGGCCATCGGCGTCCGCGTCAGCGAGGCGGCGGGCCATGGCCTTGCCTGCGCTCGCGAGGGCACCCGCCAGGGCCGGATCCGCGGCCGAGGCGGCCAGCCCCTTGGCTTCGGCGGCCCGATGCGCCACGTCATCGAGGGCGGGATCGGACCCGCGATGATGGGCGTGTGAGGCCGCGAAGTGCCCGTCGGCGTTGGACGCTTCAGCCCCGGTCAGGTCGCCCGTGCTCAAGGCGAGACCAAGCGCTTTGCGCAACGCCGCGTCGTGGCTGCGCAGCGTAATCGCCGCCGCAAGGGCGCCGCCGACCGCGATCTGGGCGCGGACGCGGCCCTCCAGGACCCGACGGGCTGTGGTCAGCGCGACGCCGGCTTGCCACCATGCGGTCGCACACGCGACGTCGTCGCGGCTCCACAGCAGACCGCGGCCGCGCAGGGCGACGAAGAGCTCTTCGAGCTCGCGGATGTAGGCTCGCAGCGCCGAATCGACGTCTGCGGCGAGCTCGAAGTGATCGGCGGAGCTCGACGCGAAGTGCTCGGTGGCAAGGTTGCCGTCGGCGCGAGGCGACGCGGTCGAAGTGGCGAAGGCGGCAGCCATGGGGGGTGAATCCTCCGTCCCCAACATGGCACGCGACCCGCGGTCATGCAAACCCACGCCTCTCGCGCCGGCGCTGCTGTCCCAAGGCTCGCCGAGCCACTGCGCTGGCGCCGCGGGCCCGTTCGAGGCTGATGGCTAGCCGACGGCCGGGCCTTCTGCCAACGTCAGCGTGGCGACGCACCCGCGCGCCAGGGCGCGGGGCGGAACCGGCGTGGGATGGACCGAGCCTGCGCACAGGACCGACCGTGATCGCGCACCGAACGCCGCTGCCCCCGACCGACCCGCCGCCTCTTCAAGGCGCGACGGCCATGGTCGCCGCCTGCGCCGGCTACCGGCCTCCTGCCGAAGTCGCTGGCACATGGCACGCTGCGGAGACCGCCGCCTTTCGCCTGCCGGCGGCTGCCGTCGTGAGCGAGCTGCGCTGCGAGCTTCGGGGCGACGGCGGGCGCGGCGACCAGGCCCGCGCCCGCGATCACCTGCGCGCGTTGGCTGCGCTCGCTCAAGAAGGCCTCGCCGCCTTTGGCTACCTCGGGTTCGAGCTCGGTGCAGCCTTGGAGCTCCGGGCCGTGGCACCTCGGGCCGAAGCCCCCGGAGCTTCGGCACGCGATCCGGTGGGCGGGCTGGCCTCTGACAGCGGTGGCGGTTCGCGCCGACCCACCGGGGCCACAGAGTTCGCCGCGGCCGCAGATGGCCTTTGGCTGGTCTTCGATCCCAGGGACCTGCAGCCGGTCCCCGCCGCCCAGGCCACCAGCGCGGACGAGGCCGCCGTCGCCGAAGGGAGCGCCGCGGTCGAGGCCTGGTTGGCCGGCCTCAGCGAAGGCAGCGCGCCCTTCGCTCGAGAGGTCGAGGCCGTTCTGGACGCCATCGCCGATGGGCGCGTCTACCAGGTCAACCTCAGCCGGGCGCTGCCGTTGCCGCGCCGCTGGGCAGAGGCGGCGCATGCTGTCGATCCGGTCTCGCTGTGGCGCGCGCTCTCTGCGGCGCAGCAGGTGCCCTACGCCGCCATCATCGACTTGCCGTCGCGGGGAAGTCCCGGTGGGCCACCCGAACGCCTTATCTCCGCCTCGATGGAACGGTTGGTTCGCGTCTCGCCGGCCGGGGCATCGCCGACGCGGCTGGCGAGCAGCCGCCCGATTAAGGGGACCTCCGCTCGGGCCCTTGAGGCCGCGGGGGCAGGCCAGGTGGAAGATCTGCGGCGGCGGGCGGCGCTTTTGGCGAGCGCCAAGGAGCGGGCCGAGAACACCATGATCGTCGACATGGTGCGCCATGACCTCGGTCGCGTTGCCACAGCGGACGGGGTGCGGGTGCGCGCCCTGTGTGAAGCAGTGGCTTATCGGACGCTGTGGCACCTCGAGAGCGAGGTCGAGGCCGTCCTCGCACCTGAAGTCGATAGCGCCGCGCTGCTCGAGGCGCTGCTGCCGCCCGCCAGCGTCAGCGGCGCCCCGAAAATCGCCGCGATCGAGCAGATCGTGGTCCGCGAGGCGCGACGGCGCGGACCCTACTGCGGCGCCCTCGGTGCCCTCTGGCCTGACGGCCGAGTCGAGCTCGCGGTCGGAATTCGCCAAGCCATCGTCGGACCCGGCGGCGGCGAGTTGGCAGTGGGCGCTGGAATCGTCGCTGACTCCGATCCGCTGGCCGAGTGGGGCGAACTCCTGACCAAGACGCGCGGACTCGCCAACGCCCTCGCGGCTGTGTCCCTGGCGCACGGGCAGCGCTCGATCGCGACCGGACCCTACCTGCCAGGCCGCACCCACCGCCGCCCCGACACCGCCTCGGTGGGGCGTACGGCGCCGCTACGATGAGCACCGATCGCCCGCTGCCGCACCTCGCCGGCGCGCCCAGGTCCCGCCACGGCGAAGCGATCTACGCCACGCTGCTGGTCGGCGCGGCAGGCCTCTCGGGCCCGGCCTCGCTCGCGGCAGCCGTGCCTGCGTTGCACCTGCACCTCGGCCGTCTGCGCAGCGACGCCGTCGCATTTGCATTGCCTTGGCCCGGCCAGGCGGCCGTCATGACCGCCCTCTGCGACGCCGCGGCGGCGCATCGGCAAGCGTCTCGGCTCGACCCGCGTGCCTTTGTGCGCCTGCGCGTCGACCTCTACGCCGACGACGACCTCGATCCGGTGCAGGCGCCGGGGCGCGCGGCGCTGGTGGCGCAGAGTCGCCCTGCGGACGATCGCGTCCGCTCGCCTGCGCGGGTCGCGATCGGACCTCGTCTCCGCAGCGCTGGAGATCCGCTCGCCGGCTGCAAGCGCGCTTCCGTGGCCACGGAGCGCGCGCTGCTTCGGGCGGCGCAGGGCCGCGGGCACGACGACGTGCTGCTCTTGGACGTCGAGGGCCGTCTCAGCGAGGCGACGACCTCCGCGCTGCTGGTCGGTCGCGGCGGCCGGCTCTACACGCCCAGCGAGGCGGCAGCGCCCCTGCGTAGCACGACGATGGCGCTGCTGGAGGCCTTGCTCGACCCCACCGCGGGTCCATCGCCTCTCGGCGCCGTGTCACGCGTCGACCTGCTCCCAACCGACCTCCAGACGGCCGACTTCGCGCTGATGGTCAACGCGGTCTCCGGCGGCAGGCCTATCGCCTTCGTCGAGGGCACCCCCCTTCCGTCCCCGCCGGCGGGGCTTGTCGAGACGCTGCGCGACCTCGTCGACGGCGGCGCAGCAGCCCACCTCGCGGTCGAGCGTCTGCGCCGCGGCCACGGCCCCGCCTGGGCACAGCGCGCCTTGCGCCTCGGCGAGGGCGACGCAGAGAGCGAGGGCGGAACGCCCCCATGCAGTGCCGACGGCGCCGGCCCCGGCGCGTAGATCGCTTGACCCTGCGCTGCGGCGATGGCGAGATGGCTGCGGCGGCTGGGGGAGCCGACCGGAGGTCAACCATGGCTGGATTCATGCTGGAGCGACGCGGCCAACGGCGAGCGCCCATTGCCGCTCGCGTGGCCCTATTGGCCGCCATCCTGGCGCCGGCCGTCGGTACGGCGCAGGCGAAGGGGCCGGCCAAGGGCCAGGAAGCACCGCCCGCTGCCGCCGCCAGAGCCGCAGCGCCCGCCGCGAAGGCGCCCACGCCAGCCGCCAAGAACGCCCAGGCGGCGGCAGCACAGGCCGCACCGGCGGACGCGAAGCCGGAAGCCCCAGCCGTAGCCAAGAAGCCTTGGGGATTCTTGGTCTCGGAAGACGGCAAGCACCGCATCGAGCTGCTGACGGCGGAGGTGATCGTCGGCAGCGCGGCCAGCGCTGGCGCCCGCATCGATCACGCCACGGTCAGCCCGCGCCACGCAAAGCTGATCCACAAGGACGGCGTGGTGACCATCACCGATCTCGGCAGCAAGTTCATGACCTTGGCCGCCGGCACCGAGTTGAAGAAAGGCAAGCCGCTGCGCCTGGTCCAGCCGACGCTGTTGACCTTCGGCGCCATCGGCTATGGCTTTGAGTGGGGCGAACGCACGACCATCCCGCCGACCCACGACGCAGCTGCCAAGGCAGCCGGGACCAAGGCGTCCAAGGGCGCCAGCAAGGCTGGCAAGAGCAAAGGCGCGGGCGGCAAGCCCTAGGGCGACCCAGCGCGCGTAACGGGCAGCGCGGTGGCGGATCGCGCGCCGTGCAGTGGCGGGACGGAGGCGAGCGATGGCGGGGGCAGAGCAGGGCGTCGGCGAGCGCGGTGCCATCATCTACGATTGGAACGAGGTCGCGAGACGGGGTCGCGTGATCCGCCGTCCCTTCAAGGTGCTCGACGAGACGCTGCGCGACGGCATCCAGTCGCCATCGGTCCGCAACCCAACCATCGGCGACAAGCTTGAGATTCTGCACCTGATGGAGGCCTGCGGCATCGACGTCGCTGACATCGGCCTCCCCGGCGCCGGCCAGCAGGCGGTCGATGACGTGACGCGCCTCTGCGAGGAGATCCGCGACGCCAAGCTGGCCATCCTCCCCAACTGCGCAGCCCGGACCCACCCTGCGGACGTCGGCGCGGTCGTCGACATCGCCCACAAGACCGGCGTTCCCCTCGAGATCTGTGCCTTTATCGGCAGCAGCCCGATTCGCCAACTGGTCGAGGGCTGGGATCTCGCGAAAATGCAGGGTCTCGTTCGCGAGGCAGTCCGCATCGGCGTTCGCGGCGGCTGCAAGGTCTCGTTCGTGACCGAGGACACGATCCGCAGCCACCCGATGACGCTGGCCAGGCTCTTTGAGACGGCGATCGAGGAGGGCGCAGACCGGCTCATCCTCACCGACACCGTCGGCCACGCCACCCCAGACGGATTGCTCAACCTCCTGAATTTTGTGCGATCGATGCTGCGCTCTTGGGGCGCCGATCATGTGGAACTCGACTGGCACGGCCACAACGACCGCGGCCTGGCCCTGACGCTCAACCTCTTCGCCCTTGAGCACGGCTTCGATCGCGTTCACGGCACGGCCCTCGGGGTCGGCGAACGCGTCGGCAACTCGAGCATCGACCAGCTCCTGATCAACCTGAAGTTGCTGGGCATCATCGACCGCGACCTGCGCCCGCTCGGCGACTACGTCCGCAAGGTGAGCCAGGCCTACAATGTTCCGATTCCCTATAACTATCCGGTGTTTGGCAGCGACGCCTTCCGGACCGCCACCGGCGTCCACGCCGCCGCGGTGATCAAGGCGCTGCAGCGAGGCGATCGCGACCTGGCAGACCGCGTCTACTCCAGTGTTCCAGCGGCAGATTTTGGCTGTCGCCAGCGCGTCGACATCGGCTACTACTCGGGCCGCTCCAACGTGCAGTTCTGGCTTCATGAGCACGGGCTGCAGATCACCGACGCGCGGGTCGAGGCCATCTGGAGCCACGCCAAGGTCGGCGACTGCACGCTGGAGGATGTCGAGATCGTCGAGCTGTTGCGCCGTGCGTCGCTCATCGACGACAGCGAGGCGACGGTCGCCCTCCACCCGGCGCCCCCTCCGGTCAAGGCGGGCCTCGCCGCCGCAGCGTCCTAGTCGCATGGTGGCGAGGCGAGCGGCCCCACGGGCGCCGGGGCGCGCCCGTCCCTGGGTCAGCGCCGGGCGCGCGTGGCTGGCCTCTTGCGCATGCCTGCTGACCGCCTGCGGAGGCGCCGGCGCGACGCAGATCGCCGAGGCTGGGACGCCTCGGGGTGTTGCAACGCCAGCGCCGGCGCCGACGGTCCCTCGCGCAGCGAATGCGACGCCCGCCGGTGCTTCGCCGTCGCTCGCCGAGCGCATGCCGTTGCCGAAGGTGCTCGAGGACGACGGGCCACCGCAGTC
This sequence comes from Myxococcales bacterium, assembly GCA_947491025.1. Lineage (GTDB taxonomy): Bacteria > Myxococcota_A > UBA9042 > UBA9042 > UBA9042 > SXNM01. The sequence continues at coordinate 60,021 of CANLIC010000004.1, forward strand.
GCGCCACCGCGACGGGCTCGACGGCGCCTGGGCTCGCGTCTTCTTGCGCGCCAATCCGGGCCCCTTCCAGTACGTCGCCTACGAGATCTCCGCCCGCGGAGGCGCCGCCGTCGCCTCGCACCTGCGCGGCACCATGGGGCGTCGCGACGCTGTGATCCGCACGGAGCTGGTCGAGCGGTCGCTCCTGCGCCTTGTCCTCGAGCGGCTGGAGGCGATCGGCGCCACCCAACTCGAAGAGCCGAAGGGCGTTGCCGCTCTGCCTCGCGACAAGCAGGGTGTGCGTCAGATGCCAGCGACCTCAGCGCTGCCGATCTTTGAGCTGACCTACCGCCGTGGCGATGTCGAGCGCACCGTGGTCGTGGTCGATCCGCTGGCACACGATAGCCCGATCTACGCGCGCTTCATCTCCATCGTCCGCGGCGAGGTCATCGCTGCGGTCGGCGACATCGGACTGCTCGGCCCTGACGCTGCGCTTGGCGGCAGCGCCCGCGGCTACCTCTTCATCGACTCGGTGCCGAGCGCGGACGTCTATGTGGACGATGAGAAGCTGCCGGAACGGACGCCGGTGCTGAATTGGACGCTCTCCCCAGGCATCCACCGCGTGCGGTTTCGCCGCGACGACCTCGGCATCGATCGGTCCACGACGGTGCGCATCGAGGCCGGCCTGACGACATCGCTGGAGCTGGACCTGCGATGACCGAAGTCGACGTCGCTGAAGAGGCGCCGCCACCCACCGACGCTGACGCGAGCGAGGCGGGCCCCGAGCTTGTCGCCGACGACGATCCCCGGCTGCGCGCCCTCACCCTGCGCGTCGCTGCCCTTGAAGATCCCGATCATCGCAGCGGGCGGTTGGCAGAGCTGCTCAAGGCCATGGCGCCGGAGGTCATCGCCGCCGCCATCGACCGCGCGGCGCGGCGCTGCAACGACCCCGACCAGCGGCTGCTCTACCTCTCGTTGATCCACGTCCTGCTGACCGTGCGGCAGCGCCCGGCCCTGACAGCCGGCCCCCTGCGCGGAGATGCCGAGCGGCAGTGGCCTGCCGGGCCCGAGATCGCGCGCCTCATCGGGGCGGCCAGCCGGGGTGGGCAAGACTTCGCTGCTGCGCTCCTGCGCGCGACCCTCTCTGATCCCGGGCCCTACGACGGGCGTCCCTTGCCGCCTCACGTCTCCATCGAGCACCTGCCGCTGGGTACCCGCCGCCAACAGGCGCGTGGACCGCGGCGCGAACAGCTGGTGCGGCTGCTCTGCGACACCGACCCCGCCGTCGTCGAGCTGTTGGCACGCAATCCGCGCCTGCGCCAGGACGACCTGATGCAGGTCGCGACCAACCGCCGCACCCACCCCTGGGCGCTTTGGGCCCTGATGCTCTCGCCACGCTGGCTCGCCAATGCGCCAATTTCCGCAGCGGTGGCGCACAACCCGGTCTGCCCGGAATGGCTGCTCTTGGCGCTGGCCCCGCTCTTGCCGGGCCCGACCTTGCTCGATGTGCTGCGCAAGCGCCCCTTGCTCGGTCCCGAGTTCGTGGAGCCGCTGCGCGCCCTGCATCGCGGTGCGCTCCGAGCGACCCTCGACGCCCGCCTGCTGGCGACCCTTGCGGTGCCGGTGGCTGTCGCATGGGAGGTCGACGTCACGCTCGCCGCGGCGTCGGAAGGTGAGGACAGCGAAGAACAACCGGAATTGGACGAGGCGCTGGCGCTGGCGCTCCTGGTGGCTGAGCGATCGCGCTAGGCCTTGCCGCGGGCAGCGCCGGCGATGCGGTCGACGATCGGCATCAAGCGCTGGCGGCGCTGGCGGCGCGGTTGGCGATCGCCTGCAGCCGCGGCCGCCCTTCCTCGACCGCCCGCACCAGCGAGAGCTGACCGCGAGCCCGCATCAGGTTGTGCTCGCCGCGTGCCCGCGCCCGCTGCGGGTCCCAGCCGAAGTAGCTCTCGGCGATGGCGTCGGCGGCGAACCGCGCCGAAAGCTCCAGCGCGATGCGCCAAAGCCCCGGCAACGCCGCGGCCGCTTCCGCCTGGGTCCAAGACGCTCCGGCTGCGCCGGCGTAGCCCTCGAGCGCGGCGGCGAAGACGTCGATGTCGAGGATCGCGGTCTCGTCCTCGGCGCTGCGGTTGCACCAGCTGCGCAAGGCGTCGCCGAGTTCGATGTCGAGCGTCGACCGCGCCATGGTGTCGAGATCCAAGATGCCGATCGCCTCACCTGCGTCGTCGAAGAGCAGATTGCTGATCTTGGGGTCGCCGTGAATGATCCGCTCGGGCAGGTCCGGCAGGCGCGGCGCCGAGGCCCAGCGGGCGCTCAGCTCGCGCTCGAGCTCGCGCACCTCCGCCGCCAGCCGGTGGTCCGGGTGCGCCGACAGCGCGCGGCCCACGGACGCGACGTGGCGATCGGTGTCGTGGGCGCCGGGCCGAACAAAGGCGAAGCGGTGGCCGCAGTCGGCGAGCGCGCCGTGAAAACGCGCAAGCAGGGCCGCCGCCGACCCCGCCATCGCAGGGCTGGCGACCTTGGCGTGGCAGCGCCCGGGCAGCCGCGTCAGCATGCGAAAGACACCGCAGCCCCGCGGGTCCGCCGATTCGCCCACGGGCACCACGACACACGACGCGCCAGACCGGGTCGGCAGCAACGCCGGCACCGGCACGCCCGCGGCGCGCAGGACGGGGGTCAGGGCGGCGATGTCGTCGTTGACCGTCGCAGCGAAGATCGGGTGCAGGCGCTGCAAGACGCGATCGCTCCCGACGGCCCAGGTGTCGTTGATCAGTCCGCCGCCGAGCGGGGCGATGAGCGCCGGGCCTTCGTCGTCGGCGCCGCCCTGAAAGCGGGCGACGATCGCTGACAGCGCAGGCCGCAAGGCGTCGAGTGGGTCAGAGGGGGGCGCGTTGAGGTGGTCTGCCATGGTCGCGCAGTCTGGCGCCATGCGCGGGCGCGCGCTAGTTTCGCGTCATCGCGGCGCCAGCGGATCGCCGGCGTGGTGCGGAGCGGGCCGAGAGATGCCGCCGGCGCAGCAAGGAGCAGGGCCATGACGACGCAGGGCGGGCAGCGCATCGATTTTCGGGGCGTCAGCGTCGAGATCGACGGTCGCGTAGGCACTTTGCGACTTCAGCGCCCCCCGGTGAACGCGATCGATGGCGATCTGCTGAGCGACCTCGGCGCTGGCCTCGACGCGCTAGAGCAGGCAGGGGTCGACGGCTACGTCTTCGCCGGCCGGCCCGGCCTCTTCTCCGCAGGCCTCGATCTGCCGGCGCTCCTGCAGCTCGATGCGGCAGCGATGGGCTTGTTCTGGAACCAGTTTTTCGCGACCTTCATCCGTCTCTATCGCTCGCCCCTCTGCGCCGTCGCCGCCATCGACGGCCACGCACCCGCTGGCGGCACCGTGCTTGCGCTCACCGCGGATCACCGGTGGATGACCCGTGGGCCTTTCCGCATGGGCCTCAATGAGGTGGCGGTCGGGCTCGCCGTACCCTCCTTTTTGTGCCACGTCGTCAGCCACTTGCTTGGCCAGCGCGCTGCCGAGCGCCTCTTGACCCAGGGGCTGCTCCTCGATCCAGAAGAGGCGCTGCGGGTCGGCTTCGTCGACGGCCTCGCGGACCCAGCGCCCGACGACGGCTTAGCAACTCCCGCCCGCGCCGCGAACGCGCCAGACGCCCCGAGCGATGCGCCGCCACTCCGCCCCGTCGAGGCCGCAGCCCGCGCTGAGCTGATGCGCCGGCTTGCTGTGCCGGAGCAGGCGCGGCGGCAGACCAAACGGAATCTGCGGGCCCCCATCGCCGACGTCATCGAGGCCGGATTCGGGCGGGAGTCCGAGGTCTTCCTCGCGTTCTGGTTCGATCCCGAGTGCCAACGACAGCTGCGCGCCGTCGTGGCCCGGCTCGGCCGCGGGCGCCAGGGAGGTTGACGATGCGTCTCGTGCTCTCCAGCTGCCCGCCCGACGCCGCGGAGCGTCTGGCGGCAGCGCTCGTCGAGGCGCGCCTCGCCGCGTGCGTCAGCGTCATTCCGCAGGCGGTGTCGCGCTACCGCTGGCAGGGTGCGGTGGTCTGCGACGCCGAGTCGCTTTTGCTCTGCAAGACGGCAGCCGACCGCGTGCAAGCGCTCTGCGAAGAGCTGCAGCGCCTGCATCCGTACACCGTGCCAGAGATCCTGGTGCTGTCCGCCGACTCGGCGGTGGCGGCTTACGCGCGCTGGGCGCTGGAGCAGACGCGCCCGCTCGAGGGCTGACGCGGCGCCCGCCTGGCGAGGATGACCACGACGAGGCCGCAGAGCAGCGCGATGGCAGACAGGCTCGGGCCGCGGCGGCCCCCTGCGGCGCGACAGGCGCAGTCGGTCTGCTCGGCCTGGCCGATCGCCGCCGTCGGCTCGGCAGTCGACGGACCACAGGCGCCGCGACCGAGGGCGGATTGTGCTGAGCCGGCTGCGCAGAGGACGAAGCTCAACGTCGCCTTGGCTACGTGGTCGCCGACGTCGTGCGCCCCGGCGAAGACCTGATAGGCGCCCTCTGGCAAGGGCTCGCCCGCGGCATCGACGGCGAGGAACGCGAGGTCGAGGGAGGCCTCGCGACTCGCAGCCTGGACCACCGCTTCGCCCAGCAGCGCCCCGCTGCCGTCGCGGATCTGCAGCCGTAGCCGGGCCAGCCGGGTCGCGTCGCGTGCCTCCATCCGCACCGCGATCGTCGTCCCCGCCACCGCCAACTCCGGCGTCGCGGTCAGGGCAACGATCTCCGGCGGCCCCACGTCGACGACCTTCACGCCATCGCTGAGGGCTGCCTGCGATTCGACGCCGGCGCCGTCGTGGGTGGCGTAGGCCGTGACCTCGACCCGGTACTGACCGAGCGGCTGCAGCTGCAGACCGGCGATGGTGGCAGCGGTCACCGCGCCGACGTCGGTTCGGCCCGAGATCTCGCCGCCGAAGGCGTCGACCACGCGAACGCTGTAGCCCGCAGCGCCTTGGGCCGCCGCCCAGTTGGCGTGCAGCCGCTCGGTCGACTCCACCTCGTCGACGTCGTCCACGTCGCTCGTCGCTGGCCCGGCGCCGGAGTTATCGCGGACCCAGGCGACCTTGGCCAGCACGTCTCGGTCTAGCGCCTCCAGCGTTCCCGCGGAGGTCGGCAGCAGCAGCTCGACGTCGGCGTCGGCGTCGATGTCCGCGGCGATCGGGGCGCCGAGCCGTCCGCCGTAGTCGCGGCTCCACCGCACGCCGCCGTCGCGGGCGTCAATGCCGAGCAGGTGGCCGTCGGCGCAACTGACGACGACGCCCGCCTCCCCGGCGTCAAAGAGGCCCTGCACGCCGACCAGGCCGACCAGCGATGTGGCCGTCAGCGTCGCTTCGGTCGGCAGCGCCGCTCCGCCGGCGTAGAAGCCGTTCCACACCGTGGCGCCCGTCGCGCCATCCAGCGCGACCAGCTGACCGGCGCCGGCGCGGGTGATGAAGCGCGGCTTGCCATCGACGTCGAGGAGCGTCGCGTTCCTGCCGGCATATTGCTTGCCCGTCAGCGACCACAGCGTCGCACCGGCCGCTGTCTCCGCGGCCACGGCGTTGAAGGCGCCGCTCCAAGCGACGTCAGCTCCGGGCAGACCGTCGAGATCAGCCACCATTCCAGTCCCATAGGTCGCCGATTGCCCCGGAAGTGTGACTTTGGCAAGCAAGGCGCCGCCAGGGACGGTGCAGCGAAGGCGATCAAGGTAGATGGCGCCCCAAGTCACGGCTGTCTCGCCGCTGACGTCCAGGGCTGCCGTCCGGGTCAGTAGCTCGCCGCAGGGCGTGTGCTCCGGGGCGATCGCCGCGCCGTCCTTGCCGAGGATCCATCGCCCTTGCCAAGGCAGCACTGCGCCCGGGCCGGGCTGCCAGCCGACGCCGAGGTCCTCCGCACCGTCGCCGTTGACGTCGGCGATCAGCATCGAGTCGACGCCGCCGGGCCAGACCAACTTCTTGTCGGGCGCCACGACGCTCCAGCGCGTCGCCCCGTCGAGCTCCATCGCCCGCAGCGTCGCCTCGCCCGCCGGTGGGTGGTTGCGGACGACGACCTCGCGTGCGCCGTCACCGTCGACATCCGCGAGGTTCGCCTGCAGCGCGCCGCCAGGGAGGTCGACCTTGAGGGTCGCCGGCGGCGCCGTCACCGGGTCGCCGGACCGCGCGTCATAGACCCGCAGCCGACCGGGCTCGCCGACGCTGACCAGCCGGGCGCCGCCGTCACCATCAACCCGACCATGGCCGACGCTCAGGTGCGGCGTCGACAGCGAGCGGACGACCAGGTCGGGACGGCCGTCTTCGGCGACGTCGTTGCCCGTCGCGCTGTCGAGGTCGAGCCAGTGGCAGCTGCCGTCGCGCTCGCTGACCAGGAGCCGAGGCTCGCCGTCCGGTCCCTTGCCGCTCGCGCCAAACTGCGGCCTGCCGCCAAGGCCGCGCTGTTTGCGGGCGATCACCTCGCCGCTGGCGGCGACCTCCAGCCAGCGCGAGGTCTCGGCAAAGCCGTCGCCATCGAGATCGGCCAGGGTCCACACCGCCCCCACCTGAGTCGGGCTCGTCGACCGCGCCACCCCGGCCTGGACCGGCCCAATCGTCAGCAGCGGCGAGAGGCCTTTCTCTCGTCGCCAGCGCGCGATGGTCAGTGGCTCGGGGCCCACAGTCGGCGTCGGCGGGGCCATCAGCAGCAACGCGCCGCCGACGCCCTGACCGATCCGCATCCGCGGCAGCGCCTTGCCGCCGGGGAGCGCCTTGCCGCTGTCGACATCGAGGGCGATGAGATCGCCGAGCCCGCCGATGCGCTGACCGAGCAGGACCTCGTGCAGGCCATCGCCGTCGAGGTCATCGACCATCAGGCCGCCGATTCGGACCTCGGCTTGCGGCGTCGGCTCATAGAGCCACAGCCGTTGGAGCGTGCCGCCGCTGAGTGCGAACGCCGCGACACCGTGCCAGGAGAACAGGCCGTTGGTACTGTCCGAAACGCAGAGGGCGAGGGGCTGACGGCCGGGACGGACGACGGGACGCACCTGGGTGCAGTGGCGGCCCTCGCCGTCGATGCCTTGAGCCATCAACGTCTGATCGCGCAATCGCCACGCGAACATCCGGCCACTGCCCAAGACCTTGGTGCTGCCACAGAGCTGGTCGGCGCCGCCATCGCCGTCGAGATCGACCACGCCGCAGTTTTCGGCGAAGGGGGGCATGCCGTTGGGATCGATCTCGGGCGTGGCACCGAGCGTCGCGCCTGAGGCATCGAAGACCCACGTCCGGCCGTTGTGCACGACCGCAAAGCCGCCTGAGTTGCCGGCCACGATCTCGAGATCACCGTCGCCGTCGACGTCGGCCGCCTCCAGCCGCGCCAGCTCGCCAAAGCCGCCAGCCGGGGTCGAGAAGCGCGTTGCGCCGTTGGCGACGTCGATCACCCGGCCCCCGTCGAGGCAGGACACCCACAGCTCGCCCCGGCCATCGCCATCGAGGTCCGCGACCCGCCAGATCGCCTGGGCGCCGATGGCTGCGGTCCGCCAGCGCAGGACGCCAAAGACGTCGCGTGCCACCACGGCGCCGGCTTCGATGCCGACGATCTCGTCGCCGCTGAGCAGATCGACGTCGAGCGCATAGGCGCTTGCCGGCCGGCTGTCGAGCGGGAGGCGCCAGCGCGCCACCGGCGCCTTGCCCAGGCGCGCACTGCCGAGGGATCGGTTGCGCTGGCTGGGATCGCCACGGCCTTGCCGCCACGAGAGGCCTTGGTCGAGCGGCTGGGCGTATGCGTGCCCCGCAAGTCCGGTCGCGAAAACGAACAGGGCGGCAACCGGCGCCGCGCGTGACGCGCCGGCGGCGCGCCTAGTCAGCCAGCGGCCGACGGAGGACCGTGTCACGCAACCAGTTCTCATCGTCCGCCTCCGGGTAGTCGAGGCTGTAGTGCAAGCCGCGCGACTCCTGACGCGCCAGCGCCGACGCCACCACCAGCCGCGATACGGTGACGAGATTGCGCAATTCGATCAGGTCCGCGTTGATGAGGAAGCGCCAATACTCCTCGCGCACCTCGCCGTAGAGCAGCTCCAGGCGCCGCTTGGCGCGCTCAAGGCGGCGATTGCTGCGAACGATGCCGACGTAATTCCACATCAGCCGCCGCACCTCGTCCCAGGCCTGGTTGAAGAGCACCTTCTCGTCGGGCGGGCTCGCCACCCCGACATCCCAGCCGCCCGGCGTCGGCAGATCGGCCGGGCCGGCGTCGGCGAGCAGCTGCAACGCGACCGCTGCCGCCCGCCGGGCATACACCGCCGCCTCGAGCAGGGAATTCGACGCCAGTCGGTTGGCGCCGTGGATGCCGGTGCAGCTGACCTCGCCGATCGCCAACAAGCCCTGAATCTGGGTGCGGCCCTCGCTGTCGACCAGCACGCCGCCGCATTGGTAGTGCGCGGCAGGGACGACGGGGATCGGCTGGGTCCGCAAGTCGATGTCGACCTCCAAGCAGGCGCTAAAGATCGTCGGAAAGCGCTCGACCAGGAAGTCGGGCGACAGGTGCGTCATGTCGAGGAATACCGACGCGTCGCCGCGAGTCTTGAGCTCGCGGTCGATGGCGCGGGCCACGATGTCGCGGGGCGCCAGCTCGGCGAGCGGATGGGCCGCCGGCATGAAGCGTTCGCCTGCCGCGTTGCGCAGAATGCCGCCCTCGCCACGCAGGGCCTCGCTGATCAACAAGTGCTTGCGCCGCGGATGATAAAGCGCCGTCGGGTGGAACTGGAAGAACTCCATGTTGGCGACCCGGGCACCGGCACGGTACGCCATGGCCACGCCATCGCCCGTGGCGACGTCGGGGTTGGAGGTGAACTGGTAGCAGCGGCCTGAGCCTCCCGTCGCAAGGACGACGATCGGCGCCGCGAGGGCGGAGACCTCATTGCGCGCGGTGTCCAGCGCATAGACCCCGAGCACGCGATCGTCGCGGCTGCCCGGAAGGCCAACGCCTCGGCCGCGGGCCGTGCGGGCGCGCGTGATTAGATCCACGGCGATGGTGTGCTCGCGGACTTCGATCGCGCCGGCGCGTTCGCGGACGCGGGCGACCAGCGCCGCCTCGATCGAGAGGCCGGTGGCGTCGGCGTGGTGGACGATGCGCCGGGCGCCGTGGCCGCCTTCGCGCGTCAGCTTGAGGGTGCCGTCGTCCTCGCGATCGAGCTGAACGCCTCGCTCTAGGAGCCTCGCGACCGCTTCTGGGCCTTCGCGGACCACCGACTCGACCACGCCGCGCCGACACAGCCCCGCCCCCGCGACCAACGTGTCCTCCAGGTGGGCCTCGAACGAGTCAGTCGGCGCCAGCACCGCGGCCAGCCCGCCCTGGGCGTAACGGGTGCTGCCGTCGGCGATTGCGGCTTTGGTCAGCACCGCGACGCGGCAGCGGTCGGCCAGGTCGAGGGCAAGCGTCAGTCCCGCAATCCCACTGCCGATCACGATCACGTCGAATGGGTCCGCCGCGCTCGACATCCAGCCTCCGCCGTTGCTCCCGGCCCGCCGTCGACGCACTTCGCGCGCGGGTGGAGCCCGCGAGCCTAGCACCTGCAGTTGGCCGCGATCCAATCTGGACCCTCAGCTTCGCATGACCTAAGCTCCCGCGCCCTGCTGCGCATTCGCCCGCCCAGCGCCGGAGCCCTCTTGCCCAGCCCACCGCCCATCGACGACGACACGCCGCCGCAATGGGCCGACGTCTACGGCGCCGACGCGCGCGGCGTCGACGGCGAGGACCCGAATGGACACCGCGATCGCGCGCAGCGCGACGGCTCCCAAGGCGATGGCGCTGAGGGCGAGGGCAGCGCCGGCTCCGATCCTCCAGCGGAGGCTGGGGGCGCCTTCGCCGGTCCCGCCAGCGCCAACCAGCGCTACGACCTCACCTGGTCGACCCTCTTTGTGCTGCTGACCCTGCTCGGCATCGCCCCGATTTGGGTCACAGACTTGCTGCCGCTGCTCGACGCCGCCAGCCATCAGCACCTGATTCGGCTCATCCACGAGTACGACAGCAATGCGCTTTTTCAGGCCCACTACGAACCCGTCCGCGCGATCGTGCCCTACCTGACTTACTACAAGGCCGTCGACTGGCTGATGTTTCTGGTCGATGTCGAGACCGCCAACCGCGTGGTGCTCTCGCTCTGCCTCGCTGCGCTGCCCATGGCGGCCGCCAGCCTCTTGCGGGCGCTCGGCCATAACCGGTGGCTCGTGCTCGGCATCTTCCCGTGGATGCTCAACAGCGACTTCTTCATGGGGTTCTTCAACTACCTGCTGAGCATCCCGCTTTTTCTATGGTTGCTCGCCGCCCACGTCCGCCTGCTGCGGCGACCCGGTTGGCGCCAGGCGGTCGCCGTCGCCGGCCTGACCGTGCTGCTGGCTCTGACCCACTACCTCTTGTGGTCCATCGCACTGCTCCTGCTACCGCTGCTTGGCCTCGTCTTTGGCACCCGACGCAACGGCTGGCGCGGCGCCCTGCTGCTGGTGCGCGAGAGCCTGCTGGTGCTGCCGTCGGTGCTCGTGCTCTTGCCGTGGTTCCTCTCCTATTTCGTGCTCGCCGCCGACGCCCGAACCCCGGACCAGGCCGCCATCGCCGGAACCACGCTCGGCCAGCGCCTGGCGCGCCTCTACTCGGGGCAGCACCTCGGTCCCATCGACGATGTGCGCCAGCTTTTCGGCCGCATGTTCGACAGTTTCGCGCCCCAGACCAGCGAGCACCTGCCGGCCGTCGCCGATCTGATCCTGCGCCGCCAGGGCGAGATGGCGAGCTTCCTCTGGCTCTGCGGGCTCGGTCTCTGGCTGATCGGTGCCGCAAAATCGGCCCCGCCGGTGACGTCCACCGAGGGCGGCGCCAACGGCCAGGAGGTGCGCGGCGGTTCCTACATCGGTTGGGTGCTGGCGGCGATTACGGCGGCGTATTTCCTGCTTCCGCAGCATCTGGCGCGACCGATCTACCTGTACGGCGTCGACTTTCGCCTGGTCGAAGTCATTGGCATCTTGGCCGTCTTGGCACTGCCGGTCTGCCCACTCCTGCCGCCGGTGCAGGTGCGCCTCCGGGTCTGGGTGGGCACGTCGCTGATGGTCCTTGTCGCCGTGCTGATGCCTCTGCACACCGCCGGCACCTTCTTGCTGGTCCGCACCGAGTACGGCTCGATTCGCGAGGCGTTCGGCTCGATTCCGCCCAACCGCAACGTCTTGACCCTGCGCATGAAGCGCAACAGTCGTTGGCTGCGCGAGATGATGTTCAGCAACATCGGCGAGTACTACGCGGTTTTTCAGGGCGGCTACGTGCCCTACTCCTTCGCCGACAGCTCCTCCAAGCCGATCATCACCCGCACCGAGGCCTCGCTGCCGGCGCCGACCTGGTTCGACCACAACACGTTCTCTGTCGATGCCCATGGCAAGTACTATGAATACATCGCGATTTACCGCGACCTCGAAGAGCGACCGGGGGCCTGGGAGCGCTCGCTCGCGCACTGGCATCGCGTCTACCAGCGCGATTATTGGCAGGTCTATCGCAACCCGGAAGTCGCCGCGTGGCCGCCACCGACGCCGGCGGAGATCGCCACCTCCGAAGCGGAGGGGCTCATCCTGCAGTGGGCGATGGAGCGCATCGGGCTCGCGCCGCAGGGCACCTTGCCGGCCGAGTTGGTGCCCGTCCTCGAGCATTTGGTGGACCGGCTGCACGCTGCCGGCGTCGCCGAATGGGCCCCGCCGCGGCCCCGAGTCGAGGCCAGTCCAGGTGCCACCGAGGGCGCACGCAGCCGCCGCCGCCGACGACCGATCGACCCATCGGCCGCCGGCGATGCGGCCGTCGATCCCGGCCGCGACCCCGGCGCACGACCGGACCCGAACGAGGCGGGCGCCGGCGAAGAGCGGGCGCGCATGGGCTACCGCCGCGGCCCGCAGCCGCCCAGCGAGGAGGGCGAGGCGATCGGACCGGGCGGATCCCCGCCGCAGCGTCGTGAGCCGGAGCCGCCCGCCCCAGAAACGCCTCCAGGGCCCGAGCGCGGCGGCGCCGCCGATCCGGCCAGACAGGAGGGCAGCGCTGCCATGCCACCCGCCTCCGCGCTCATGCCGACCCTGCCGTCGCGGCTACCGGTGTTCCAGCGCGCCTTCGGACGCTTCCCATCGGTGGGACCGCCGATCGAGGCTCCCAATCCCGGCGGTCGCCCGGCGAGCGGCGGCGATCTCGGCCCGCCGGAACCCGCGCTGCGACGCCCTGCAGTTCCGACCTGGTTCGATCCCTTCGCCGCCCTCGGCGCCGAAGCGCCCAGGGAGTCGCCGCCTGGCCGCGTCCCCACCGCGCGCTGAGCCGGAGCCCTTCTCCCGCGCGACCATCGCCGTCAGTCCGCCGACCGCGGCGCCTCAGTCACCGTCAGGCCCTGTCATTGCCAGCCCGCCGCTGCGCCTTACACTGTGCAACCGGGGCACGAATCGCGCCCTGAGGCGTGCCGCCCTGGCGCTTTTCGCGCCCGGCACAGCGCCGTCCTGGGCGCCAAGCGCGCCGGGTCGAGCGTCGCAGGCGCCCCGGCGCCCTGGGACGCGCTCTCTGGCCGCCGCAGGAGGCCCCGTCATGTTCTCTGGTTCGTCGCCGACGCAGCCCTCGTTCTTCGTCGGCCGCATCCCCGTCAAGGTCTCGCCGCTGCACTTGCTGCTGATGGCATTCCTGTTTTACCAGATGCTCGCCCGCAGCGTGATGCTCGGCGTGGGCGCCATCCTCATCGCCAGCTTCTCGGTGCTCGGCCACGAACTCGGCCACGCCTGGGTCTCGCGCCACTTCGGCCTCGGTGCGGCCATCGAGTTGACGGGCCTCGGCGGGCTGACCAGCCACATGCCGGCGCGCAACAACCGAGAGCTCTTCTTGATCACGGCCGCCGGGCCGGCGATGAACTTCGCGCTGGCCGCCTTCTTCTTCGCTGCTGGCTTTGTCGCTGCCGGAATGCTGGCCGAGCTGGTCTACGTCGGCATGTGGATCAACATCGTGTGGGGCATCTACAACCTGCTACCGATCATCCCCCTCGATGGCGGCATTCTGGCCCTGGTCGTGCTGCGGCGGCTGTTCCGGCAGGGCGACCGCGCTGAGCGCATCGCGCATTGGACCGGCGTCGTCCTCGGCGGGCTCGGGGCCATGTACGGTCTCGCGACCCAATCGCTGCTGGTCGGCTTCGTGCTCGGCATGGCGGCCTTCGAGAACTGGCGGGCGCTGCAGACGATGGGGCCGGCGCCGGTGCGACACGAGCGCAAGGCCCACCCGGTCGTCCGCGATCACCTGCAGGGGGCGCGCGACGCCTATGGTCGCAGCGACTTCCACGAGGCGGCCCGCCTCTGCCACCTCGCCCGGAGCGAGCCCTTCGTCGCCCTCGACGAGATGCGCCAGATTTGGCAGATCTTGGCGCTTTGCGCCGCTCGACAGTCGCATTGGGACGAGGCAATTCGGCATGCCGAGCGGCTGCCCGACGCGCCCGAGATGGCGCAGGTGCGCGCGGTGGCGCTGCTGGCGCTCGGCGATGCCCAGCGGGCCCGCGCCTTCATCAGCCAGCCTGCCGCCCGCCACGTGTCGGAGGCGCAACTCGAATCACTGCGGCAGTTGGCGCGTCGGCCTACCGGCGAGGCGGCGCGTTGACGCGTCGACGCTCGCGGTCGATGATCCCTGTCCCGGCGCCGCTGCGCCGCCACTCGCCGAGGAGCCACCCATGACCACCGCCGCGCGTCGCCCCCCGATCCGCCGCCTTCGGGCGATCTCGTTGTTGTTGCAGCGGTCCCTTCCTCAACGTACCGTACGTACGCCTCCGGTCCCTCCCTCGCAGCGCCTAGAGCTGGCGCCGAATTCGGCGGTCGGACAGGCGTTCGTTGGTGGATCCTGGCGCCCCTTCCCCCTTGCCGTCCGCGTCGCGACCTCGCCGCTGGCAGCGCTGCTGGCGCTCAGTCTCGCGATGCCGGCCATGGCCGCGACCTCGTCGCCGGCCGACGACGCGCGCGTCATCATCAGCGAGGGGGTCAAGGCGCCGGATTACCTCGCGCGGTCGATGGCTTACGAGGCGCTGGCCTTGGACCGCAAGATCGCCAACGCGCGCCAGCTGCTCAAAGACGGTGAGGAAGATCCGCAGTGGACCGTCAAGTCAGGCGTGGCCCGGGCTTACATGCGGCTGCGCGATTCGAGCTGGCAGCGCGTCGTCGGCGACGCCATCGGCCGCGCAACGCTCGACCCCCGTGAGGTGCTTCCCGTCCTCGACACGCTCGCCGACAAGGAGGCCATCGCTTTCTTGCTGCAGCGCCTCGCCGACAAGGAGCTCGACCGCCACGACCGCATCGCCGACGGGTTGGTCGCGTTGGCCCATCCTCGGCTCGGCGCGCTGCTGGTCGCTGCGATCGGCCACAAAGATCCGCTGGTGCAGGGCGTCGCCAAGCGCGCGATTCCGGCGCTGAGCGCGGTCCTGCATGGCGACCACCTGGCGACGCTCGCCAGCAAGGCCGGCGGCAACCCCGTCGTCATCGACATGCTCTGCACCATCGCTGCGACCGCCCCAACCGGTGTCGACGTGCGCTTCCTGTCGGCGCTGAAGCCACCCAAGGGCGACACCGGCCTCGCCGAGCGCGTCATCCTGGCCCGCGCCCGCCACGGTGATCGCGCCGTCGGCAAGCAGCTGCTGGCCATAGCCGCCACACGGGCCGGCGACGCCAAGATCGAAGTCGTCGAGATCTACAAGGGCATCTCGAGCAAGGACGACTCGGAAGCGATTCGCAGCCTTCTGGATGAGTCGAGTTCGCCACGCCTCAAGCTCGCGATCTACGAGGTGTTGGCGAACCTGGGCGACCGCTCGGTGGTCAAGCAAGCCGAGGAGATGGCCGCTGGCACCGACAGCGAGCTGCGTCCGGTCGGCGTCTACTACCTCGGCCGCATCGGTGGCGCCGGGCGCATCGGCGAGATGCACACCTACCTCAAAGATGGCATCCCGGAAGTCCGAATCGCCGCGGCGCGCGTGCTGGCCTGGATTGCGTCCAAGATCTCCGCGGCCCCGCTACGCGACGCCCTCGACGCCGAGACGCGCGAGGACATCCGCGTCGAGTACATCAAGGCCCTGGCCAGCATCAAAGACGACGAGGCCTTCAAGGTCCTGGTCTTCTACACCCGCGAGAAGGATGACCTGGTGCGCCAGCGCGTGGTGCGGGCGCTGGCCGAGTCGGGCTCGAAGACGGCGCGCAATGGCCTGCAGACTGCGCTGCAAGATCGCAGCAAGGACGTGCGGGTCGAGGCGGTGCGCGGCTTCATCCTCTCGGACCCGGCCAACGCTGTGCAGGTTTTTCAGCGCTCGCTGGCCTGGCTGCCGCCGGGCACGCTGATTGGCATGACCCGCGAGTTCGGCGAAGCCTTTGAGAGCTATCTGGAGTTGGCGCTCTTCGCCAAGTCCATGGAGCTGCGCGAGGAGGCGCTCGAGGCGCTGCGGCTGCTGCCCAAGAAGCAGCCCGACCTGCTGCGCAAGGTGCTGGCCAGCGCCGACGACGATCAGCTCCGCATTCGCGTGCTGCGACGCCTCTTTGCCGTCGAAGGCCAGAAGGTCGCCACGGAGGTCAAGGCCGCCGCGCTCTCGACGAGCACGCGCGTCTGCATCGAGGGCGTTCGGATGCTCACCCAGCTGCGCGGCGACAAAGAGGCCAAGGAGCTGATCTTGCGAAGCATGGCCGCCGCCGACCAGCGCATTCGGATCGCGGCCGCCCTCACCTTCCTCGGTGGCTGATTTGACCCCTAAGTCCCGGCGAGAAGGCGGCCAACGCCGCGCAGCAGAGGCGCCGCGGAGCCCAGCGGAGGCGCAAGGCCTGGCTCTCGTCGCGGTGCACGCGCTCGCCGTCACGCTCGCCCTCGGTTCGGTGGGCGTCGTTGGCTGCGGCGAGGTCGCAAAATCGGGCGAGTCCGACGAAGCGGCAGCAGGCGCTGAGGGAGGCGCTGACCCGCGATCCACCGACGCAGCCTCCACCATCACCATCGACGACGTGCAGCGTCGACTTCTGCGAGGCGGCGGCGACCCCTGCCAGGACGATCGCGCGTGTGGCAAGCCCGGCGCCCGTGGTGCTTGCGTGCTCGGCACCTGCTTCGGCCTGCTCACCACCGACAGCGCCGCGGCGCGGGCCGTACTCATCGCGCGCCTCGCGGCCCTGCCATTGCCCCTGCTCGACGCAACCCTGCCGACCTGCAGCGGCATCCTCTGGCAACCGGAGAGCATGCAACCGCAGCGCGTCGCCGCTGCCGAGTGCGTCGCTGTCGTTGCCGCCGCGCGGCCACAGGCAGCCTGCGGCGACGCTTGCAAGTCCTTGGAGCGCCTGCTCGATGAGCCGGAGCCCGGCCTGCGTGAGGTGGCGCGCGGTGGGCTGCTGCGGGCCGGCGACGCCGCGCAGCTGCCGATGGCGATCACCGACCTCCACGCCGGTACGGAGCACACCCGCGCGGCGACGCTGCGCGCCCTCGGCGCCTTGTGGTGCCGGCCGAGCGCCCCGGCGGATGAAGCCGCCGTCGGCCTCCAGGTGGCTGGGGCCCTCCAGCGTGCGCTCGATGACCCGAGCCCGATGATCCGTCGCATCGCGGCCGAGACCCTCGCCGTCCCTCTCTCGCCAGCCTCCGTCGAGACACGCTGCCCGGCCAGCGCCGTCGCCCAGCGCCTCGCAGCCGAGACACGCCAGAGCCTGCAGGCCGCGCTACGCGCTGCCGCCACGCGCCACGCCGCCGATCTGGGCTACGTCGTTGACCGCGCGCTGCCGACCCAGCCCGCCGCCGTCGCCCCAACGCCGTGAGGAGCCGATGAAGCGCATCCATCTCGCCGTTCGACCTGCCGAGGGTGCATTGCGTGAACTCGGTGTCCTGGGCGCCCTGCGCGTCGCTCGCGCTGCAGCCGTCGTCAGCCTCGTGGGCTGCGTCCTCCATGCGTGTGACCGCGAGCCCGCGACGCCGCCGCAGCCGCCCGCGGAGGCCGCCGCCCCCAAGCCGCCGCTGGTCCGCGACGAGGCTGGCCCCTACGTGCTGCGCTACTTCGCGCCGACCACGGGCAACCTGCTCGTCGCCCGCAAAGTCGCCGACGTCCCTGAGGCCGCGCGCGGCCAGGTGCTGGTCTCGCCCGACGATCCAGCGCTGCAAGGGCACTGGCTCTTCGTCGCCGATCTCAGCCGCAAGTCGGGCGAAAGCTACCCGGTCAGCGTCGTCGATCGCTTCGCGCTCGAGAGAGAAGTGGCGGCAGCTCGACCAGCGCCGGAGGCTGCCGCGCCTTTGGCCGCCGGGGCCGCAGGCGCTGCTGGCGCGGCCGGTACCACTGCCGCCGCCGGAGCCCAAGCTGGCGCCGCCGCGGCAGGGGCCTCAGCAGCCGGGCCGCAGGCCGTTCTCTACAAGACCGCCTGGTGCGGCTACTGCCGGAAGGCCGCCGAGTACATGAAGTTGAAAGGGATTCCGTTTGTCGAGCGCGATCTCGAGCGCGACCCGCAGGCCCGCTCCGACATGCTTGCCCGAGCCAGCCGCGCTGGGGTGGACCCGCAGTCGCTCGGCGGCGTGCCCGTCATCTGGATCAAGGGCCGCATCATGTCGGGGTTTTCGCGCGAAGCCATCGACCGGGCCTGGGCGGGCTGACCCGCGTCGCACGGTTTCTTGACGGACGGCCTCCGCGGCCCAAGCTCCTGAGCGCGGTCGAGGCAGACCGGGCCACCGAGCGGCCCGCGCCCGCCGCCCCGTCCGGAGCCCTCGCATGTCTAGAGCCACCCACCCGATCGATCGCCGCGATGTGTCGCTGCCTGCCTCGCCCAGCGCCGACGCGGCGTTGCCGTCGACTGCAGACGCGCCGGAGCTTGAAGCCGGGGACGCTCAGATCATCGATTTGCACGCTTGGCGCGTCCGCGTCACCGGCTCCGCCAGCCACGGCTCGCGGCAGAGGGACTGCGCAGCGCGTCGGGTCGACGCCGACGGCATGGTGCTTGAGGCGCCTGCACCGGCGACTGACGCTCCCCGCATCGCCGAGAGCCTCGGCCGCTACGTCTGGCTCGACGTCGCGTTGCCCGACGGCGCAGACGTCCGCGCCCTCGGCGAAGTCGTCGCGCGGCAGGACGCGGTTGACCTCGCGCTTGAGGTCAAGTTCAAGCACCTGTTCCCCGACGCCCGACGCCGGCTGCTGCGCGCCCTCGGACGCTGATTCGTCGGCGCCAAAAGCGTCGTCCGTTCCGTCCAAGGCCCGATGCCGCTCGCCGGCTGGCGCATTGAGTTCGTGGCACGTTTGGCGCCAGAAGCGCAGGCTGCGGCGCTCAGTCGATCTCGAGGCCCTCGCCGGTGGGCGGCTCACCGCCACGTCCGCCGGTCGCACCGCCAGCAGGACCCGACACGGGTGCCCGCGGCGGTGCTGGTCGCGACGCGGCGGCGCCCGGTGAAGCGGGACGCGACGCACCACCGCTCGGCGACGCCGGATCGGGCGTGCGCATCACTGCAGGCCGCACCGGCTCGCTGCGCGTCGCCTCGGTCAACCGCACCTCGGCGCCATCGACACCACGCGCGTAGACGTGCGGCCCTTCGACGCGCAGTCGCCCGAGCTCGGCCGGTCCGCCGCGCCCGAGCAGCTCGCGCATCAGGGCTGGGAAATCGAGCTTCAGCAGCGCGTCGACGCCATCGGCGCCCGCCCCGCTCGGCGCCGCTGCGGTCGCCTGAGACGTCGGCGCCGCTGCCCGTGCCGAGACCAGCGCCGCCGCCGCGATGAGGGCCAGCTGCGCGCCGTCGTGATGGCGGCCCAGCGCAGCCGCGATCTCATCGAGCCCGGCCTGGCCGTCGCGCAGCTTGCGAAGCGTCTCTGGGCGGCCGTCGGCGCGGTCGATCTGGACACCCGCGCAGACGGTGCCCTCGAGCCGGACGTCGGTGAGGTTGGCCTCGCGCAGGTCGACGTCGATCAGGACCGCGTCGTCGAAGTTGGCCCGCAGCAAGTTGGCGCCGCGCAGATCGACTCCGACCAGCACGGCGCCCGCCAGGTTGGCGTTGTCGAGGACGGCGCCGCCTTGTCGCTGGTCCGTGAACCGGCTGCCGATGATCAGCGCCTCGGTCAGGTTGCAGTGGTTGAGGTCCGAGGTCAGAAACTCGCTGCCGCGCACCACGGCCCGCGCCAGGTTGGCGTTGGTCATGGGGGTCTCGACGAAGCGACAGCTGTCGATCATCGCCCCTGGCCATTGCACCGCTTGGGCCTGGCTGGCAGAGATCTCGCAGGCTTGCAGCCGAGCACCTTCCAGGCGGGTGCCGCGCAGGAGCAGCCCGCGACCCTGCCAGCGATCCGCGCGCAGACGCGGCAAGCGCACGCCGACCAGCTTGGTGCCCAGCATTCGAACGTGGCTCAGCTGCACGTCGCCGAAGTCCTCGCCCGCGTGGTCGCTGATGTCACAAGGGCCGACCTCCGCTCGCCAGAGACGGCGCGCCCTCAGGGCCGAGAGGAGGTCGAGGGCATTCTGAATCGAGTCGAGGTCGCTCATGGGCCGCAATGATAGCGACTGGACGAGTCGACGCAACGGTGCGGCGCTACCCCGATCCGCCGCCTTCGGGCCATCTCGTTGTTGTTGCTGCGGTCCGGTCCTCAACGTACCGCATGTACGCCTCCGGTCCGGTCCTCGCAACGCCTAGAGCTGGCTCCGAATTCGGCGGTCGGACAGGCGTTCGGTGGCGGATCCTGGGCTACGGTCTGTTGCCGGCGACGGAGATGTGGCAGCCTGCGCCACTCGCGGTGCGCCGCCGCGCGTGGCAGCCGAACCCCCGGCCGCTCGACCTCGCCCACGCGCAGCGCGATAGAGGCCGACTTGTCTAGAGATCCCGCTGACATCGCGCCCCGCCGCCGCAGCTCGCGCAACGAGCTTGACCCGATCCTCGGCTCGACGATCGCCGGCGACCTGGTGATCGAGCGGCCGATCGGCAGCGGCAGCCACGCCGACGTCTTCCTGGCCCGCCAGCGCTCCGTGGGTGACCGCAAGGTGGCGCTGAAAGTCCTCTGCCGGCCCTACCTGAGCCTGCGCGAGTCGGACATGCGACGGGCGGCGATGGCACTGATTCGCGAGGCCGCCGTCCTCGGCCAGATGACCAGCCCCTGCTTCGTCCAGGTTCACCTCACCGGCGTGCTGCCCGATACCCGCCCCTTTGTCGTCCTCGAGTACGTCGAAGGCGAGACCATGGCGGCCTTGCTGGCCCGCACGCGGCGCCTGTCCTTGGCGCGGACGGTGGAGATCGTGGTCCAAGTCGCGGCTGGCCTCGCTGAGCTCCATGCGCTCGGCCACGTCCACCGCGACGTGACGCCGGCCAACTTCTTGATCGGTGCCGGCCCCGTCGGTGAATTGAAGCTGAAGATGATCGACTTCGGCACCGTCACCCGCATCAGCGACAAGCCCGATCGCTTTCGTGTTGGCTACGATCTCGAGCACCCGCTCGGGACCCCGGGCTACATGGCGCCCGAGCAGGCGCGCGGCGACGTCGTCGATGGCCGCGCCGACATGTTTGCGCTGGCGGCGATCGCCTGGGAAGCGCTCGTCGGGCGCCGGGCGATCGATCCGAGCCTGATGACCCAGCGCGCGCTTCTCGACTACCTGCGCGGCGACGCGCCCCTGCCGGCCCAGCCTACGACCGAGGCCGAAGGCGTATCGACTCCCGCCCAGGCGGTCTTGCTGCGGGCGCTGGATCGCGATCCGGCCCGGCGCTACCCCGACATCGGCATCTTCGCCAAAGCCCTGCGCGCGAGCATCGATGACGACCGTGAGGCCGCGCCGCCGACGGGCCTGCTGTCGCGGTTGTTCAAGGAGCGGTCGCGGCAATGAAGGCGGTCGTCGCCGGCCTCGCCGTCCTCGGCGTCGCCCTGTTGCTGCTGCTCTTGCTGCAGCAGGCGCTGCGGACGCTCTGGGCCTTTGGGCGCGCCAGTGCACCCGTGCCGCCTGCGCCACCGCGCGCCGACGACGCCCTCAGCGGGCCCGTGTCGGCCACGACATCGACTTCCCTCGACGGTGAGGCCCGCGAGATCGTAGCGCTACGCGATGAGGTCGACCTGGCGCTGCGTGCCATCGCCGAGGTGCGTTTCGACTTCGCGACCGGCAAGATCGACGCCGAAGACCGCGATCAACTCGAGCGCCGCTACCAGGAGCGTGTGCTGCTGGCGATGCGTGCGTTGCGGCGCCGCGGCATCGAGGTCGACCCCAAGGCTGCTCTCCATGGCTAGGGGACGACTGGCTTCGAAGCTCGGCGGACGCCACCCGTGGCTCCTGGCCTGTGCGCTGTTGACCCTGGCCTCGGTTCCGACCGAGGCGCTGCCGGAGGAGCAAGCACCCGGCGCTGCCGCCCAGGCCCTGCCAGCGGAAGGGACCGCCACCGCACAAGAGCGCGCGGCAGCCGACCAGGCCGCCCCTGCCGAGGACCACGCTCCGGTCGAGAACGGCGCGACGGCGGCCGACGGCGACCCGAGACAGGCTGCGGCCGCGAGCTACGACGTGCAGGTGGGTGACTTTGACGCCGACGGTACCTTCACGCCGAGACCGGGCCTGGCCGTCGCGATCGTGCCGATGCGCCCCAACGCTGAGGGCGAGGTCGAGCTCGGCGAGCCCGTCACCGCGACCACCGATGGCCGCGGCGGCGTCGCCATCCCGCCCGAGCTGCCGCCGGGTGCTGTGCTGTTGCGCTTCGCCGGCGAGCAGGGTGGGGCAGTGGCCACGCTGGAGGCGCGGCAGGCGCGCATCGGGCGCTACCAGCGACTGCTCAACGATGACGATGTCGAGGCCGAAGTGCGCATCCAAGCCGAGGTCGGCGACAGCGGGCTGCGGGTCTGGCAACTCCTGATCCTGCACACGGCGCAACCTGGCGTGCGGCGTTGGACGAAGCAGGCGCCGCTGCGCCTACCCATCCTCGCGCCGGCGGTCGGCGAGGTCGTGCTCGACCGCGGCCTTTGGCCCGACAACGTCCGTAGCGCCAAGGTCAGCGTGCAGGGCGAAGGTGAGGCAGCCTTTCGCGGCGGCCAGCTCGAGCTCCACGGCGCCGTCGCCCCAGGCCGGCCCTTGACCGTGCGCGTCGCTCTGCCGATCGCGGTGCCGCACGCGACGAGCGCGCTCCGCCTCGGCCTGCGCGGCGTTGTGGGCCGGACGCGTCTGACGATGGCCCTGCAGGCCTCTGAGCCCGCCGCGCCGCGCCTCCAGAGCCTGCGGCCGGCACGGCTCGGCAGCCACCGAGAGGGGCGTCAGCGCCTCGTGGGCGTGGCGCTGTTGCAGCCGCTACGGCGCGACGAGGTGGCGATTTTCGAGGTCTCGGATCTGCCGTCCCCCGCGACGACGCCGCGCCGCAGCCTCGGTGGGTTTGCTGCGGTAGCGCTGCTCTTCGGTCTCGCGATGCTCCTGCGGCCACGGCCAGGCGCTGTCGAGGCGCCCACTGGGTCTCGCGGTGGCTGAGGCAAGCCCGGCGCAGGGTGCCGCGCTGCCACTGCTCGAGGCGCGCGGACTGGCGGCGGTGCAGGGCACCAGCTATGTCCTGCTCGACCTCGACCTGCGCGTTTCGGCGGGTGAGCGCGTCGCCATCGCCGGCGCCAACGGTACGGGCAAGTCGACCCTGCTCGGCCTGCTCGCTGGCCACCGCGCACCCGATGCGGGTCAGCTGCGCTGGCGTGGGGTCGATGTGCAGGCCCTGGATCCCCGCCAGCTCCAGCGCCGCGTCGGTTGGCTCGGCCACCAGCCCGGCCTATTGTTGGCGCTCAGCGCTCGCGAGAACCTCATTCTGTTCGCAGAGCTGGCCGGGTGCGACGCCAGTGCAGCGCGCATCGACGCCGTGCTGGACGCCGTCGGCCTCGACAGCGCCGATCGCCAGCGCCCCGTCGCCACGTACTCCCGCGGCATGACCCAGCGTGCGGGCCTTGGCCGCTTGATGGCGGTCGGCGCCGAGCTGTGGCTCCTCGACGAGCCGACCACCGGACTCGACACCGACGGCCGGGCCCGCCTCGACAGCGCCCTAGGCTTGCATCAACGGCGCGGCGGAGCGCTGGTCGTCGTCAGCCACGACGAGGCGCAGTGGCTAGCTGCCGACCGGGTGCTCTGGCTGCAGCAAGGACGCCTACGCAACCAGCCGGCGCCCAAGGCGGCGGCATGAGTGGGGCGCCGGCGCCGGGCGACACGGATGGCCTTGCGGCGCGCTGGGGCCTGACGGCGCGCCTCACGAGCGTGCTGCTGCGCCGCGATCTCGTCATCCTGGCCCGCAGCCGCGACACGCTCGGCCTGGTCCTGATGTTCGCGGCCCTCTGTGTCCTGCTCTTCGCCTTTGGATTCCTGCGTGAAGGGGCGGCCGCGGCCGAGATCGCGCCTGGGGCGCTCTGGGTGACGCTCCTCTTCTCGACGACCCTGGCCACGTTGCGCCTCTTTGCCGCCGACGAAGAGGCGGGGGCCTTGCAGCTCTGCCTCCACACCGCCGCCGGGACCTCGCCGCTCTTTTTCGCCAAAGCGCTGATGCAGGGGTTGTTCGGCGCCCTCATCACGGCTCTGCTGCTGCCGCTGGTCTGGCTCTTCTTTTCGGCCCCGGCCGTGGCGCTGCCGCAAGTGCTGCTCGCCCTCGGCCTCGGCCTCGTCGGCCAGGCGCTGCTCGGCACCTTGGTCGCCGCGCTGATGGTGCACGTTCGCTTGCGCGAGCTGCTGCTGCCACTGCTGCTCTACCCGCTGACGACGCCGCTGCTCATCGCAGGCGTCAAGGTCACAGCCATCGCACTTGGCGGCGGCGACCTGTCGCTGACGACGCCGTGGCTCGGCCTGATGGTGGTCTTCGACGCCGTCCTTCTGCTACTGTCGCCGTGGCTGTTCGCGCGCGCCACCTGATGGCAGCCGATGACGCCCTGGCCCGATCCTTCGCCCGCCGCCGGGCGCGCCGAACCCGCCGCCCATGACCCTGCCCAACCCGTCGAGCCCCGCTCCCGCCGCCGCGCCAGTTGGCTTGTGGCTGGCGATCGTGCTCGCCATTGGCCTCGTCGAGGCGGCGCTGGCCCACATCGCCTTCGCCACGCCACCAGATGTGGCGCTCGGCGTCGTCCAGAAAATCTTCTACTTCCACGTGGCTTCGGCCTTCGCGATGCTCCTCTTCTTGGTGCTCGGCGCCAGCCTCTCGGCACTCGACCTCGTGGCGGCCTCCGATCGCGCCGACGCCGGGGCGCGGGCGGCCCTGGAGGTCGGCGCGCTGTTCGGGGCCATCCTGCTGGTGACCGGGCCGCTATGGGCGCGCAAGTCCTGGGGCGCGTGGTGGACCTTTGAGCCGCGCCTGACGCTCTCGTTGCTGGTCGAGCTGCTGGCGCTGGCCGTCCTGATGCTGCGCGGCCTCTCCGCCGACGCCCAGCTCGGCCGACGCGCCGGTGCGGCGATGGCGGTCATGGCGGCGCCGATCAGCGTGCTCATCCACCTCGCCGTCAAGCTCTGGGGCGGCAACCACCCGAGCGTGCTGCAGGGCGGCGGTGTGCAGAGCCCAGCCATGCGGATCTCGTTCTGGTTGGCCGTCGCTGGCGTCCTGACCTTGGCCAGCGCGCTGCTGGCGCTGCGCTACCGGCAGCTCCGGCTCGATCAGCGCCACCGTGAACTTGAGCTCGCCCTCGCTGCCTTTCAGCTGCGGCGCGGCCGACACGCAGAGGAATCGCCATGAGCAACGCCGCCACCGAGCCCCCTGTCGCCGGCGCAGCCGGGACCGTCGCCAGCGCCGGCCCGCGGGACCTCTCGGCCTACAAAGAGGAGCAGATCGCCGGTGGCGACCTGGCGGCGGCGGCCTACCTGCTGCTGTGGGCCATCATCGGCGCCTACCTGTGGCGGACGGCGCGTCGGCAGGCAGCGGCGGAGGCGGCCTTGCAGGCCCTGGAGCAGCGCCTCGACGCCGAGCTCGCCCGTGCGGCAGGCCGGACCGGGCAGGGCGATCTCGCAGGGCAGGGCGACGGCGCCGGCTGGGAGCGCGCGCCATGACCACCTCGCACGTCTTCTTCATCCCCGCCGTGATGCTGGTCGGGGTGCTCATCGGCTACGTCGTCGGTCGCAAGCTGTTGCTGCAAGAGCAGCAAGAAGCCCGCGCCGCCACGCTGCGACGTCAGCTCCGACAGCAGGCCGCGTCGGCGCCCGCCCAAGCGCCGCAAGCGCCGGCCGATTCGCCCTAAGCGTGTCCAGACCCTTGCGATTGGCGCTGTCTTCACGCGCCCGCAATCGCCGCAGAGGTCACGCGCGAGCCTGGAGTTGCCCTGCGGTTGGCCGTCCTGCGCGCTTTGCCCCGCTCGAAGCGCTGGCACATGGCCAAGGTCCGGCGCCGCGGGATCTCGATCTACTCGGGCGCGCGCTTGTTGCGGGCTGGCGACACTCCACCGCGTGCGCCACCGGTACCGGACATATCGCTCATCGTCACCATCGAGCGCCTGGGCGTCGGCGAGAACGGCTTGAGTGTCACGGCGACGTTGGCCTTTTGCGACTTGACCGGGGCCTTGCCCTCGACGCGGGTTGGCGCCGCGATCACGGAGATCGAGCGCACGCGCGGCAAGGTACCCATCGCGGCCAGCGCGTCGTCGGCGCTCTCGTCGTCGAGCGCGATCGTGCGGGGCACGGCGCCCTCGGCCCCGCCAGCGCGGCCCGACATCGCGCCGCCGCTCTCACCCTCGGTCGCGTCGCCGCGCTTGGCCTCTTCGACGTCTCTGGCTGCCATGTTCGCCCCTCGGTTGCCGCCACCGCGGCCTAGCGATCGTCGCGCCGCACGGTCTGCCCGCTGCCCCGCATCGACGCGTTTTTGCGCGCCGCGAGGCGAACGCAGCGCTCGTCGAGCTGGCGCAGGTGCTCGGTCAGCAGCGGCAGAAAGGTGTCGAGCATCGCGACGCCGCTCGGGTGGTAGGCCGCGCAGAGCTGTGCCAGCCGCCAGGCATCGATCGCCACCACTTCGCCGTCGACCGAAGCACGCACTTCGTAGGGGCAAGGGCCCTGGTCGACCAATGCCAGCAGGCTCGCGACCTCTGCGGTGCTGTAGCTCAGGAGCTCACGGTTGACGCCGTTGCTCTCAAGGCGCAACGCAAGCGTGCCCGAGATCACGACAAAGGCGCGGTCTGCGCGCTGGCCCTGGCGCTGCAGCACCTCGTCGCGCTTGACCTTCTTGCTGACCGCACCCTCGAAAAGGGCCTCGATCGTGCGGACAGGGATGCGTGCCAGGGACGGATTGCGATCGCGCAGCCACGGAATGAAGCGCGTCGGATCGTCCGCCCGGCGCGGCTTTTGCATGTCTGGCGTCGTGGAATCTGCCATCGTGCGCCTCCTGTCGCAGAGCATCGCCGCGGCGTGCAGTGCTGGCAAGTCGCTCGTGCGTGGCCCCTTCGCCATGCGTCTCTGGCGGCCCCGTCGCTGCCGCCGCGTTGAGCTTTGCCGGCACCGCGCCTACAGTCGGCGCCCGCCGCGCTGCCTGGCTGTGCGACGAACCCCTGCGACACGCCGACGCAGGCCCTTGGAGGCGCCGATGGCGGAGAATCTGGACCTGCGCAACCGCATGCAACCGCTGGAGGCCGATCTGCCGGGCTCCACGAAGGTCGAGATCGGTGACCTCGGGGTGCCTTTCCGCGACATCTCCCTCAGCGATGGCGGCCACCACCGCGTCTACGACACCACCGGGCCGCAGGGCATCGATCCGCGTGTCGGCCTGCCCCCGCGCCGGGCCGACTGGGTCGCCGCGCGAAAGGGCATCGATCGGCCGACGCAGCTCGCGTTCGCCCGCCACGGCGTGATCACCGAGGAGATGCGATTCTGCGCCCTCCGTGAGGGCGTTGAGCCGGAGCTTGTGCGCAGCGAGATCGCCGCTGGCCGCGCCATCATCCCGGCCAATATCCGCCACACTGAGCTGGAGCCGATGATCATCGGCCGGCGCTTCTTGGTGAAGATCAACGCCAACATCGGCAATTCCGCCGTCAGCTCCAGCATCGAAGACGAGGTTGAGAAGCTGCAGTGGGCGACCCGCTGGGGCGCCGATACGGTGATGGACCTCTCGACCGGCAAGGACATCCACGGCACGCGCGAGTGGATCCTGCGCAATAGCCCGGTGCCCATCGGCACCGTCCCGATCTACCAGTGCCTCGAGAAGGTCAAAGGCCGCGTCGAGCACCTCAGCCTGCCGCTCTTCTTGGAGACGCTGCACGAGCAGGCGGAGCAGGGCGTCGACTACTTCACGATCCATGCTGGCGTCTTGCTGCGTTATGTCCCGCTGACGCAGCAGCGCATCACCGGCATCGTCAGCCGCGGCGGCTCCATCATGGCCCGCTGGTGCCTGCATCATCACAAAGAGAACTTCCTGTACGAGGGGTTCGACGAGATCTCCAAGCTGATGGCGCGCTACGACGTCAGCTACTCGCTGGGAGACGGCCTGCGTCCCGGCTGCCTGGCAGATGCCAACGACGAGGCCCAGTTCTCCGAGCTGCGCACGCTGGGCGAGCTGACCAAAGTCGCCTGGGAGCACGACTGCCAGGTGATGATCGAGGGCCCGGGCCACGTGCCGATGCACCTCATCCAGAAGAACATGGACGAGCAGCTGCGGCTCTGCCACGAAGCGCCCTTCTACACGCTCGGGCCGCTGGTGACCGACATCGCCCCCGGCTACGACCACATCACGTCGGCGATCGGCGCGGCGATGATCGGCAGCATGGGCACGGCGCTGCTCTGCTACGTGACGCCGAAGGAGCACCTCGGCCTGCCGGACCGCGACGACGTCAAGGCAGGCGTCATCGCTTACAAAATCGCGGCCCACGCCGCCGACCTGGCCAAAGGGCACCCGGGCGCACGCGAACGCGACGATCTGCTGTCGCGCGCCCGCTTCGCCTTCCGCTGGCAGGACCAGTTCAACCTGGGACTGGACCCGGTGACCGCGCGCGCCTACCACGACGCGACCTTGCCAGCAGACAACGCCAAAACCGCGCACTTCTGCTCGATGTGCGGCCCGCACTTCTGCTCGATGCGCATCACCGCCGACGTCCGTGACGCCGCCGCTCGCGACGCCGCCGAGCAGGAGCGCAAGGACGGCATGAGCGCCATGGCGTCGAAGTTCCGCGCCGGTGGCGGCGAGGTCTACGTCGTGCCGCAGGCGCCAGAGGATTCCGTCTGAGCCAAGCCGCCGGCCCCGGCCGGGCCCGGGAGCTCGCAGGACCCGACTGCGGCGCCGCTGGGCTGTGGGCTGGCAGCGCCGACCTTGGCCGCGGCGGCCGAATCGCCCTCGCCGCGTCTCTCGCCATCTGCCTGGCCCTCTTGGCCACCAACCCCTGGCCCTACGGCGATCTCGATGGCCGCCTGGGCGACGCGGCGCGGCACGTCACCATGGCGCGCCTCCTCCCTCGGCATGGCGTGGCGATCTGGACCACGCCGATGGCCACCCTGCTGGCCGAGACGCCGCTGAACGACGCGCCAGCGCCGCTGCCGCACCTCAGCTACGTCTATCCGCCCGGGGCGCTCAGCTTCGTCCTCGTGCCGGCCATCCTCGCCGAAGTGGGCTTGCCGGCGCCTTCCTGCACCGCGCTCGCCATCGCCACGTTGGTCCTGTGCGCGCACCTGGCCCTGGCTTCGGCGCTGCGTTTGGCCCGGCGCCTCGGCCCAGTCGCCCTGGGTCTCTGGCTGCCGCTCTGCTGGCTGGAGACCTGCCACTGGGCGCTGGCCGGCCAGATGGACGTGCTCTGGCTCTGGCTCGGCCTGCGCGCAGTCGAGGCGGCCGTCGGGCACAAGCCTTGGAGCGCGCTTTGGTTTCTGGCGCTGGCGGCGAGCAGCCATCTGCGGGCGGCCCTGCTGCTGCCGCTCGGACTGCACCAGCTCGCCGTAGTGGTGCGGTCGGGGGATCTCCGCCTCGCCAGGCGCCGCGGCGCCCTCGTCGGTCTCGGGGTATTGGTGGCCATTGCGCTGATCGCGCTCTGCGTCATCGCGCTCCACGGTACGCCGCTGCCCAACAACAACCGCGCCGCCTTGGTCCGCGCCGGCGTCACCAGCTGGACCGCGCAGCTCGCCGCCTTCACCGGTGTCGCGGCGCTCGCCTCGCTTGCCGCGCGACGGACCCTCTCTGCACTCACCCTAGCGCTGGCGCTCGTGCTGGCCCTGCTGACACCGCAGGCGCAGCCCTGGCACGTCCTGGCGTGGGCGCCGCTGCCGGTCCTGGGCCTCGTGCCGTCCGCATCGCGCGGGTCCACCGGCGCTGGCATGGGCGGCGAATCCGAAGACCACGCCGGTGTTGCCGCAGGCGATTCGAAGAGCGCGCTGGGCTCAGCCCGCTGGGCCGCCGTCGCTGCGATCGCATGGATCTTCGGCTGTTACGGCCCTATCTATCGAAGCTGGCCGGGCGCTGATTGGCTGGTCTCAGCGTTGTCACGCTGGGCGAATTGAGCGCGCTCTCCGACGCCAGCTAGGGCTGGGCGGCCCGCAGCGCCGCGCAGCCGCCGACCGGGACGCTGCCGCCGACGCGGACCACAAAGCCGGGGGCGATGATGTCCTTGCCGGCGCGCACCCGCGCGTGGATGAGGAAGGTGACGTTGGCGTCAAACTCAAGCGTGGGCGCAGCGCCCGCGGCGCCGGGGCGCGACAGGAGCACGCGGTCCTGCGCTTCCATCGGCATCGCCAGCCATTGCACCGCGTCGGGGGCAACCTCGAGCGCTTTGGCGCCGCGCCAGAGCCGCAGCCGGGGCGTCAGCTCCTTGCACGCGACGATCTCGCCTTGGGCGACCAGCTCGGCGCGCAGACCGCCGACGGTCGCTGAGAGGCTCGCGCCAGGCGGATCCGCGGCCGCCCAGTCGCCCATCACCCGCAGCGAAGCCTGGTCATAGCGCGCCTTGCCTTGGGTGCGGCGGCTGATGAACCACACCGAGTGCGGCCCGGTCTTGGGGAAGGTCAGGTCAAAGACCGCGGCGCCAGCCAGCGGCTGTGTCGGGGCGAGGGCGGTGCTCCACGCGAAGTCCCGGCGATACGCGAACCCGAGCACGTGCTGGACGCCGGGCGTGAGCGGGTCGAGGTCGTCCATCGCGGCGATCGGCCGACCGCTGCCATCGACCGGCGTGACCTTGAGCCGTGCCGGTTTTCCGGGCTCGGGCAGGCCGAAGGCGTCGCTGCCGGGCCGCCCGACGTGCAGGGAGATGGAGTCCGTCGCCTCGCCCGCCGCTGCCTGTCCCTCGGTGACCGCCTGCGCCAGCGTCGCTGCGGCAGGCAGGGCGGCCGCAGCAGCTTCCGCTGCCGCTGGGCCCGCCGCCATTGCTGCAGCCGCGGGCTCGGCGCCTGGGGCCGCTGCCGGGGACTCGGCGCCTGGGGCAGGGTTGGCGGCAGGGGCGCCCGCAGGCGACTTCTCCTTGCCGCCGCAGGCCGGCACCGTCAGCCAAAGGACCACCAAGGCGATCCCGTTGCCACGCCGCCGACCCGTCTCACGCCACCCCGAGCTTCGCATCATCCTGCCTCCTTCCCGGGTCGCCGCGGTGGCGTCCAGGGCGTTGATTCTGGACAGTGTCCTGCGGCCGATGCAAGCTCACAGGCCGCGCTGCGTAGCTCGCCACCGCGTGGAAAGCGCAAGCGCAGACCGCAAGACCCACCCCGAATCGCGTTGCCGGCCCTGCGAGGCGCGGCCGGCGCTGGAGTCGACGATGACGCATCTCCTGGCCATCTGGCGGCCCCTGGCGACGAAACAAGAACTGCCCCGCGCCTTGTTCATCAGCGCAATCGCGGCCCTGTTGTCAGCCTGCGTCGGCGGGACCGCCAGCGGCGGCGGCGGCGGCGTGGCCTCCGACGGCAGCGCGGCGCAAGACACGACGGGCGATGGCGGTGGCGGCGGCGGCGGCGGCGGTGGCAAGGGCGACGCCACCAAGAATACCGCCAGCGTCCAGGCCAAAGATCCCGATGGTGCCGCCACCAAGGTCGAGGCAGCCGAGCCCGCCGATCCCAACAAGACCAAGGTCTTTGGCGCCGCCAACGCCGACAAGATCCTCCAACTCTACATCGCGGACGCGGCCGGTGTCACGATCGTCGCCACCATCGACACAGCGGTCCACGCGCTGCCGAAGAAGGGCATCCCGGTCACGGAACAAGGCGGCGCCGCCTGGGTCGTCTACACCAACCAAGGCGCCGTCCTCATCACCAAGGCCAAGGGAACCATCGACATCGACGGCTGCCCGACCAAGTCCGGCGAAGTCGTGCACGGCGCCTTCAAGGGGGTCGAAGTCGTCAATCCGGTGGCCGGCCTTCCACCCGCGACGTTGACCCTCGATGGTCCCTTTAACCTCGTCTACCAGGGCGGCTCTGGCGCGATCGCCTGCACCCCCCCGACCACCGGAGGCGGCGGCGGAACCACCGATCTCGGCAGCTTCGGCAAGCCCAAGGGCGCAACTTGCGACGCCAACCCTTGCGATGGCGGCTCCAACAAGACCCGCAACTGCTGCCCCTACGTTCCGTGCATGGAGCCCTGCTTCAGCAAGTGCGCGTTCGACGTCCAAGTCTGCGCGGCGGCCTGTGGCGGCGATTTCAGTTGCTTCACCGGTTGCCAGGCCAAGATCGTCACCTGCGTCAACGGTTGTCTCACCAGCTGCAACGTCTCGCAGCCCTGCAAGACCGCGATCGCCGCCCTCCAATCTTGCGAAGAGCAGCAGGCCGAGACCTGCGACACTGGCAGCGAAGAAGGCGACGACGCCTGCTCGTTCGACGCCTGCTGTGGGCAGTGGAAGTCGGCGTTCTAGAACCGAGCGCTGACCGCGAAGCCCGCGCCGTCGCGCGCCAGCACCGGCAGGACCGCGACGTCCGCACCCGCGCGCGGCGCCCGCAGCCATAGCCAAGCGCCGACGCCAGCGCCGATGGCGCCCGCACCGACCAATGACCAGCCAACGGCGCGATTGGTGACGAGCGTCTGCCGGTCGCGCTCCAGCTTGGCGCTGCCGCCAGGGTATGCGTAGTGGCCACCCTGCTCGCCGTCGTCGACCTTCGCGGCAGCACCGGCCGTCTGCAGGTGCCAGGCGATGCCGGTCGCAAGCAGGCCCACTCCAGCGCCGGCGACCGCCACCGGCAGCGCGCGGCTCGGCGCCGGCGCGGACGTCGAGAGATCCGGGGCCGGGACGGCCTCTCTGGTCGCTGGCGTCGCGCCCGCATCCGCTGCGCCGGGTGCGCCACCTTGGGGCGGCGATCTTGGCGAAGCGACTGAGCCTGCCGATGCCCGCCCTGCGGCGACCTGCCCCCCGCCTGACTGCCTCAGGGCCGCGATGCGCTCCTCGGCGTCCTTGCGCAGCGCTGGGTCGGTCTCGAGGGCGAGAAAACGCTCGAAGCAGTGCAACGCCCGCGCTGCGTTCCCGGCCTCCTGCCAGGCCCGGCCAGCGTTGCGCAGGCGCAGGCGCACGCTGGGGTCCAGCGCGTAGGCTTGCTCGATGCGCTCGGCCGCCTCGGCGTAGCGTTGGGCCTTGAAGAGCTTGGCGGCCTCATCGGACATTTCGCGCGCCCGTTGCCGCAGCGCCGCACTCTCGGCCATCGCCGCCGCTGGCCACGCTAGCGTCGCCGCCCCACAAAGCGCCGCGCCGAGCGCCATCGCCACGGCGGCGAGTCGTTGCGGCCGATTGCCGCGCTCACGCGCTCGACTCCCAGCGGCAGCGCCGGGCGAAGATGCGCGGTCTTGCCTGCAAACGAAACGCGCACCGGCTGCTACCACAGCGAATCGCCTTCGGCTTTGGACTTCTCACCGCGCGCGCCGCCTTTGCTCCGTCCGCCGACGACCTGGCGGTAGAAGGAGACGTAGGCCTTGATGGGCTGGTCCGTCGCCCGCCCGCCCGGAAAGCGGAGCCGCCGCATGCGGGATTCGACGCATTCGTGCATCGCCTCCGGCAGCTCCGACACCGCCTTGGCCTCCAGGACCCGGCCGTCACCGCTGATCGTCAGCGTCGCGCCGACGCCGCTGTACGCCTTTCCGGCATCGCCGAAGCGCGTCACACACTGCATCATCTCGGACTTGGTCTTCTGCGCGACCTTGTCGACATGCTCGCTGGTGAGGTCTTCGACCGGCACGGCGAGCGGCGCTACGCCTGCAGCCTTGGCCTCCGCGATCTCGGCCTTGCGCTCTTCGGCCTTTCGCTTGCGCTCCGCGTCGACGAGCCGATTGTCCTTGCGCTCCCCTTCCGGCGGCAAAGTGGTCTCTTGGAGTCTAGTCTCGCTCGACGCTCTGGCTTCAGCCAGCCGCGCCTTCAGGGCCTCGCGTTCCTCTGGCTTGGCCATCACGAAGTACCAGACCGCCGCGCTGCCGACCGCTGCCACCAGCACCAAGAGCGCCACCGTGATCGACGACATGCGCTGGCGAACGGGCAGAGGCGCCGTCGTCGGGCCAGCGGGCCGCTGCGGGGTGTTCGGCCGCACGCCGGCCGGACCGCGCGGCGCCTGGGTTTGCTGCGCCACCGCCGCCGGCTGCGCCGCCACGGCACGCTCGGCGTCGCCAGCCTTGGGCGCCGGCTCAAAGGTCGAAGCATCGGCCGCGTCTGCGGCGCGCGGTCCCGGCTGCTGCAACGTCGCCTGCGCCGCCATCGCCTCGCGGTCGAAGGCCTGGGCCATCGCCGCCAGCTCGTCGGCGGTCGGGGACTGGCTCCGACGGCGCTCCCCCTTGGCTTCTGGGGGCGCGTTGGCACCCTCATGAGCGCCCGCCGCCGGCTCCGCACCGCGTGGGGCCTCCGCAGGGGATCGCGTCGATCCGCCACCCGACCCACCCGGAAGCGCCACCGTCTCCGGATCGTTGCTCACCATGGATTGGCCTTTGGCCGCTGGAACGTGTGGACCATCCACGGTGCTGATGCTGGGCAGCTTCGCCGAGGTCGCACGGCGTCCGCGGCCGCCAGCCGCGTCCAAGACGTCCTCGAGCTGCTCGCGCATGTCGTCAGCGTCGCGGAAGCGATTCCACGGCTCTTTCGCCAGCGCTTTCATGACGATATCCGCGAGTCCGGCCGGGAGCCCCTGCGGCGAGAGCTGGCGAACGTCGGGCGGCTGTGTCTGCATGTGGGCGACAATCATCGACATCGCGCTGGAGGCCTCGAAAGGCGCGCGGCCCGTCAGCATCTCGAAGAGGATGATGCCGAGCGAATACAGGTCCGACCGGCCGTCCAGCGCCTCGGCGCGTCCCTGCTCTGGGCTCATGTACTTGGGTGTGCCGATCGCCAGCCCGGTGCGGGTCAGATCTTCTTCGACGCCCGGCTCGATCGATTTGGCGATGCCGAAGTCGATGAGCTTGACGAAGTCGTCATCGCCTTTGACCTTGATCAGGAAGATATTTCCTGGCTTCAGGTCGCGATGAACCAGGCCTGCCGCGTGGGCCTCCGAGAGGCTCTTCAGGACGCCGATGGCGACGTGGGCAGCCCGCAATGGATCGAGTGGCGCCTCGGCCTTGAGTACGAGCGACAGCTCCTCGCCGCGCAAGCGCTCCATCACGAGATAGAGCAGCCCGTCGTCGGTCTGACCGAAGTCGTAGACCCGCACCGTGTTCGGGTGGCTCAGCTGGCTGCTGATCCGCGCCTCGTTGAGAAATCGCTTGACCTGCGTCGGGTCTGCAGCCACCTCGGGCCGCATCACCTTGAGCACGAGGTCCTGGCCCGTGATCGCATGCTTGCCAGCAAAGACCGCGCCGAAGCCGCCCTTGCCGAGCAGACCCTGGACCTCGTATCGGCCGCCGATCGTCCGGCCGACCATCGCTTCATGCGGATCTCTGGGAATGGTGACGATAAGACACCTCCGTGGCACCGATGCTACGACGAAGTGGCGCCGCTGTTCAATGCGCCGCACGGCGCGTTGCCATCTGGTCTGCGTCGCCCTAAAATCGCCCCAATGACCGCCACGGAGGGCCCCATGGTCGGCGAGCAAGTGCGTATGGCATCGGCCTCGGCGCTGCCTTGCGTACCCCTCGGAACCCGCGACTGGCCAGCAGAGTCGCTGGGCGGGGAGGACCCA
Source organism: Myxococcales bacterium (assembly GCA_947491025.1). GTDB lineage: Bacteria > Myxococcota_A > UBA9042 > UBA9042 > UBA9042 > SXNM01. Next base: position 94,869 of record CANLIC010000004.1, read on the forward strand.
GCTACCAGCGCGGGAGCGCCCGCCAGGCGCCACGCCCCCAGCCTGGTGGTGGCGCTTGTCATCTGCATGTCCGGTTGTGGTCTCGATGCCGTGGGCCCTGATCTCGACGCCTTCAAGACGGCGCAGGCTGCCGCAACGGATGGCGCCCAAGGCGGTGCGGACAGCGACGACGGCACCGTCGACGGTGGCGACAGCGAAATCGGCGGCGACGGCGACGCAGAGGTCGACGGTGGCTGCCAAGAGGCCAAGGCGTGCGACGACGGCGATCCCTGCACCACCGACGATGGCTGCAAGGGCAACGTCTGCGCCGGCGCCCCCAAATCGTGTGCGGACGACAACCTGTGCACCTCCGACAGCTGCAGCAGCGACGGGGCCTGTGTCCACTTTCCGCTCTCGGTGGGCGCCTGCGACGACGGCGACGCCTGCACCACGGGTGACGTTTGCAAGAACGGCGCCTGCCAGCTCCTGCCGCTCGATTGCGGCGACGGCAACGCCTGCACCAGCGACGCTTGTGACAAAGGCAAGGGCTGCGTGCACTTGCCGATGAGCGCCACCTGCACCGACGGCGACGCCTGCACGCTCGACGACTGTGCCGCGGGTGCCTGCGCCACCACGGGCAAGCTCACCTGCGACGACGGCGCCGTCTGCACCAAGGACAGCTGCGAGGCGGCCACCGGTTGCACCCACACGCCTTTGAGCGCCGCGACCGCCTGCGACGATGGCAGCGCCTGCACCGTCCTCGATGCCTGCAAGGGCGGAGCGTGCGTCGGCATCGATCCCGCAGGCCCCCGCCATGAAGGCCAGGACATCTATGGGCAATGGGTGGCGGCGGTCGAGGGCGCAGAGGGCGCGCTGGCCATCGGATCGCAGGCCGTCGGGCTCGCCGCGGCTCCGCAGCCCGCCGTCGCGCGGCTCAGCGGACCGCAAGCGGCCAAATCCACGTCGCTGATCAACGGCTTGCCGCCGGCGACGCGGTTTCGTGCCGCCGCGACACCCCAAGATGCTGCGGTCGGTGTCGAGGCGGTCGCCATCGCCGGAAAAGACAACAACACCGTGACTTTGCTGCACGTGCGACTGCTGCCAGATGCCAAGCTGCTGCAGGCGACTGCGCTTGATCAACCCATCGGAACCGACGCTGCCGCGATTCTGCCGCTGCTACCCGCAGACAGCCTGCCCGCGGCCTTCCTTTTCGCCGGCGCGGCGCTGGTGCCGGACAAGGCGTCAGGCGCGGGCGCCACCGTGTCGCGGGCCCGCGTCTGGCGGCGCGACGTCGACGGCGGGCTCGCGCCCGTGGCCATCGACCTGCCCCCAGCCAGCTTGCGTGCCCTCGGCAACCACCCGCGCGGCGCCTTTGTCGCCGGTTGGGTCCAGGGCGACGGCGCGTCGCGGCCGGCGGCGGGCGTCCTCGATCGCGCTGGCCGACTCGCCCGATGGCAGTGGCTCGAGGAGAATGGCCAAGGCGTCGTACAGACGCTCGTCAGTCACGACGTGAACGGCGCGCTCGCTGGCGGCGGCTTCGGCGTCGGCCAGGCTGGACACGCCACGTGGTGGCGCCTGGACGTACAGGGCAGGGTGCTGGCGCGCGGCCAGTTGCCCGCGCTCGGCCCGGCCGAGGTCATCGCCGGACACCCCTTGGGTCATCAGCGGGCGATGCTCCTCGTGCACACCGCCACAGGCGCGCCGCGCGCATTGCGCATCGGGCCGCAGGCCCGCATGGAAGCCTCATGGTCGGTGCTCGGCCCTGGCGATGCCCCGGCTGCGCTGGTGCCGACGACGGCCGGCGCGGGCATCGGCTGGTGGGTCGTCGGCCGTCAGGGCGGCAAGGGCGGCTTTGTCCCGGGCGCGGCGATCCTGCCGTCGTCGCCGGCGGCCGGTGCCGTCCCGCGCGCTGAGGTCCGCCATGGCTGGTTCGCCGCTGGCTGCTCGGGCGTGGGCGCCTGCGCAGTCGATCCGCTGCAGGGCTGCGACGACGGCCTGCCATGCACCGACGATGTCTGCGAAAAAGGGCCCGGTTGCTTGCACATCGGCCACACCGACGTTTGCCTCGACGGGCAGGCATGCGCAGTCGGCGCCAAGTGCGCTCCGGGCGGTTGCCAGGGTGGCAAGCCGCGCCTTTTCGCGGTCGTCGCGCCGGCAGAGCGCTTCAGCAAGCGAACACCGGCGCAGATCGTCGCCGACAGCGATGGCGGCGCGACGGCGCTCATCACCGGGCTCTCCAAGTCCGCCGAGGGATACGCCACGCTCGTCCGCTTCGATGCCGCGGGCAAGGCCCAGTGGAGCGAGGTGATCCAGACGCTCCAGCCTTTCGATCTCGCCCTGGCCACCGCCGCCCCGGGCACGCCCGAGCCGGTGGTGCTTGTTGGGCAGCTCCAGGTCGGCGGGACCATCAAAGCCGCTGCCCAACGGCACGGGCCCGACGGGGCGCTGGTCTGGACCAAGTTTCCCGTCACCGCCAAGTTCTCGGGATGGCAGGCCGCACTCCGCGACGGCGCGCACACCCTCGCCGCCGGCGTCCATGCCGATGAAGGCGCGCAGCAATTCAAGGGCCACCTCGCCCTCATCGGCGCGGACGGCGCGCTGGCGGCCAACGTCATCGTGCCGCTCGCCAAAGACGCCGAGTCGATGTCCCTGACGGCCCTCGGCCGCATCGGCAACGGCAGCGTGGTCGTCGCCGGAGTCGAGACCACTGCCCAGGGCACTTTCGCCACCGTCCTGCGCCTCAGCCCCGCCCTCGCGCCCTTGGCTCGGCGCCGCCTCGGGCTGCAATCGACCGCCAACTTCGCCTTGCCAGTCAGGTTGCTGAGCCTCGACCATGGCCTGCTGGGCGTACGGCGGGAGCCGCCCACCGGATCGCAAGACGTGACCGTGCTTGAGCCGGTCGCGCTCGCGCTGCAGCAGACACTGCCGCTTGTCGACGCCGGTAGCGATGCCGCGCTGCAGCTGCTGCGGTTGCACGACGGGGCCGTCGCGGCGGTGGGCACGCCCGACGGCAAGTCGGCGGCGGCCTTCGTGGTCGGCGTCGGCGGACCCTCTACGCCGCTATTTTCCCAGGAGATCCCGGGCGCCATCGCGCTGGCGGCAGGCGCTACCGTCCTGACCTCCGGCGACCTCTTCGTCGTGGCGCAGGCGACCACCGGCAGCGACCAGATCTTGGCGCTCACCGCCCGCGTCGCGCCCAGCGGCGCCACCGAATGCCTCAGCGCCGGCGCCTGCGGCCAGAGCCCGGCGCGGCGTTGCGATGCCGGCACGCCCTGCGCGATCATCGCCTGTAGTGCCGCGACCTGTGGTGGCGGCAAGCCAGTCACGGCGTGCCTCGGCCCGCCCTGCATCGGCGGCGGGCTCTGCACGGGCGGCCTCTGCGATGGCCCCTCGAATCCCTTGCTGAAAGCGGCCTGCGACGACGGCAACCCCTGCACCCTCGACGTCTGCGATCCCGGCCTCGGCTGCAGCAGCGCGACCTTGCCCGACGCGACGCCATGCGACGACGGCAAGGCCTGCAGCGCGTTCGACGCCTGTGAGGCTGGGGTCTGCGTGGGTGCGCCGCCGAACTGCCCTTGATTCGCCGGCGCTGGCGCTCGCGTGCCCGCACCTGCAGGGCTGACCGAGTCGGGACTTGGCGAACGGGGATGGCGTCAGCCCGCGCGCTGCGCCATGATTCAACCCGCTTCGGCCTGCCAGGCCGCAAGGAGCCCGCCATGACCTCCGCCGCTCTCCGTCGCATTCGCCTTCGCTGGCTCGTCTTGGCGCTCTGCCTTGCCCCCTCAGCTTGCTCCGGCAACCGCGAGGTGGTCATCGTCGACAACCACCCGGCCGCCCAGGCGCCGCGCAACTTCGGCGTCTTGGCGCTCGGGATGCCCCTGTCTGAGCTCAAGCGCGAGGTCGAGGAGCGGGCTTGGACCCTGCAAGGGAGGTCCGAGCCTGACACCCAGCTCATCGTGGTGACGACCGCCGGAGATGCGGTCCTTCAGTATGGCGTCGTGGTAGAGGCCAGCAAGATCGTTCAGCTCTCCCTCGACTACAAGGACGCCGACGACAGCCGCACCGAGCTGCGGCACAGCTATGCCGTGTCGAAGATCCAGCCCGACGGCGCCTGGGCGATGACGGACACCCACCGCCAGACTCTGGTGGTGGTGCGCGATCATGGCAAGCGCCTGGTGGCCATCGATCTCCAAGGATCCCGCGACCAAGACGGCGTGCGCGCCGTCATGCACAAGCTGCTCGGCGAGTGATGGCCGGCGCGCCGCCCCGCCCCGATGTGACGCCGCCTTCCTGCCAGCGGGGTTCTCTGAGGTGCGTGCCATGACCGCAATCTTCTATGGATACGCCTTGTTTCTCCTCGAGTCGGTCACCGTCCTCGTGGCGCTTGGACTCGCTGGCCTCTGGCTGTCGAGCCGGAGCTTCGGCGGCGGTGGCGACGACGGCGACGAAGGGCGCATCCTCGTGCGCCGCCTCGACCTCGGCCTGCGGGAGCAGGTACGGCACCTGCGCTTCGCCGGCCTCGCGCCTGGCGAGCGGCGGCTCGCGGAGAAGGCCGAAGCTGCCGCCGATAAGCAGCGCGACAAGCTGGACAAGCAGCGGGCCTCCCGGGCGCTCGAAAAGGGCCGAAAGGAGCCGAGCGCGGGCGACGAAGCCAGCGGCGCTCCGTTGCCGTCCGAGGTCCAGGGCAGGGTGTTCGTGCTCGACTTCGTCGGCGATCTCGCGGCCCAGCAGGTGACGGGGCTGCGGGTCCTCATCGACAGCGTCATCGCTGCGTTTCGCCCGGGCGATGAGGTCCTGCTTCGCCTCGAGAGTCCGGGCGGTGCCGTCCACGGCTATGGGCTCGCCGGCGCGCAATTGGCTCGCCTGCGCGAGTCCGGCATCCCACTGACCATCGCGGTCGACAAGATCGCAGCTTCGGGCGGCTACATGATGGCCGTGGTCGGCAACTCCATCGTGTGTGCACCCTTTGCCATGGTCGGCAGCATCGGGGTCGTCGCGACCTTGCCGAATTTCCACAAGCTCTTGCAGCGCCACGATGTGGACATCGAGCTGCACACCGCAGGCAAGTTCAAGCGCACGCTGACGGTCGTCGGCGAAAACACCGAGGAGGGGCGCCAGAAGTTTCGCGAGGACCTCGACGTCATTCACAGCGCCTTCCGCGACTGGGTCGGCCGCCACCGCCCGCAGCTCGATCTCGACCGCGTCAGCACAGGCGAGGTCTGGCTCGGCGAGCAGGCCGTGTCCCTCGGCCTCTGCGACAGCGTCGGCACCAGCGATGCATGGCTGCTCGCCCGCCGTGAACGACCGCTCCTGCATCTGCGATGGCAGAAAAAGCGCAATGTGGGTGAAAGGTTCGGCCTCGCAATCGCCGACGGCCTCAGCGGTGTCGCCGGTACGCTCGCCGACCGAGCGTGGGCACGGCTGGCGCGACGCGAGCCCTTCTAGGCGATCCGCTGCACGTTGCGCCCTGCTGGCGACCTCGACCCGACTGCCAAGGCGCGACGGGCCTGGACGTCCGCGATGGGGCCCCGCCGTCCGCCGCCTGGCGCTGCACCTTGGCCCCAGCAATGCCTCGGCCGATCGGCGGAGAAACAGGACCGAGACACGCTCGCTCTGTCCTTGGCGCGCCGACGCGGACCTCGGGCCCCAACGAGAACAAGTCGTCAACGAGGGCGCCAGGGCGCCCCCGTGGGCAAGGCGCTGCGACGCAGGAGTACCAGAGGTATTTCTAGGAGCCGCAACGCAGCTCACGGGGATGCACTGGCGTCTGCAGCGATCGACTTGTTGAAGTTGGGGCCCTTAGTTCGAGGCGGTGCGGAAGCGGGCCATGGCGTCGTGGCGGATCTCAGCGTCGTCGAGGTTGGAGACCAGCGCCGCCAGCAGGTCGATCATCGACCGGGTCGCTGCGCCCGCCACGTGCTTGACCTCGTCGTGGTCGAGCAAGCCGCCCGTCATGCCGGCGCCCATGTTGGTGAGGCAGGACAGCCCGAGCACCCGCAGGCCGACGTGTCGCGCCGCGATGACCTCTGGCACGGTCGACATGCCTACCGCGTCCGCGCCCATGCCGCGCAACATGCGAATTTCAGCCGGCGTCTCGTACGAAGGACCGAGGACGCCGGCGTAGACCCCCTCGCGCAGCGGCAGGCCGAGGCCCTTCGCGATGACCAGTGCGCGCTGCCGTAGCTCGACGTCGTAGGCCACCGTCATGTCGGGAAAGCGCGGCCCGATGCGCTCGTCGTTCATGCCGATCAACGGGTTGCCGCCGGTCAGGTTCAGGTGGTCCGAAATCAGCATCAGCTCGCCCGGCGCGAAGGCGGGATTGACCGCACCCGCCGCGTTGGTCACCGCCAGCGTGTGAACCCCCATCGCCGCAAGGAGCTGCACGGGGAACGCCACCAGCGAGGGCTCGTGTCCTTCGTAGCGGTGGATGCGGCCGGCCATGGCGATGATGTCGCGGTCATGCCAGCGGCCCACCACCATCCGGCCATCGTGCCCTGGCACCGTCGACATCGGCAGGTGCGGAATGTGGCGGTACGAGATCGAGCGCGCCGATTCGATTTCGTTGGCCAGCGCGCCGAGACCGGAGCCGAGGATCAGGCCCACAGGGGCCTGCACCCGACCGATCGCTGACTCGATGACGCCCATAGACTCACGAACTTGTGCCACAACCGAGAACGTCATGCTGGCTCTCCCGCTTGGTCGTATCCGCGCCGCCGCCAAAATGGTGGCGCGCCCGCGCCAACCCGCAGGATCGCAGACGTTGCACGCCGACGCCAGATCTTCGCCGCCGGGCGCCCGAGGCGCCACGAAATCAAAGGGAGTCGAAGGGATCGGTGCAGGACTTGCCTTCGACGACAGCGCCGATGCGGCAGTACTTGATGTCGCCGATCCAGTCGGTCTCAAAGCCGGCGTAGAGCCCGAACGCCAGCAGATTCGGGCCCGACGTCAGAAAGTGGCCGGTGAACACGTCCGGCGCGACCCAGCCGAGTGCGCCCGCCGGCAAGACCTGGGTGGTGCTGAAGATGAGCCGCTCGCTCTTGAGCTCGGCGCCGTCGCTGCAGGCATACCAGCCGTCGACGCGGGCTTCCTCCATCGCCGCGCCCTCGCCGACGCGCGCTCGCAGGTGCCAGGTGTTGCCGTCGATGACGAGCACCTCGCGGCGAGCCTTCGGGAGCGCCACGGTCGGGTCCTCGCTCTCGAAGTCGATCGCGCGCCAGCGCCCCTGCGCCACCGGGTCGCCGCCGCGACAGCGGTTGCAGGTGTAGGGCTTGCCGCCGACGGTCAGGCCCGTCCATGCGCGCTTGCAGCCATAGCTCCCGTCGTCGGGTGCCTCACAGCCCGGTGCACGCGTTGGCTCGCTGCCGCTCACCTGGGGGCAGGTCCACCACTTGCCGGCGCCGTCCGCCGCCTCGCCGTCCGCCGCGCCATCCCCGCCCGTCGCGGCGTCACCGCCATCGGCAGGCGCAGCGTCTGCCGCGTCGCCGCCGGCGCCATCGGCAGCGTCGGCTCCAGCGGCCCCTGGCTCCCCGCAGGCCAGCCCACCTGCGATCAGCGCCAGGGCGAGCGCCCGCCGGCTCCACGGGAGCGCGCCGTCTGTCGCACGGCGTTCTGGCCGGCTCATGGTTCAGGCGCCTGGTGTGTCGGCGCTGCCGCCCGCAACGGTCCGAAAGGCCCCCGCGGCGACGCCGCAGCACCACCCGCCCCGCCGGGCATCACACGCGGCGGCGCGGTCCGTGCCCAGCCTGGGGCCTGCTGCGGCTCACGGTTGAGGCGGACGTTCTTGAAGCGCGCCGAGGCGTGGTACAGGTAGAGGCCAAACAGCGAATAGCTATCGCGATCGCTCTGGCAGCTCAGCACTTCGCGGCCGTTGACCAGCACAGAGAGCTGGCGGTCGAGGACCACCACCTCGAGGTGCACCCACTCGCCGTGAGCGATCTCGGCGAAGGCCTGCTTGACCGGCTCGATGCGGGTCGCCGTGTACGAGCGGCGCACCATCACCGCGTCGCGGGCGATGTCGATGAGGTAATAGTACGGGTACTCGCCGTGATAATTGTTGCCGAGGATCAGGCCGGCGGTGCCTCGCTCGATGCGCATGTCGAGCTCGAAGCGGAAGCTCCGGAGCGGGACTTCGCCCTTGATCAGGTAGTTGTAGTTGCGATCGCCGCTGCCGACGATCTCGCCTTTCTGCGCCAACCACTGGCCACCCTCGTGAATCGTCCAGTCGTCGATGCTCATGCCGTTGAAGAGCCAGACGCCGCGGGCCGGCGGCTCGACGGCCCGGCGGATGTGGTCGCGCCACGCCTTCTCGAAGTCGGCGATGTCGTCGCCAAAGCTGGACGTGAACGCCGCCAAGCCGTCGTCGTTGTTCCGGATGCGGCGAAAGAAGAGCGGCAGCTGGGAATTGTAGATCGGGTGCCGCGCCAGGTAGTCGATGAGACCCCAAGACTCGGCGTAGTAGATGTTCATGCTGGCGCCGGAGTAGGCCGACGCCGGTGCACGCAGCAACACCTCCAGCGGAACAAAGGAGCGGTGCGCCATCGCATTGGCGAGGTAGGCCAGCTTGCCGCGGTTGGGCGCCGGGATGCGGATGCCGCTGCCGTCCACTGCGTACGAGCCGAGGTACTCGCTCATGCCCTCGTCGAACCAGATCGGCCAGTTCTTGCGGGTGTAGCGCGAGAAATGGTGGTCCTCGAAGTGCTCGGCCATCAGCGCGTGCACGACCTCGTGAAAGTAGAGCTGCATCGAGTTGTTGTAGCGATAGGTCACGACCGTGCGCGTGCTGCCGTCGTAGTAGCCGCCGTTGTTGACGAGACCGGGCGCGTTCCGGCGGGCGTGCCGCTGGTAGCGGTCTTGGGTCTCAAAGACGACCACCGTCGGGTTCACTGGCTTGCTGCTGACATCGAGCAGGCGCGTCAACTCAGCGTTGGCCTGGGCGACGAAGCTGTCGAGCTTCACCAGCAGGCTCCGCGCATAAGCGTCGGAGGTGTCGGTGCGCAGCGTCACGGAGGTGCCCACGTAGGCGCGCAGCGGCTCGCCGGAGAAGCCAGCCTCACCCGGCCGCGGTTCGTCGGTGGCGCGCCCAGCCGGGTCGGTCGCCGCCGTCGGCTCCTGGGCCGGTGCAGCGCCTGCGCCAGGCGCCGCGGCAAGGACCCGCTGGGCGCCCAGGCGGTGCCCTGCCCAGGGCGCAACTGCGTCGTCGGCAACGATCTGCGTCGCCTGAGCGGAGCGCTCGACGCCGCTTGCGTGGTCTGGCTGCCACGGCTCAAGGCCCGCGATCGCGAAGATGGCCCCGACCAGCGCAACCGCAGGCACCGCACACCAGGCGAAAATCCGCAGCCAACGCGTGCAGATGGCTGGCATTTCGGTGGGCCCCTCCCGGTGCGCCGCCCGCGTAAAGGGGCGACAGCGCAGCATACGGTTGGGGGGGCGGGTGGTCAAACCAGTCGATCACAGAGGGCCGTTCGATGCGCGAGACGCCCTGCGCTGCGACCCCAGCGCTTCGACGCCTCCCAGCCCGCCCTTGCGCTTCGATGACCCGGCACCGATCAGGCGCGATCCCAATACCAAGTCGAATTGGACCCCGACCCATCGCTGGGTGGTTGCCCGCGGGAACGGGGCTCCGGTGGCTGCTTTGGGGCGCGGCGTGCTGCCCGCCGTCCGCGCCAGGTCGGCGATCGCGGCCTACCCCTCGAGGCGCCGCTTCACTTCGCGCAGATCGGCCTGGGCCTCGCGCCGCCGCGAGCTGTCGTTGTGCAGCAGCGAAGGCGGCCAGCTGACGATCGCGGGCCTGCCCTTGAGCTCATACACCCGCTCACGAAGGCGCTCCACGCCGCCATCGGGGGCGACCGCATCCCGCGTCACGGCCGCCAGCAAAGCGCCAGGCGTGTGGGTCATGAGCAAGAGCATGCGCGGCCGGACCAGATCGATCTCCTTGCCCAGGATGGCGCGGCACGCGCCCAAGGCATCCGCGTCCGCCACCACGCGGGCCTCCGGGTCCATCCCTTGCGGGCCGCAGCGCACGAGCGGCGCGACATAGACCTGCGCTGCCGTCAGCCCGATCGACGCCATCATCCGCTGCAACAAGGCCCGGTCGGCACCCGCGATCGCTTGGCCGGCGGCCAGCTCCTCGCCACGTGGCGGATCGACGATGACCATCAGCGGCGCCTCGGCCTCGCCTTCGCCATGACAGACCCGCGTGCGGCCGCGGTGCAGCGCGCAACGATCGCAGCCGTCGACGGCCTTGCGAAAGGCATGCAGGCGGTCCGGGCCGGTCGCCACGATCGCCGACCCAGTCACCGCCGCTCCGGCCGACCTCGCGGCGACGGTGACCGGCGTCGACGGACGGGTTGGGCCTGGGCCAGCGTCGCTCGACGAGGTCCCTGGCAAGGGTAGCCGCGATCGCAGCCGCATCCCGCCGACCTGGCTCGCGGCGGGGGCTTCGGCCGTCGGCCGCGGCGACTTCATGTCCGAGGATGGTAGATGTTCTCTTGTCGATGCGAGGCCTTGGCTTTGCGGCTCGAGCTCCCGGCGCAGCGACTGCGGTCCTGCGGCGGGGCCGAGGCCGCCCGACCAGTCGTGGTCACCGAGCTCCGCGATCGTCCGCCCGACCGCCTGGCGGTCGAGGGCCTCTGCACCACTGAACGCCGCCCAGCGCAGCGCCGTGGCGACCGCATCGAGCAGCGCGAGCGCCTCCGCTGCCGGGTCGGGCTCTGGAAGATTTGTGAAGGTCGTGCTCATGGCCCTGCGAAGACAAGGCCCTGGCGCAGGCCCGGCAGACGCCCTGGCGACCGCAGGCTCAGGCTACCGCGACGACCCCGTGGCGTCGAGCGCGGCCTGACCGCGGGCGCTTGGCCTCGCCACGGAAGTCGCGACGACAGGGCGCCCAGAAATGTCTTGTAACCCCTTCGGAAGACTCGCCCCGGCCCTCGACCGACGTCGTGCACGGCTCGCCGGCATCCGCGCCTGCGCCCCACGTGCCTCGACACCCCAGCCCGATGGCCGTCCGTCCCAAAAGCCTTTGCCAATTTCCCTGGCTCTGCTATCTTCTCCGCAGGCGGATCGCGTGCTGGCCATCGCTGCTGCCGCGAGCTCCGCCGGGTGATTCGGAGGGCTTTATGAAAACTCGCGTGACTTCCACAGCGAAGGACTTCATGTCGGATCCCAGTTGGATCCGTGGCCGCCCGCTCTTGGCGCTTGCGATGCTGACCGCTGCTGCGGCATGCAGCGGCGAGCAGCCCCCTGCCGCGGCCCCGATCTCCTTCGGCGGAGTGGGGGGCGGCGGCGGCGGCTTGCCGATCACCGACACCGGCGGTGGCGGTGGCGGCGGCGCGGACGCGGTCGGCCAGAACGACGCCACTGGCGGCGCGGACATCGGCGTTGATCCCGACACCGCGGCGACACCGGACACGAACAATCCAGGTACCGACGCTGACGTTGTCGCTGGCGAAGACACCGCGGCAGGCGAGGACACCGGCGCGGCGCAAGACGCGGGCGGCGGCGGCGAAGACGCGGCGGCTGGCGAAGACACCGCGGCAGGCGAGGACACCGCGGCTGGCGAGGACACCGCAGCCGACCAGGACACCGGAGCCGGCGAGGACACCGCATCCCAAGACACGGGCGGCGGCAAGGACAGCGGCGGCGGAGGCAACCCGGGCTGCGTGGACGTCGACAAGGACGGCTTCGGTCAGGGCTGCGGCCCGGGCGCCGACTGCGACGACAACAACCCGAACTTCCAGCTGGTTTGCCCAGATTGCACCAAGGCCAACCACGCTGGTTGCCCCTGCAAAATCCCGGTCGTCAACTGCTACTCAGGTGACCCGCAATGGATCGGCAAGGGCATCTGCATCGTCGGCATCCAGCAGTGCAAGGCCGGCTTTTGGGGCAGCTGCGACGGCGAGAAGCTGCCGGAGCCCGAGGCTTGCAACGGCAAGGACGACAACTGCAACGGCCTGGTCGACGAGGGCGTGCTGTCGACCTGCGGCACCTGCGACATGAGCTGCACCAAGCAGGAGATCGGCCCGGACTTCGGCAACCCCTTCGATCCCGGTAAGGACTCGAGCAACGGCGTCGGCGTCGACAAGAACGGCTATATCGTCCTCGACTCGACCAAAGCTGCCTTCGATCTCAACCACATCTGGATCGCCAACTCCGGCGAGCAGACGATCAGCAAGCTCGACACGAAGACAGGCTGGGAGGTTGGCCGCTACAAGGCTTGCAGCAGCCCGTCGCGTACGTCGGTGGACTTGCTCGGCGACGTGTGGGTCGGCTGCCGCTCCGGTGGCGGCGTGATGAAGATCGCGGTCAAGAAGACGAGCTGCGTGGACAAGAACGGCAACGGCCAGATCGACACCAGCACCGACCTCAACGGCGACCACATCATCCAGCCCAACGAGCAGTTCCCGCTCGGCCAAGACGAGTGCGTCATCATCAACACCGTACCGGTGCCGGGCGAGGGCTGCATGCGCGCCGCCGGCGTCGACAAGGACAACCACGTCTGGATGGGCGGCTGGAATAGCTCCAAGCTCTACCGCTTGGAGCCGATCAACGGCAACAAAGTCGATGAAGTGGCGATTGGCTGCAACCCCTACGGCCTGACGATCGACCAGAAGGGCGTCGTCTGGGCGCAGTGCCCGAGCGGCGGTCTGGTGCGCATGGACCCAGCGGTCGTGCCCCACACCTTCCAGAAGTTCCCCTACCCAGCCGGCGCCTACGGCATCAACGTCGACGCGCTCGGCAACATCTGGGTTGCCAGCGGCGGCAACACGTCCAACTTCAACGTCCAGGCGCAGAAGTGGACCGTCATCAACCTCGGCGGCAGCGGCGGCCGTGGCGTCGCGACCTCTGCCGACGGCTTCGCCTACATCGCGCTGGATAGCGCGAGCCAGGTCGCCAAGCTCAACATCGTCACACTGACCAAGGAGGCGAACATCACGCTCGGTGGCGGCAAGTCTCCCGTCGGTATCGCAGTGGACTTCGACGGTTTCGTGTGGGCGGTGAATCAGGGCACCAGTTCGGCCAGCAAGGTCGATCCGAAGGCCTTGCAGGTCGTTGGCGAGTACAAGGTGGGTTCCGGTCCGTACACCTACTCCGACATGACCGGCTACACCCTGCACAACTACACCGCGCCCAAGGGCCACTACACCCACGTCTTCGGCTTCACCAGCTACAGCGGCACGGTCGCCGAGGCCGGCAGCAAGACGGTGTGGGAGACCATTTCGGCGGATGTGATCATGCCGCCCAAGGGCTTCGTCAAGGTGCGTTGGCGCGTCGGCAACACGCTCAAGGAGCTCGACACGCAGCCCTGGTCGGCAGACTACGGCCCGTTCCCGCCGGCGACGTTCCCCATCGACCTGACCAAGGAGCCTCAGCCCGTCGAGGGCAAGTTCCTGCAGGTTGAGGTCTTCATGCAGGCCGGCCAGGACAAGATCTCGCCGATCCTGAAGTCCTTGCAGGGCAAGGGCAAGCAGATCCCGATCCTCTAGACCCCGCTCGCGAACGCCATCCTTTCCCCTCCACCGTGGACTGCGCTGCCCGCAAGAGGCTCCCCAGCCCGGGGGGGGGCGTGTTCGCCTGCGCATCTGCCATCCTCCACCCGCCCACACTTGCCGCCCAACGAGGCCAATCCGGGTCCGCACCGGCCTCGTCTCTTGCGAACGGCATTGAATGGGCGTAAGGGGGGCAACGCACGCGGTGAACCGGGATCGGGACGCCGCAAGGAGTGCGAAAAGCAGGCTGCCGTCACTGACCGATCGTCACCGCAAGAGGGCAGCAGGGCTGCCTCGACGGACGAACCGGAGCACAGCATGGGTGTCCACACCATTCGGAAGGGGCTAGACCTCCCAATCACCGGCGTCCCCGCCGCGCAGATCGACGACGGTGCGCCGATCAAGCGCGTCGCGGTCATCGGCCCCGACTTCGTTGGCATGAAACCCCGCATGATCGTCAGCGAGGGCGAGCGCGTCCTGCGTGGTCAGCCGCTCTTCGAGGACCGAAAGGCGCCTGGCACCTTGCACACCGCGCCGGGCACCGGGACGGTTCGCGCCATCCACCGCGGGGCCAAGCGCGCGTTCATGTCGCTGGTGATCGACCTCGACGAGGGCGCAGCAGAGGCAGAGCAGGTCAATTTTGCCGCCTACACCGGCAGCCCGGCCGCCGAGTACACGAGCGAGGCCGTCGAGGCGCTGCTCCTGGAGTCGGGCCTGTGGGCCGCGCTGGTGCAGCGCCCCTTCGGCAGGACGCCGGTGCCAGGCACGCGGCCGGAGGGGCTCTTCATCACCGCGCTCGACACCCGGCCGCTGGCGCCTGACGTCGCAGCCATCGTCAAGGCGCGGCGGGACGACTTCGCGGCCGGCCTTACCGCCTTGCGCGCACTCGTCTCCGGCAACGTCTATCTCTGCGTCGGCGTGGGTGCAGGGGTCGACGCCTGCGGCGTCAGCGGCATCCACGTCGAGGGATTCGCTGGCAAGCACCCAGCAGGACTCGTCGGCACGCACATGCACCTCTTGCAGCCGGCCAGCGTGGGCCATGCGCAGTGGTCGATCGGCGCGCAGGAGGTCCTCGCCGTCGGCGCATTGTTCCGCACCGGCCGCCTCGACGTCGAGCGCATCATCACCATCGCTGGGCCGGCGGCGCAGCGACCGCGGCACCTCCGCACGCGCCTCGGCGCCGACGTCCAGGCGCTGACCGACGGCGAGTGCGCCCAGGTCGCTGGCGACGTTCGCGTCGTGTCAGGCTCGGTGCTCGATGGCCGCGAGGCCGGCGGCGAGGTTCTCGGCTTCTTGGGGCGCCACCACCAGCAAGTCTCGATCCTCGGCGAGGGACGACAGCGCGAGCTGCTTGGGTGGCTCACGCCAGGCCTCAACGCCTTCTCGACCGCGCGCATCTACCTATCGAGCTTGATGGGCGGAAAGCGCTTCGCCATGGACACCAACATCCGCGGCAGCCATCGCGCCATGGTGCCGATCGGGATGTACGAGCGCGTCATGCCGCTCGACATCTTGCCGACCTTCCTGCTGCGCGCGCTGCTGGTCGGAGACATCGAGCAGGCTGGGAAGCTGGGCGCGCTCGAGCTCTGCGAAGACGACCTCGCATTGTGCACCTTCGTCTGCCCCGGCAAGAATGACTACGGAGAGCTGCTGCGCAATTGCCTCACTGAGATCGAGAAGGAGGGCTAACCATGCAGGCTTTGCGCCGCAAGCTCGACGAGCTCGAGCACAAGCTTTTCGCCAAGGGCAAGCCCTTGGAGAAGCTGTATCCGGTCTTCGAGATGCACGACACGATCCTGTTCACGCCAGGCGGCGTGACCAAGGGATCGACCCACGTGCGCGACGGCCTCGACCTCAAGCGCATGATGATCACGGTCGTCGTCGCGATGGTCCCGAGCGTATTGGTCGCCATGGCCAACGTCGGGCTGCAGTCGCACCTCGCGATCCAAGGCGGCGCCAAGCCTCTCGATAACATGCAGGAGGCGGTCTACGCCGCGCTCGGCATGGGCTACGATCCCGCCAACTGGCTCGCCAACTTCGTCCACGGCGCGTGCTACTTCGTGCCGCTGCTGGCGGTCTGCTTCGCGGCGGGCGGCGCGGTCGAGGTCATCAACGCCATCGTCCGCAAACACGAGGTCAACGAGGGCTTCCTCGTCACCGGATTCCTGATCCCGCTGGTTGTGTCGCCGACCCTGCCGCTCTGGCAGATGGCGCTGGCGACCATTTTCGGCGTGCTCATCGGCAAAGAGATTTTCGGCGGCACGGGGTTCAACATCCTGAACCCGGCGCTTGTGGCGCGGGCGTTCCTCTTCTTCGCCTACCCGGCGGAGATCAGCGGCGACAAGCCCTGGATCGCCGCGGACTTCTCCAAGGTCGACGGCTTCAGCGGCGCGACCTGGCTGGCCCGCGCCAGCTCCGACGGCATGTCGGAGGCGGGCCTGGGCAGCCTGAACCTCATGGACGCCTTCCTCGGCTTCGAGGCCGGCTCGATGGGCGAGACGTCGGCGGCGGCGGCGCTTATCGGTGCCATCGTCCTCATCGTCACCCAGATCGGCTCGTGGCGGACCATGCTCGGCGTCTGCCTCGGTACCATCGCCATGGCGAGCCTGCTCAACACCGTTGGCTCGACCACCAACCCCTTCTTCGCGGTGCCGTTCCACTACCACATGCTGCTTGGCGGCTGGGCGTTCGGTACCGTCTTCATGGCGACCGAGCCGGTGACATCTCCGTTCACCGACATCGGCCGCCTGATCTACGGCTTCTTCATCGGTGTCCTCGTCGTGCTGGTCCGCGTCATCAACCCGGCCTACCCAGAGGGCATGATGCTTGCGATCTTGTTCATGAACATGTTCGCGCCTTTCATCGACTACTGGTTCGTGCAGGGTAACATCAAGCGGAGGCTCGCCCGCCATGCAGTTTAGCACCGGATATACCTTCGGCTTCGCCACGGTCATCTGCGTCGTCTGCGGCATCGGTGTCGCCGGCTCGGCCGTCGCGCTCAAGGATCTGCAAGACGCCAACGCCGTCCTCGATCGCCAGACCAAGGTCTTGGCGGTGGTCGGCCTGGTCGATGAGTCCACCGCGACGCCGGAGCAGGTCAAGGACCTGTTCGCCAAGCGCATCAAGCCGCTGGTGGTCGAGCTGAAGACCGGCAAGCCGGCCGAGGGCATCGACGCGATGACGTTCGACCAGAGCGTCGAGGCCAAAGACCCGGCCATCGGCTTTGACGCACCGGCTGGCAACAAGGCGAAAGTGCTGCGGATGCCGAAGCACGGTCTGGTCTACCAGGTGGTCGGAGAGAGCGGCAAGGTCGAGCGCCTGATCATTCCGGTCGAGGGCAAGGGCCTCTGGTCGACGCTCTACGGCTACCTCGCGATCGAGTCGGACGCCGACACCATCGCTGGCCTCACCTTCTACAAGCACGGCGAGACGCCCGGACTCGGCGGCGAGGTCGACAACCCGCGCTGGAAGGCGCTGTGGCCGGGCCGCAAGATTCGAAACGCGAAGGGCGTGCCAACGATCCAGGTCGCGAAGGGCTCGGTCGGTTCCGCCTCCGAGGCGCCCAACAAGGTCGATGGCCTCTCGGGCGCGACGCTGACCTGCAACGGCGTGACCTATCTGCTGCAGTTCTGGGTCGGCGAACACGGTTTCGGCCCCTACCTTGAGGGCGTTCGGGCAAAAAAAGGCTAGCACCGTCACAGACATCCACTGCGACGATCGGCGCGCGAAACGAGCGCACCGGAGGCTGACATGGCGACCAAGACCAAAGAGCTCATCCTCGATCCCCTCTTCAACAACAACCCCATCGCCGTGCAGATCCTCGGCATCTGCTCGGCGCTCGCGGTCACCACCAAGCTCGAGACCGCCGTGGTCATGACGCTCGGCGTGACCGTGGTGACGGCGTTCTCCAACCTGGCCGTGTCGGCGATCCGCGAGCGGATCCCGCCGAGCATCCGCATCATCGTGCAGTTGACCGTCATTGCCAGTCTGGTCATCGTCACCGACCAGGTGCTCAAGGCGTATATGTACGCCATCAGCAAGCAGCTCTCGGTCTTTGTCGGTCTCATCATCACCAACTGCATCGTCATGGGCCGCGCTGAGGCGTTTGCCATGCAGAACCCACCCTGGCGCTCGTTTGTCGACGGCATCGGCAACGGCCTCGGCTACGGCATCGTGCTCATCCTGGTCGCGGTCGTCCGCGAGCTCTTGGGGTCGGGCAAGTTCGCTGGGATGGCCGTGCTGCCCACCATCAACGAGGGCGGTTGGTACAACCCGAATGGCCTGATGGTGCTGGCGCCCGGCGCCTTTTTCTTGATCGCGGTGTTCATCTGGGTGCTGCGGACCGTGAGACCACAGCTGGCTGAGGCCGAATAGCCGACATCGAGCGCAGGGATCGTGACGCAGGGGCCGTCGGTCCCGAGAACGGAGGGGCAAAGTGGAGCACTACCTCAGTCTGTTTTTGAAGGCGACGTTCATTGAGAACATGGCGCTCGCCTTCTTCCTCGGCATGTGTTCCTTCCTGGCGGTGTCCAAGAAGGTCGAGACCGCTATCGGGCTCGGCGCCGCGGTCATTTTCGTGCTCGGCGTCACCACGCCGGTCAACGCCGCGCTGATGCACTGGGTCCTCAAGCCAGACGCCCTGATCGTCGGCCTTGATCTGTCTTTCCTCGCTTTCCTCACCTATATCGGCACCATCGCCGCCATGACTCAGATCGTCGAGATGGCGCTCGACAAGTACGCGCCGGCGCTCTACGGAGCCCTGGGCGTCTTTCTGCCCCTCATCGCGGTCAATTGCGCCATTCTCGGCGCCAGCCTGTTCATGGCTGAGCGCGACTATACCATCGGCGAGTCGGTGGTGTTCGGTTTCGGCTCGGGCCTGGGCTGGGCTCTGGCCATCGTGGCGCTGGCCGCGCTGCGCGAGAAGCTGCGCTACAATCAAGTTCCAGTGGCGCTGCGGGGCCTTGGCCTCAGCTTCATGATCGCCGGCCTCATGGCCATGGCGTTCATGGTGTTCTCGGGCATCCAGCTCTAGTCGGGCCGAGTCGGGCTGCCGAGGCGCGGACGCCCCGCGCCGAGCTGCCCATGGTCCTCGACGCAGCGGTCGGGGACCCAGAAGGAGGAGTCGATGGAAGTCGTAGCCTTCGGCGTGCTCATGTTCACGGTCATCATCCTCGCGCTGGTCGCGGTGTTGGCCGTGGCCAAGGCCAAGCTGGTGTCGAGCGGTGAGGTGACGATCACCATCAACGATGATCCGACCAAGGCGCTGCGCATCGCTGCCGGCGGCACGCTGCTCAACACCCTGGCGAACAACAAGATCTTCATTCCATCGGCCTGCGGCGGCAAGGGCTCTTGCGGCGTCTGCAAGGTCCATGTCCACGAGGGCGGCGGAACCCTGCTGCCGACGGAGACCAGCCATGTCAGCCGGGGCGAGGCGCGCGAGGGCTGCCGGCTGGCCTGCCAGGTCAAGGTCAAGCAGGACATGAAGATCGAGGTCGAGCCCGAGATCTTCAGCGTCCGCAAGTGGACCTGCACCGTTCGCAGCAACGATAACGTGGCGACCTTCATCAAGGAGCTGGTGCTCGAGTTGCCCCCGGGCGAGAGCGTGCCGTTCCGCGCCGGTGGCTACATCCAGATCGAGTGCCCGCCGCACGTGGTGCAGTACAAGGACTTCATCATCGACCCGGAGTACCGGGGCGACTGGGACAAGTTCAACCTCTGGCGCTACACGAGCAAGGTTGAGGAGGAGGTTGTTCGCGCCTACTCGATGGCCAACTTCCCGGACGAGAAGGGCATCATCATGCTCAACGTCCGCATCGCTTCGCCGCCACCGCGCGCGCCCGAGGATACACCTCCCGGCATCATGAGCAGCTACATCTTTGGCCTCAAGCCTGGCGATCAGGTCACGATCTCCGGGCCTTTCGGTGAGTTCTTCGCCACCGAGAACAAGACCGAGATGATCTTCGTCGGTGGCGGCGCCGGCATGGCCCCGATGCGGTCGCACATCTTCGATCAGTTCCGCCGCATCCATACCGATCGCAAGGTCACGTTCTGGTATGGCGCGCGCTCGTACCGCGAGGCGTTCTACGTCGAGGACTTCGACGCGATTCAGCGCGAGAACAAGAACTTCGAGTGGCACATCGCGCTCAGCGAGCCGCAGCCCGAGGACGTCTGGGACGACCCGACCTCGGTTGCCCGTCAACCACTTGGCGCTGCCCGCGGCCACAAGGGTTTCATCCACAAGGTCCTGCTCGAGAACTACCTCAAGCAGCACCCGGCCCCCGAGGATTGCGAGTACTACCTCTGCGGCCCGCCGATGATGAACAACGCGGTCATTGCCACCCTCCTCGATCTCGGCGTGGAGCGAAGCAACATTCGCCTCGACGACTTCGGAGGTTAGCGTGGCCGACGAGGGCGTCCCTGCGCCGCCCTGGTCGCGCCTGCGACCGCTGCCGGTCCTCTTCGTCGTCTTGCTCTTCGGCTTCCTCTGGTGGCGGTCGCCGCAGCGCCATGCTGCGCCCGCAGCGTCAGCGCCTACGCCCACCGCTTTGGCCGGGAATGAGGGGCCGATGGGCGCCGTCGAGCGGCAGTCCGACGTCGACTGTGCGCTGCTCGCTGGCCGCAGCATGGGAGCAGGCTGGCACGCGACCGTGGTCGGCGTTGCCGACGCAGCGCAAGCGCAAGCCCTCGCGGCCGCGGTGCAAGCGGTGCTCGATGGCGTCGACGCCGCCATGTCGACGTACAAGCCCGAGTCCGAGCTGTCCCGCCTCAACCGATCGCCTGTCGGCGCGCCACAGCCCGTCTCGCGGGATCTCGCGGCTGTCTTGCGAATCGCCCTCGAGGTGTCGCAGGCCAGCGGCTATGCGTTTGACGTCGCTGTGGGCGGCCTCGTCGACGCCTGGGGCTTTGGGCCGAGCCAGCCGGGCGCTGCGCCGACGGGCGACGCGGTCAAGACGCTGCGACAGCGGGTAGGCCCGGGCGCCTACACGCTCCAGGCACCCCCGGACGACCCCAGCGGCGCCACGCTGGTTCGCGCCCGCGAGGGCGTCACGCTGGACCTCTCCGCGGTCGCGCCTGGCTACGCCGCAGACTTGATCGCGAGCGATCTCCGTCGTCGCGGCCACAACGCGTTCTTGGTCGAGGTCGGCGGCGAGGTCATCGTCGCAGGCCTGGCCCCCGGCGGTCGGCCGTGGCAACTCGGCGTCGAGACGCCGGACGCACCCCCCGGCACCGTCTACAAGGCTGTGCCGATGGTCGACGAGGCGCTGGCCACCTCGGGCGACTACCGCAACGGCCGCGTCGTCGATGGCAAGCGCGTGAGCCATACCATCGACCCTGCCACCGGGCAGCCGATCACGCACGGGCTGGCGTCGATCAGCGTTTTGCACGACGACGCCGGACGCGCGGATGCCTGGGCCACGGCCCTCAACGTCCTCGGCGCCGAGCGCGGCGGCGCACTGGCCCGAGATTTGGGGATCGCCGCCATGTTCCTGCTGCGCAAGCCCGACGGCGGCTTCGAGGAGCAGCGAACCCCTGCCTGGGAAGCGCGCCAGGCCCAAGTTCAGCAGCGGGCGCAGCGATATGCGGCGGCGCCGGGAGCGCGACCATGACGACGGTGGTGGCGGCAGTGGCCCTCTTCTTGTTGGCGTTTCTCGGCATGGCCGTCGGGCTGCTGCGCGGCCGGGCGCTCCAGGGCTCTTGCGGGGGCTCAGGCGCAGAGGGCGGCAGCTGCGGTTGTACGCCCAAGCGCAAGGCCGCGTGCGACTTGGAGAAGGTTCGACAGGCCGCGCTTCGGGTCCAAGCCGAGCGGTCCGGCCTCGCCGCCGATCCGGCGAAGGAGGCCCCCGACGCCTGTGAGGTCGAAGGCCACACCCACCCGAGCGCACCTTGACGCAGGCCGAGGCTGCTGCGCTGACGGTGGTCCTCGAGGCTGGGGCCGGCGCGGCGCTAGCGCCCTGGCTGCGGCGATCGGCGGGCCACGCGCAGGCGTCGGTGGCCAGGGCTCAAGCGGCGCTTGCTTGCGGCCTCGCCAGCGCCCTGACGCATCCCTTTGCCTGGAGCGCCAATCGCGCGCTCGACGCGCATTTGCCCTTTGCAGAGCGCGCGGCGGTGATCGAGCTCGCCGTCGTCGTGGCCGAGGCGACGCTCTTCGGCTTCGGCCTCCGGCTGCGGCCCGCGTCGGCCCTGATGCTCTCCTTCGTTTGCAACGGCGCCTCCTTCGGTTTTGGCCTCCTGGCGTGGTGGCTGCGCCAACTGCTGAGCGGCGGCGGCTGAACGCAACGCGGACGTTGGCGTCGAGCGCCGCTCGAGCGGGACTGGCGACGGCATACGGCGGCTTCCGGCGGCCAGCGGCGCCGTGGCGCCCGGGAGGCTCTGGCTCCGCGGAGGTGCGAACGCCACCGCCTCGCGCTGGCATAGCGAGCGCCAGCAGTCGACCCGGCGGTAGCGACACGAGGGCTGCTCCCCGCCTCCTCCATCGCTGGCTTCTGGGGCTGCCAACCCGGTTCGACGGCGGCGACGGCGAACGTGGGGCATGGCGCTGGCGCAGACGTGCTCCACAAAGGGATGGCTTGGAGTACGCGTGCTCCGCCCGCGCGCCCGCGGCTTCCGGCGTGATCACGCCCGCTGGCGCCACGGAAGCGAGGGCGCCGATCACAGCTCCGTAGAGACATCAAGAGTTGCAACGGTTTGAGAGCGCGCCCTCGTTCCGTCTTCGCCGCCACGGGCGGATCATCGCCGAGATTTGCCGTCACCAGGGCCTCTGGCGGCATCTGCCCCTGGACCCTGGCACGCCTTCTGCTACACGCCAGAGCCGTGGCGGCGCCGTCCGCCCCGTGGAGTCCGGATGTCGCCTCTCTTCATCGGCATGCTCACCGACTACGTCGCCGTCGACTTCGCCAACGGCCCGGCGCTGGCGACGCAGACCTTCAAGCGAAACATGGAGCTGCGCGGCCACCGCGTCGCGCTCGTCGGGCCGAGACCCGGCAAGCACCAGCGCCAGGCGCCCGAGGGCTCGCTGCTCTTCGACTCGCTTCCGTTTCGCCAATACACGACGGTCCGCATCGGCTTTCCGGCGCCGACCGACACCTGGAACCGCCATCCGGGCTTCGACGTCATCCACGCCCACACCAATTCGCTGGCCATGCATTGGGCGGCGATGGTGCGCAAGCTGCACGGCATCCCGGTGGTGCAGACGAACACCATCTACCTGCCGGGCTTCGTACATCACGCCATCAACGAGGACTTGCTCACCTTTCCGCCGCTGGAGGGCTTTTGGAGCGCCGCCACGCGCGGCGTGGAAAACGTGTTCGGCGCCGCCTTCAACGCCGGGGATGGCCTGATTGTGCAGTGCCAAGGGCTCGTCGAGTATTGGCGTCGCATCGGCCTCCAGGTGCCGATCCACGTGATTCAGCGGCCCATCGACGTCCGCAACTTCAACCGCGAGCTGGGACCCGATCCCTTCCAGCCTGACTTTCCGGTCGGTGGCCGCCTGCTTATCGCTTGCCGCCACGCCGCCGAGAAGTCGCTCGAGAAGCTGCTGGCGGCCTTCGCCCACCATGTGCTGCCGCGCCACCCGACGGCCAGCCTGACGCTCATCGGTGACGGACCGGTTCACCAGGAGCTGCGGACGCTGACGCGGACGCTCGGCATCAGCCACCGCTGCGATTTCGTGGGCGAGAAGCCCCAGCGCGAGCTGCCGGAGTGGTACGCGCGCGCCGACGTTTTTCCCTACCCGTCGATGACCGAGACGTTCGGTCAGGTGGTCAGCGAGTCGCTCTGGATGGGGACTCCGGTGGTCGGATTCGACGATGGCATGGGCGTCTCCCATCAGGTAAAGCACGAGCTGAATGGCCTGCTGGTGGCACCTGGACGCGACGAGGTCGAACGCTTCGGCAACGCCATCCTCCGCCTGCTGCAAGACGAGCCGGCGCGGCGCGCCCTGGGCATCGAGGCCGCCCGCCGTCAGCGCGAGTCCTCGGCGCCCGAAGTGGTCTATGCCGCCTATGAGAACGCCTACGCAGTCGCCCGCGAGCACATCGCCGCCAACCCCCCGGCACCGCTGCCCGTGGGTGCGCTTCAGAAGCAGATGTACCTGTTTCGTCAGCACATCCTGCCGTGGGCGACCATGCACAGCCTCCTTGTAACCGCCGGATCGGTGCCGACCAGCTACCGTCCTCGCTCGGACGTGCCCTTCGACGCGCCGCCCGTTCGGCCCGCAGACGAGACCTACGCCCACCGCGGTGGCCGCACGCCGATGCTGGCGACGGGGCGCTCGGCGCCGGCGGCTGCGTCGGCGGCTGCGTCGGCGGCGATCGCATCGGTGTCGACTGCCGCGTCGCCGGCGCCCGCGGCCGTGACGGTCGGTGCGCGCTTCGACGCCGCAACGCCTAGCGACACCGCTCTGCCTATCCATGCCGTCGGGACCGCCGCTGACGCCGACGTCGCCCCGGCGGCGCCCGCTGCCAAGGCAGCGCGCTCGTCCGCTCGCCGGCGACAAGGCGAGCCGCACGCAGGATGAGCCTCGGCCCGCCCGTCCCTAGCGTCGCGCGGCTGGTCTGGATCGGCGACCGCCTGGCGCCCGTGGCGTGGTTGACCGCGCGGGCCACCTTGCAGCGCGCAGGGCTGGAACGAGTCGTCCTGCATGTCGAGGCCGCGCCCGCTGGCCCGCCGCCACTGGAGCGCGACGTGCTGGCCGACGACTTGCGGCAGGCCGGCGTCGAAATCGTGCCCTTTGAGCTGGATGGCCTCCTCGACGCCAGCGGCCTGCCGTCCGCCGAGGTGGACCGCCTGCGCCGGCTGGGCCGCGATCTACGACAGGGCGCCGCGCGCTCCAACCTGGCGAGGCTGCTGATCCTGTACGCCGAGGGCGGCCTCTACCTCGACACCGACGCGCCGCCGCTGCGTGAGCTGACGCCGCTGCTGCGTCACCCCGCCTGCCTCGGGCTGGAGCGGGTGGCGTTGCCGTTGCGGACGATGGAGTCGCGCTCGCCGCTGCGTTGGGCGCGCGCAGGGGCGCTGCTGGCATGGCGAGAGCTGTGCAGCCACGGCGACCTCGGCGAACGGGTTGGCGCGCGCACCGCCGGCCACTTCGATCTCGCCGTGAACAATGCGGTCATCGCGGCTACACCGGGCAGTCCGCTGCTCGCCGCCGCCTTGCACGCCGCAGCGGCGCTCCCCGACGATGTCGCCCGCCAGCGCTATCAGCTCGGACCCAAGCTGCTGGAGAGGGTCACCGGCAATCAGAGCGGGCCCGATGTCGAGATCCTGCCGCCGGAGGTGTGCTATCCCTACGGCCCGGAGCTGAGCTGGCACCTCTTTCGGCCGCGTCCGCGCCGCGCGCCTGACCCGGGGGGCGAGTCGCTGCTTGACCTGCTGCCGGCCACTTGCCGGGTGGTTCACCTGTATGACTCCGTGTTGCGTCGGCGCCAGGGTTGCAGCCTCGATGGCGCCTGGCTGGCACGCCACCGCAACGACACCATCGTCGGCGCGCTGCTGGCGCCCTCGATCGACGCGCTCTGTGCCTTGGATCCCGGTCGGGCCGACGTGGCACGCTGACGGGCGATCGCCAAGGACGCGACTCTGCCCTTGTGCACGCTTGCGAGGCGCGTCCAGGTTGCCGCGGCCGAACCGCAGCCGTACCCTCGCCCGCGGCGGTGAATCGGGGCGTCCGCATCGGCGTTCTCGGCCAGTGGCGGCATCGACCGTCGCGTCGGTGGGGGGAGGACTGGCCATGACGTCAATTTCCGTGCCGCGACCGCTCAAGGCGGCGTTCGCGAACCGCCCGCTCCCAGGCATTGCGCGCGCGGTCCTGTTGGCCCGCGCGCAGTTGGCCCTGAACCTTCGGGCCCTCGCCCTTGCGATCCTGACGTTGACTGCGCTGACGCTGGCGGCGCCCAGCGCCGGCCACGCCGCGTCGCACCTCCGGTGGGCCAGCAAGTCCTTCTCGAGCGATAGCGACGCGGTCGAGATCTGGAAGCTGCGCGGCGTCGATGCTCAGGATCGCCCGATCACCATCCGGCTCTCGCTGGCCAACGCTGGCCACCGCGATGGCGACTTGCAGGTGGCCGTGCGCGTCCCGACGGCGAAGGGCGAGCTGGCGCTGCTGCGCAACTACAAGTCCGGCGCCTTTCGCGCCACGACCGGCAAGTTCAATGTCGCGGGTCCTGGTCTGCAGATGCACATGGTTGGCGACGTCATCCACGTCGAGTTCAGCGCGCCGCAGGGCACCGTCAAGGGCACGATTGAGGTCGGTGGCGGCCTGACGCTGACCAGCAAGCACGACGACGGCGTCATCGAGCGCGAGCTGGTGGCGCCCTTTGCCAAGGTCGACCTGAACGTCAAACCGGCGACAGGCGAGGCGGTGACGGTCGCTGGGCCGGCGTTTATCGTCCGCGATGCCTCCAACGTCCCCGCGCATCAAGTCTTCGACCGCTCGGTCCAGGTCTTGCACATCGATCCCAAGTCGACGGCCATGCTCGACGTCACGACCCTGTCGGCGAGCCGCGGCGGCAAGCGCCTCGGTTTCGTCGTACTGCGCTCGGGTACAGGCCGATTCGTCGGCAAGGTCAGCGGCGAGCGCGTACTGACACAGAAGCCCGACAGCCAGACCGGCTACCAGGTGCCGTGGAGCCTCGTCGTCGACGCCAACGGTGCGGCTGGCAACGCGACGTTCCAGGTCGACGCCAAGCGCCAGATCCGGCGGACCGACGAGCTCGCGAAGCTGCCCTACCTGGTGCGCAAGGCGGTGGGTCTGATGTTCAAACCCTACTCGTTCGAGCTCGACGCCAGCTTTGTCGCCCGCGGCCCGGGCGGCGTGCAGGTGCAGAGCCGGAGCGAGCTGCGCTACAGTCAATCGCGGTAGCGGTCGTTACGCTGCGGCCGCCGCCCACCGTCGCCTTCGACGGCTCTCTCGATCGGTCCGCGCGGCACAACGTCGCCTGAGGTCGCTGTGCGCAGGGTGCTCTGGCTCAGTCCCTATTTTCCGCCCCAGACCCGGGTCGGGGCGCTGCGGCCGCTCAAATTCGTCCGCCACCTCGGGGCGTTGGGTTGGGAGTCGGTGGTCCTCTGCGACCTGCGGCCCGAAGACGCCACGCAAGCGCAGCTCGCCGCGATGATCCCGAGCGATGTCCATGTCATCCGCAATTGGAGCCGCGTCGCGCAAGGGACGGAGCGCTCCTTGCTGCGCGCCCGCGACGCCGCCCCATCGGCAGCTGCGGCCCCCCAGGCGGCCCGCTCCGACGCTCGCTCGGGGCCCGTGAAGGTCGCCACTGACGCCTGGGCCGGCTTCGGCGCCAAGCTCGCCCAGGAGCTGAACCCGGAGTGGCTGCCGCTCGGCGAGCACCTGACGCGGATGCCCTACGCCCTTGGAGCCGCCCGCCGCGCGCTAGAGGCGTTTCCCTCTTCTGCCATCATCGTCAACGCCGATCCCTTCGCGGCGACGTTGGTCGGCGCTCAGCTGGCCGCCGAGGCCAAGCTGCCGCTCATCGTCGACCTGCGCGACCCATGGGCGCTCTGCGAGCTGAGGCGGCCGATGCGGCCGCTGCTGCAGCGGGCCTTGGTCGATCGCTTGGAGCGCGGCGTCGTCGAACAGGCGGCGAAGGTCATCCTCAACACCGAGGTGACGCTCGACGACTATCGCCGTCACTACAACGACTTACCGGCATCACGCTTCACCTGCATCCGCAATCACGGCGACGCGGAGCTCGTTTCAGCCGGGAGCCACCCCGGCTTCGATCGCTTCACGCTCCTGTTCCTCGGCAATTTCGGGCGGTTCATCAAGGCCGACGTGCTCATCAGGGTGCTGGCAGAGCTGCGCGCCCGCGGCGTCGGACCCGAGCAGCTGCAGCTCGTCGTGACCGGCGCCATCCCGGAGGAGAGCCTGCGCATGGCACGCGGCATGGGCGCGGACCTCTACCTGCGCCCGCACGGCCACGTCCCTTACCCCGAGATCGGCGCCATCATGGCCGCTGCCGACCTGCTGGTCTTGCTGGTGCAGCCACGCGGACGTCAGCGCATCGCCGCGAAGTTCTTTGACTACCTGACGGCCGAGCGGCCCGTACTCGCGATCAGCGAGAGCCAGGAGCTGGCGTCGTTGATCAGCGCCAGCGGCGCAGGAACCACGCACGGCTACGCCGATGTGCCTGGCATCGCTGACGCCATCGCTGCGGCGATTGCCGCTGGGCGCCAGCAGGTGCGGCCGCGATCGCCCATCGGCGCCACCAGCCCTGAAGCGGCACAGGCGCTGGCGGACGTGCTGGAGCGTGCTGTCACTGGCGGCTGAGCGCCCATTGGCGATCCCTACACGCGCACGCTCGTGTGACAGACGGGGCTGCGGAGCGCGGCTATGCCATCGGGGGTGGGTGTGTGGCGCCGAGGTGGTGCGCCGCCAGGCCAGCCATGGCGTGCACGATGACGATGGCCGCGACCTCCATCAGGACGTCGGTGGGCGTGCGCGGAGCGTGGGTGGCAGCCAGGCCCAAGCAGAGCGCGACCGCCGGCAGCGAGGCCAACAGGGCGGGGCGCGTGCCGGCAAGGCCCGGCGGACGAGGCCGCAGCGCGCCCCGCAGCCCCGCCAAGGCTGGGGCACCGACGCAAAGGCCGAGGACGCCGCCCTCTGGGCCGGCCACAAGCCCGCCCAAGGCGCCAGCGCCGAGCTGGGCGGCGAGCGTCGCCCTGACGTCGCTGCCCATCAAAAGCCGTGATGCCGCGGTCGCAGCGACCGCCAACGCCAGCAGCCCCTCCATCGGCGCACCGGTGGCGCCGGACCAGAGCCGCGGCGCTACGGTGGCGAGCAGGCAGGCGGCGCCGATGCTGAGGTGGAGCGCTAGCGAGCGCCGCTGGGCCAGCGGTTCATCGGGGGCGCGCAGGACTCCCGTCGGCGTGTCGGCCTGGGTGCGCGCGAACGCTGCCAGCAGGGCAGCCGCCAGCCTGCTCCCCGCATCGCCGAAAAGCGCCGCCAATGCCAAAGGCGCCGCCCAGTCGGGCTGAAAGAGCAGGGCAGCGCCCACCTGGCAGCCGACCGCCACCGCCGACAGGCCACTCGGCAGTGGATGCGCCGTGCGCGGCGACCCTGGGGCCGACGCGTCGGGCCCGGCGTCGCCGATGAATGAGGCCAGCGCCACCGCGCCGAGGCCGAGCGCGAACACGCCTAGCGGCGCCGCCCACAGGGCGAGCAGGGGTAGCAAGGCGACCCACGCTGCGGCGCCCCAGCTGTCGGCTGCAGTACGGCCCGCAAGGGCGCCAGCCAACGCGCCGGCGGCGATGGTCCAGGCGCCGGCAAGCAGCGCAGCCGGGTCCGGGCCGCTCGCCTTGATCGCATCCGCACCGGAGGCCCACAGCCCGAAGGCCAGCGCAGTGAGGGCGAACGTCATGCCCGCCGCGGCGAGTCGACGGCCCCGCCCAGCTTGGAGCGCGTCGCGGGCCAGCGGATGGGCCATCGAGCCAGCCAGCAGCGTCGCCGCCCAGAGGGCCATCGGCGTCGCAGCGTCGTGTTGGGCCTGCAGCGCCAGCGCCGTGGCGCAGAGGCCGACCGCATGCAGCGCCAGCAGCGCCAGGGTCGGAGGCGCGGCTGGCAAGGCGGGCAACACAGTGGCTCTTAGGGCAACTTGACCGGCTGGCCGCCGTCCTTGTCGAAGAACATCAGCTGCGGCGGGCCCTCGCCTGGCACCGAGAGGTAGGACGTGCCGCGGCCTTCCTTGCCCCACATGACCAGGATTGGGGTGCCGTCCGGGTGAAGGCGCAGCAATACACGGTTGCGGCCGTCGGTGTCCTGCAGCAAGAGCTGCGGCGAGCCGTCCTCCGCGCGCATTCCGAACGAGCCGTGGACTTTGCCTTTCTTATCGACAATCTGCACCGACTGCACCTGGAGGTCGCCCGAAGCCTTGGCTTCCAGCGCTGCGAGACGCTGCTCGAGCTCGAGCTTGTCGGCGCGGGTCGCGCAGGCGGTGCCGCTCGCGCAAAGCAAGGCGAGCAGGGCCAAGCGCCAGCGCTTCGACGGGGCTGCGGCGAATTGGGTCGAGCTGAACATGGGCAGGGCCTCCGATAGGGCCGACCAAGATGCCGCCGCCGATCCAACCGGTCAAGCGACGGGCCAGGCCTCGCAGACGCCTCGACGCGCGGGATTCTGGGCGGTGACGTCGCGGCGATTAGAGCGGTGCGATGAGCTGAGGACCTTCGTTGCGCGGCGAGTTGACCAGCGACGACACCGGCCGCGCCACCAAGATGCCGTCGGCCAAGGGTCGCATCAGCGCTTGCGCGGACTGCAGATCGCCGCTGAGCCAGGTGTCGATGGCGTCGCGGTTGAGGATGACGGGCATCCGGTCGTGAATCGTCGACATCAGCGCGTTGGCGGTGGTCGTGAGCAGGGCGAAGGTCTCGTCCCGACCGTGGGCTTCCTCCGCCGCCGGCGAGGAGGGCCTTGCACCTTCGCGCGGTGGCAGTGATTCCCAGATAGCCCCAATCGCAAAGGGCATTTCGTCGCGATGGTGAATGTAGAGGGCCTGCTTGCGGCCGGTTGCGCCGCCAATGTCGTAAGGCTGACCAAAGAGGTCGACGCCGCGATCAGGTCGCCACTCGTAAAATCCGTCGACCAGGCAGATGGCGCGTCGCCGCCGAATGGCGTCGCGGAACATCGGCTTGTCGGCGACGCTCTCGCTGCGGGCGTTGATCGGCGGTGCGATCCGCGGTGCGTCGCGACTCCACGCCGTCTCCAGGCCCCAGCGCATCTGGCGGGCGAGCCGAACGTCGCCCGCGGGCACGATGAGGCCGAGCTGTTGCGGAGACACGTTGTAGCGGGCCGACCACTCTGGCGGTGCGGCGAGGTCGAACGCATTGGCGAGCGCCTCGGCCGGGGTCTTCAGCGTGTAGCGGCCGCACACCCTAGGCCCCTGGGGCCACAGGCGGCGCCCCGCTGGCCGGCGACGAAGCTTCGGCGTGGTCAGCCAAGGCGGGCTCCACCGGGCGGCCCTGCGCCAGGCGACCATAGAACCACGTGCCCAGACCGACGCCGGCGATGGTCCAGAGCGCCGAGGTCTTGCCCTCGCCGGCCATGACCAACACGGTGCCGGGACAAGCGCCGGCCAGGCCCCAGCCCAAGCCCAGCAGCAACGCGCCGGGCAACAGACCGCGCTGCATCGGCTTTCCGGCCGGCTCGACCCGTCCGCCGCCCCACCAGACCCTGGCGCCGAATGCGCGCAGCAGCGCGATGAGCAGCGCGCCAGTCAAAGCCCCCGCGCCGATGACCCACATCAGCTGCAGGTCGCGGAACAGAAAGAGCGCCGCGTAATAGTCGTACGTGGTTGCGCCCGCCTTGGCGAGCAGCAGACCGAACAGCATGCCGAAGAGCACGAACGCCAGCGCAGGAGCCGGGCGGCCGTGCGGGGTCGCCTCGGCGCTATCAGCGGCCATCGCCGCGCCCGCGCTCACGGCGTCGCCCCAAAGAGCGCGAACAGCGACTGGACCATGACGATGCCGCCCACGAAGAAGCCGGCTGACGCCACGAGGCTCGGCGGGTTCAGCAGCGCGAGGCCGGCGATGGAGTGGCCCGACTGGCAACCCCCGGCCATGCGCGCACCGACGCCGATGCACGCGCCACCGAGGACCAGCACCGCTGCCCGTGCCGCCGTGTGGGCCGGCAGCACAGACTCGTAGAGGGCACCCATCGAGGTCTGCACGGACCAGCCGTCGCTGCCGAGAAGCGCGGCAACAGCGCCGCCAAGCGGCAACCCCGCAGCGAACCACAGGCGCCAGGCTTGCCCGAAGCCCTGATCTTTGCGGCGAAAGTAGTCGACGCCCAGGGCGCCGCAGGCCTCGCCATAGGCCGAAGAAAGGCCGAGCACCCGCCCCGTCGCCCAGAGAAACAGCGTCGTGAACACGCCGATGGCCACGCCGCCGAGCCAGCCTGGCCAGACAGCGCTCGCTGCCTCAATCGCCCCTGCCGCCGGTTCGCTCATTGCGCCTCCTGCGTCGCCCAGGGGTCCAGCCCTGGCCACCACCGCCCGGCGCCAAGCTGCGCAGCCCAGCGCGAACAGCCCTCGATCGTGGCGACCCTCGGCGGCCCTGTAAAGGCCGGACGCGCCACTGTGCGATGGGCGAGGCCAACGCGCTGGGCAGATGACGGAGTCGGCTTTGGCTTGGGAGCGGGCAGGGTGGCGCGACGGGGCGGTTTTCTGGCCCCGACGCGGGGTGGCCGGTAGCCTGCGATGTGGGGCGACGGTTGTTGCTACGGGGTGCGGGCATGGCAAGGACCAGCGTCGTCTCGCGAATCGCCCACGATCGCTGCCTCGATGCCGCCGCTGAGCCGCTCGGGCCCGCCTGGTGGCAGCAGCTCGACTCCGGCTTCTACAAGCGCGACGAAGACTTCGAGCTCAACTTGCGCGATCGCGCCCTGGTCGGCGCTACCGCCGCGATCGACGTTGGCATCCGCACCTTCGCCGCCGGCGCCGTGTCGACGCTCGCGGCGCCCTTTGGCCTGCACCCTGGCGAACTGGCGCACCTGGAAGCCGACCGCAGCTTTTACGCCGAGCGC
This sequence comes from Myxococcales bacterium, assembly GCA_947491025.1. Lineage (GTDB taxonomy): Bacteria > Myxococcota_A > UBA9042 > UBA9042 > UBA9042 > SXNM01. The sequence goes on from CANLIC010000004.1 coordinate 126,855, forward strand.
ACCGCGAGCGGCCGCGGCGAGGACCTCTTTCAGGCGCCGGCGCGCCGCGTTTCTGTGCAGCGCCGCCGGGCGCTGGCGCCGCTCTTTTCGCCCAAAGATGGCGTGGTTGAGGACATCAGCTTCGAGAGCCCCTTTCAGCCTACCCTGCCGCGCCTGCGTCCGGCCTGGCAGCGCCACACGCGCAACCGCCGCGTCGTCGCACGCATCTGGCGCCATACCGGCGCGCCGCGGCCCGTGGTCCTGGCCATTCATGGCTTTGGCGCCGAGCAGAGCTGGGTCAATGAGTGGATGCTCGCCCTGCCGCGCCTCTATCGACTCGGCTGCGACGTCGCGTTGCTGACGCTGCCTTTCCACGGGCCGCGCGCGGACTTGCTGTCGCCCTTTTCTGGGCATGGCTTCTTCTCGGGCGGCCTGTCGTGGATCAACGAGGCGTTTGCGCAAGGCGTCCTCGACGCTCGCGTCCTGATGCAGCACCTGAGCCTGGACTGCGGCGCCCCGCGCATCGGCGCCACCGGCATCTCCCTCGGCGGCTGCACCACGGCGCTGCTCGCGAGCGCGGAGCCCACGCTGGCCTTTGCGCTACCGATCGTGCCGGTCACCAGCCTCGCCGACCTGATGCTGGAGTGGCGACCCCTCTCGGCGGCGATCTCCATGGTGATGCGACAACGCGGGCTGACCATTCACGACCTGCGCCACGCCTTGTCGCCGTGCAGCCCCTTGACCTACGAGCCGCAAGTGCCCTTTCACCGGCGGATGATCGTGGGCGGCGTTGGCGACCGCGTCGCGCCTCCGAAGCATTCCCGGCTGCTTTGGGAGCATTGGGAGCGCTGCCGCTTGCACTGGTTTCCGGGCGGTCACGTCCTGCACCTCGACAAGGGGGAATACGTGCTGGAGATGGGGCGCTTCTTGCGAGACGCCGACTTCCTGCCGGATCGGCCGATCCCCGGCCGTTAGCGCGCTGGGGGGGCCGCAGCGGGCCCTGCGGTGGGTCCTTGGATCCGCGTGGGCGCGTCAAGCGACGTCACTGCGGGCGGACGTGGAGGCCGTGGTGGCGAGTCGAGGTGGCGGCGCAGGGTGGGGCTGGGCGCTGGTGTTGGCCGGCGCTGCGGGCCTTCTGTGGTGGCGCCACGACGCCGAGCGCCGCGCGTCCAGCGCAGAGCCCGAAGCAGAGGCCCTGGAGTCGTACGCCGCCGAGGGTCGGTCGCCGCCGTCCACGCCGGAGCCGTCGTCGCGCCACAAGGCGCAACGACCCGCTGACGCGGAGCCGCGCGCCCCTGCCATCCAACCCGGGCAGTCGGTGGAGATCGCCCTCTCTGAACCTCCGGCGGCCTTCCTCGGCGCGGCACAGGCGGACGACAACGAGCAACATTACCGCCGCTTGCTGCGCGAGCTGGCTGGCCCTGAGGTCGTGTTCAGCGGCGACCTCGGGCGCGCGGCGCGCGAGTTTGTCTATACCGCCTCGGTCCTCGGCAAGCAGCCGCCCTCCGACATCCGAGAGTTTCTGCTGCGCGGCGCTGGGGCGCTGGCGGGCGACACCACCTTTCAGCATGCGACCACCAGCTCCGACGGTCACGATGTGTTGCGGCGCGTGGTGCGCGACGCCGTCCGCGAGCCCCTCGATGGCGATGGGCCGTTGATCGTCGGCATCGGCGAGGTCTTCGCCCCCGGCGCCGCCATTCAGCGCCACATCGGCGTGGTCGCGACGCGGCTGCCGGTGGCCCTGCGCCCATGCCCAAGACGTGTGGACCTCGGCCAACCCCTGCGCATCCACGGCCGCCTGTTGGTCGCGGCCACGGACCTCGAGCTGATCGCCGTCGATCAAACCGGCGCCGACGTACCCAACCGCGTCGAGCGGCGCGGCGATGAGCTGACCCTCGAGATCGATGCGCCGGCGCGTCCGGCCACCATCGACATGCAGCTGGTCGGCGTATTGCCGCGCGGCCCGGGCAAGCTGGTGCAGTTGCGGATCGAGGTGGCGCGGCCGTTGCCCGACCGCCAGGTCTTTGTCTTGCCAGGCGACGAATCCGGGCTGCGCGACGCCCGCCACGCCGCCGCGCTGGCCTGGCGACTGCTCAACGACGACCGCCGAGGCGCTGGACTGCCCGCGCTCGCCTTCGACGCCCGCCTGGTCGAGGTCGCCGACGCCCACAGCCGCGACATGCGCGACGGCGGCTTTTTCGGCCACCGCTCTCCGACCACCGGCCTGCACGCCGATCGCTTGGCCCGCGCCGGCTATGGCAGCGCCGCCTCGGCCGAGAACCTGGCCCTCAACGTCTCCATCGCCGAGGCCGAACGCGGCCTCATGGCCAGCCTCGGGCACCGTCGCAACCTGCTCGGCCGCGGCTTCACGCACGGCGCCGTCGGTGTCGTCGGCGAAGAGCGCGAAGGCGGCGGCCGGCGGTGGTGGGTGACGCAGCTCTTTGCACGGCCGATCGTCGAGATCGACGGCGAGACGGAGGCGCGGGCGATCGCGGCCCGAATCGACGCCTCGCGCCGCGAAAAAGGGATGGCGCCGCTGCAGGAGTCGAGCGCCCTATCGGCCGTCGGCCGCGAAGTCGCACCACGCGCCAGTCGCGGCAGCCTCGATGGCCTCGGTCAAGCCGCGCTCGACTTGGCCAGGGAGCGCGGCAGCGTCGGGAACCGGCTCCGCGCTTTCGTCGCGCAGGGCGCCGAGATCGCCCAGATCGAGATTCCGGAGGCGGCCCTGAGCAAGGCGGCGCGACGGCTCGGCGTCGGCGTTGCGCAAGACCGAGGCTTGTCCGGCATCGGCAATGTCGGCGTAGTCATCATGGTGGGCGAATGACGACGATGGCGCCTAGGCCTGACGCCCGCTGGCCGCTCGCCGCCGTGGCTGCGTTGGCGAGCGTGGCCACCATCCTTTTGCAGCCGGCGGTGCTCGGGCGATTCACCGCTGGCGACGGCAAGATCGACCACGCGATGGCGCTCGATCTGCTGCCCATCGGCTCCGCGCTCGCGGCCCTCTTCGCCGTCACGGCGCTCATCCTCTGGGCGCGCCCAGCCACATGGGCCGCCATCGCCGCCGCCGTACGTCGCCGGCCGCTCGTCGCGATCGCCGGCATGGTGGCGCCGCCCGTGCTGGCGCTGGCCGCATTCCACAGCGCGCGCGTTGTCCACGCATCCCGTTCGCCTTGTGACCACGCCGCGGGGGAGCGCCCGACGGTGGCGGCCGCCTGCCAAGAGGGCGGCAACCCCGCCCTCTTGGCCCTGCTGCGCGGTCGCCCGGAGACCTGGACGCTTCCGATCGAATCGGCATGGCGCCTCGATGAGGCCGAGGTCGAGGTCGGACGCGCCCTCGCCCGCGGCGCGCCGGTTCCGAGGCCCGCGCATCCGCCACTGCAGCTTCGACGCGAGGGCGGTGGCGTCGACTGGCAGGGCGGAGGCGACCCGGCGCTCGCCTTCGCTCTGACGCGCCTCGAACCCCTGGCCCTGGCCGCGGAGGCCACGCCCTCCCTCTCCGACCCGGAGCTGCGCGCGGCGGCGACCTTGCTCATCGAGCGCTCGGACGCCCACCCGACCTGGCCGCGTTGGGATCTCGCGACGTGGAACGACGATGCCACATCGGCCCGGGTGCTGACCGCGCTGACGCTCGAGCGCGCGCTGCGCCGGCGCGGCCTGCTCGATGCGGCGCTGCAAGCAGGCCTGGTGCAGGCGCTGCTACGCGACATTCGCTGGCTGCAGGATGTGCGCTACGTGAATCGCCGCAGCAACCACGGCATGATGCAGCACACGGCGCTGCTCACCTTCGCGGTGGCCATGCCAGAGCTGGATCCCGGAGGACGGGCGCGCCGGTTGGCCATCGACCGGATGCGCGACCACATGCAGCGCGCAGTCAGCCCCGCTGGCAGCTTTCGCGAAGCCGCCGCCGGCTACCACCTGTTCGGTACCCGGCTCCTCGCCAGTTTTGTTGCCGTCGCCCGCACCAGCGGTGCCGCGACCCCAGAACTCGAGCAGATCCTCGACCGCATGCTGGGCGTGGCGGGCGAGTTGGTGCACCCAGACTTGAGCCTACCCTTCATCGGCGACACCGGCCCGTGGCGCTACGACTGCCGCAGCTGGCCGTGGGCGGCGCTTCCCGCGGGCCCCGGCGCGTTGCTGGCGCGGCAGCGGCTCGCTCCTGACGCGTCACCGAAATCGGCGGGCCACTTTGTCGACCCAGAGGTCGGCTACGCCGTTCTGCGCGGCGCCGACGTCGGGGCCGCATCGCAACTGGTCGCGACGCTGATGGCGGGCCGCTACGTCACCTCCCACGGCCACGACGACAAGCTGGCGCTGACGCTCTTCGCGCGGGGCAGGGCGCTGCTCAGCGGACCGGGCTATCCGGACTATTTCGACGCCGCCTACCGCAACGAGCACATCTCGACGCGCCACCACAGCACCGCCAGCTTGCAGCATGAGAGCACGGCGGGCCTGCGTCCGACGTCCGCTGCCTTTCTGCTGCCGGAGGCGGCGACGCGGGTACAGGCCGCGCCCATGGAGGCGCAGCTCATCGTCGCCGAGCGGCGGTCGACCCCGACGAGCGCGCATCGGCGGGCGCTCTTGCTCGGACCGACGCCCGGCGCACTGGTCGTCGTCGACGCCCTGCAAGCGCCGGCGGCCGCGTCCTGGGCGGTCCGACTGCGGCTGGCCGACGATCTGCGCGCAGAGATCAAGGCCTCCGCCACCGAGGTGCTCGATGCCGCAGGTCGCAGGCTGCTCCGCATTCGCTGTTTTGACCCCGACCATCCAGACGTGCCCTTGCGTCCGGTCCTGGAGTCCGAGGGCCGCCTGCGCTTTGAGGTCGCCGGCGGCGATCGCCGTATCGTCACCGTGCTCGAGGCGCCCGAGCTGCCCGCGGACGTCTCCGTGCAGCCGGGGCCAGGGCCAGGGCTCCTCTGGCGCGGCCCGTCTGGCCAGGCGCGGATGAATCTCAGCAGCTTGCAGCGCGTCGATTGACCCGAGGGAAGCGAGCCGGCACCGTCCGCTGGCCTGTCCCTCCTGGAGTCGCCCATGCCTTCGCCCGCCAGCCTCAGCGACCTCCGCGCCCGCAGCCCGCGCCTCTCGGCCTCGGCCATCGCTTGCGCCATGGCCACGCTTCTCGCCACGCCGCTCGCCGCCGCCGAGGACTTCCGCGCCGGCGACACCGCCCGGCTGGATGGCGGCGAGATCATCCTGCGGACGTCGGATGTCGCCGGCTCCGAGCTGCCGCGCGCGACCGTCTGGGCCGTGATCGATGCCCCGCTGGCGCCGATTTGGGCCATCATCGATCGTTGCTCCGACTACAAGCGCACGATGGTGCGGGTCCTCGCCAGCGAGGAGCTCTCGCGCAAGGGCGACGTCGTCACCTGTCGCATCACCGTGGACATGCCTTGGCCTTTCGATGACCTGACCGCCACCACCCGCGCGACCCACACCATCGACCCCGGCAAGCGCCACCGCCGGGCGTGGACCCTGGTGCAGGGGGACTACAAGCGCAACGAGGGCAGCTGGACTTTCGTGCCGTGGCAAGGCGCTCCCGATCGCACGCTCGCCATCTACACCGTGCACGCCGAGCCGAACGTCAGCATCCCCGTCGCCATTCAGAAGCGGGCGTCGCGCTCGACGCTGCCAGACCTGATCACCCAGCTCCGCAAGGTCAGCGGCGCCAAACCGCGGCCCTGAAGGCCCGTCGAGTCCGTGACAAGCCAGCCCACGCGGCGCTGCTGCGGGTGGGCGCGGTCGCGGTCGGGGCGTTGACAGCGAGGCGGGGCGCCCTATCCTCACGCCTGCGCGGTGCCACTCGGGCGCCACTGCGGGCGTAGCTCAATTGGTAGAGCGTCAGCTTCCCAAGCTGAATGTCGCGGGTTCGAGACCCGTCGCCCGCTCCGAAAAGCCAGAAAGTCCTGGTCGCCAGACCAGACGGCCCGGTGCCGAACCCGGCCACGAAGGTTGTGCCCCAAGGCGGGGTGCGCGGTGCTGCGCGTGCAGCGCAGGGCAGGGCTCAAGCCCCCCGAGCCGCTCTGGAGCTGCGGCGAGCGGCCTACGCCAACGCCAGAGCCTTCCGGGTGCGACGCAGGCCGAGCAAGCCGAGCGCCAGCAGGAGCGCCAGTGCGCCGCCCTCGGCGCCCGAGCGACGCCGCGAGGTGGCCTGGCAGCCCCCGTCATCGCCACTGGGGCTCTGGACGACCGGCACCGTGGCGCCACCGCCGGCCGCGCCGTCCGATCCAGGCGCGCCGCTGTCGCTGGCCACCGCGTTGTCCTCGACTGTGCCTGCAGCATCGGGATCGCCGCCCGCGCCGCCACCGCCGGTATCCGTGGCTGCGATGTCCTCTGCGGCGATGTCATCGGCCGGCGCTGGCTTGGGCGTACGGCACGCTCCGACGCTGCCCTGCGCCACTTCACAGACGAGGCCCAAGGGGCATGCATTGGGCCCGAAGGGGTTGCAGGGCTTGCCACAGAGGCCGCCGTCGCAGAACAGCGAGACGCAGGCGGTATCGCCGCCGCAGGGGCCCGCAAAGCCCTCCGGACCCTTGGTGCTGCAGGTGCCTTCAGGCTTGTCGGCCTGGAGCCGGATGCAGCCTTTGCCGGTCTCGCACGTCGCGCCGCCACCGAAGATGCTGCATGACGGCGCGCACTTGCCGCCCAAGCAAAGATCGCTCACGCACTCGCTGGCGACCTGGCAGGCGCCGTAGTCTTGCACGCAGGCGACCTTCTTGCCGGCCTGGCACCAGCTCTCGCCTGAGAAGTCGACACACTGCTCACCGCAAGCGCACTCGACCGCGCCGGTGCAAGGCGTGGCGCACACGTAGCCTTTGCCGAAGTCGATGCACTCGCCGCTCTGGCAGTCGAAGGGGCTGTCGCACACTTTGCCGCTGGTCCCGTCGCCGAGCTTGGTGCATGCCCCGCCGCCGCCCTTCAGCGGCGCGCACGCCCAGCCACCGCCGCACTGAGCGTCCTTGGTGCACGGTTGGGAACAGATCGCCCCCTTTGTACCCACGACGCAGAGCCCGGACTGGCAATCGTCCGACGCCTCGCAGCTGCCGCCGACGCCGACCTTCTGTTGCGCGGGCAGGCAGGCCGCACCGCCGCTTATCGCCACGCACGAGGTGCCGTTCGGGCAGGGCGCAGAGGCCCCGCAAGGCTGGCTGCAGACATACTTGCTGCCGGAGGCGACGCAGAGGCCGCCCTGGCAGTCGAGATCCTCGCCGCAGGCCGCACCGAGCTTGAGGTCGCCTGTCTCGAAGCAGCCAGACTTGCCGTTGCTCAGCTTCTTGCAAGCGAATCCCGCAGCGCAGGGTTTGGTGGTGCAATCGCCGAGGCACGTGCCCTTGCTGCCTGAACCGACGCAGAGGCCCGAGCTGCACTGGCCCGAGGCGGTACATTCGCTGCCGTCTGGCAGCAAGCTACCGCCGCCGCCGCTCGGTGCATCGGCGCAGGCGCCATAGCTCTTGCCGGAGAAGAGCTGGCAACTCTGGCCGCTCGGACACTGCGCGCCCGATGTGCAAGGGACAAGGCACGTCGCGCTGCCGCCCGAAGAGACGCAGAGCTTGGAGGTGCACTCACTGCTCGATTGGCAAGGCTCACCGATGGCCTTGCCCTTGCTGCCGCCGCCGCCCGCGTCCTGCAGGCACGCGCCTTGGGTGGTGCTTCCCTGGTAGGCGACGCAGCCAAAGCCGGTTGGGCAACCGCCGCTGGTGCCGGGCGTACAGAGCTGGCTGCACACCGCCTGGCTGCCCGAGAGCGGCTGGCAGAAGAGGGGCTTGGCGCAGTCGTTGTCGCTGGCGCAGCCCTCGCCGATCTTGGCATTGCCTTGCGGCACGGCGGTCGGGGCGCCGGCGCAGACGCCGCCCTGGCAGGGGATCTGGCCTGCGTAGTACTCGCCGCTTGGGCCATCATCGACCACTTTGGGGCACTGGGCGTTGCTGGTGCACGCGACGCTGCCAGCCTTGGGGTAGAGGAAGCAGAGGCCGTCGATGTCGTCCTGCTCCGGCGTGCGCGAGCCCATGAAGGGATCGGCGGTCGGCGCCATCGTCTGCGGGAGCTTGTTGTCGGGCACGAGGTTGTGCTGCAAGCCGAAGAAGTGGCCGATCTCGTGGACGGCGACGTTCATGACGTCGGTCGAGTAGGCCTTGCCGCTGCTCGACCACGTCTGCTGGTAGCCGTTGAAGGCGATGTCGGCCTCGATGATGACCGCCGTCTCCTTGCCCGACGTGTAGAAGAGCGGCGAGGTGACGCCGAGGACGTATTTGCCGTAACTCCACGCGGAGTTCTCCACCCAGGCCAGCTCGTTCTTGCCGTTCTCGTTGTAGCCGACGGCGATCAGTTTGAGGTTGCTCGAGCTGCCGAGCTCCATGAACGTCAGCGACGAGCACGCAGGGCCGACCCAGGCCGCGAACGACTTGCGGACCTCATCGAGGCAGGCCGCAGCTTGAAGATCGGACGAGCAGGCCGGGTGGAGGTGGTAGGGCACCGGGCTTTTTTGCCAGCGGACGACCTTGCCGCCCTCCATCGAGACGCTGGCCGCCTGGACCGTCGCCGGCGACGTCAGCGAGCCGCAGAGGGCAAGGCCCGCCACGAGCAGCGCCACCGGCTTCCACAGGGGTCCGCGAACAGGGCGTGTCGTGGTCATCGCAACCTCCGCTGCGGCAGCAAGGGACGGCCGCGAGCGGCCAAGACGATAGAGAAGCCGCGAGGGAACGGCAATCGCAGCCGCACGCCGCCGCATGTGTGTCCATGCAGCGCCAGGCGGCCGGTCGCGCGCGTCGAAGCTGCACATTTTGCTTGCGCTCGCTGCGGCAAGGTCTACCTTGAGAACAGGTCACGGGCCCGGCGCATATGTCCCTGGCCGTATCGAATGCAACGGGAGCCGGATCTGTCGGAGGGGATGTTCGAGCCTGCGGTGGCGAGCGGAGGGCATGCTCTCCGACGTCGAGACTGGAGGGGCTGAACCTCTACGCTGGTGTCCCACCTGGACTGACACGGGTCCAGGGCGCAACCGCCGGGTCCGATGGCCTGGATCGTCTCGCGGGGGCCGTCGTCGACTTCTTGTCGGCGGCGGCCCTCGCCCTTTTTGGCAGTTGGCCGAGCCCTCGGGTGATCGCCGATGACGACGCCATGGGGCCCCAGCCTTCGCTTTCTGCCGTCGATGGCGCCGCCTAACGCGGTCGGACGTGGCAGCCAGCGGCGCCAGCGATCTCGACGTCGAGCCAGGCCGCCACCGCCGCCCGCTCGGCGTCGCCGGCGAGCGCCTGCTGCAGCGCCTGCGCCAAGATTCCGGAGGCGCCATCGCTAACTCCGGTCGCTGCCGTGCGCAGCCGCGTCGCCACGCTGGAGATCGCGTTCAGGTCGCCCGCCACGAGCAGCGCGCGTGCCTCGCGGAGCGCATCGGTCAGGGCTCCTGGGTCGACAGGCGCCACCGCGACCGCACGCGACAGCGCGGGCGGCAGACGCGACAGCTCGGCGCGGGCCGTAGCGCGGGCGTTCTGCATGCGCACCAGATCCTTGTAGTCGACCACGACGTCTGCCACCGCGCCCGCGCCCGGCACCGCGAGCTCGACGTCGATGACGTGGCCGTCGCTGCCGAGGAAGGCGGGGATCAGCATCGTCATACCGAGGCCGTCGTCCTTGCGGTCCGACTGCACCCCAGCGACCCGCGCCAGGTTGGCGTCGACGGCCTGCTCGCGGCGCCGCACCTCGCGCGTCTCTTGGGCGCCCAGCACCCGCGAGCCGATCACGCGCAGGGCGACGACGTCAGGACCGAGGCGCAGATCCACGCGAACCAGACGGGCCACCACCCGGCTCCAGCCCTGCCACAGGGCGCGGGCAGCAGCGGCTTCGTGGTTCGGCAAAGCGTGCTCGAACGCGCCGTGCCCCGCGTCGGCGAGCGCCCAGGCGTCGTCTCCCGGCAGGGCGGCACCGTGCTGAATCACGGACGTCAGGGTGGGGTCATCGACCGAAGCGCTGGCGGCGGGCAAAAGGTCGCGCAGGCCGTCGGCGTCGCCAGCGAGCACGACGATGGCGCGGGTACCGGCCACGCGGTGCTGGGCGGCGGCGTGCGCTGCGAGCAGGGCCCGGGCGCGGGCATGCTGGGTCGGTAGATCGGCCCCAACCTTGGCGAGACCGTGGGCGCAGAGCGCGGCGAGGCGGGCGGGCACTTCGCTGCCGGAGACGCCGTCCCACTGCGGATCGCTGTCGCCGCCGGGCAGGAGCGTCAGGCGATCTTGGGCCTCGACGCCGGCGCCGAGCGCTTGCAGGCTGCGGCACGCGGCAGCGGCGTCGGCGCCCGCGAGGTGTTGCCCCACGATCACGGCGAGGTCGAAGGGGGGCCGCCGCATGCCCCAACGGTCGGTGCTGCGCAGCGCGATTCGCAGCCAGACCCGGCCTGGACCGTCCGCAGCGTCGCGATCGAGCCGGGCGTCGACAGCGAGCGCCTGGCCGTCGGGCGCATCGAGCGCGACGCCGCCGCCCGGCGCCAGACGGGCCGTCGCCAACGCTGGCGGAAGCCCCGCGAGCAGGCGTAGCCGGCGTTGCCAGGCGGCACGCCCGGCGTGGTAGGTCGGTGCCAGGTGGCATCGGCGTGGCATCGGCGCGGAAGGGGTCGGGCCTTCGCAGGCGGCCGACGCGCCGGCGGCGAACGCGTCGTCCTGTTTGAATCCGCCGTCCTTGCCGGTGGCCGCCGTGGTCTTGTCCGCGGCGCTCTCGAACTGTTCCTGGAACTGGCGGGCGTTCTTGGTCGGCGCCTTGCGGTCCGCCATGGCGTGGGCCCCATCGAAGCCCGCGCGCCGGGATGCTGGCTTGTCTTCGTCGCTCTCCGGTTCGGCCTCTTCCTTCTTCTCCTCTTCCGCATCGACCTCCACGTCACCAAACAACTTGGTGCTGCCACGCAGCATGCCCAGGGCGCTCTGCCCCTGGACCACGGCCCGCACTTCTTGCGACGGCGACGCCGGCGCGATGCCCTGGGCATCACGGCCGCCGGGCCCGCCGGCGCCACCGCCGCCGACACCGAGGCCTGCGCGACCCAATCCCGCCGAGTTCCCGTCGTCGTCGGCCCGCGCCCGTTCGGCGCGCTCCTGCATCATCTCCAAGCCCCTGACCGACTCGATCGAGCCCCCACCCTTGGCGGCGCGTTTTGGTCTTGCCATCGGCGCGCTCGCCGCCGGGGCTTCTGCGGATGAATCGCGCTGCCTCGTTTTGGCCTTGGACGCCTCCTCCTGTGGCTTCTGTTCACCCCCGCCGGCCGCGCCTTCCTCAGCTGGCACCGCCTCCGCCTCGAAGGTCGCCTTCGCGTTCACGGCCGCCGACGGCGTTGACTCTCGCTTCGCGCAGGTCGTCGCCAGCGCCGCCGCGACCAACAAGGCCCCTAGATGCAACCGGTTCATGGTGCATCCTCACCGTTGTCTTGGCGGGCCGCGGCGAACGGCGAGGTCGGCGGCGCCGCGCGGCGGCGACTCAGCGCGCGCCACAGCAAGAAGGCGCCACCCGCCAGCGCCGCCAACCACAGCAGCGTGTCCACCGAGACCGGCGCGAAGGCCACTTCGATGGTCGCCTCGGCGTTGGCGTCCCGTACCTCGGCGCCAAAGCGGTGCTCGACCGGCTCGAAGGGCTGCGGCAAGGGCACCAGCTCGCGGCCGGCGGCCGGCGTCTCGGCCCAGCCTGAACCATCGCTCAGCCGCAGCTCGCTGCCGATGCGCAGCACCTCGCGGTCGCCCGGCAGCAGCACGCGCCACTGCAGCGGCCCTTGGCGGATGTCGAGCCGCGGCGCCGCCAGCGTCACGCCGCCGAAGAGGCCGATGGCGTCGATCCGCTGCTCGTAGCGCACTTCGACCGTCACCGCCCCGGCGCCGCCCAGCGGCACAGCCAGCCCGCCCTTGTCGTCGCGCACCGCCTTGACGTCGGCGCCGTCGACCGCGATGGCCAGCACCTGTGCGCCCTCGGGGAGGCCGAGGCGCAGCACCGGTCGGCCGGTGCTCTGCACCAACGCGACGGCGCGCGTGGCGATCCGGCCATCGCCCAGGACGTGGCTATCGACGAAGACGCGCTGGGCATAGGCGTCGAGCGTCGCCACGGTCGCCCGTCGCTGCAGGCCGACGACGACGCGAACCGCGCCGCGCGGCGACCGAAAGCCGGCCACCAGGTCGCGGCCAGCCTGCTTGGCCAGCGCCTCGGGCAGCTCGGGCGGCGGCACTGGCCGCGTCTCGCCCTCGGCGCGCGGCGCGAGCTCGAGGCCAGGCTCAGCAGCCAGCGCCAGCACCCCGGTCTCGACCTCGGCGCCACGAATGCGCACCGCGGGAAGCACGAGCTCCTTGGCGTCGGCGGCGATGAGCTGCTCGAGGTCGATCTGGAGCTGAATCGCGCCCTCCAGCGCCGTCGTGAAGCGCAACTCCCAAATCTTGCGACCCTTATCTGGTGCCTGCTTGCCCTCAATCGCCGCGCCCTCGGCCGCCGCCACCTTGCTCAGGTTGGGCGCGACCACCCGCGGCTCGCCGACGCCTTCGGGCAGATCGAGGTAGAGCTTGTCGGCGCGACCGGCCTTGACCTCGACGACCACCACCTGGCTGGCCCGCAGCGCCCGCTCGTCGATGCGCACCAGCGTGGTGCCGCGCGCTTCGAGCCGCACCTCACGCACACGCGCCGCTGCGACCTCGGCTGGCAGCTTGGCGGGCGCCCCGAGGTGGCGAAAGACCTGATCGCCGCGGCCGTCGAGCTTCTGCCGCTCAGCCGCCGGCAGTGCCTCGAGGCCTGCGCGCAGCCAGCCTGGGGCGCCCTCAATGGCCTTGAAGCCGACCTTCTCGCCGTCGATCAGCACCACAGCGCCCGACTCGCGAAAGGCGCCAAGGGGCCGCAACAGGGGCAGGTCGAAGGCTGTGCCCGCTGTCGAGGCCACGGGCCGCTCGTAGACCACGCTCAGGCTGCAGCTCTTGCCGTCGCCCTCGGCGAGCCCAACGCGCAGGCGCCGGGGCAGGTCGCCGGCTGGCGCCAAGACGTCCCAGGTCGAGACGCTGTCGCCCTCGACGCTCGAGACGACGGCTTCGTCGGGCAGGGCGATCTGCAGCGCCGTCGCCTTGCCCTGCACGATCTGCAGCTCAAGCGAGGTACGCCCACGCAGCAGCCCCTCGTCCATCGTCAGCACGTGGTAGCTCTCGGCCGAAAAGCGCACCGTGCGCTCGACTGCGTCGCCGTCGGCGGTGAAGCCGATCTCCAGCGTCTCGCCCGGCGGCAGGTAGCCGCGCACCACCGTCTGCCCTCCTGCCAGCTCCGAGCGCAGCGGCACCTCGGGCTCAAAGCGAATCGCGCGCTTGCCGGCGACCCGCACCTCGACCTCGGTGATCGCGCTGGCCACCCGGCCCAGGCTGACCCGTAGATCCTCGGCGTCGCCCTCGGTCGGTACGACAAAGCGCGCCAAGATCAGCCGCGGGCCGCGGCCATCGACTTGCACGCTGTGGTGCTCGTCGTCGTCGTCTTCGGTGGCGACGATGCGGCCGTCGAGCTGAACATCGACCAGCGCCACCGCCGCCGGCGCCAGCGCCACTTTGCCCCGGCCGCCGCGCGCCATCACCTCCACCCGCAGCTCGACCTCGGCCGCGCCAGGCCGCAGCAGCAGGCGGTAGCGAGCGGCGCGGACCCGCGGTGCGTCTGAGGCGTCACCGCGCACGAGCAGCGCGCGCTGGCTGGGATCGATGGCGCCGTCCTCGCGCGCGCCGAGCACCTCGAGTCCATCTGGGCGGTTGGCGAGCGAGGCGGAGCGGAAGGCCGGCAGCGGCACTGCGATCACGCGGCCGGCGTCTGGATCGAAGGGCAGGGCGAGGCGCACCACGATGCTGCCGCTGCGACTCGCCTCGGCACCGAGCTGCAGCACGACGAGCCCGCCCTGGACCCGCGCCCGTGCCAGCTCGTCTTGGAAAGAGACGGACTGCACGCCCGAGGCCGCCAGCAGCACCGCGTCGACTGCGCCGGTGCGACCGACGTCGATCTGGCCGGTGATCGTGGCGGTGAGCTGGCCGTTGGCATGCTCCAGCTCGACGTTGACGTCGGACCACACCGGGGTCACCAGCGCCGGCCGCGCTGCTTCGAGGGCGGCGAAGAGGGCGGCGAGCCCGGAAGGCTCCTCGGCGATCGCCGCGGTCGGGACCAACGCCCCGTGGACCAAGGCGAGGGCGAGGGCGAGTGGCAGGGCGCGAGGTCGAAGGATCGTAGCACGCATGGGCACCTCCGTGAGCAACAGACGCCCCAGCCGACAGAACGATCTGGTCAGCGCACGCGCGCGCCCGGTGCGTTAGCGCGTGGGAAGCCGATCGAAGCGCTGCGGGCCGAGGGCTTGAACAAAAAACGCCATGGTATCCGCGGCTTCATCGATGCGCTTGCGCGTCGGCTTGCCTGCGCCATGTCCGGCCTTCTGCTCGACGCGGATCAGCACCGGCGCCGGGCCCCGCTGAGCGTGCTGGAGCGCGGCCGTGAACTTGAAAGAGTGCGCCGGCACCACGCGGTCGTCATGGTCTGCGGTCGTGATGAGCGTCGCCGGGTAGGCCTGCGGCTTGGCGTTGTGGTAAGGCGAGTAGGCGTACAACCACTGGAACGCCTTGGCGTCGTCGGCGCTGCCGTACTCCGGGACCCATGCCCAGCCGATGGTCCAGGTGTGGTAGCGAAGCATGTCGAGCACGCCGACCGCCGGCAGGGCAGCGCCGAAGAGCTCCGGGTGCTGGGTGATCGCCGCGCCGACCAGCAGCCCGCCGTTGCTGCCGCCGGCGATGCCGGTGGTCTCGGGACGGGCCCAGCCCTTGGCGTGGAGGTCGCGGGCGACGGCGTAGAAGTCCTCGAACACGTTCTGCTTGTTGCCGAGCATCCCGGCCTTGTGCCAGTCGCTTCCGTACTCGCCGCCGCCGCGCAGGTTGGCCAGCACGTAGACGCCGCCCATCTCGACCCATTGTAGGCGCTCGACGCGGAACGAAGGCACCATCGCGATGTCGAAGCCGCCATAGCCGTGCAGCCACACCGGGCGCTGGCCGTTCGGCTGCAAGTCCTTGCGGCGCACCAAGAAGTAGGGGACCTGCGTGCCGTCGCGGCTGGTGGCGGAGCGCTGTTCGGCGACGAAGGCGCTGGAGTCAAAGGGCAAGGTCGGTTGCCAGGCGACGGTGGCCGCCACGCCTGCCGTCGCCGCCGCCACATCCACGCTCAGCACCGCGCCTGGCCAGGTAAAGCTCTGGAAGCCAAAGCGAAGCTCGCGGTCCCGCGGCCGGCCGGAGAGGCCCGCCACCGTGCCCAGCGTGGGTAGGGCCACCTCGGCCACCGGGCTGCCGTCCAGCTCGTGGATGCGCAGCACGCTGTTGGCATCACGCAGGGCGACGACGACAAGACGACCGCCGACGATGCGGGCCTCCTGCAGGTTGTCCTTGCCGGCTGGAACCAGCGTCTGCCAGGGCTCCGTCGGCTGCCGAAGGTCGACGGAGACGATGCGGCCCGTCGGCGCGCCCTTGTCCGTGCGCAGCAGCAGCAGCTCGCCGACGTTGCCGACGGTCTCGACGGCGTCGTCGAAGGTCATGTCGATGTCGATCCAGGCGGTTGGCGCGCCACCGGTGGGCTGCGGCGCTGGAATCGACTTGTTGGGCTTGGCCTTGGTAGACGGCAGCAGCGGCAGCCGGCCGACGCGCAGGGCGTTGGTCTTGGTGGCGCCCCTCCAAATCGGCAGGTAGAGCAGCCGCCCGTCGTCGCTGACTTCGCCAGCGAAGTTCCAGTCTTTCTGCGCCTTGTTTTCGGCGACGACCGCGTCTTGCGTCTGCTTGTCGCCGAGGCGGTGGAAGTACAAGCGCTGGAACTCATTGACCTGCGTCAGCGCCTTGCCCTCCGGCGGCGCGTCGTAGGCGCTATAGTAGAAGCCCGAGCCGTCGTCGGCCCAGGCGATGCCCGAGAACTTGACCCAGCGCAGGTGGTCGTCCTCGTCCTTGCCGGTCGCGACGTCGCGGAGCCGAATCTCCGACCAATCCGAGCCCGACACGCCGGTCATCCAGGCGATGCGCTGGCCCTTGGCGTCGATCTCGACCTGCTTGAGCGCCACGGTGCCGTCGGCGGCCAGCGCGTTGGGGTCGAGCAGCACGCGATCGCTGCCGCTGCCGCTGCTTCCGGCGCTGCCGCTGACGACGAGGTGCGGCTGGTTCTGCAGCCCGCTCTGCCGCAGTTGAAAGGTGACGTCGCCGCGTCGGGCCTCCGGCCAGCGACGGTCGAAGGCCCACATCGCCTCGATACGGCGGGCGATCGGCTCGCGGGCGGCGATGGCGCCGAGGTGCTTCGCCGTGGCGGCGTTCTGCGCGGTGATCCAGGCCTGGGCCTCGGCGCTGTCGGGGTCCTCAAGCCAACGGTAGGGGTCTGCGACCTCGACGCCGTGCAGCTTCTCGCGCGTTTCCTCGCGGCGCGACGCCGGCCAGATCGGCGGGCCGGCCGCTGTGGCCCCGGGCGAAGTCGCCGCTGCAGCCGCTCCCGCGCCGCCGGCCGCACCACCGCATCCGCTGACAAGGGTGGCCAGAATCAAGGCGACGAGCGTGCGCTGAGCGCCGCGCCGAGCGTGCGCGCCTTCTGCAGGGCTGCGCAGGCTCGCCTGGGCGACGGGGTGGCCGACGACAGGGGAATTTGCAGCGGCTGCGACCTGTGCCATTGTCAGGGCGCGCGCGAGTTCGCCACCGATGGGGCGTCGCGGCGGTCTGGAGGCTGGCATGTCGTTGCTGTTTGGGTTCATGGGCCGATTCTCTCCTTCGCTGGCCCGCAGGCGCGTCGCGGCGCTGAAGGCACTGCCTGCAGTCGCGGTCGCGCTGCTGTGCGTCCATGCGAGCCCGGCCGAGGCCCAGGCGCCCCGGGCAGGACTCTTCGAGGCCGGCGTGTTCGGCGGCCTCCACGTCATCAACAGCGACAATGAGCTCGGTAACGCGGCCGGCGGCACTTGGGCGCCGACCAGCGCCATGCTGCTCGGGTTGCGCCTGGGCTACAACCTCTCGGCAGCGCTGGCGGTCGAGGGTGAGCTCGACTACGAGGCGAGCACCTTCGCCAACACCAACGCCGGCGCCAGCATCCTCGGCTTCCGCGTCGGCGTGCGCTACAGCCTGATGACCGACAGCGCCCTGCGGCCCTTCCTGCATGCCTCTGCGGGTTCGCTCTCGCTGCTCGAAGGCCAGGCGGGCAGCAGCGTGGCCGACACCGACGCCCACTACAGCCTCGGTCTCGGCGCCGTGTACGATCTCAACATTCACTGGGCGCTGCGCGGCGATCTTCGCTACGTCGCGGTTCCCGGCAACGAGAGCAAGCTGACCCATGACGTCATGATCCTGCTCGGCCTGCAGTGGACGCCCGGCGCAGAGATCCCCGACAGCGACGGCGACGGCATCAACGACGTCGAGGACAAGTGCAAGGATCAAGCCGAAGACAAGGACGGCTTCGCCGACGTCGACGGCTGCCCCGAGCCCGACAACGACAACGACGGCTTGGCCGACGCCGCCGATCGCTGCCCGCTCGAGGCCGAGACCCGCAACGGCTACCTCGATGACGACGGCTGCCCGGACAACGACCAGGACGGCGACGGCATCGGCGACGGCGACGACAAGTGCCCGGACAAGGCCGAGGACAAGGACGGCTTCCAGGACGGCGACGGCTGCCCCGAGCCGGACAACGACAAGGACGGCATTCTCGATGCCAGCGACAAGTGCCCGCTGAAGGCCGAAGACAAGGACGGATTCGAAGACGCCGACGGCTGCCCGGAGCCCGACAACGACAAGGACGGCGTCGGCGATGGCGTCGACAAGTGCCCGAACGAGGCCGAGACCGCCAACGGCTTCGACGACGGCGACGGTTGCCCGGACACCGTACCGGAGAAGGTCGCCAAGTCCTTCAGCGGCGCGATGGAGGGCATCAACTTCGAGACCGGCAGCGCCAAGATCAAGGCGAGCAGCAACAAGGTCTTGGACAAGGCCCACGCCATCCTGGCCGAGTTCGAGTCGGTCCGCATCGAGATCGGCGGACATACGGACAACGTCGGCGACGGCGAGGCCAACCGCAAGCTGAGCCAGGACCGCGCCGACTCGGTGAAGAACTACATGGTCGCCAAGGGCATCGCCGCCGATCGCGTTGTCGCCAAGGGCTACGGCGACTCGGTGTCGGTCGCGGACAACGCCACCCCGAAGGGCCGCGCGGCCAACCGCCGCATCGAGTTCCGGGTCCTGACCGGGAACAAGTGAGCCGCGTTTCGCCTCGACGCGACGCCGCCGGGCTTTCGACACCGACGGCCCCAGCGTTGCGTGCTGCGCCAACTCCCTGGTCATCGGATTGCTTCGCACCGACCGCGATGCGAGACCCAGCCGCGTCGCGGAACCGGCCCAAGGCCGTCGTTGCCCTGGCGACGCTCGCCTTGCTGCTCTGTGCGCTCGGGCCCCTGGCTTGCAGCGAGGACGCGGCCAAGCCCGCCGACGCTGGCGTTGACGTAGTTGCCGATGTCGACGGATCCGGCGGGGCCGACGGCGCCGATGGGGGTGGCGACGCGCCGAAGGGCGATCCTGCCGCACAAGCCGCGCTGCTGGCCGTTCCTGAGGCCGAGACCTTCGTCGTCAGCGGCCTCAAGGGTCCAGTCCACATCGTCGAGACCGAGGCGGGGGTGCCGCACCTCTACGCCTTTGACGCCGTCGATCTCGCATTCGGGCACGGCTTCGTGGTCGGCCGCGACCGTTGGTTCGTCGTCGACATGGGCCGGCGGCTCGGGCAGGGGCGGGTCAGCGAGCTGCTCGGCGAGGCGGCGCTGGACTCCGACCTCGACGCCCGGCAGACCGCGATGACCTTCGTGTCCCAGCAGCTGCTCGCCGCGCTCACGCCTCAGCAGCAAGCGCGCTTTGACGCGTTCGCCGCCGGCCTCAACGCCTATCGCGACGCCGTCGCCGCCGGCACGCTGCCGCCGCCCTCGGAGCTCAAGCTCGCCGCGCCCCTGCTCGGCGGCAAGAAGCCCATTGAGCTGATGGCGCCCTTCACACGCGCCGACGTCGCGGGCTTTGCGGCCGTCATCATCTACCAGCTCGGCTTCGAGACCGGCGATGTCGGCCGCGGCCACACCGCCCTGACGTTGAACAGCCTCTTCGCCGGCGTCGCCGAAGCTGACCTCCGCAGAGCCGGCGCGATCGGTGACATCTGGCGCGGGCTGGCGCCGGTCAAGAAGGTGAGCGCTGCGCCAGGCTTCGGCCTCAATCCCGGCGGTCCCTTGCCACCGGGCAAAGGCGCGGGCGCCGGCCAAGGGTTGCCCGATGGCCGCGATCCCGGTCGCGGCGCCCACCGACGGGCCGCAGGCGCCGCAAGCGCTGCCTTTGCCGCCAGCGGCTCAGCGCAAGCCGCCGAGAGCGCCCTGGCTCAGCTCACGGGTCAGCTCGCGGCGCGCCTTGACGCCTTCGAGCAGCGCTTTGGCCGCGACGTCGACGCCGGTTTCGGCAGCAACGCCTGGGCCGTGGCCGCGGGTGGCACCAAGGACGGCAGGGCGCTGCTGGCTGGCGACGGCCACCTGCCGCTGACCATCCCTTCGCTCTTCTACCAAATCGGCTTCGACACCGCGGTGTTCGGCGGCGGAGACACCCATCAGCTCGGCCTCGTCATTCCCGGCCTACCGCTGCTCGCCGTCGGCACCAACGGCAAGGTCGCCTGGTGCCAGACGCAGATCGATGGCGACATCACCGACTGGTACGTCGAAGAGCTGATCCTCGGGGCCGACGGCCTGCCGGTCAGCAGCCGCTTCCAGGGCAAGGAGCAGCCGCTGAAGGCGACGGTCGAGACCATCCAGATCGCCGAGATCAAGAGCCCGGTCTTTCCGTCCAAGGGTGGCAGCCGCACGTTCACGCGTTGGACCACCTTCGACGGCCGCTGGCTTCAGACCATCGAGGGCGTCGTCGTCGGCAAGGCCAGCCAGCCGGCACCCTCGGCCAAGGCCGTGTTGGTCGGCAGCGAGTGGCGCGAGGCCAAGGACACCGACGGCGACGGCAAGATCAGCGCCATCAGCTTCGACTACACCGGCCTCGACAAGGGCAACCTGCTGCTTGCGGTCGATGGCTTCGGCCACGCCGAGGACATCGCCGGCTACCGCGAGGCGACCCGCAGCCTCGTCGCCTACTCGCAGAACCTCATCGCTGCCGACGCCAGCGGCGACGTCTACTACTCGGGCTACCAGGCCGTGCCGTGCCGCAGCCAGCTGCCCAAAGGCAAGGACGGCCGCTGGGAAGCCGGGGGCGATCCCTCGGGCCTGCTCGACGGCACCAAGTTCGGCGGCTTCACCATCCCCATCGACAGCCAAGGCCGCGTCGATGAGGCTCCGGGCGCGAGCGATCCCAGCCAGTGCGTCGTGCCCTTCGCCGGCTATCCGGCCGCGAGCTACAGCGGCAAGGGCATCGTCGTCACCGCCAACAACGATCCCGGCGG
This sequence comes from Myxococcales bacterium, assembly GCA_947491025.1. Lineage (GTDB taxonomy): Bacteria > Myxococcota_A > UBA9042 > UBA9042 > UBA9042 > SXNM01. Next base: position 147,252 of record CANLIC010000004.1, read on the forward strand.
CGCCAGCTTCGACGGCATCGTCGAGAACGACGCCCACTACCTCGGCGGCCCCTGGGACGTCGGCTTCCGCGCCGCCCGCATCGTCGAGCGCCTGGAGTCGCAGGCCAGCGCCGGCGAGGCCACGATGGCGTCGATGGCCGAGGTGCAGGCCGACATCAAGTCCGCCAACGGCTGCCACTTCGGCCCCTTCCTGCGCGGCGCTATCGCCAAGGCCAAGGGCCTGAAGGGCAAGGCGAACCTCGCCGCCGACGAGGCGCGACTGGTCGCGCTCTATGAGGCGCTGACGCCGACGGTTGATGACGTCGACGCGCGACTCGGAGCCTGGATCGGCGCCGGCTGCCGCGCCGCCAGCGGCGTCGAGACGTTCTACAACCCCAAGGTCGATGCGGCGCAGAAGGCCGACGCCGTCGCCACGACGCTCTTCAATCGGTGGTGGGGCCGGGCTGGCACGCTCATCTTCGACGATGAGCCAATGCCGGGCATCTGGCGCTACTCGGGTAGTCACGCCCGTGCCCGCGCCCTCGACGCTCTTCTGAACGGCCGCGGGCCCGGCAATCCGCGCGGGCTACAGGGCTACAACCCTGCGACCGGGGAGTCGATCTTCTTTGATCGCGTCGGCACCGACATCATCGAGCGGAGCGACGAGGTGCTGCTCATGGCGCTGCAGGACGCGCTCAGCGTGCTCAAGGCGGCGCCCAAGGGCCCCGGCAGCGGGGGCTTCGGCAGCGCAGACCTCAGCACCTGGCTGTACGGCCTGCGGCACGGCGTCCGCTTTGTGTCGACAATCGCGGACTTCTTCGACGGTGACGGCCTTTCGTCGATCACCGATCAGTTCGCCATCCAGACCGACAAGCTGCCCCTGCTCACCGGCGATCCCAAGGCGCCGGGCAAGCTCGAGGCCGGTGATCCGCGCAAGGGCCTCATCTGGTTCCCGCGCGGCGGCGATGCCTTTGCGGTCGATGCTGCGGGCGGTTCCTGGAACGGCGACGACGCCAACTACGGCTCGGGCCCGGTCTTCCGCATGGTCATCGCGCTCGGCGCCGACGGCGCTGAGGTCCACAACGTGCTGCCAGGCGGTCAGTCGGGCCTCAACGACTCGAAGCACTTTGCTGACCAGGCGCGGTACTGGCTGGCCAACCAGTCGCTGGTGGTGCCCTTCCGCGCCGCTGACGTCGCCAAGGCTGCCGTTCGACGCGTCTCGCTGCGCCCCGCTGCTCCCTAGATCGCCGCGAGGGCCCTGAACGCGCGCTAGCGCGGTCCGCTGAGCAGCCCTCCGCCCTTGGCCGAGGCCGTCACCGGCCGGTGCAGGGTCAGCGAGGCGCCGTCGCGGCGACCGACGTCGAGCGCAGACGTCATGCGCGGGCCGGCCGCCGGAAGACGTGAAAGACGGCCCATTTCCGCGCGCACGAAGGTATCGAGGTCACCATCGCCGACCCAGACGAGGCCGCGGGCTGCCTGCACGGTGCGTTCGTCGCGCAGCTTGTTGCGAAAGCCCATCAGGACGCCCGCCTCGTAGTCGCGCCGACCGTCACCAGCGACCTCGCCACGTCGTCGGGCCTCGCGGAAGAGTCGCTCGACGGCAGCATGAAGAAAATCATGGACATAGCAGGCGAGCTCCAGGTCGTGGGGCTTGCCGAGCAGCTCCAGCCGCCGGCCCATGCGCATGCGTTGGGGAATGTACTCGTTGATCCACACCGCTTCGACAAAGAAGTAGCCGGTCAGGATCGACGTGACGATCTTGCTGCGCAGCGAGACGGTGACCGCGAGCGGCCCGACCCCGCGCCGCTTGTAGTTGGGATCGCCGGCGGCCGCCTGCAGGGCCAGGTTGTGGGCGAGGAGCAGCCGATGGGCGGCCGCCATCGCCGCCTCGGCCTCGTGGCGGTTGTCGCTTGCGCCGAGCGCCAGGAGCTTCTGGACTCGCTCGATGATCCGGGCGGCGTCGGGGTCGGCGTCGCGCTCGGTGCGGTCGGCTCCTTCGCCGCGTGGCTGCACTCGCAACATCGCACACGCATGGGCAAAAGCGGGTCCGTGTGCGGTCTCGTCAGTCGCTCTCAGCACTTCGTAGGCGTACTGGTGCGCCATCTCATGGCGAAGCGTGTCGAGCACATCGCGCCAGGGATCGCGCTCGATGTGGGCGCGCGAGAGCGTCAAAAGCCGACCGACGGACTGCCAACTGCCGAGGCGGCCGATGCTCTCGTCGAGCATCATCACCGGCGGCTTGAGCGCCGACTTCAGGTGCTCGACGTTGGCAAGACGCCACTCCCAGCGAAGCTGCTCGAGCCAGGCTCGGTCTAGCACCGCGCGGTCCTGTTCCTGTCGCTCTCGCTTGCTCATCGCTCCCTCCGCCGCCGGCGCGTCCGGCGTTTCGTGGTCTTGGCCTTGCCGCTCGGCTCCACGTCGCTCGCCCCTGCTTCGCCGGATCCGGCTTTCGTTGCAGCGCGCCGCAGCGGGCGCCCCGGCAGCCACACCGTCGGCAGGCGGCGCCCCCGGCGCAAGAGCGTGCCCGCCGTCTGCATGTCTGCGATGGCGCGCCTGATCGCAGCCTCTGGCAGGTGCCGCAGCGCGCCGTGGCCGGGCACCGCGTCGAGCTTGCGGCCGCGCACCGCCTTGGCCTGGCTGCCGCGCAAGGCCAGGGTCAGCAGCACGGCGCCGACCGGTCGCGGCATGGCGGCGACGAAGGCCACGATGGCGGCCCGGGCGCCATCGTCGACCTCGACCTCAAGGTCCTGCTCGCGCTGGGCGGTGCGAGATTCGCGCTGCTCGGCGGTGGCGCCGCGTTGCCGGGCCCAGCTGGCTGCGACGGCGGCCGAATCGCTGCAGACGTCACAGACTCCGCAGGCGAGCCGATCGCCCTCTAGAAGCGCGGCGTCGGCGCTGCCGTCCAAGGAGACGCCCTCCATGGCCCGTGCCAAGGCAAGCCAGCGGCACTCCGGGGACTCCGCGAGCGCAGTCAGCGCCCGAAAATCGTCGTCGACGACCAGCGGCGCCCGTTTGCGCCCGAGCCGCAGGCTGGCCCACGTCAGGCCGTCGCTCGGATGAAAGAGCAACACCGCCCGCGCTGGGCCACCGTCGCGCCCCGCTCGCCCGGCCTCTTGCAGCCAGGCCGTCGCCGAAGCGGGCGCCTGGGCATGGATGACGAGTCGCACGTCGCCGCGATCGACGCCCATCCCGAAGGCCGTGGTCGCGCAGAGCACCGGCCGTCGGCCGCTGTCGAACTGCTGCAAAGCCCGCGCCCGCGCGAGCTCGGTGCGGCCCGCGTGGTACCACTCGGCGCCCAACCCCGCCTTGCGCAACGACTCGGCCGCGCTCCGCGCGCGCTTGCGTGTCGGGACGTAGACCAGCACGCGTGCGCTCGGGTCGCCCGCCAGCGCCTGCTGCGCCAGGGCCCGCAGCTGCGCCATCCGGCCAGCGGGGTCGTTGGAGCGCGTCGCCGGCGTGCAGGGCGCGATCGCCAAGGCGAGGTTGGCGCGCCGGTGTGGCGCCCGTACCACCAGCGGTTGGCGCAGCCCGAGCTGGGTGCAGATGTCGGCCCGCACGGTCGGCGCGGCCGTCGCGGTCAGCGCCAGGGTCGGCAGCGGACCGTGGGCGTCCTCGAGCAGCGACCGCAACTCTGCGATCTTCAGAAATTCCGGCCGGAAGTCGTGGCCCCAGGCGCTGACGCAGTGCGCCTCGTCGACGACCAGCCGGCTCGGCGCCAGCCGCAGCAGCAGCCGCCGCGTCGTCACGGTGGCCGCCTTCTCCGGGCTCAGGAGGATGACGTCGGCCACTTCGGGCGCACAGTCCTCCGCTTCCTCGGCCCTAGACGTCGCCGCGGTCGATGCCGTCGTTGAGTTCACTGCGCGCGTTTTGGCCGCACGCGGTCGACCGCGCAGCACCAGCACCCGCAGACCCCGGCGCCGCATCGCAGCCGCCTGGTCGTCCATCAGGGCCAGCAGCGGGCTCAGCACCAGGGTCGGTCCGGCGCCGCGCGCCCGCAGGATCGCCGCGGGGAGCTGGTAGCACAGCGACTTGCCCGCCCCGGTCGGCAGCAAGATCAGCGCGTCGTCGCCGCGCAGGCTGGCCAGAACCGCCTCGCGCTGACCGGTCCGCAGCGCGTCGACGCCGAAGCGCGACAGCTCGGCCCGCACGGCGTCTTCGTCGGTCTCCGCTGTGGCCCCTACCCTCGACATTGCGCTCTTGCTCCGCCGCCTGATCGACACGCCGCGCGTCGGGCACAGCCGCCCCGCCCGGGCTGCCCTTGCCACGTGGAAGCGCTTCCCGCAAGGCGTTTGCGCTGGCGGCGATCCACCGCTACCGTCCGCGCCCGCCGACGCGGCCGCGCCCTTTGCGGGCCCGCCGCGCGCCCTGAGGTAGGTCATGCACGCACTCACCCACCCGCCGTCCCTTGCACAGCCCGTCGCCCCCGATGCCATCGCCTCGGCCGTCGTCAACGCAGCCGGCCAGGCGGCCCCAATCGACCTGCTTTCGTTGGTCTTTGACACGCTGCAGGCCCTCGTCGCGCACGACAGCGCCAGCGATGAACGCTCGACAACCATCCCTTCGACCCCCGGGCAGCGCAAACTCGGCGCTTGGATCGCCGACACCATGAGGTCGTTCGGCGCGGCGGTTGAGATCGACGCCCACGGCAACGTGCTCGGCGCGCTGCCTGGTTCAGGCGCAGGTGCCAAGGCCCCGCCGATCGCCATGATGGCCCACCTCGACACCGCCCGCGGCACCGTGGCCACCCCAGCGCTGCGGCGCGTCGCTGGCTGGCGCGGCGATCGCGTGCCCTACACTGACAACGCCGCCATGCAGGTCGACATCGCGACCTACCCGAGTCTGGCGGCGTTCTGCGGCCAGACCCTGGTCCACGGCGAGGGCAGGGCGCCCTTCGGACTCGACGACAAGCTCGGCTTGACCGAGATCTTGACCCTAGGCGCCTGGCTCGCCGCGGAGGGTGGCGACCGTCCGCCGCTGCTCCTGATCGCGCGGCCAGACGAAGAGATCGGCTGCATGGCCGCCGTCGAGGGGTTGTCCGAAGCGCTGCGCGATCGCGGCGTGCGTCTGGGCTGGACCATCGACGGCATCGCCCCCTTTGAGATCAACGTCGAGAACTTCGACGCGGCGATGGTTCGGGTCTCGCTGCCCGAGGCGACGATGACAGCCGCGGCGACGATGGGCGCTGCCGCGGACGTGCCGCTGCGGACCGGACTGCGCCTCTCCATCGGCGGCGTCAACACCCACGGCGCGACCGCCAAGGCCGAGGGCCATCGCCCGGCGACCCGGCTGGCGGCGGAGCTGCTGGGCGCACTCGATGCGGCCGGGCTCGGGCCCGAATTCGTGGCGCCTTGCGCCTTTGGTTCGGACTCCGAGCGCGATTGTGACGGGGTGCTCGATCTTGGCGTGGCCGCCAGCGCGCCCGCCGACGCCGAGGCGCGGGTGGCCGCATGCGCTGAGGCCATCATCGCTCCGCACCGCCCTCGCGGCGCCAGCCTTGGCCTGCTGTCCTTCGAAGGCGGCGGAGGGTGGCGCATGAGCCACGCCGTCACCGCAGCGCTGCGCCTCGTCCGCGATGTCTTGGCCGATCCCACGGTGCTGCCGGTGGCCGCCGAGGATTCAGACGGCCGCCAAGGCTACAGCCAGCCCTTTCGCATCCTGCCGATCGACGGCGGTGTGCGCCTCGACGTCCGCTTGCGCGACTTCGACCCGGCGCTGCTCGATCAGCGCGCCGCCACGGTCGCCGCGCGCTGTCCCGCGGGCGCTGGGTTCGAGCGCGTGGACCAGTACATCAACATGGGCCCGCAGCTGCGCGGCGTCAGCGCCCTCATCGAGTGGCCAGAGGCCGCGGCGCGCCGGCTCGGGCTGCCGACCGTGGTGCAGCCGATTCGCGGCGGTACCGGCGTCGATCCCTTTCTGAGCCGAGGCGTTGCAATCGGCAACCTCGGCACCGGCTACTTCGCGCCGGAGTCCGAGAAGGAGCTGACCTCGCTCGAGATGGCGGCGGCCCACGTCCGCTGGCTGGCGGCGCTCATCGCCATCGCCGCCACGGCAGGTGCTGAGGCGTCGCCAAGCGTCGCGCAGCCCTAAGGGCCTGGCTCCGCACCCACGATGCGTGGCGCTGCCTCGTCTTCGACAAAAAGCAGCAGCAGCGTCGCAAAACTGTGCAAGTGGACGAGGCTCGGCTCGCCGCCCAGCTCGCCGAGGCCGAAACAGCCGCCGATCGCCGCGTCGGGCATGGCTTCGCGCACGAGATCGGTGTCGTGACCAGGCCGCCCATAGAGCGAGAGGCCGCGACCGATGCAGCTCACCATCCACACGCCCTTGACCCGACTCGGGTTGGCGGCCTCGGGCGCCAACGTCGCTACCAACGCGTCGTGGGCGGCGTGAGCGTCGCGAACGTGAAATTGCACGACCTGCCAAGGGTGCGGTGCTTCCGGCAGCAGCATGGCGCCGGTCTCAGCGTCCACCCCTCGCAGGGGCCGCATCACCATCTGCCCGGGATCGTGCCGTATGCGATCGGGGTCCTGCTCAAGACCCACGCGCAGCCCATTGCGAAACTGGATCTGGGCTGGCCCATCGAGGCTCTCGTAGAGGTTGCGCAGCACCTCGACCGGGCGCTCGCCGTCGAGCTCCTCGACCATCTCATTGCGGCAGCGGGTGATGAGTCTCGGGGCGCCGATCGGCCGGCAGCCCTGGGCGATGAGCACCTCGCGGCGGGTGCCGCCGGCGATGACGACGCCGACCGCGCTGTGAGGGGCGTCGTCGAGAAAGACGGCGCTGCTCTGCGCGAAGCCGCCGCCACCGGCGAGCACGCCTGCGACCTGAACCGCCGGGAACTCACGCCGCAGCGAGGTCAGCAGTGGCCCACTCGGACAGCGCGATGGATCGACAAAGAGCAGCAAGGTCGCTGGCGAGGCCGGCGTCCGAGACGCGCCAGGGTCGCCTGCGGACAGCGCTGCCGTCGCCTCGGCCAACGCTTCCCTCGCCGGGGCCAGGTCGCCGCCATCGACAATCGCGAACGAGCGGCAGGCCGCACCGGGCAGCGAAGCGGCCCACAGCGAAAGACCGGCCCGCTGCTCGACCTCGTGACCGTCGCCGATGACGCCCGGCGCCGAGCTGCCGATCACCACCGCGTCGTCGGCGAGGGCAACGCTCAAGGCGGCCCTGAGCAGCTGCGGCAAGGCCGACCAGCGGGGAGCGTGGTGCGGCGTCACAGCGGCGATCAAGAGCGCGATGCGCTCGGGCGCCATCGCCTGCTGGATCTCGCCGCACGCCTCAGCGATCGCGCGCTGCAGGTCACTGGCGTCTGAGATCGCTGCGGCGTAGCGCATCGCCACCTCAACGCGGGCCCGGCCCGGCGATCGCCCCGTGGCGAAGGCCCCAAAGACGCCTTGCCACGACCAGGGCATCGGCGCAGACGCACTCTCCCACGCTCTGGCCGCGCGATCCACCCGGCCACTGCCGCGACTTCGCTGCGCGCCGGGCGCGACGCGCCCCGCGTCACAGCCCAGCCGCTTCCCCAGCGCGCCAACTCCGCCCATCATGGGGGCCCACCTCCTGCGCCGGGCTTGCCCCCGGGACGAGCGCGCCGATGAACAAGCCCTCGACCAGCCACCTCCGAACCGCGGGGCAGCGCCGCGCCGGGCTGCTGCTGCACCCGACCTCGCTGCCCGGTGGCCACGGCGTGGGCGATCTCGGCGCCGAAGCGTTTACCCTGCTGCAGTGGCTGTCCGCGGCAGGCCTCTGGGTCTGGCAAGTCCTGCCGCTCGGGCCCGTCGACGCCGGCGGCTCGCCCTACACCTCGCGCTCGGCCTTGGCCGGCAACCTCGCGCTCGTCGATCTGCGCCAGCTCGTAGTCGCGGGGCTGCTCGACGCCGCCGCCGTGCAGGGTGGCCCGAGCAATGGCCGGCGCGTCGACTGGCCGCAGGTGCTCGCTTTCAAGGTGCCGCGGGTTCTGCAGGCTGCGGCCAACCTGGTCGGCGACAGCCACCACCCTTTTCAAGACCAGCTCCACGCCTTCGAGCGCAACGAGGCCGCCTGGCTCGACGACTTCGCGCTCTACGAAGCGCTGCGTGCGGCAAACGGTGACCAGCCCTGGTGGCGTTGGCCGGCAGCGGCGCGCGATCGCGACCCTGAGACCCTGCAGGCGGCGCGGGACAGCGAAGGCTTTCGGATCCAAGTTGCGGCGCAATTCCTCTTTCAAAAGCAGTGGATGGCCCTCCGCGCTGCTGCCGAGTCCATGGAGATCGCGCTGGTGGGCGACGCGCCCATCTACGTCGCGCACGACTCGGCCGACGTCTGGGCACAGCGCCCGCTCTTTCAGCTCGACGGCGACGGCCACTGCACCGCGATCGCCGGCGTACCGCCCGACGCCTTCAGCGAGGTCGGCCAGCTCTGGGGCAACCCCCTCTACGACTGGCCGCAGCATGAGGCTGAGGGCTTCTCGTGGTGGAAGATGCGAATGCGCCGCCTCGCGACCCTGGTCCACGCCGTGCGCATCGACCATTTTCGAGGCCTCGCCGCTTATTGGAAGGTGCCTGCCGACGCCGAAGACGCGCGCGGCGGGCATTGGCAGCAGGGGCCGGGGGCGCCGCTGCTACAGGCCCTGGCCTCGGTGGGCATCGAGCTCTGGGCCGAGGATCTCGGCGTCATCGATGACGACGTCATCGCGCTGCGGGACGGCGCTGGGCTGCCAGGCATGGCGATCATGCAGTTCGCCTGGGACGGCGATCCCGACAACGCCTACCTGCCCTACCAGCACGTGCGGCACCAGGTCGCCTACACGGGCACACACGACAACGACACCGTGCTCGGCTGGTGGGCGAGCTGCAACGAGTTCGAGCGCCACCGTGCGCGCATCTACTTCGGCGTCGATGCTCACGATCTGGCATGGGATTTCATCCGAGCCTGCCTGGCGTCGGTGGCGAACTGCGCCGTATTGCCCGTGCAAGACGTGCTCGCCCTCGGCTCCGAGGCCCGCATGAACGCCCCTGGCGAGACCAAGGGCAATTGGGCCTTCCGCTTGCTGCCCGCCGAGCTCGGCCGGCATCATGCTGAGCGGCTGCGCGGACTCTGCGGGACCTTCGGCCGCCTGCGGAGCCGTACGCCTGCCCCAGGAGCGATCGCCGATGACGCGTCAGGCTGAAGACGGCTGGGCACCCCTGCAGCCGGCTGATCGACTTCGGACCCTGCTGCAAGAGCGCTACGCGACGCACATCCCATCGCTGGTGGCGCCCCGCCGGGCAGCGGTGGCGGCCGTGCTGCGTCCCGATCCTGCCGGCGCCCACGTGCTGCTGATGCGTCGCGCCGAGCGGCCGGGCGACCGGTGGAGCGGCCAGATCTCCATGCCGGGCGGCATGGCCGATCCGGGCGATGATGATCTGCTGGCCACGGCAGTGCGCGAGGCACGCGAAGAGCTCGGGCTCGCCCTGCAGCCGAGCCAGGCCCTCGGCCGTCTGGACGACCAGATCGCCATGGCCAAGGGCCGCGTGCTGCCGCTCGCCATCACCCCGTACGTCTTCGCGGTCGATCACGCCCCGATGTTGTCGCTCAACCACGAAGCGACCACCGCCTTCTGGCTGCCGCTGGCACCGCTGCTGCGCGGCGAGCTGGACACCGTCCACCGCTACACGCTCGGCGGGTTGGGCCACGATCTGCCGGCCTGGCGCTACGAGGGCCACGTCATTTGGGGCCTGACCCATCGGATGCTCTTGAAGTTGGTCGAGATTGCCGCCGCCGAGGGCGCGACAGGGCAGGGCAGAGGACCCTAGGACCGGCGCTGCAGGTGCGCCCACGGCTGGATGCGCGCGCCTTTTGCCCGCGACCGGCGACCCTCTACGACGGCGCTGGCCGCAGGAATCTTCAGAGGCTAGCGAATGGGCGGCGAATTGCTGTCGGCGAGCTGCGCTTGCGGTGGCTCATGCTCGTCTCGTACCCTGCCTGAGCAGCGACCACGGCGACGCCGCCGTAGGGCTCATTCGCCGTACAGCAGAGAGGAACACGATGCCGATCCGCGCTGAGCACTGGGTACTCACTCCCCTCGCGGCGTTTTCTCGTGTCCGAGCGCTGGGCTGGGCGCCGATCGCGCTCACCGTTCTGCTCGCCAGCGGCTGCTCGGGTGAAGACGCGATTCAAGAGCTCGACACCGGGGAAGACACCGGCGCCGAGACCGTGGGCGGTGGAACCGACGCGGTGGAAGACGCGGCCACGGCCGAGGTGAGCGACGACGCGGCGGATGTCGAGGCCGGGGCCGGCACCGACGCGGGACCAGGCGACACCGGCGGGGCGGGCGATGCCGGACACGACGCCGATGCCACCGGCGGTGGCGCCAAGGAGAAGTGCAACGGCGTCGACGACGACAAGGATGGCAAGACCGACGAGGAGGCCTGCGACGACGGCCTGCCCTGCACGGAAGATGTGTGCGATTCGGCACAGCAATTCTGCATCCACTCGCCCCTCTCCGACGGCGGCGTCTGCGACGATGGCGACCCTTGTACCGCGCCCGATGGCTGCAAGAAGGGCGTGTGCACCGGCGCGCCCGCCAAGGATTGCGGCGACGGCGACCCCTGCACCGACGATGGCTGCTCCGCCGCGACGGGGGCCTGCGCTCACAAGCCGCGCGCCGCCGGCGCCACCTGCGACGACGGCGATGCATGCACCACTGGTGACACCTGCGTCGACGGAAAGTGCACCACCAAGCCCAAGTCCTGCGACGACGGTGAGGCCTGCACCGCCGACAGCTGCGACAAGGTCAAGGGCTGCGCGACAACGCCCAACGAGGGCGCCGCTTGCGACGATGGCGATGCTTGCACCGCCAGTGACGCGTGCGCGAGCGGCCAGTGCAAGGGCGCTGCCAAGACCTGCGTCGCCGCCGGTCCCTGCGAAGTCGCGGCCTGCGACCCTGCGAATGGAGACTGCAAGAAGGCCAGCAAGCCCGACGGCTCGGCATGCACCGACGACAACCTGTGCACCCAGAACGACGCCTGCAATGGCGGCGCTTGCAAGGCTGAGAAGACGGTCACTTGCCCGGCCGGCAAGGCTTGCATCGAGCTGCCCTGCGATCCTGCCAGCGGCCTCTGCCTGGCCAAGCTCGCTGCTGACGGCTCCGCCTGTGACGACGGCGACGCCTGCACGGCTGGGGAGAGCTGCAAGGGCGGCAACTGCTCGTTTACGGGCGAGAAATGCAACGACCAGAACCCGTGCACCGCTGACGTCTGCGAGCCTGGCGTGGGTTGCAAGTCGACGCCCATCGACGGTGAGTGCAACGACGGCGACCTCTGCACCATCGGCGACGCCTGCAAGAGCGGCAAGTGCGCGCCGATTGGACCCAAAGCCTGCGACGACAAGAGCGACTGCTCGGTCGATAGCTGCGACGCCGCCACCGGCAACTGCGTCAACGACGGCGCTGGCGCCGAGGGCAAGCCCTGCAACGACGACGGCAGCGCCTGCACCACGGGCGAGGTCTGCACCCAGGGCAAGTGCCTCGGCGGCGCCGCCAAGGTCTGCAAGGACAGCGATCCCTGCACCTCCGACGGCTGCGATCCGGTCAAGGGCGACTGCGCCTTTCCGCCGGCCAAAGTCGGGACGCCCTGCACGGATGGCAGCTTCTGCACGTTCGGCGACGCCTGCGACGCCCAGGGCAAATGCACGGGCACTACGCTGGACTGCAACGATCAGAGCCCTTGTACGCTCGACGGTTGCGACCCGAAGACGGGCGGCTGTCTGACCTCGCCGATCAAGGCCGGGGACGGTTGCGAAGACGGCGACCTGTGCACCAAGGGCGACACCTGCGACGCTTCCGGCTCTTGCCTCTACGGCAAGGGCTTCGACTGCAATGACGGCAACTTGTGCACCGACGAGAGCTGCGACAAGGCCTCGGGCAAGTGCGTTCTCGTCCCCAACAAGAAGCCCTGCGACGACAACTCCATCTGCACCTCAGGTGAGAGCTGCACCGATGGCGCCTGTAAGAGCGGCATCGACGGCGATGTGACCTCCATCGCCGGCAGCGGCGTCGCCGGCCACCTCGACGGTTCCCCAGCCAGCGCCCGCTTCAACGGCCCACGCGGCATCGCCTGGATCGCGCCTGGGCCACCCGGTGGGCTCGAGGGGCAGGTCGTCATCGCAGACTCGGGCAACCACCGCCTGCGGGTCATCGGCAACGACGGCAACGTCACGACGCTGGCTGGCCAGTCCCTCACCGGCCTCATCGACGGTACCGGTGTCAACGCGCGCTTCTCTTCGCCAGTGGGCGTCGCGATGGACCCAAGCACGGGTACCGTCGTCGTCGGCGACCGCAACAACCACGCCATTCGGCGGGCCACAGCCGGCGGCGTCGTCACCACCATCGCCGGCATCGCCACCAACGGCTTCGTCGACGGCAAGGGCAACGGCGCTCGCTTCTACTACCCTGAGGGCGTCACCGTCGCGGCCAACGGCGACATCTACGTCGCCGATCGCTACAACCACGCGATCCGAATCGTCGCCGCCGATGGCACCGTCACCACCCTCGCCGGCAGCGGCCAGGCTGGCTACCTCGACGGCAAGGGCAAGGCCGCGCAATTCTACTACCCGTCCGACCTCGCCCTCGACAGCAAGGGCGTGCTGTTCGTGTCCGACACCAGCAACAACCGCATCCGCGCTGTGCTCGCGGACGGCACGGTGTCGACGGTCGCGGGCTCGGCGACGGCGGGCGCGATCGACGGATTCGGCGCCGACGCGCGATTCAACAGCCCAGACGCCATCGACTTGTCGCCTGCCGGCTATCTCGTCGTCGCCGACCGCGGCAACCAACGCCTGCGCAAGGTCACCAAGCAGGGCATGGTGACTGTGTTCTCGGGCAGCGGCCAATCGGGCTTTCTCGACGGCGCCGCAATGCTGGCGTCGTTCAGCAATCCCTATGGCGTCGCTGTCGATGCCTCGGGCCGCGCTTGGGTTGCCGATCACAGCAACCAGCGGATTCGCCGCACCGCCATGAGCGCGACGATCTGCCAGGACAACAAGCCATGCACCGCAGACGTCTGCGACGCCAAGAGCGGCTGCACGTTCACACCCATTGCCAGCGGCAAGGCGTGTGAGGAGAGCGGCTCCTGCAGCGTCGGCGGCAGCTGCGACGACGTGGGCGAATGCAAGAATCAGCAGCCCAAGTGCAAAGATGAGCTGCCGTGCGCGCTTGCCGAGTGCGATGTCGTCTCGGGCACTTGCAAGCCCAAGCCCGATGGGGCCGCTTGCGACGACGGCGACTCATGCACCAGCGGCGAGGCCTGCGTGGTGGGCGCGTGCAGCGCGACGGCCTACACCGTCGCCACGGTCTCGGGCACCGGCGGCTCCGGCTTCCTCGACGGCCCGGCCGCTGCCGCCGTCTGGCAATATCCCCGCAGCGGCGCCATCGACACCGGCGGCGGCTTCATCGTCGCCGATAGCAACGCCAACCGGTTGCGCCGGCTGATCGGCGACCAGGTCACTACGCTCGCCGGCGATGGTACGGCAGGCTGGCAAGACGGCCCGGTGGCCCGCTTCTCGTACCCATCCGACGTCGCCGTCTCCGCCAACGGCTGGATCGCGGTCGCCGATCGCAACAACCACCGCATCCGCCTGGTCAGCCTCGACGGTCAGACGTCGACGCTTGCTGGCAGCGGCCAGCCCACCTACGGCGACGGCAAGGGGGTGGCCGCCCACTTCTACTACCCAGAGGGCCTCGACGTGACCGCCAAGGGCGATGTCATCGTGGCCGACACCTACAACAACCGCATCCGCCGCATTGCCGCCGATGGCACGGTCACGACGCTGGCAGGCAACGGCGGCGGCGCCTTCCAGGATGGCCCGGCGCTGCAGGCGATGTTGTATCGCCCGGGCGATGTGCTCCAGCTCTCCGATGGCGCCATCCTCATCGCCGATACGCAGAACATGCGGATCCGCCGTCTGGCCAGCGACACCTTGAGCACGCTCGCCGGCAGCGGCAACCCCGCGTTCGCTGACGGGATCGGGGCCGCGGCCTCCTTCTACTATCCGCAGGGCCTCGCCGAGTTCGCAGGCCAGGTGCTCATCGCCGATCGCGCCAATCACCGGGTGCGCCAGGTTCATCCAGTCTCCGGCAAGGTGACCACCTTCGCCGGCGGCGGGGGCGGCTTCAAGGACGGCCTCGCGCTGCAGGCACAGTTCAACTCGCCGCATGGGGTTGCGGTGCAGGGCGACAAAGTTTGGGTCGTCGACTCCTCCAACTACCGAATTCGCCGCGTGAATGGGCCGCAAAAGGACTGCGACGATGGTGTGCCGTGCACCACCGACAGCTGCGAGGCCAAGGCGGGCACCTGCAAGCACGTGCTCGACCCCAACTGCTGCAGCCCGCTGGTCGACATCATCAAGTACGAGGACGCCGGATACGCCAAGGCCATGACTTTTGAGACTTGCAGCGCGAGCAAGCTTGAGATCGAGCCCAACAAGTGCACGCCGGCCAAGGGCGAAGCGCCAGAGCTGGGTTGGCAGGTCGCGCCGGGCTTGACGCAGGCCTGGTCGGCCCCGGGCGCCCTCTATTATGGCGATCTCGCCTCAGGCAACTACGACTTTGGGCCAAGCGGTGGCAAGGTCATCACCGGCCCGATGAAGGTGCCGACGGGCGGCAAGAAGCTGACCTTCCGGGTCTATTTTGACACCGAGCCGCAGGCCGTATTCGACCGCCTGTACGCCTTTCTACGGGTCGATGGCCAACGCGTGAAGGTGCTCTCCAACGATCCTCCGAGCTACGGTGCGGCCTGGTACAAGGGTTCGCCCGGGTACACCACGGCCAAGACCTGGGGGCTGGTGGAGGTCGATGTCAGCCCCTACGTCGGCAAGACCGTCTCGCTCGAGTTCACGTTCAACACCGGCGACGGGCTCAAGAACTTCGGCCTTGGCGTCGTCATCGACGACATCACCATGATCCGGACCTGCGGCGATGGCTGAGGCGCGCGACGACCCCTCCTACGCTGTCCTCGCGCCCGCATCCGCTCCGCCGAACCCAACGGGGGCGCGGTGGGCCGCGATCGCCATCGGCTTCGCCGTCATCGCCATCGCTGGCGCGGCCGGCGCCAAGCCCGCGAACGTGGGTGCGCCCGTCGACGCTGGCGCGGCGGATCCGGCCCCAGAGGCGCCTGAGGTGAAGATCCGGGTCCCGCGCTGGCCGCGCCACGGCTGCCCCGGCGGTGCGCGACTGGTCGGCAAGGCGCCGCCTGAGGGCTTCGAGCGCACCTGCGTCCGCGAATTCAACGGCGACGTGATGCGCCATGGGCCAGCGCGCACCTGGTACGACAACGGCCGCAAGCTCGTGTTCGGTCGCTACGACCGGGGGCAAGCACACGGCACGTTCTACGAGTTCCACGACGACGGCTCGCCGAAAGCGACGGCCACTTGGCGACGCGGACTGCGCCACGGCACCGCAACCACCGTGTACCGCGACGGCGAGCTGCACCGGCTCGAACGCTTCCGCGATGGCAAACAGGAGGGCGAGGCGCAGCTCTTTCACCCCAATGGCAAAGCCGCAGAGCAGTCGAACTGGCAAGACGGCAGGCTGCACGGCCGCTGGCGCGCCTTTCACGACAACGGGCTCCTGGCGCGCCAAGGGGTGCACGCCAACGGCCAGCAGGAGGGGCCGTGGCGCGAGTGGTACCCGAATGGTGCCGATAAGAGCCGCGGCCACTACCGAGAGGGCAAGGAACACGGCGACTTCGAGCTTCTTCGTCCGGACGGTTCACCCGATTGGCGCGGCCACTTTGAGTATGGCGCCAAACACGGAGAGTTCGTCAGCTGGCATCCGACCGGCAAGATTGAGTCCAAGGTCCCGTGGCGACACGGCAAGCGCCATGGCACCGCCCAGACCTTCTATGAGTCCGGCGAGCTCGCCAGCGAGACCCGCTACGTCGACGATCTGCGCGACGGCGACGAGAGCATCTACCTCGCCACCGGCGGCAAGCAGAGCGAGACGGCGTATCAACGCGGCCGCCGCGAAGGGCGCCACCGCCGCTGGTTCGAGGGCGGTCGCTTGGCCGTGGAGGCCTGGCACAAAGCGGACGTCCTGCACGGTCTCTACCTGAGCTGGGACGCCAACGCCGCGTTTGCCCTGGGCGCGTGCTACGTTCAGGGCAAGCGCACCTGGGCGACCGCCTCTGAGCCCGAAGTGCGAGTACGACCATGCCCGTGAGCCGAAGCTTCCCCTGCGCCTGGGCGCTTGCCCTCGTGGCCCTGATCGCCGGATGCGGGCGCAGCGGCCCCGCCACCGAGTCAGCCAAAGCAGCGTCGCCCGTGACGGAGCAGGGGGCCACCCCGCTGCCGCCCGCCGACCCTGCCACCGCGGCTGCGCCCGCACCGACGCTGGCACCGCTGCCCGCGCCGGCGTCGCCGGTCGTCCCGCCCGAGGCCGCGAGCCCTTCGGCGGCGCCGCCCGCCGAGCCGCCCGAGCCTCTGGACGAGGGGCGCATGCGCGTGCAGCCGCGCAAGAAGGCGTCACGCCTCGAGCTCGACCTCGACGGCGACGGCAAGCCCGAGACGATGCGGCTGCAACAGACGCCGGCGCGGCAAGACTGGGTGGGCGAGCCCGAAAAGGGACCGCGCTTTCGGCTACAGGTCATCGCGGCCGGGGGTGGTGCGGTCCTGCTAGAGCACGGGCGGGCCGGCTTCGCCACCGGCTGGCTGCGCCTCCCCGTGCGGATGGGTGGCGGCAAGCATGGCGTCTTCTTTCAGTTCTCGCGCCCTGATGACTCGACGCCGCGCACGCTCTTGTTCCGTCACGATGGCACGCGCGTGGTGATGGAGGAGCTCGACAAGCTCCCGATCGCACACTGGGATCTGCTCGGCAACGGCGTCGAGGCGATCCACAGCATCAGCGACGAGCTGTGGCAAGACTTCTTGCGCACCGGCACCTCGACCCTGACCGGCTGGCAGCCTGCGGGCGCCGACGAACGGCTGCCGTTTGCCGCTTTCGAGGTGTGCGTCGCCAACCCGGAGGTCGCCAAGCCCGCACCCGACGCGCCGGCTGCCGCCGCTGGGGCGCCCGCACCGGTGCTCGACCTGTTCGCGGTCGAGCGCACCGGCAAGCGACTGCATCTGCTGCGTCCCGAGGGCAGCGGTCGGCTGCGTTCGTTGGCGACGGTCGCCGTCACCCCGCCCGATGACGGCAGCCGGTGGAGCGCCCCTTCCGGCTTTGCGCTCTCTTGCCTCGGCGGACACGCCGTTCAATACAAGGACGTACGTTATCGCTTCAAGAGCGGCAAGATCATTCGGGAAGCTCAGCCTCGCTGACGATCGTCTCCTCGACACCGGGGAAGAGCCGCATCAGCGCGCCGCGCACCGTGTCCAGGCAGGCGCGCCGCACCGCCTCGATGGGGGTGCCGAGCGCCTCGCCGTGGTCGTCCCACATGCCGAGGATCATGGCGTCGCGCGATGCCGACGGCGGCGCCAGGAATGGCGACTCCAGGTGGGCCGCCAGGTTGAGGCAGCGCCAGGCCAGCTCGACCACCTGGGCGCGATCGGCGCTGCGCGGCCCCCGCAGCTCCTCGACGCGCGGCAGGCGGCAGAGAAAGACCCGCTCCAAGCGCTCGACGCGGCGGCGCGCTGCGGCGGCACGTTCGCCGTCCGTGTTTCGGCAGACCGCGAGCTCGAGGTAGGCGTCGACCAGGTGCGGCAGGCCGATGAGGCGGTGGGTGTCGCTCGGGCGGAGGGGCAGGGGCCGGCTGTGGGCTCGGCTTGGCTCCGCGTGCTGGGCGTCCGCCGCTGGGGCTCTGGCGTCCACGGCGCCGCTGGGTTGAGTGGACGGAGCGCCCGACATGGGGCCCGAAGTGGGAGGCGCCAACGTGGCGGCCACGGCGCTCGCCGCGACAGCGCTCGGGGTGCGCTCGGGCTCGCCACCATCTGACCGTGCCTCAGCGACAGCGCGGGCCGCGGTGGTGGCAGGCGAGGTCTGCATCTGGCCGCTCGGCCGCGTGGCGCCAGGCGCAGGGGTGCCGCGGCCGGCATCGCCGCTCTTCCGCCCGCCATCCGCAGCCAACTCGCCCTCGAGGACCGAAGCCAAGCGCTCAGCGCGATCGCGCGCGCCGGTGGTCTGCAGCAGGCCCATGAAGTCGCGAAAAAACGCAGCTGGCGCCGGGTGACGCAGCTCGACCTCGCCGTGCTCGCGTCGGGTCGCCCAGCGATTGCGCAGTCCGCCGTGGCGCTCCACCAGCGCGTCGAGCGGACCCGAGAAGAGGAGCTGGCTGCGGTCGACCGTGCCCTCGACCAGGCGGCCGCTGGCCGGCGAAAACCGAATGCCCGTGTTGGCTTCGCCGACGCCGACGAAGGTGATGCCGCACAGGCAGCTGTCTTGCCAGTAGACGAGGGCGTCGCGTTGCGCGTCGAGCCAGATCACGGGCGGGCTGCGCTCTTCAAGATCGCAGAGGAATTCGTGGGCCGCCGGGAACGCGCCGCGCAGCAGGTTGCGCCGGGTCGTGAACGACTTGGCGACGCGGTTTTCGAACATACAGGCCTCCGCCCGGTCGGGCCCGCGGGCCACGGCGCCGGCACAGGCGATCTAGCACAGCGCGGCCGACGTTGCGACAGGCGGCGCTCGCGTCCCAGGCCATTCGGCGCGCGCCTCGGGTGTCGCCGTCGAATGGCTTGGCTAGACGTCGAGGTCGCCGGCCTCGTCGGCGTGCGCCATGATGAATTCGAATCGCAGCGAAGGATCGCGCCCCATCAGGCCGACCACCGTCTTCTCCGTCTCGATGCGGGCGTCGGGCGGCACCACGACGCGAAGGAGCCGCCGGGTTCGGGGATCCAGGGTCGTCTCGAAGAGGGTCTTGGGCATCATCTCGCCGAGGCCCTTGAAGCGGGTGATCGTGACCTTGGCCGCTTCGCCCTTGCGCTTGCTGGCCTTCTGCACCAGCCGGTCCTTCTCGCGGTCGTCGGCTGCCCAGTGAGTCTCTTTGCCGATGTCGACCCGGTAGAGCGGCGGCTGCGCTACGTAGACTTTGCCCTTGTCGATGAGGGCGCCCATGTAGCGGTAGAGGAAGGTCAGCAGCAGCGTCGCGATGTGGTGGCCGTCGCTGTCGGCGTCCATGAGCAGGATGATCTTCCCGTAGCGCAGCGCCGCCGGGTCGCAGTCCTTGCCCATGCCGCAGCCAAGCGCCGAGACGACGTCTGCGAGCTCCTTGTTCTCCAACACCTTCTTGGTCGTCGCCGCCTCGACGTTCAGCACCTTGCCGCGCAGCGGCAGCACCGCCATCGTCCGCCGATCGCGCCCCTGCTTGGCCGAGCCACCGGCCGAGTCGCCCTCGACCAGAAAGAGCTCGGTCAGCTCGGCGTCGTGGCTGCTGCAGTCGGCGAGCTTGCCGGGCAGGTTGAGGCGCGTGCTGGTCGGCTTCTTGCGCCGCACCTCCGCCGCCGCGGTGCGCGAGGCCGCACGCGCCCGGGCCGCCTGGATGATGCGCATGGCGATCGCGTTGCCCATCGTCGGGTTGGCCAGCAGCGTTCGCTCGACCTCCTTGCGCACCAGGCCCTGGACCGCGTTGCGGACCTCGGCATTGTTCAAGCGGTCCTTGGTCTGACCCTGGAACTGCGGATCGGCGAGGAAGACGCTCACCACGCCGACCAGCCCCTCGCGGATGTCGCCGCGCTTGACCTCGACCCCGCGCGGCACGGCGTCGTGGGCTTCGAGCCAATTCGCCAGCGCGGCGGCGACGCCCTCTTTGATGCCCGCCTCGTGGGTGCCGCCGTCCTTGGTGGGAATGCCGTTCGCGAAGGTCAGCACCACCTCATCGGTGCCCTCGGTCCACTGCAGCGCGACGTGGATCTCGACCTCCACGTTGGGCCCCTCCGCCGCAAAGCGGAACGGCTCGGCATGCACGACACCCTGGCCGGCGTCGCGCACCACCTTCTGCAGCAAGTCGCCGATGCCGCCGTCGGCGCGGAACTCCTGGCGCGTCCCTTTGACTTCGTCTTTGAAGGCGATTTTGACGCCAGACGTCAGGTAGCTCTTCATCTCGAGGCGGCGCGCGATGATCTCCGCGTCGAACTCGGTGTCGTCGAAGATGTCGGGATCGGGGCGGAAGAAGATGCTCGTCCCCGTGCCGCGCGCCTCACCGGCGTCCTCCAGCCGAGAGGTCGGTGTCCCGAGGGCGAAGCGCTGCTGCCACAGCCGGCCATTGCGTCGCACCTTGGCCACCAACTCGGTAGACAGCGCGTTGACCACAGAGCTGCCGACACCGTGCAAGCCGCCGGAGCGCTTGTAGTTCTTGCCCTCGAACTTGCCGCCAGAGTGCAGCGTGGTGAGGATGATCTCAAGCGCCGGCCGGCCCTCGGTGGGGTGGAGATCAATAGGGATGCCGCGGCCGTTGTCGCGCACGGTCGCCGAGCGGCCGTCGGCGTGCAGGGTCACCTCGATAGCGCTGGCGTGTCCGTTGAGCGCCTCGTCGATGGAGTTGTCGACGATCTCCCAGAGCAGGTGGTGGAGGCCGCCGCTGTCGGTGCCGCCGATGTACATCGCGGGGCGCTTGCGCACGGGCTCCAGGCCCTTGAGCACCGTGATGGTGCTGGCGTCATAGCGCGGGCCCTCAGGCGCTGCGGCGGGCGGTATGTCCATCCAGATCTCCTTGGCCCGCTAGATCAGCGAGCCCTGGTCGTCATCATCGTCTGGCTCGCGACCAGCGCCGGATCCTGCGCCGTTGCCCTTGCCTGTGCCACGGCCGCGCGCCGGTCGGCCCGGGCTCGAGGTCGTCGGCTTGCTCTCGCCACCGCCGCGCTGCAGCAGCCGGCGCAGCCGTTCGCGCGCCTCGGACTCGCTCTCGTTGCGGCGCGGGTCTGCCGCACCTGTCGCCGGCGCTGTTGCTGGACGCAACGGCGGCGCGGAGTCCGGGCGCAGGCGGGCGACCTCGAGGTGCTCCGGCGCGGCGGGCGGGGCGTTGCTCTCCGTCGAGGCCGGCGCATCGCCGAAAAGCGTGACCTGTTGCGCAGGTGGCCAGGTGGCGCGCGCCACGCGGGCGCCCCCAAACAGCGCCGCCAGCTCGTCGCTGCGGCTCGGCGGCGCCGCGTTCTCGGCGCCAGCAGGGAGGGGGGCAGGCGCAGTCGCGGTCCCGCGCGGGCCAGCAGCGGCCGGGCCTTCGGTTGCGACAGCAGCGGCCGGGCGCTCGGTTGCGACCACGTCGACGCTGGCGGCCGCTTCGCCGAGGCGCAGCATGACCGCAGCCACCACCGGGCCCTCGACCTTGCCGCTCCGCATCAGCGGTCGTCCGGCGCCGCCGCGGCCCGTCGGTCGGAACCGTTGTGCGCTGACCAGCTCGATCTTCGGTTCGCCCTTGGTCTCCTCGGCCGCGGCGCGCGCCGCCTTGCCCGCTGCACGACCGGTCGCCGCGGTCGCCTCACGTGCAGGCCGCGTCCGCACCGCCAGCGTTCGCTCCGCTTCGGCCCGCTCGGGCCGCCAGGCGACCAGCGACGCCGCGACGACCACGTCGCCGAGGCTGAGCTTGATCGCGGTCACGCCTTTTCCGGCGGAACCGAGCACTGGCACCTCGCCGATGGCGAAGAGCAGGGCCTTGGCGTCGCGGCTCACCACCGCCACCAGCTCCTCTCCGTCGCTGTGCGCCACATGCAGGACCACGTCGCCGCCAGGCACGGAGTCGGCGAGGCGGGCGTAGGTGCGGCCCGTCTTGGTCGAGGGCTCGCAGAGCGGCTCCAGCGGTAGCCGCAGCACGCGCCCGCCGCGCGTCGCGGCGAAGAGGTAGGGCGGTCGCGGCGCGTCGTCGGGCAGGGCGGCCAACATCGCGCTGGCCTGGCGCGGCCACAGTCGCTTGTCGCTGCACAGCACCGCGACAAACGCCTCGCCGTCGCTCAGGTCGAAGCGCGCCCCGACAAACTCGCCGTAGCCGGTGGTCAGCGGCAGATCGGCCACCCGAACGGTGTAGACCTTGCCGCGATCGCCAAAGAGCATCACGGTCTCGCGCGTGCTGCAGGGCAGGATCCAGCCGACGCTGTCGCCCTCGCGCACCCGAATCGCCGACGGGTCGGTGAAGCTCTTCTGGCGCTTGATCCAGCCGTCCCGCGTCACGATGACGAAGGAGTCTTCGGCGACGATGTAGACCTCCTCGTCAAAGGTCGCCACCGCCACCGGGCCCGTGATCGCCGTGCGGCGCCGATCCTCGTAGGCGCCCGCGAGCTCCGACAACTCGCCGCGCACCATGGCCCAGAGTTGGCCACGATCGGCCAGGACGCTGCGGATTTTGGCCGCCTCGGCCCGCTTCTCCGCCAACTCCTTGCGAATCGACGTGATCTCCAGCTTGGCCAGCCGGTAGAGCTTCGTCTCCAGCACCGCCTCGGCCTGCTCGAAGTCGAGATCGAAGCGCTCCATCAAGCGCGTTCGGGCGTCCTCCTTGCCGTTGCTGGAGCGAATCAGGCGGATGGCTTCGTCGAGGTCGTCAAAGACCTTCTCGAAGCCCTCGAGGATGTGGATGCGCCGCTCGAGCTCTTCGAGGTCGAAGCGCAAGCGGCGCTCGGTGACCTCCAGGCGAAAGTCCAAGAAGTGCCGGAGAATCTCCAACAGGCTGAGCCGCTCAGGTCGGGCGATCTGCGGGTCATCTGTTGGCACCAAGGCCGTCAAGTTGACGTGGAAGCGCGAGAGCAGGGCCGTGCGACGGTACAGGTAGCTCATCGCCGCTTCGGCGTCGGCGCCCTTGCGCAGCTCGAGGACGATGCGCACTTCCTCGGTCGACTCGTCGCGAACATCCGTGATCTGCGGCACCTTGCCACCGGCGACGTGCTCGGCGATCTCGGCGATGAGGGCGGATTTGTCGAGCGCGAACGGAACGCTGGTGATCACCGCCTGCCGCCGCTTGGCCTCCTCCTCCAGGACCCAGGTGCCGCGCAGCTCGATGGCGCCGCGACCCTCGCGATAGACCTCCCGCAGGCTCTCAACGTCATTGAGGATCTCGCCGCCGGTCGGGAAATCCGGGCCGCGAATATAGGCCGGCACCAGATCCTCGATCGTCAGCTCCGGGCGATCGATGAGGGCGCACAGTGCGGCGACCACCTCTCCGAAGTGGTGCGGCGGGATGTTGGTCGCCATGCCGACCGCGATGCCCGAGCTGCCGTTCACGAGGAGGTTCGGCACCTGCGCCGGCAGGACCACTGGCTCGAAGAGCGTACCGTCGTACGTTGGGCGCATCTCAACGGTACGCTTGCGCAATTCGTCGATGAGCTCGACGGCGAAGTGCCGCAGTCGCGCCTCGGTGTAGCGCATGGCCGCGGCGTTATCGCCGTCGAGGCTGCCGAAGTTGCCCTGACCGTCGACCAGCGGATAGCGCAGGGAGAAGGTCTGCGCCATGCGGACCATGGCGTCGTAGATGCTGGTGTCGCCGTGCGGGTGGTACTTGGCCATCACTTCGCCAACAACCGCCGCGCTTTTGCGGTACTTGGTGTCGGGGAGCAGCCGCAGATTGGTGTGCATCGCGTAGAGGATGCGCCGCTGCACAGGCTTGAGGCCGTCACGCACGTCGGGCAGGGCGCGGCTGGTGATGACGGACAGCGCGTAGTTGAGGTAGCGCTCGCGCGTCGTCTCGTGCAGCGGAATGTCGCGGATCTCTGCGTTCATGCGCGCGTTTCCTCGTCTCAGCGCTCGCCGGGCGCGGCGCACGGGGCGACGGCCGCTGGCGGTGGGCGCCTGTCCTAGCACGGGTCGGGCGGCGCGAGAACTGCCTTTCCCTGACCGCCTAGGCGCGCTAGGGTCCAGCCATGACGCACGCCATCGGACAGCTCTTGGATCTCACCATTGCGCGCAGCGACGAAGAGGGGTGTGGCGTCGCCCAGCTCGAAGCGCCGCACGGGCGCCCAGGCATGGTCGTCATCGTGCCCGGGGCCTTCCCTGGGGAGCAGGTGCGGGCGCGGATCGTCGCGAGATCTCGCCATCATCCCCGCATGTTCGGGCAGCTGGTCGAGGTGCTACAGCCGAGGCCGTCCCGCCGCGCGCCGCCATGTTCCGCCCACAGCGCCGCTGGCGGCCGCTGTGACGGCTGCGCTCTGATGGCCCTCGCGCCGCCCGCTCAGCGCGAGGTGCACCTGCAGCGCCTGCGGTCATTGGGCCTCGACGTCAGCCACATCGAGTTTCTCGACGATCCGTCGAGTGATGATGGTGGCGCCCTCGGCTACCGATACGCCGCCAAGCGCGTCGCCTTCGCCGATGCCCGCGGCCGCCTCCGCCTCGGATCCTGGCGGCGCGGCGGTACCGGCTTCGCGCCGATGGCTGGGTGCCTGGTCGACCACCCCAGGATTCGCAGCGCTTTCGAACAGATCGAGAAGATCGCAGGCGCACTTGGCCTCAGCCCTGGCCGCTCGACGCCCGAGGGCGGCGGCGGCGATCTCTGCGCGGTCTGGGCCATGACCGATGGCGAAGCAGTGCTCATCTCACTGCTCGTGCGCGGCGAAGACTCCGCGGCGGCGCGCGAGCTGCCGGCGCTCGTCCCCGGCATCGACGGTTGGGCCCGCGCGATCGCCAGCGACGGCAATGATCTGCGTGGCGGCGACTTGCAGCCGCTCAAGGGTCTACAGGCGCTGCGCCTGCGCGTGACCGACGCGAGCGCGCCCGCTGCTGAGCCCTCGCCCGGCGCGGAGGCTGACTCCGCCCTGGCGATCGAGGTACCCAACGGCGCGTTCCTGCAGCCCAACCCAGTCATGGCGCGGCGGGCTTGGCGCGCCCTGGTCTCCGAGTTCAACCTTGCCCCGCTACCGGCGATCGACTTCGCCGTGGACCTCTTCGCCGGCGCCGGCGCGACCACCGCCCTGCTGCGGCAGGTCGCGACCGAGGTGATGTCCGTCGAGGCCGCGCCCGCCGCCGCTGCTGCGCTCGGCGTGGCCCCGCGACGTGCCCTGGACGCCGTGCAAGCCCTGCGCGCCGAGGGGCGGACGCCTGCCCTGCTCGTCGCCAACCCGCCGCGTGCCGGACTCGGCCCTGCGCTTTGTGAGGCCATCGCCGCGCTCGGACCGCGACGATTGCACCTGATGAGCTGCAACCCCACGACGTTGCGACAAGATCTCGACAACCTCCCCGGCTACCGGCTGCTCGGCCTGCGCGCTTTCGACACGCTGCCGCAGACGGCCCATGTCGAGCTCGTCGCGCACCTGGCTCGGGCAGAGGAGGGCAGTACCTCATGATCTCACGGCCGACTTCTCCCAAGGCGCCGCGTCGCGCCTTGCTCCCCTCTGCGCTGCTGGCGGGAACGCTGCTGCTCGGCAGCGGCTGCGTCAGCTCGCCCCACCACCTGCAGCGCGCGCGCGCGCTCGATCGCTGGCAGTTCGAGGCCGTTGTCGGCAGCGCGCTGCCTCTGTCGAGCCAGGTGTATGACGCGGCGCTCAAGGCCGTCGATGTCATCGAGCCGCGCGTCACGACGGCCAAGAGCGGCGGCAAGGCGCTCAATGCGGCGGAGGTCCGCTCGCTGGTGGAGTCAGGCCTGGCGCTGATCCTGTTCACGCCTTTGCCGACCACTGAGCTGTCGGCGCGCCTCGGCGTCGGCTACGGCGTCGACGTCGGCTTGCGCCTGTCCGGGCCGCGCACCCAGCTCGACGCCAAGTGGCAGGGGCTGCGGCAAGAGGAGCACGGCTTCGATGGCGCGCTGTCGCTCGGCGTCGGTCGCCACAGCCAGCCGGCCGAGTCCCTGCTCAGCTCGGTGTCCGACGTGTTCCAAGATCTCAAGATCTTGGACTACAGCCGAACGGATATCGCGCTGATGGCGCTCCTTTCGCGCGACTTTGGTGACTTCGCAGCCATCACCGGCAGCTTCTTCTACATGCACTCGGCGATCACCGTCGGCTCGTCCATCGACGAGAGTCTGGCCGAGGTGGGTGTCCAGGTCGGCGATCTCGTCGACGCCGGGCCGATGAGGCAGATCGGCGGCGCCGTGGGGCTGCGCCTCGGCTACAAGTACGCGTGGGTGACCCTGGAGGTCGCCGTGGCGCACGTGCGCTTCCAACCGACGCTGGTCGGCCAGCTGGTCGATCAGTCAGGCTGGCTGGTCTCGCCCGCCCTCGGCGTCGTCGTCCGCTTCTAGCGATTCAATCGCCACGGGCGATCTCGTATCCAATTCAACGAAATCGGCTCGATCGTGGCTTGAGCGCGACGGCGACGACGACTTCGCTCAAGCCTGAAAGTGCCCTGCCAGTCCTGCGCCTTCGCGCCTCGCCTCGCTCGTCGAGGTCGTCGCGATGCCACCCTTTGAATCCGCTGACTTGGAGTTCAGAAGTCGGCCTGGCGCGGCGCCCGCGGGAACGGGATGGTGTCGCGGATGTTGTCGATGCCGGTGGCGTAGAGCACGGTCCGCTCAAAGCCGAGGCCAAAGCCGGCGTGCGGGACGCTGCCGTAGCGGCGCAAGTCCCGGTACCACCAGTAGTCTTCCTTGGGCAGGCCCATGGCGTCGAGGCGGGCGTCGAGCACGTCCAAGCGCTCCTCGCGCTGGCTGCCGCCGATGAGCTCGCCGATGCCGGGCGCCAGGATGTCCATCGCCGCCACCGTGCGGCCGTCGTCGTTCTGCCGCATGTAGAAGGCCTTGATGTCCTTCGGGTAGTTCATCACCACCACCGGCCGGCCGACCAGGGTCTCGGTGAGGTAGCGCTCGTGCTCCGACTGCAGGTCGATGCCCCAACGGACGGGAAACTCGAAGTTGACCTTGCCCGCAGCCACGGCGCGCTCGAGCGCCGCCACCGCCTCGCCGTAGTCCATGCGCTCAAAGCTCGACGCAACGAAGCGCTCGAGGCGATCGATGCAGCCCTTGTCGATGCGCTCCGCGAAGAAGCCGAGATCGTCGCCGCGCTCGCGCAAGAGGTCGGTGAAAATCGCTTTCAAGAAGCGCTCGGCCAGGTCGGCGTCCTGCTTGAGGTCGGCGAAGGCGAGCTCTGGCTCGATCATCCAGAACTCGGCGAGGTGCCGCCGGGTGTTGCTGTTCTCGGCGCGAAAGGTCGGGCCGAAGGTGTAGACCTTCGACAGCGCCAGGCAGTAGCACTCGACGTTCAGCTGGCCCGACACGGTCAGGTGCGCCTCGCGGCCGAAAAAGTCCTGGCTCCAGTCGATGCCGCCGGCCTCGTTTCGTGGCAGGTTCGCCAGATCGAGCGTGCTGACGCGGAACATCTCGCCGGCGCCCTCGCAGTCGCTGGCGGTGATGATCGGCGTGTGGATCCAGTAAAAGCCCTCGTCGTGAAAGAACCTGTGGACCGCCTGCGCCAGGCTGTCGCGCACGCGGGTCATGGCGCCGATGAGGTTGGTGCGCGGCCGCAGGTGGGCAAAGGTGCGCAAGTGCTCCATCGTGTGGCGCTTGGGCGACATCGGGTAGGCCTCGGGATCATCGACCCAGCCGACGATCTCGACCGCAGTCGCCGCGATCTCGACCGCCTGGCCGGCCCCGGGGGAAGCGACGATGGTGCCCGTGACATCGACGGCGCAGGCCGTGGTCAGGCGGCCAATCTCAGCGAAGTTGGGGAGCGTCGCCGCCGCCACCACCTGCACCGGATCGAAGCAGCTGCCGTCGTGGACGTGGAGGAAGGCGAGGCCGGCCTTGCTGTCGCGCTTGGTGCGGATCCAGCCCTGGATGCGCACGGCGGCACCTACGGCGAGCGCCTGGCGCAGGACGCTGGCGACGGGGGTCGGGCTGAGGCGCGCGTCGCTTGGCGCGGCCCCGGTTTCAGTTGCCGCGGGCGCTTCGGTCGGCGCGGGCGTGCTGGCGGTGGTCATGGCTGCCTCCAGGGGCGCGGCGAGTCGGGCACGCGCGGCGGGGAGGATTGCCGGCCCCGGGCGCGCCCGCAAGGGGCCCCCGGTGGCACGACGCCGTGCCGGGGACGCAGCGGCGCGCAGCGCCCCATCTCACCGCCGCCGCGCCACCCTCGTGACGCTGGCGAGCCGGCCTGGGCCGCGCTACCTTGTGGGCACCGACGCCGCTCGGCGCGGCCCTGGAGGCGACACGCGCATGGCGGGCCCTAGCGGAACAGGCGAGGCGGGGCAGGGCAGGGCCACGGCGCTCGGCGTGGGCCGCAAGGGCTGGGTCCTGCGGCTCGTCGGCGCCGCATTCGCTCTCCTTGCGCTCGGCGCTGGCTGCGCAGGCGGCGACGATGGCGCCGAGGGCGATCCGCTCGCCGTCCCGCCGCTGAACGCCGTGCAGCGCGCCCGCATCCTGGCGATGTCGCCGCTGCCGCCGCTGCCGCCCTCCCCGAGCAATGCCTTTGCCGACGATGAAGCCGCTGCACGCCTGGGCCAGCGCTTCTTTTTCGACAAGGGCATGTCGGCCGACGGCAAGATCGCCTGCGCCACCTGCCACGCCCCCGACAAGGCCTTCGCCGACAACCTGCCGCGCGCCAAGGGCATCTTGGACGTGCCCCGCCACACGCCGACGGTCCTGCTGGCCGCCTACCAGCCGTGGCAGTTCTGGGACGGTCGCACCGACAGCCTCTGGTCCCAGGCGCTCGGCCCCGTGGAGTCGAGCAAGGAGCACGGCTTCGATCGCATGGCCGTCGCCCACCGCATCGCCGCGGTGTACGCCAAAGAGTGGACAGCCGTCTTCGGCGCGCTGCCGGCCCTCGACGACGCCAAGCGCTTTCCGCCGCACGCGCGCCCGGACGACGATCCCAAGGCCGCGTTGGCTCAGGTGTGGGCCGCCATGGCCGAGGCCGACCGCGCCAGTGTCGACGCCGTCTTCGTCCGATTCGGCAAGGCGATCGAGGCCTACGAACGACGCCTGCGCACCACCGAGATCGCCCTCGACCGCTACGTCGAAGCCATCCGCGCGGGCGACCCAACCGGCGCCGGGGCCCTGTCCCAAGCCGCCGAGCGCGGCCTGCGCATCTTCGTCGGCAAGGGGCAGTGCGTGTTCTGCCACAACGGCCCGCGCCTCTCGAACGGCGCCTTCCACAACATCGGCCTCGATCAGCCCTCCGGCGCACCGGCCGAGGATCGCGGACGCTATGACGGCGCGCAGCAGCTCCAGGCATCGCCCTTCAACTGCCTGGGCGCCTTCAGCGATGCCGCTGGCCCTGAGCAGTGCGCCGAGCTGCCGTATTTGCGCCTCAAGGAGGCCGTGACGCTCGGCGCCTTCAAGACGCCCAGCCTGCGCAGCGTCGCCCGCACCGCCCCGTACATGCACGCCGGCCAGTACGCCACGCTGGCCGACGTCATCGATCACTACGACCACGCCTCCGACCACCTGGCGCCCATAGGCCCGCGCGAGTCCTTCCTTCAGTCCCTGAACCTGACGGCCCAGCAGCGCGAGGACCTGCGCGCATTTCTCGACACCCTCGACGCCCAGCCGGTCGACGACACCTGGTCCCGGAGCCCGCCATGACGCGATCCGTCCGCCTCAGCCCCCCCGCCCTCTTGCGCGTAGGCGCCTTGGCCACCGCCGCGCTCGTTGCGCTGAGCGCTTGTGAGTCCGACGGACATGGCATGACCGGCCATGGCACGGGCGGCGAAGCGCAGCCGAAGACCGAGTCCTCGGGCAAGAGCAAGGCCGGGCGCTTTCAGCTCAGCTGGACGACGACCCCATCCCCCATCGTCGTCGGCGACCTGTTCACCGTCGACACCACGCTGCGCGATGCCAAGGGTGCGGCGGTCACAGGGGCCAAGGTCTCGCTCGACGCCTACATGCCAGCCCACATGCACGGCATGGAGGGCCTCAAGCCCGAAACCGAGGCGGTGGCGGCAACACCCGGCCTCTACCGGACCAAAGGCATGCGCTTCCAGATGCCGGGCCAGTGGGAGCTGCGCTGGACGGTGGAGGCCGGCGGCGAGAGCGACACGGCGGCGCTGGCGTTCTCGGCCGACTGATTCCCTCGCCAGACGGCCGCGCGGCGCTTGATGCGCATGGGTCAAACCCCGCGCTTTGCGAAGGCGCCTAGAACTGGCCCCAGCTATCGGTCTGCTCGAAGCAGTAGAGGTGCGCCTTCTGCGCGCACTTCTGATCGCTGCAAGCCAGTGACCAATTGGCGTCCGTCGCCGTGGCCCTGCCGACGCCGAGTCGGTACGACGTCGAAGTCGTGTTGGTCGTCCAGTAGGCACAGTAGTAGATCGACGTCGTGTTGGCGTCGTATTGGGTGCCGACTGCCGCGGTGCCGGTCCAGACCGCCGGCAACGCGCTGCCGCAGGCGGCGCTGGCGCTCGACGCCGTTGGACTGACCTTGTCACCGTTCTCGGTGACGTCGATGGCGTTGTCGAGCTTGCCGTCGATGAGGTCGTTGAAGTGGAGGGCCACCAGCGCGCCGTCGAGGCGGCGGTAGGGGACCGCCGACTTGCTGAAAGACGTGGTCGGCGTGACCCATGCGTTGCTCAAGTAGTGACTCATCCAGGCTTGCCAGACGCCGCCGAGCTTGGCCGCCGCGGCGGCCTGTTGGCACCGGGCGGTCGGTCCGCTGGGGCCGCCCATCGCTGCGTCGAAGACCTGCGATGTGACGAAAACGCGGCGCATCGGCGCGCACCCGATGCTGGTGTTGGCCTTGTAGAGGCAATCGCCGCTGAGCGCGTCGCAGCTGTCGAGGGTGCAGACGTTGCTGTCGTCGCAGTTCTTCGGCACGCCGCCGACGCAGGTGCCTTGGTTGCAGATGCGGTTGCTCAGGCAGGGCTTGCCGTCGATGCAGGCCGAGCCGTCGGCCACCTTGGTCGCGGTGCAGACGTCCTTGGCCTCATCGCAGGCGTCCAGGCTGCACTCGCTGCCATCGCTGCAATCGTTGAACGGGGACGCCAGCTTGCGGATGCGGTGGTTGGTGCCGTCGGTGACGTACACCGCCTGCTTGCTGTCGATCGCGATGCCCCGCGGGGTGTTGAAGAGCGCGAGGTTCGCCGCTTCGTCGAGGAATCCGGCCTGGCCGCCCGCGATGGTGCTGACGTTGCCCTGGACGTCGATGAGCCGCAGCCGATGGTTGTTGGTGTCGGCGACCCACAGGCTGCCGTCACTGCCGACAGCGACGCCGTAGGGCGTGCTGAAGCTCGCCACCGCGGCCTTGCCATCGGCGAACGACGGCTGGCCGCTGCCCGCGACGGTGGTCACGGTTCCGTCTGGCTCGATGCGCCGGATGCGGTGATTGGTGGAGTCGGCGACATACAGGTTGCCCTTGTTGTCCGCGTCGAGACCGCGTGGGTAGTAGAACGAGGCCGCGGCTCCCTTGCCGTCCTTCCACGTGGCGCCGCCGCTGCCGGCCAGGTTCAAGACCTTGGCCTGGCTGTCGATGGTGCGGATCCGGTGGTTGTAGGTGTCGGCCACGAACACGGTGCCAGCGTGGAAGGTGATGCCCTCCGGGTAGTAGAACGACGCTGCCGCGCCCGTGCCGTCCTGGAACGTCGCAGAGCCGCTGCCGGCGAACGTCGAGACAGTGCCGTCCGACTTGATGGCACGGATGCGGTGGTTGCCACGGTCGGCGACATATGCGCCGCCGCTGGCATCTGCCGCCACACCCGAGGGCGTGTTGAAGCGGGCCAGGAAGCCCTTGCCGTCGACAAAGCCGGCGGTCGCGTCGCCCGCCACCGTCACCACGACGCCCTTGGGCGTGATCTTGCGGATCGACTGACCACTGAAGTCGGTCGTCCAGACATTGCCGGCGGCATCGACGTCAATGCCTTGCGGCACGTTGAACTTGGCGTTGGCGCCCTTGCCGTCCTGGACACCGGCGACGGCCTGCCCGGCGAGGGTGAACACGTCGCGGGCGTCGCCGACGCAGCTGCCGTTGGTGCAGCGATCGTTGACCGTGCAGAACATGCCGTCGCTGCAGAGGCCATCGGTCGGCGAGAACACGCACTCGCCTGAGAAGATGTTGCAGCTGTCGATGCTGCAGTCATTGCCGTCGCTACACGCCTTGGCCTTGCCGCCCGCGCAGGCGCCGCTGCTGCCGCACACCTCGCCGACCGTGCAGGCGTTGCCGTCGTTGCAGGCGCCACCGACGCCGATGGGGGCGAAGCTGCACTTGCCGGTGCCCTTGTTGCAGGCGTCGAGGGTGCAAGCGACGCCGTCGCTGCAGACGACCTTGGTCGTCGCGAGTTTGCGGATGCGGTGGTTGTTGCGATCGGCGATGAGGACCGAGCCATCCGGCGCCGCCTCGATGCCGGACGGCATGGAGTACTTGGCGTCGGCTGGCTTGCCCTCCGCGAAACCTACCGTGCTGCCGCTGACCGTGACCACTTCGCCGGTGGCGCTGATGCGGCGCACGCGGTGGCTGATGCGCTCGACCAGCAGCAAGTTGCCGTTGGCGTCGAACGCGACACCGGAGGGTCCGGAGAGCTGTGCCTTGTCGCCGATGCCGTCCGTTGTGCCCGAGGTGCCCGAGCCCGCCAGCGTGCCCACGACGCCGCTCGCGCCGATGCGCCGAACGCGGTGGTTGTTGTAGTCGGCGACCATCACCTCGCCCAAGGGGCTGAAGACGACGTCGTAGGGCGTGTAGAAGCGGGCCGCGGCGCCCGGTCCGTCGAGGTAGCCCGCTGTGCCGCTGCCCGCAATGGTCGTGACCACGCCGTCCGCGTCGATCCTGCGCACCCGGTGGTTGTTGGCGTCGGCGACGTAGACGTTGCCGAGGGGATCGACAGCGATGCCCTGCGGCGCCGAGAAGCGCGCCGAGGTGCCTTTGCCGTCGGCGAACGCAGCGCTGCCATCGCCAGCCAGCGTCGAGGTCGTGCCGTCGGCCAGCACCTTGCGAATGCGGTTGTTGCCGCGGTCGCAGACAAAGATGTTGCCCTTGTTGTCGACCGCGACGCCGCTCGGCTGGTTGAGCTTGGCGGCGTTGCCTGGGCCGTCCTGGAAGCCGGCGCCCGCAGCGCCCACCAGCGTGCTGACGACCCCGTCGGCCGACAGTTTGCGCAGGCGCGATTGCGTCGTGTCGGCGACGTAGGCGGTGCCTGCGGGGTCGATGGCGACGTCTTCCGGCGCGTAGAAGGTCGCGTTCGCGCCGCCGCCGTCGGTCGAGCCGGGGTTGCCATTGCCGGCCAGCGACGAGACGTCGCCGACGCCCGAGACGCAGGCGCCCGCGACGCAGTTGTCGCCGGTGGTGCAGGCGTCACCGTCGTCGCAGGGCTTCTGGGTCGCCTTGTGCTCGCAGAGGCCCGTAATGGCGTTGCAGCCATCTTCGGTGCACGAGGAGCCGTCGTCGCAGCTTTTGCCGCTGCCCTTGCACTGGCCGGCGAAGTCGCAGGCGTCGCCGACGGTGCAGGCGGAGCCGTCGTCGCAGGCGTCGCCGTTCTTGAGGGCGTCGAACATGCAGGCGCCGCTGCCCTTGTCGCAGCTGTCCAGGGTGCAAGGGTTGCCGTCGAAGCAGATCTTCAGCGAGGGCGCGGCCGTACGCACACGGTGATTGCCCGAGTCGGCGAAGTAGACCTTGCCCTCCTTGTCCGCCACGACGCCCGTGGGCTTGGAGAGCTGCGCCTTGCTGCCTGGGCCATCGAGGAAGCCGGCCTGCCCGACACCAGCCAGCGTCTCCACCAGGCCGCCGCTGACCGCGCGCAGTGTGTGGTTGCCGTGCTCGACCAAGAGCAGCCGGCCTTGCTGGTCGTGGAACAGCGCCGTCGGCTGGTTCAGCTCGGCCTTGAGCGCCGTTCCATCCGCCCAGCCGGCCTTGCCAGAGCCGGCGAAGGTCTCGAGGAGATCGCCGACAAAGCGTCGCACGCGGTGGTTGCCGCTGTCGGCGACGAAGAAGGCGCCGAGGGGCCCGACCGCGATGTCGGTCGGCAAGTTCAAGCGCGCCTGGCCACCCGCCCCGTCGGCGAACGCGGCGGTGCCGTCGCCGAAGAGCGTGACGACCTGTCCGGCGGTGATGCGGCGAATGCGGTGATTGCCGGTGTCGGCGACGAAGACCTGATCCTTGGTGTCCAGCGCGACGCCCTCTGGGCTCTGGAAGCGCGCATTTGCCGACGCACCGTCGAGGAATCCGGCCACGCCGCTGCCGGCGAGGGTCGAGGCTGCGCCGTCTCCCTGCACCAGGCGGATGCGGTGGTTGCCCTTGTCGGCGACCACCACCGCGCCGGGGGGCAGGGCGGTACCAGCCAGCGAGATGGCGACGTCGGTCGGGTTCAGGTAGCGGACGATGAAGCTGTTGCCGTCCTGAAAGCCCGCCTGACCGATGCCCGAGAAGGTGTCGGAGTAGCCTTCGGACTTGACGCGTCGAATGCGGTGATTTTGCGAATCGGCCATGAGAATCAGGCCGTTGACGGTCATTGCCATGCCGCGAGGGTCGGCGACCTGGCCCTCGGCGCCCTTGCCCTCGGTGTATTTGGCGGTGCCGTTGCCGAGGATGGTGATGACTTCCGGGCTCGGCCCGATCTTGCAGCCGCCGCCGACGCAGACCTCGCCCGCCGTACAGCCGTTGCCGTCGTCGCAGGCGCCGATGATCTGCTTGTAGGTGCAGGCCTGTGTTCCGAGGTCGCAGAGGTCCTGCGTGCAGGGGTTGCCGTCGTTGCAGCCCTTCTGGCCGGCAGGGGCCTTGCAGTCACCACCCGCGTCACAGGTCTCGCCGAGCGTGCAGGCCTCGCCGTCGTCGCAGGGGGTGCCCGCCGGATTGGCGATGTTGTTGCAGGCGCCTGTCTGCGGGTTGCAGTCATCGACCGTGCACTTCTTGCCATCGTCGCAGAGCACCTTGAGGCCGATGCAGATGCCCGAGGCGTCGCAGCCGCCGCCCGTCGCGCACAAGCCCTGGCTGCACGAGGTTCCGGCCAGCTTCGGCGCGTGGATGCAGCCGCCCTTGCTGGCGTCGCAATAGTCGTCGGTGCAGGGCTTGTCGTCGTCGCAGATCGACAGGTTGCCGGGCGTGCAAATGCCCTGGAAGCACTTGTCTTCGGTCGTGCACGGGTTGCCGTCTTCGCAGGGGCCGGCGCTCACCTGCTGGTGTTGGCAGGCGCCCTGGGCGTCGCAGGTGTCCTGCGTGCAGGGGATGCCGTCGTCGCAGCTGGTGTTGACCTTGCCCTTGCAGCCCGTCGCCGTGCACTTGTCATCGTTGGTGCAGCCCAGGCCGTCGTTGCAGAACTTGCCATCGCCGATGTAGCTGTTTTCGCACGCGCCCGTAGCCGCCTTGCACTTGTCGATGGTGCAGGAATTGCTGTCGTTGCAGTCCTTGCCCTTGCCCGACTGGCAGACGCCGCCGCTGCAGGTGTCGTTGGCGGTGCAGGCGCTGCCGTCGTCGCAGGCTGCACCCACGCTGAGGGCGTAGGTGCAGCCGTCGAGGCCCTGGGCGGCGCGGCTGCCATCGCATTGCTGGTCGGTGCAGGGGTTGTTGTCGTCGCAGGCGCCGTCGTCGGTCTTGCCGTTGCAGTCGTTGTCGATGCCGTCACAGGCCTCGGTCGGCGGGATGGTCGGCTTGCACGTCGGATTCACGTCCGCCGGCGCGTCGGGCTCGATGGCGGTGTCGACGGTTTCGGCGTCGTCGCTGCCAGATAGGCTGTCGGGCTCTACGGTGGCGTCCGTGCCGGCTGCAGTGTCGGTCTGAACATCCGTCGTACCGCCGCCGATGTTGTCGGGAAGAACGAGGCTGTCGCCCCCGCCGCCGCCGATGTCGAAGGCGACGCCGCCGCCCGGTGGCGCCGTGCTTCCGCCAACGCAGGCTGGCAGCGCCGCGAGGAGACAAAGAATGGAAGCCAGCAGCGCGCCGTGTCGCCGCGGCGAGATTCGCTGTGCTTTGGGTCCAGGTGTCGCGGCCATGCATGGGAGCGTCGCGTTCAAACTGCACCTCAACACTTGCCGGCCCGCCGCGATCGACTCGCCAGCGCGCCCGTGAACCCCGCTCGTTGCAGCACCGCTGAGCTGCTGAGCGCCATGCCAAAGTCGCCCTGTCGTCAGACGCGCTTTCGCCCGCCCGTGGACTGGGACAGGGTACCGGATCGCGAGGCGCTGCGGCAACATCGATCCATCGGCTCCGCGCCGGCGCAGGCCGGGCGGCCTCACATCTGCAGGCCGCCGTCGACGTCGAGGCAGCGCGCGTTGAAGTAGTCGCATTCGAAGCAAAAGCGCAGCGCCTGCCACAGGTCCTCAGGCGTTCCGATGCGGCCGACCGGGATGCGGGCCACCAGCGCGTCGCGCGCGCGCTGGTTCATGCCCTGGGTCATCGGCGTCTCGACCATGCCCGGCGCAATCGCCACCACGCGCACGCCAAATGGCGCGAACTCCCTGGCCCAGGTGACGGCGTTGACGGCGAGCGCAGCCTTGGCGGCGACGTAGGCGGTCTGGCCGCGATTGCCGTGGCGCGCGACCGAGGACATGTTCACGACGACGCCAGGGCGGGTTCCAGCGCGGGCCATCGCGGCCACCGTCGCGCGGGTCATCCACACCGGGCCCTCGAGGTTGACGGCGTGCACGGCCCGCACGGCGCGATCGTCGAGGGTCTGCACCGCGCCCGTCTCGCGGTCGAGCCGCACCAGGAGCCCGTCGCGGATGATGCCGGCGTTGTTGACCAGGGCGTTGACGCCGCCGAGCGCATCGTCGGCCCAGGCCACGAAGGCGTCGCAGCTCGCCGGGTCGGACACGTCCAGGTGTCGGCCGACGATCGAGGGCGCCGAGGCGGCCAAGGCGGCCAGCGCTGCCTCATCGACGTCGCCCACGGCAACGCGTGCCCCGGCCGCCGCCAGTTGCTGTGCGAAATGCGCGCCCATGCCAGAAGCGCCGCCGGTGACGATGGCCCGAATGTCCTTGAGGTTCATCGCGCTGTCCTTGTCGCTGCGCCTTCGGCGCGTAGG
This sequence comes from Myxococcales bacterium, assembly GCA_947491025.1. Classification (GTDB taxonomy): domain Bacteria; phylum Myxococcota_A; class UBA9042; order UBA9042; family UBA9042; genus SXNM01. The sequence continues at coordinate 183,886 of CANLIC010000004.1, forward strand.
GGTGGATTGGAGCGTGCCGCCCATTCGGTCGCGGCGCTAGACCTCGACGCCGGCAACGCCGACGTCCTCAGCGATCGCGGCGGGGTCGGGCCGGATCGGCTGTCGGTGGCCGCTTGCGCGCGGCGCTCGTGCTGCCTGCGGTCGCTTGCTGCGGCGCAGCATCGGCGCCGGCGCCACTGGCCGCCTCGACGCGGGCCCGCAGGGCGTCTAGCTCGCGCCGCAACGCGGCCAGCTCTGCCTGACCGGCGCTGGCTGACGGCGCGGCTTCCGGCGTGGCGCGGGAATTCTCTGCGTGATCCGGCTCTTCGCGGTGGGCGCCCTCTGGATGCTGGGCGTGCTCGTGGCGATCGCGCTGGCCGTGGGCGGCTGGAGCGCTGGCGTCGTGGTCGTGGCGATCGCTGTCGAATCCGCCGTCTGCCGCGCCCTCGACCCACTCATCATCGGAGTCGCCTCCGGCACCCGCCGCGGCCTGCGGTTGGGCGCTGTGGCCGGACCCCGCGCTGTGCCGTCGGCCGTCGTCACCGCCAGCCCTGCCTCGTCCACGGCCACCGCGCCACATCCCTGTGCCGAGGCCCGACCAAGCGCTGAGCCCGGGCATCATGCCGAGCCAGGGCAGCGACGCCATGCCGCCGCCAGCCCCGAGGCGCTGCGCCTTGTCCGCCGCCCGCCGCATCGAGGCAAAGCCTTCAAAAGCCCACAACATCCAGGTGCCGAGGAATTCGGCGAGGGCGCCGTCGCCGAGCCGGATCAGCTCGATGAGCAGCGGCGTGGGCAGCATCCTTCCGGCGCCCCGACTCTCCAGCACGATCTGCACGAGGGTCGCCTGGGTCAGGTCCTCCGCGGTCCGAGCGTCGACGACCCTGACTTCGTCGCCCGCGCAGATGCGCTCGGCCAGCTCTTCGAGCGTGATGTAGCGCGAGGTGTCCGTGTCATAGAGGCGGCGGTTCCCGTACTTCTTGATGGTGATCAGCCGCGGCGGGACCTGCGTTGCCATGCACGCTCCAAGGGGGCGCTGCCGGCGGCCGCTCCTTGCGAGGGCGGGCGTGGCCGGCGCGGGACGCAAGGTGCCACCGCAGCGCAGCAGAACGCAAGGCCATGGTCGCAAAGCAGCAGTTGCCGATTCAGCCGTCTGTGATGTTGCGCCGCAACATGCCACCTTGACACCACCGCCGGCCTTGCCGACCATTCGCGCCCCTTGGATGCCGCATGTCGCGCGGCGCCGGAGCCTTCGTGGTCCATGGCCCGCCTTGCCCAGTGCCTCGGCTCCGTCGCCGCGACGTACGGACGTCGCCTGCGCCGTTTGCGCGGACCCGCACGGCGTTGGGGCTCCTCTTCGCACTGTCGACGACCTCTGCCGTCGGCTGCCTGGCCCATCACGACGCCATCCCGGCCGATGCCCCGGCCGACGCGCGCTGGATCGCCCTCCGCGGCGTGAAGACGCGCTTCGTCGACGATCCGCCGCACGCCGAGGCCGGCCCGGCTGCGGAGAAGGCGACGCCGGCCCTGCTGCTTCACGGCTTTGCGGCCAGCCTCGACACCTGGACGGGGGTGCGCGCGGCGCTGCGCAGCCAGCGTCGGGTCTTGGCGCTTGACTTCAAGGGGTTCGGCTACTCGGCGCGGCCCGCCGGCGACTACTCGCCCGACGAGCAGGCACGGCTCGCCCTCGCGCTGCTCGACGCCCGCGGCGTGGCCAAGGTGCAGCTGGTGGGCCACAGTTGGGGCAGCGCGGTCGCCTTGGCGCTGGCCAGGCTGGCGCCGGAGCGCGTCGAACGCATCGCCCTCTACGACGCTTGGGTCTTTGAGGCGCAGCTACCGCCCTTCTTCCTCTGGGCCCGCGCGCCTGGCGTCGGCGAGGCGCTCTTTGCGCTGATCTACCAGCAACGCGCCGAAGACCGCCTCCAGCTCGCGTTTTATGCCCCCGAGCGCGTGCCGCAGCAGCTCGTCGACCACGCGCTGGCCGGCATCGAGCGCCCTGGCACCACGGCCGCCCACCTCGCGGCCGTCCGCGGCCAGCGCCTCGGCGACGCCGAGCCCGGCTACGCCAGGATCGCCGCACCCGTGCTCCTGCTTTGGGGCCGCGAAGACCGCGTGACGCCGTTGCGCTACGGCGAGCGTCTCCTGCGCCTGCTGCCGACCGGCAAGCTGCGCGTGTATCCCCGCTGCGGCCATTTTCCGATGCTGGAGGCGACCGCCGAGAGCACCCGCGACCTCTTGGCCTTTCTGGGCGAGGAGCGGGCGTGAGCGCGCGCACCGCTGGCACTTGCTGTCGCGCGCCCGCCGCGACCGAGCGGCTGCCGGCCGCGGCGCTGCGGGCGAAGCGGGCCCTGTCCGCGCGTCAACGTTCTCCGCTGCGGTCGGCGCTGATGCTGTTTGCCGTCGCTGTGGGGGGCGCAGCTCCGGCGCGCAGCGTCGAAGCCGCCTTGCCGTCCACGCCCGTGACGCGCAGCCAGGAGACCTTCTCGAGCCTCGGCCAGGGCCTCTGGGACCGCGACGAGGCCGGCTTCGCTGCCGCCGGCTTGCTGCGGACGCGCCTCGAGGCGCTCTCGAACCTCGACCTGGACCACGGCGTCGGCCCCTCTGGGCAGCCCCTTTTTCCGAGCCCGTTGGCCGATGGTTCCGACCCGCTGCTGACCCATGCCGACATGCGCTTGCGGCTCGACCTCGCCGCTTTCGCGCCGCGTGGCCTCGTGACGGTGCGCGGCCGGCTCGATGTTCTCGACAATCTCGCCCTCGGCGGCGCGCCCGCGGGTCCGCCCACCGCCAGCATCGGCCAACGGCCGCCGGCGGCGCCGCTGACCCTGCGCCGGCTCTGGGCCGAGGCGCTGCTGCCCTTTGGCGTCTTGGCCGCCGGCCGCATGGGCTCGCACTGGGGCCTTGGCCTGCTGACGCATGGCGGCGACTGCCACGACTGCGACCGTGGCGACGCTGCCGATCGCGTCGCTCTGGCGGTGCCGGCGCTCGGCCTCGTCTGGGCCATCGCCTACGACTTCACGGCCATCGGTCCCACGCAGCCGCGGCCCAACGGCAGCGCGACGCTCGACCTCGACCCGGCGGACGACGTGCGCACCTGGACCTTTGCCGCCATCCACGCGCTCGGCCCAGAGATCCGGGCCCGCCGGCACGGCGCCGGGCGCACCACGCTGGAAGGAGGCGTCTTCGCCAGCCACCGTCGGCAAGCGCTCGATGTGCCGCGGCACTGGCTCGAGCAAGAGGGCGTGGTCGCGGCCGACTCGACCCCGCTGGATCCTGGTCAGGTGGTGCAGCGCGATGCGACCGCGACCGCTTTCGACCTCTGGCTGCGATTGCAGCGCCGCACGCTGCGCGTGGAGGTCGAGGCGGCCGTACTCTCTGGGCGCATCGGCCAGGCCTCGCTGCTGCCGGGCGTCGAGCTGCGCGACCCTGTGGAGTCGCTGCAGTGGGCCGTCGCCCTCGAGAGCCGATACGGCGTCGAGCTGGACGGCTTGTCTTTCGGGGTCGATGGCGGCGCGGCCAGCGGGGACCCGGCGCCCGGCTTCGGGGTCCGGCAGCCCATCGCAGGCGCCACGCCGCTGCCCGGCGACCTCGACGGCGCCCAGGCCTCGCCGCCGCGCGACCGTCGACTCGACAACTTTCGCTTGCATCCGGACGCTCGCATCGACCGACTGCTCTTTCGCGAGATCATCGGCACGGTCACCGACGCCGCCTGGGTGCGGCCTCACTTGCGCTGGGCTCGCACTTGGCACGGCGGGGACACGTGTGTCGTCGCTGACTTCGCCGCCGTCGCCTCCTGGGCGTTGCAGCCCAATTCGACGCCCTCCGGGGCGCGCCGGCTCGGCGTCGAGCTCGATCCCACGCTGTCGCTGACCTTGCGCGGCCTGCTCATCGAGTGGCAGACAGCCCTGCTGCTGCCGGGCGCGGCGTTCGACAACGCGTTCACCGGCGCAACGGCGCAGACGGCCTGGATGTCCAGGCTGTTCCTCGGATTTGCGTTCTAGGGGGAATCGATGGCGGCGTTGCGGGCAGGGAGCGTGAGCGCAAGGCAAGGGGGTGCGCCGCATCGGCCGTCGTCCCTGCGACGCCACGCCTTCGTCCTCGGCTGCTGCATTTGGGCGATGTCGGCCGCCGGTTTCGCGTGCGCCGCCGACCCCGGGGTCGATGCAAGTCCGGCCGCTCCGGCGCCAAGCGCAACCTCGCTTTGCCTGCCTGATCTCGATGGCGCGCTGAGCGCCGCCGAGGCGCGGGCCCAAGTCGGTGCAACAGCACGGGTTCTGGTTCAGGCGGCGCCCTTTGCGATGCTCCCCGACCTCGAAGGCGCCGTCGACGCGGCCGGGCGGCGCATCGTCGACTGGCGCCTGCAGCGCGACGGCGTCGAGCAGGCGATGGCGGTCGAGGACGGTGGCTCCGGCTGGTGGGCGGCGGAGTGGCCTGATCTCCGGGCTGACCTCGCGATTCCCCTCGACCGCGACCAGGCCTTGCTCGGCCTCTACCGGCAGGACGACGACGGCCTTTGGCTGCTGGCCATCGCCAGCGCGGCGCCGAACCCCCCGCGCGGTCGGACGCTGATCCGCTACGAGGCGCCCTTGCCGGTCTTGCGCACGCCGCTTCGCGCCGGCGACGCCTGGACTGCCACCATCGCCACCAGCGGCACGCTCGATGGGCTCCCCTGGCAGGGCGTCGACGCCTGGCAGGTGCGCGCGACCGCCGGTGGGCGGATCGAGCTGCCCGACTTCTCGGCCGGGCCGACGTTGCGCGTGCGCAGCGAGGTCGAGGTGCGCTCGGTCCTGGGGCCGACGGTGCGCCGGACCCAGATCTCGTGGATGTTCGAGTGCATGGGCGAGCTCGGGCGAGCGACGCTCGACGGCAGTGGCGCGCTCATCGAGCGCCGGCTGCTGCGGCCCTAGGCGCAAGGCACCGCGCCTGCGGAGGCGGGGCGCGAGAGAGAGGCGGGCATGGCGAAGGCGGCGACCGGGGACCGGACGGGGCAGGGTGGCAGGTTCCCTGCGGGCGCAGCCAGGGCCGGCGGTCCTGAGGCGCCGGCAGGCGGCGTCGACTTCGACGGGTTGTGGGACCGCGGGATCGCTGCCTTCACGCGGGGCGACGCTGCGACGTCTCGGGTTTTTGAGGCCCTGCTGCGCAGCCGGTGGCTGCTCGAACCCGCCGGCCATGCCCTCAGCGCGATGTGGCGCGGACAGCGGCTCTTGCGCGAGCGGCAGCAGGAGGCCCTGCGCTCCCAAGGGTTCGCCGCCAGCGATGACGTCTTGCGCGCCCACGCTGCCGTCCTGCGCGTGGAGGCGCAGCTCGAGGCCCAGACGGCTGAGCTGACCGCCATCCGCGCCGATCTCGCGGCCATGCGCGCCGAGAAGTCGGGCACCGCATCCGCCCCCGCACCTTCGGTCGCCGACATTTCACCAAGCGTGGCCACCGCAAGCGGCAGCGATTCGCCCGCCGCCACGCGTCCGCCGCGGCGCCACGGCAAGCCGAGCCAGGAGTAGGCCCATGGATCCGACCCCGCATCTGGTCATCGAGGCGGCTCCGCAGGCGGTCTTCCGGACCCTGCCGGCGCGGGCCGATCGCGTCCGCTATCGCCTCGGTGTGCAACCGGACGCTGCGACCTGGCGCTGGTCAGACTTCGCAAGCGCTCTGCGCGCCGTGGCCTGCGCGCTGCGGGCACACGGGCTGCACACCGACGAGCGCGCCGCTGTCTTCGCCAGCAACCGCGTCGAGTGGATGGTCGCGGCGCTGGCCATTCAGGCGCAGGGCAGCGCGATGGTGCCCGTCTATCCGACGACCACCGTCGATGGGCTGGGCTATCAGCTCGATCACGGCGACGTCACCGTGCTGTTCGTCGACGGCGCGGCCCAGCTCGAGCGGGTCGCCAGGGCCCTGCCAGCGGCGCCCCGCCTGCGGCAGGTCATCTGGCTCGGTGACGCCGCTGACCTTCGGGCTGCGCTCGCGCGACTCGGCGCCGACGCCGAGGCCAGAGGCGACGCCGGGCTCGCCGTGGGCCTCAGCTGGCTAGCCGCCCACAGCCGGGGCTTCGACGTCGCCCTCGCCGAGGGCGATGCGCTCGACAAGCGCGATCCCAGCGTCTTCGAACGCACCCTCGATGGCCTGGCGCTCGACCGGCCGGGCATCCTGCTCTACACCTCTGGCACCACCGGCAGACCCAAAGGTGTGCCGCTGACCCACCGCAACGTCGCCATCAATGGTTGCGACTGGATCCGCTGCAACGCGCCGCTGCTCGAAGACGGCGACGACGACCTGCTCTGGCTGCCGATGTCGCACGTCTTCGGCTTCGGCGAAGCCTGTCTCGGCAATACCCTCGGTTTTCGCTCGACCCTGGCGACCCCGCTGGACGTCCTGCAGCTGCTGCCGCAGGCGAGGCCGCACGTGTTCATGAGCGTTCCGGCCTACTGGGAGAAGCTGGCACAAGGCGCGCTGCAGGCCGGCCCAGACGAAGCCGCCGTCGGTCAGCGGCTGCGCGCCTTGGTCGGCGACCGACTGCGCTTCTGCCTGTCGGGCGGAGCTGGCCTGGATCGCAGCGTCAAGGAGCTCTTCCACCGCCACGGTCTGCTCATCCTCGAGGGCTATGGCCTGACAGAGGCCAGCCCGACCCTGACCCTGAACAGGCCCGATGCCTTTCGCTTCGACACCGTCGGCCGGGTGCTGCCGAGCGTCGAGGTCAAGCTGGCCGCTGACGGCGAGATTTTGGCGCGCGGGCCTTCGATTTTTCAGGGTTACCACAAGGATCCCGCGGCAACGGCGACCACCTTTGACGCCGAGGGCTGGTTGCTCACCGGAGACCTCGGGCGCTTCACGGACGATGGATTCCTGCAGATCATCGGCCGCAAGAAGGAGATTCTGGTCACAGCCGGCGGCAAGAACGTGCCACCCGCCAACATCGAGATGCGCTTCGCCGACGATCCGCTCATCGCGCAGACGATGGTGTATGGAGACGGAAAGCGCTATCTGGTCGCAGGGTTCTGGCTCAATCCCGCGGAAGCGCAACGCCTCTGCGCTGGGCTCTCCGCCACGGCAGCGGCAGCCAGGCTGCAGGAGGTACTGCAGGCGCGCGTCGACCGCGTCAACGCCGACCTCGACAGCTACATGACCGTCAAGAAGTTCGCGGTCTTCGACCATCCGCTGACGCCCGAGGACGGCACGCTCACCGCGACGCTCAAGCTGCGGCGCAAGCAGATCCAAGAGCGCTACGGCGCCCGGTTTGAGGAGCTGTACCTGTGATCTCGCGCCGCCACATCCAGCGCCTCTTCGCTTTGGCGCGTCTGCCGGCCCAGACGCCACCGCGCGTAGGTGCTACGCCGGCCGACGTCGTCTGGCAGCAGAACAAGGCCAAGCTGTGGGCCTACCGCCCGAACGCCGGCGCGCCGCCGCGCGGTCGCCCGGTGCTCCTCGTGCCCTCCCTCATCAACCGCCACTACATCCTCGACTTGATGCCAGGCAAGTCGCTCGTCGAGTGGCTCGTCGATCGCGGTTTCGCCGTCTACTGCGTCGACTGGGGCGCGCCGGGACCCGAGGACGCCGAACAAGACCTCGACGACATCGTCGACGGGCTGCTGCGACGCGCGGTTGCGGCCTGCGCCGATCACCACAACGCCCGCTCCCTGGCCTCTGATGCCCCGCCGGCAAACGGTGGCTCCGCGCCGCCAGCGCCGGGCGTCCACCTCGTCGGCTACTGCATGGGCGGCATGTTCACCGCCATGCTCGCCGCCCGCCGACCCGAGACCGCCGCCAGCATGGTCGCCATCGCGGCGCCGGTGCGCTTCAGCGGCGATCCCGGCCTGCTGCGCGCTTGGGCCGCAACCAGCAGCCTCGACCTCGGCGCCCTGGTCCAAGCCTATGGCGTGGTGCCGCCTTGGCTTCTGCAAGGCGCGTTCGGGTTGCTGCGACCGACGCTGAACCTGTCCAAGGCGGTTCACCTGGTCGACCGCGCCCACCGCCCTGAGTTTCTCGACGGCTACCTCGCGATGGAGGCATGGGCCAACGACAACGTCGGCCTGCCGGGCGCGTTTTTTCGCCAGTACATCGATGACATCTATCGCAACGACGGCCTCGCCCGCGGCACGTTGAGCCTCGGCGGCGCCCCGGTCGACCTGCGACAGCTGCGGGCACCGACCCTGTGCGTGGTGTTCCGGGACGACCACATCGCCACCGCCGGCAGCTGTCGCGCCTTGCTGGAGCTCATCGGCAGCGACGACAAGGCTTCCCTCGAGTTGAGCGGCAGCCACGTCGGCGGCGTGGTCGGAAAAGCGGCGATGGCGAAGCTGTGGCCTGAGCTGGCTGGATTCTGGCGCCGATTGGACGCCTAGCGACCATTCTCTTGCCCTGCCGCGACGTTGGGCCTACCCTCGCCCATGGCATCGACCGGGAGGGCTCCCCATGTCCAAGAACGCGCGCCCGTTGGTCGAACATACGATTCGCGAAGGATTCCTTCAGGCTCGCGGACGCGTCGGAGCCCCAATAGAGGCACGTCGTCCGCCGCGGGCGCCCGACGCTGCCGCTCCCGAAGCGCCTGCCGTGGCCCCCGCCGCCCGCGCCGCCCGCGCCGCCAACCAAGCCAGCCGCCAGCCGGGCCCTAGCGCACGACCGGCCCAGGCCGCCGCGCCGCGCCTCGCCGTCGCGTCGGCGCAGGGCCTGGCGGGACAAGGCGCCGCCGGGCGGCCGATGGCCGACTTTTACAGCGACCGTGCAAGCGGAGCGCTCGAGGGCTCGACCATCGCCGACGCTCAAGCCAGGGTCTCGGCCGCTGGCGGCCAGCAGCGCAACAGGGCGTTGCTACGCGTCGTGGTGCCAGCCTCGGCGTCGCGACCGCAGCCGCAGATCTTCGAGCTTCGCGTGCTGGTGCTGGCCAACGGCCGCGACGTCATTCGATACACTGTCTACCACGACGATGGCGGCGGCCGCAGCGCGGCGAGCCCGACCGACGGACGGGTGGCGGTGCAGGTTCGGCAGGCCCAAGTGTTGCCGGCGACCAGCGAGCGACCGGCGGAGATTCACCTCCGCTACGCCGGGCAGCTGCTGCTCGGCGACATCGTCGTCGACTTCGACGGTATGACGCTCATCGGAGGGCAGGGCAACTTGCGCGCCGTGGTGCCCAATGTCCAAGGCGCTGACGCCATGGCCGTGGTCGCGGACGGCACCGTCGAAATCGGCTGGTCCTAGGCAGATTCCCGTAGCAATTGGCACCGTCTCGGCCTGGCAGCGGCGGCAGCGGACGCCCTGCGCTGGACGGACATCGCCGCGCCACGCCTGGGTCCCAGCGCCGCGCCTCGCGCCCATGGTATCATTGGCATGAACGAGGGTCGGTGCTCAGCGGCCCAGGTCGCGGCGGCCCCGCTTGTGCCGGGGCTTACTTGCACTTCCAGCCCAGGCCCGGGAGCTGCTTGTCCTCGGCCTTCTTCGACAACGGCGGCGTGAACTGCGCGACGCCGCTGGTCGCCGTCGTGTGCAAGAACGCCAGCGTCGCCTTGATGCCTGCCGACGTGACCAGGATGGAGCCCGCCGACGGGTAGCAATCACCGCGCGCCAGCGTCACATCGGTGGCCTCGACGGCCATCTTGGCCGAGCCCGACGTAATCGTGGTCAGCGGCAAGGTCCGAATCACGCTCTTGCCGCCCACACCGCCGATCGGAAA
>CANLIC010000005.1 GCA_947491025.1 Myxococcales bacterium
AGTGCATGAACACGCCGATTCCGGGCTGCATCCCGCCCTGCAAGCTGGCGTCGGACTGCGACGACAAGAACGCTTGCAGCAAGGACGAGTGCGGCGGCGACGGCAAGTGCATGAACACGCCGATCCCGGGCTGCATCCCGCCCTGCAAGTTGGCGTCTGATTGCGACGACAAGAACGCTTGCAGCAAGGACACCTGCGGCCTGGATGGCAAGTGCGTCAACGCGCCGATCGTGGGCTGCATCCCATCGTGCAAGTTGGCGTCGGACTGCGACGACAAGAACGCTTGCACCACCGACACGTGCGGCTTGGAGGGCAAGTGCGTCAACGCGCCGATCCCGGGCTGTGGGCTCGGCTGCAAGTTGCCGTCGGATTGCGACGACAAGAACGCCTGCACCAAGGACGAATGCAACGCGCAGGGCAAGTGTGTGAACACCACGATCGTCGGTTGCGGCACGACCGGCTGCAAGTCGGCCACAGACTGCGACGACAAGCAGGTCTGCACGGCTGACATCTGCGGTGCCGACGGCAAGTGCACCAACATGGCGATTCCCGGCTGCGGTGCGCCTTGCAGCACGGCCCTCGACTGCGACGACAAGCAGAGCTGCACCAAGGACAGCTGCGAGGCGGGCAAGTGCGTGAATGTCCTGATTCAGGGCTGCGGTGCGCCCTGCAAGCTCGCTTCCGACTGTGACGACAAGAACGACTGCACCAAGGACGGGTGCGGGCTCGACGGCAAGTGCCAGAACACGGCCATCCAGGGCTGCGCCCCCGCTGGCTGCAAGCTGTCGTCCGATTGCGACGACAAGAACCCATGCACTTCAGACACCTGTGGCGTGGACGGCAAGTGCAGCTCGGTGCCGATCCCTGGCTGCACACCGCCTTGCTCCGATGCCGCCAGCTGCGACGACAAGGACGCCTGCACCAAGGACGCCTGTGGCGCCGATGGCAAGTGCACGCACGCGCCCATCGCGGGCTGCGGCGACTGCAAGAGCGCGCTGGATTGCGACGACAAGAATCCTTGCACGTCGGATGGTTGCAATGCCGGCAAGTGCGCCCACGCCCCCGATCCGCTGTGCAAGGTCTGCCAGTCCGCCACGGAATGCGACGACAAGGACCCCTGCACGAAGAACGAGTGCGTCACCGGGCTCTGCAAGTCGACGCCGATCGAAGGCTGCGGCCAGTGCAAGCTCGACGCCGACTGCAAGTCGGACAACCCTTGCGTCAAGGTCAGCTGCCAGGTTGGCAAGTGCGTGCCCACCGTGATCCCGGGATGCGCCGGGCCCTGCAGCTCGGCCGGCGACTGCAACGACTTCAAGGGCTGCACCAAGGACAGCTGCGTCAATGGCAAGTGCAGCAACGAGGCGATTGTCGGCTGCAAGGCCTGCGAGACGCCCGTCGACTGCAACGACAACGACGCTTGCACGCTCGACGGCTGCAAGGCCGGCACCTGCACCGCCGATCCGATCGTCGGCTGCAAGAAGTGCCTCCAGACCAGCGAGTGCAACGATGGCAACAGCTGCTCGCTCGATGCCTGCAAGGCCGGGACTTGCAGTCATACCAACACCACGGGCACCTGCAATGACGGCGACGACTGCTCGACGAACGACGCCTGTGAGGGCGGTGTCTGCAAGGCCGGGCCGCCCAAGAACTGCGACGACCTGAACGCTTGCACGGCCGACGCCTGCGGCAAGGGCGTCTGCCTCAACACGCCGATCGACGGTTGTGGCGGCAAGCCCTGCACGCAGATGGCGCAGTGCTTCGACGGCAACAGCTGCACCGCCGATGATTGCGTGCAGGGCAAGTGCAGCAACAAGGTGATGCCGGACTGCAAGACCTGCAAAGTCGAGGCCGACTGCAATGACGGCAAGAAGTGCACCCTTGACCAGTGCGCTGGCGACCTCTGTGTCAACGCACCGATTCAGGGTTGTGACGCCAACAGCTGTCAGTCGCCGGCGGACTGCAACGACGCCAACCCGTGCACGTCCGATGGTTGCGCTTCAGGCAAGTGCACTTACACGCCGGACGACCAGTGCAAGCTCTGCAAGGAACCCACGGAGTGCAGCGACGGCGACAAGTGCACCACCGACGCCTGCCAAAGCGGGGTGTGCAAGTGGGCGCCCATCGTCGGCTGCGTTGAGTGCAAGATCGACAGCGATTGCCAGTCGAGCTCCGAGTGCTTCAAGGCGATCTGCAGCAGCGGCAAGTGCACGGGTCAGCAGGTGCCAGGCTGTGTGCCATCCTGCAGCACGGGCGCGGACTGCGACGACAAGAAGGGCTGCACGGCCGACTCCTGCAACGCAGGCAAGTGCGCGAACACGCTGATCCAGGGCTGCAAAACTTGTACGACCTCTGCGGAGTGTGAGGACGGCAAGGGCTGCACCCAGGACAGCTGTGCCTCAGGCGCGTGCAAGAACGCCCCGATCTCGGGCTGCAAGACCTGCACCAGCGCCACCGCCTGCAACGACGGAGACCCGTGCACAGCGGATTCCTGCGCCCTCGGCAAGTGCGTGAACGCGCCGATCGCCAACTGCGGCGGCTGTCTGTCGCAGCTCGAGTGTGATGACGGCAACGTCTGCACCAGCGATGGCTGCAAGGACGGCAAGTGCGAGCACCAGACCGATCCCAACTGCGGAGGCGGCTCCGGTACCTGCAAGGTGAACACCGACTGCAACGACAAGGACGACTGCACCTCAGACTCTTGCGCCAACGGCAAATGCGTCTTCGTGAAGACCTGCGGCGCTTCCACTTGCACCGTTGGCGTGGTGGGGCAATGCGGCACCGGCAAGTTCTGCGCGAGTTTGTCCTCGGCATGCGGGCAGCAGGGCACGTGCATGGCGCTCTCGGAGTGCCCGAAGTTCGCCATGAAGGTCTGCGGCTGCAACGGCAAGACCTACGACACGCCTTGTCTTGCGGCAGAAGCCGACGTCGGCATGAAGGCCATGGGCCCCTGCCTCTGAGCTGAAGATCCTCCGCCGCCGCTAGGGCTCACCAGCCCGCTGCTGCGGGGCGGGGCAGCTTCTTGGCTGCGGGTTGACTAGACGTCGACCCGGGTGGCTTGGGCTTCTCTTCCCGATCCGCGATCCCCGCGCTTGCATGTAGCGGACGCCAGGCCGATGGGCATCGCGGCCATGGCTGGCGCGCTGCCGCACGGCGCTCCTCGCCCTTGCCGCGAGGCCGCAGCTCCCGCAAGCGATGGGAAGGGCAACGGCGCGTGATTCGCAACCCAGCGACGCGCTCGCGTCGATCACGGGTCGCTCGAGCCGTGTCGGTGCTACTTCGGACCCACAGCCGATTGCGTCGCCGCCTGCTGCAGCTTCGCCTTGACGCCGGCGTCCTTCTCCTGGGCGACTAGCTCCGCGGCCAGCTCCGACGCCGCCTGCCGGGTCGCCGCGTCGCCGTCGCGTACCTTGCGCGCGAGGCCGTCGGCGGCTGGCCAGCGGACGTCTTTTTCGCGGTCGATGAGCGCCGTGCGCAAGCGCGTCTGCACCATCACGCTCCATGACTGCCCCGAAACGCACCAAGACGCACCAGAACGCACAAAGGTGGGCTGGTCAGGCCGCTGCGCGAGGTCGATCAGCGGCAACAGCGCAGGGTGATCGAGCGCGCCGACGCGGCGCAGGTGCTGGCCGAGGACAAAGGTCGCTGCTGAGCTGGCTTCTTTGGCAGCGGCGTCGCCGGGTTGCGTCTTGGCGGCGCCCATTGCGCCCCGCAGCGCGGCATCACGACGGCTCCCCTCGGCCACGGCGTAGGCTGCAGCGGCGGCGGCGTGGCTGCGCAGGGCTGCGACGACGCACGCCCGCACGGCTTCATCGCGGCCGTCGAGCGCCTCGAAGAGCGCCATCCACGCCGCGTCGTCGCCGCGCTTGCCGAGCGCTGCTGCGGCCTTGCAGCGAGCGGCGGTGTCACCCTGGCGCAAGGCGGCGGCGAAATCGGTCGAGGAGCCCCGTTGCGCTTCCATGTCGGCTCCCCTCTTCGTTCTGACGGCGCTGCCCCCAGCCGAGGACGCAGAGGCGGCGCTGGCCGGACAGGCGCAGGCCTGCGCGCCGAGCGAGGCTAGCGTCAGCAGCGCAAGTCGCGCACCCGCGCTTGCCACCTGGCGGCTCCCAAGCGTGGTCGAATGGCGGGACGGCGCGAATAGGGTCATGCCGACCTACTTCGCGGCCGGGTTGTCGCCAAAGCCGTCGGCCTGGAAGCCCTTGGACTTGTCCGTGATGCCGTTCTGGCTGTTGAGATCGCTCACGATCTGGCCGGCGGAGCGCTGCTTCATCAGGCTGCCCACGAAGGTGATGACGTCGGTGTCGGTCGTCGAGGAGGCGATCTCGGTGCCGGCGCCAAACATGTCGACGCTGCGGTGGTCGATGGTGGCGTTGGCGCGGATGGCCTTGTTGTAGAGGCGCGTGTTGCAGCCGTCGAAGAACCAGACCTTGTACTTGCGGTCGAACTGCAGGTCTTGCAAAGGCTTGGCCGCGCCGTCGCGCTCCAGCTCGTTGTAGACGGTCGTCGCGCCGCCCTCGTGGATGCGCTGCTCAGGGTTGACGAAGACGTTGCCGGCCGAGCTGTGCTTGTCGTCGAAGTCCGGCCCCGAGCCGTAGCGACCATGGCCGGTGTAGACGGTGGCGTCGGACTTCTGCAGCGCCTCGACGTAGGCGTCGCGCGCGTCTGGGTCCTGGTAGGTGATGAGGCGGACCAGGACCGAGACCTTCTTGCCCTTGTGCTCGAGGGCGCCCTCTTGCAGGTAGTACTCGCCTCCGCCCCGGCTTGGCATCGCCATGCCAGCGCCGCGGTAGGCTTTCTGCGCCGCGGCCTCGTCGACGGGGCTCAAGCCGAGCTCGCCCTGAAGCTTCTCGCGGATCTGGGTGATCTCCCAGTCGAAGGTGCCCTGTTCGTCGTAGCCAACCGCGATGGTGGCGTCGAGGAGGCCGTCCTTGAACAGCTCGTCGTAGTTGGGGCTGCGATCGACAGGCTGACCGCTCGCAGGCGCCTGTTGGTCCAGGGCCTGCATCGTCTCGGCGTCGACGACGCCGGTAACGCGTCCGGTGCGATCTTGCTGAAACTGGCGCAAGGCGGTCACGGTCTCGCCGCCCCAGCCGCCGTCGGCACCTGAGACTGGCAAGTTGTAGCCGAGGTTGATCAGCGCCTGCTGGACCAAGGTCACGTGATGGCCCCGGCCTGCCTTGAGGACTGCGCTGCCAGCGGCGATCTGCTTCAGCGTCGAGTTGCCCTCGAAGAACGGGTTGTTGAGGCTCCCCCCGCCCGCTGCCGCCGGGCCCTGGGCCGCCGGCGCGCTCGGCGCTGGCCGCGGCGCCGTCGCCGCCGCCGGTCCCGCTGGGGCTGCGCTCGGCGCAGGCGTCGTCGCCGGGCTCGGCGTCGCCGTCGCGGCCGCCGGGCGCTTGCGGCCGCCGGTGGCCTCGACCAGGGCGAGCAGGGTCTTCTTGCCGACGACGCCGTCGGGGGTGAGGCCCCACTGCGGATCGTCTTGGAAATCGCGGAGGGCGGTCGCTGTCTCGGCGCCCCAACTACCATCAGCGCCGAACTTCGGCAGCGCCTTGCCCGCGGCCATCAAGGCTTGCTGCACCGCCCGAACTTGCGGCCCGGCGCCGCGGCTGATCCAAGCCTGGCCCTTGGCGACCTTGGCCAGCGTCGGCTCGTTGAGCAGGGCGTCGCCGACGCCGACACCGTCGGGGCTCTGCGCCCGCTGGCCGGCCTCGTAGTCCAGGGCGCGGACATCCGGTCCGCCGCCGCCGCCGCCTTGCTGCGCGCCCCCGGGCGTCGCAACCCCCGGCTGGGCCGCAGGTTGTCGCTGCGTGCTGGTACCGCTTGGCGTCGGGCTCTGGCTAAGAGGCATGGCAGACTCCGGGCACGCGACGGGGCGTGCACTTTGGATCCAACGCGAGCGCGTCGTCCGGCGCAAGTCCTCGCCTTGCACGTCGTCCTCCCAGCGGGGCGGGTCGTCCCCGCTGATCGCCCCGCCCTTGAGATGCCGGGTGTCGGCAGGCCCCTCGTCGCTGTTTGGCGCTGCGCAACCTGGGATGGCCGAGACGGCCGGCGAGCGCGCGGGGCAGCCGGGTCCCCTTGACCCCACCCCCGATCCCAGCGACCATCGTGTCCGCCGAAGGTGGGGTGCAGAGTCCCTAGCCCAGCACGCCGCCGGCCATGACCGTCAGGAGCCAGACGTGTCGGAGTTCATCCCATCCGCTTTGACGCTGCGCCGCTGCAAGCTGGTGCGGGTCGGCGTCGATGGCAGCGTCGCCGAGTACATCTTCGACCAGCCGGTGGTCACCCTCGGCGCATCGGAAGACAACGATCTGGTGCTCGACGACGACAAGGTCAGCCGGGACCACGCGCGCATCTTTCAAGAGGGCGACGACTGGCTCATCGAAGACCTCGGCAGCACCAACGGCACGTTAGTCAACCACGTCCGGGTGCGCGTCGCCTACTTGAAGTCGGGCGCCTCGCTGCGGATGGGCAGCAGCCACCTGCGCTTCAGCCTGCTCTCCGAGCGCGTCGAGATTACGCCGAGCAGCCGCGAGAGTCTCGGCTCCATCGTCGGCAAGTCCGAGCGGATGCGGCAGCTTTTCGGGGTCATCGAGAAGATCGCCCCGACGGCGGTGACGGTGGTGCTCGAGGGCGAGACCGGCACGGGCAAGGAGGTGGTGGCGCGCACGATCCACCAGTTCTCGAGCCGCGCCAACCAGACCTTCATCGTCTTCGATTGCGGGGCCGTGGCCGAGAACCTCATCGAGTCCGAGCTGTTCGGCCATGAGCGCGGCAGCTTCACCGGCGCGCTGGCCTCGCGGCAGGGGCTCTTCGAGATGGCCCACGGCGGCACGATCTTCCTCGACGAGATCGGCGAGCTGGCCCTCGATCTGCAGCCCAAGCTGCTGCGTGCGCTTGAGCAACGCGAGATCAAGCGCGTGGGCGGCAACCGGCCGGTCAAGATCGATGTCCGCGTCATCGCCGCGACCAACCGCGATCTGGCCGAAGAGGTCAAAGCCGGCCGTTTTCGAGAGGATCTGTTCTATCGGCTGAGCGTCGTGCGGCTCCAGCTGCCGCCGCTGCGTGAGCGCCGCGAGGACATTCCGGCCTTGGCGCGGCACAGCCTGCGCAACGGCGGCTTCAACCGCGGGACCGATGGGCCGCGCGTCAAGGGCATCGGTACCGCTGCGCTCGAAGCCCTGATGCGCTACGACTGGCCCGGGAACGTCCGCGAGCTGACCAACGTGGTCGAGCGGGCGTGCAGCTTCGCCGAGGGCGAGTTCATCCAGCTCGAAGACCTGCCAGACCACATCGCAGGCGTGCGCGTGGGCAAGCGCCGTAGCGAGTCGCAGAGTTCGCCGACCGAGCCGCTACGGCCTTCTGCTGCGATGCAGATCGCGACCGACAAGTCCTTCAAGGACGCCAAAGAGGTCTGGCTCTCCACGTTCGAGAAGGAGTACCTGGCGAGCTTGCTGGAGAAGCACTCCGGAAACTTGAGCCAGGCGGCGCGTGAGGCGGACGTCGACCGAAAGCATTTTCGCAGACTTGCCCGCAAGTATGCCTTGGTGGCCGGGCCGGTGGGCGACGCCGACGGCGACGACGAATAGCTCATGAGCGCGGTGCGGGCGAGCGATCGCTGGATCGATGGCGTCGTCGGCTTTCTGCTCGGCTGCGCGTCGCTGTGGGCTCTGCTGGTCACCGATCAGATGGGGTTCGCGCGCGACGAGGCCTTCTACTTCAATCACGCAGAGATCTACCAAGAGTGGCAAGTCGAGGTCGAGGCCGGCGGTGAGCGGCGGGACAAGGCCTTGCAGCGCGACGAGCTGCACCAGACCTGGCGCAACAACGCCGAGCATCCGCCGCTCAACAAGTTGATGTTCGGCTGGAGCTGGCGGCTCTTTGGTCGAAAGCTCCGCGAGGTCGGTGTCTTTCGGCAGGGGCATGCCGCCGAGGGGGCGCAGGGAGCGCTCGTCACCGAGGTCCATGGGCTCGGACCGGCGCAGGGGTTCGAGGTTGGCGCCAACGTGCACCTGCTCCGGCCGCAGCGCGTGGGCGAGCCAGCGGACGTCGCGCCACGCGTCTTCGGTGGCGGGCGCGTGCTGCAGCGCGAAAAGCACAGCGCGGTGGTGGCGTTGGAGGAGCCGGCGACGCTCGCGCACGCGCTCAGCCCGACCGAGGCGGAGGCCGGCGCCGACCTCGCCGCGCTTGCTTTGGCGTTGCGACGCGGCTGCGGGGCGGCCGGGACCGCCGCCCATGACGGCGTGCTGCGGCGCACGGGCTGCGAGTTGGTCGAAGTGCGCCCGACCTACTGGCTGTCTGAGTCGCAGGCGATGCGGATGCCGGGCATGTGGTTCGGTGCGCTGTTGGTCAGTGTTCTGTATTGGTTCACCCGCGCCACATTCGGCGGGCGGCCGCAGCTGACACGGCCCTTTGCGCTGGTGGCTTCGGTCGGCTACCTCTGCTTGCCTCATGCTTTTTTTCATGCCCATCTCGCGGTCTTCGATACCACCATCACGGCGCTGCTGGTCATCACGACGCTCGCGTATCATGAGAGCCTCGACAGTCGACGGTGGGCGCTGCTGACAGCCTTGCTGTGGGGCTTGTCGTTGCTCGCGAAACACAACGCCTTTTTCCTGCCTGTGGCGCTCATTGGGCACTGGGCGTGGGACGCCTTCGCCGAGGGGCGGATCCGTTGGTTGTGGCGGCCAGCAGCCGTCGCCGAGGGCTGGCGCGGGCGGCTCGCCGGCTGGCTGGCGCGGCCTCTTTGGGCGGCGGTCGTCGCTGCCCTGGCTCTGGGCGCCCTGGGCGCCCTGGGCGCACCCTTGCTCGGCGCTGGCGCGGCGCTGCTCGTGCTCGCCGGCGGCCCGTGGCGCCTGCAACTACCGCCGCTGCCGCTGGCCTGGTTCTTGATGCTGCCCATCGGCCTGCTCGTTCTTGTCGCCGGCTGGCCATTGCTCTGGCACGACACGCTCGACAACTTGTTCCGATGGCTGGAGTTCCACCTGCATCATGAACACTACATGCAGACGTACTTCGGTCAGGTGCTCGCGTATCCGCCCTTCCCCGTCGAGCTTCCCTTTGCGTTGACCGCGCTGACCTGGGCGCCGACCCTGCTCTTCGCCTTCGCCGTCGGCGCGCTGCTCATGCTGGACGCCGCCCTGCGCCGCCACTTCGCCCTCGCCGGCAAGCTGGCGTCGCGGCTCTATCGCAGCGTGCCAGCCAGCGACGCGCTCTCGACGGCGGAGGGGCCGCGCCCGGTCGCTGCGCTCGGCGCCGATTCGCTGGCCCAGGTGGACCTCGCCGCCCGCGCGCGCAGCCTCGATCGCCTCATGGTCCTGACGGCGCTGTGGCCGATTGTGCTCATCGCGCTGCCTTCGACGCCGGTGTTCGGCGGCACCAAACACTGGATGACGGCCTACCCGGCGATGTTGTGGATCGGCGCCCGCGGCATGCAATGGCTCTGGGCCACCGTGTGCCAGCCCTGGCTTGCGAACGAGGAGCCAGCCTCCCGGCGGTCGGCGGCGCTGCTCGGCTGGGCGCTGGCCCTGCTGCTCTTGGTGCCGGCGGCGGCCACCACCGCCGAGTACCACCCCGTGGGCACCATGGCCTACAACGGCCTCATCGGCGGGGCACCCGGCGCGGCACAAGTCGACCTGCAGCGGCAGTTCTGGGGCCACCAGACGCGCGCCGGCCTCGAGGAGGTCAACGCCGCCGCGCCGCGCGGGGCCCGCGTCTGGTTCCACAAGTGCGCCTGGGGCGCGTACCAGATGTACGTGCGCGAGGGCTGGTTTCGCCGTGACCTCGGCTATAGCGGGACGCCCAGCGACAGCACCTTTGGTTTCTACCACCACCAGTACGATCACGACGACTACGAGCTGGAACTCTTCGACGCTTGGGGCCAGGTAGCGCCCTCGAAACAGTTTTCGTTCCAGGGTGTTCCCTACCTCTCGGTCTACCAACGGCGGCCGCCGGCGGCGTCAACTGCCGAAGCGCCCGTGGCACGGAATCCAGCACGCCCCCGCCGCGGAGACGCCCCGGCCAGCGATCCGAGATCTGGCCCTTGAGGGGTTGGTACGAGGCGCAACCGCGTTCGAATGCAGCGGCGGGTGGCACAGCGGTGGGCGGAATTCGCTTGCTCCAATCTGTCAGGAACTGTAAACTTGTGCACTCTTCGCCGCTAGAGTTCGGCGCAAGGGCTTGGATCGACTCTGATTTCTGCGTTTGGCAGCCCATGCGGCGCCGACCTTCTGTGAGGCCATCATGCCGCGTGCACTTCGTTTTCAAGGGATTTACGTCTCAGTCGTGCTGATCGCCTTCGCTGCGGCGTGCGGGACCGAGCCGGGCCAGGGCGGCACCAACACCGGTCTCGCCGGTGACGGCGTCGGTGGCGCGGACAATGGCACCACTTTTGGCGATGTTGGCAGCGATGCCGCGACCGGCGACGACACCGCGACCGGCGGCGACACGACGGGCACCGACGGCGACGCCACCATCGGCGACGACGGCAGCGACGCCACGGCCCAGGACGGAGGTGGCGACGCCGGCTGCACGCGGGACAGCGACTGCGACAGCCTGGAGCACGGCGCCTGCCAGGTCGCGAAGTGCAAGCTCGACACCGGCGTCTGCTTCGTGGCGGAAGAGGCCGATGGCACCATCTGCGACGACGGCGATCCGTGCACGGACGTCGGTGGCGTCTGCAAGGCCGGCAAGTGCGCCGCGGCCCCGTTGACCTGCGACGACGCCAACCCCTGCACCACCGACACTTGCGACGCCGCCAACGGCTGCAAGAACACGGTCGAGGGCAAGGACACCGCCTGCGACGACAGCAACGCCTGCACCAAGACGGATGTCTGCGACGCCAAGGGCATCTGCGCCGGCGCCCAGATCAGCTGCGACGACAGCAACCCCTGCACCGCCGACAGCTGTGACCCCAAGACCGGCTGCGTCAACGCCGCGGCCGACGGCGCCTGCGACGACGGCGACGCCTGCACGGAGCAGGACGCCTGCGCCGCTGGCAAGTGCGGCGGCAGCGCCAAGGTCTGCGACGACGGCAACCCCTGTACGACCGTCGTCTGCGACAAGAAGGACGGCTGCAAGTCGAGCCCGAAGAGCGGCCCCTGCGACGACGGCGACGCCTGCACCAAGGGTGAGCTCTGCGACGACAAGGGTGGCTGCCTCAAGGGCGCGGTCATCGACTGCGACGACAAGAACCCCTGCACCGACGACAGCTGCGACGTGGCCAAAGGCTGCCTCAATGCCGCCAAGGTCGATGGCGAGGCCTGCGACGACGGCACCGCCTGCACCAAGAGCGATGCCTGCAAGGCCGGCAAGTGCGACGCCAAAGCCGTCGACTGCGACGACACGAACCCCTGCACCAAAGACACCTGCGACGCCGCCACCGGCTGCGCCAACACCACCGACGACAGCGCTGGCTGCGACGACGAAGACCCCTGCACCGGCGGCGACGCCTGCAAGGCCGGCAAGTGCGGCGGCAAGCCCATCGTGGACTGCGAAGACAACAACCCCTGCACCGACGACGGCTGTGATCCGGCCACCAAGGCCTGCAAGAACACGGCGAACACCATCGCCTGCGATGACAACTCCTTGTGCACGGCCGGCGACGCCTGCAAGGCCACCAAGTGCCAGGGCGGCATCGCCATCAGCTGCGACGACAAGAACCCCTGCACCACCGATAGCTGCGACGCCAAGACCGGTAGCTGCACCAACGCGGCCAACACCGAGGCCTGCGATGACGGCAATGCCTGCACTCAGAAGGACCTCTGCGCCGACAGCAAGTGCAAGGGCAACCTATTGGACTGCAACGACAACAATCCGTGCACAGACGACTCTTGCGACATCAAGACGGGCACCTGCGGCAAGGTCAACGTCCCCGACGATCAGATCTGCGAGGACGGGTCGCTCTGCACCGCCAAGGACGCCTGCAAGGCGGGCGTCTGCAAGGGCGTTGTGCTCGGCACCGACGGCATCCCCGGCTGCGACGATGGCAACCCCTGCACCGACGACAGCTGCGATCCCGCCAAGGGCTGCGTCGCCGTGGCGAACAAGGCCTCGTGCGAGGACGGCGACGCTTGCACCGTCGGCGACGTCTGTGCCGACAGCAAGTGCGTGGCCGGCGGCGGCAAGAAGGACTGCGATGACGGCAACGCCTGCAGCGACGACACCTGCGACAAGATCAAGGGCTGCGTATCGGTCAACGTGCCCAAGGCTTGCGATGACGGCAACAAGTGCACCAAGGATGACGTCTGCACCGACGGCAAGTGCATCGGCGGTGGCTCGGTCAGCTGCGCCGACAGCAATGTCTGCACCACCGACAAGTGCGACGCCAAGGCAGGCTGCACCAACACCCCGAACACCCTCAAGTGCACGGACTCCAGCGTCTGCACCAACGACGATACCTGCAAGGACAGCAAGTGCGTCCCTGGCGTCGCCGTGAAGTGTGACGACGGCAACCCCTGCACCGCCGACAGCTGCGATCCCAAGACCGGCTGCAAGGTGGTCAACAGCCCCGTCAAGCAGGCCTGCGACGACGGCAACAGCTGCACCAGCGCCGACGCCTGCGACGGCAAGGGCAAGTGCGTCGGCGTCGGCAAGGACTGCAACGATGACAACGCGTGCACGGTCGACAGCTGCGCGAACAACGTCTGCGCCAGCAAGCCCGCTGCATCCGGCGCGCCTTGCGGCGATGGCAACACGTGCACCCAGAAGGACAGCTGCGACGGTGCCGGCAAGTGCGTCGGCAGCAACCCGACCAAGTGCGACGACGGCAACCCCTGTACCGACGACGCCTGCGTCAATGGTGAGGGCTGCAAGGCGACGGCCAACACCGCCAAGTGCGAGGATGGCAAGTACTGCACCGAGAATGACATCTGCGCCGGCTCCAAGTGCACCAGCGGCAAGCCCAAGGTCTGCGACGATGGCAACAGCTGCACCTCGGACCTCTGCGACGAGACGGGCGCCAAGTGCGCGACGTTCCCGAAGTTGCCGAACACCGCTTGCGATGACGGCAACCTCTGCACCACCGGTGACAAGTGCAACGACAAGGCGGGCTGCGTGGCCACGCCGGCGACGTGCAACGACGACAACCCCTGCACCAGCGACTCGTGCGACTCCAAGACGGGCAAGTGCGCCTATACGGTCGGCACCACCTGCGCCCTGCGGACCGTGCCGGACATCGAGGCCATCGGCTACCTGGACGGCGACTGGCACCTCACCAGCGGCGACCAGACCTTCAAGTGGCAAGCCGACGGCACGCCCTCCACACCCGGTGGCGTCAATGGCGGCTACTCGCTGAACTTCAACAACGGCACCAACTACGACGCCGGCAAGGCCGTGAACGGAACGGCCCTGACCAAGTACCTGTACGACGCCAGCAAGGTGACCGGCTCGATGACGTTGGCGTTCCATTCCTACAACGGCGTGGAGCCCAACAACGGCTACGATAAGCGCTACGTCGAGGTCTCGACCGACGGCTTCGTGACCGTGGCGCAGACGGTTCAGCTCGACAACCTTGCCAACGCCGGCAAGTGGTGGCTTGAGACGATCGACCTGAGCAGCCACAAGGGCAAGAAGTTCCAGGTGCGCTTCCGCTTCGACTCGATCGACAGCAACGAGAACACCGGCAAGGGCTGGTTCGTCGACGAGGTCTCGATCTACGCCGGCGCGGTGGTGAAGGTGACCAACGCCGTCTCGTGGTCGGAGCCGTTCGCGGCAGGCAACAGCGCGGGTTGGCACATGTCGACGCCTCCCGTCCTGAACAACGCCGGCTGGGGCATCGACAGCACCCCCTCTGCGCCAGGCGGCTACGACGCCGCGAGCCTCAACTTCAACAACGGCACCAATTTCCAGTCGCCCGGTCCCATCAAGACGGCCGCTTCGGGTTGGGCGCTCTCGCCGGTCATCGACCTCACCGGCGTCACGAATGTGAACGTCTCGCTGCTCATCAAGTCTTGGTACCAGGGCGAGACGTTCTCCTCCGTCGACAAGCGCACGGTCGAGGTCTCGGAGCTCGGCTTCGGTGGCACGACGGCGGACACCGAGGTCCAGTTCGACAACGCTGCTTCGCGGCAGAACGGTTGGGTCTGGGAGTCGGTCGACTTGACCAAGTTCAAGGGCAAGAAGGTGCGGCTGCGCTTCGCCTTCGACTCGGTCGACGGCACCAACAACACGGGCAAGGGCTGGTTCATCGACGACCTGCGCCTGGACGCCGCGCCGCTGCCGCTCTTCGCCGACATGATCACGACCGGAGGCGCTGGCAACTGGACCCTGAACAACAGCCAGTCGCCGGTGGGCTGGGCCGTAGACAGCACCGGCATCGCGCCGCTGTCGCCCGATGCCAGCTTGAACTTCAACGCGCCTGCGGCCGGCGACACCTACAATTTCGTCTGCCCCTCGGGCAAGGCCTCGGTGGTCGGCACGGCGTCGAGCAAGCTGATGGCGATCGGGAATCCAAACGCTGGCGCCGCCCTCAAGCTCACGTTTGACGCGTTCGTCGATGCCGAAGCCACCAGCGGCTATGACATCCTCACCGCAGAGGTGCGGCAGTTCCTGCCGATCGGCACTCCGAAGGTCGCTACCTTCGTCGTGGTGAAGGACAAGCTGGGCGCTTGGAAGCCGATTGAGGAGGACATCACCGGTTTCAAGGGGATGCTCGTCACGTTGGTCTTCCGCTTCGACTCCAAGGACTGCACCAACAACGGCGGCAAGGGCGTGGCGATCGACAACGTCATGATCCGCGCCACCAAGTAGCCAACACCGCGAGGCTTCGCGAGGACGCCCGGGCTGCGCGCCTGACGCAGCCCGGGCGTTCTGGTAGGGTGGCCACGTGGATGTTGGCTGCCGAATTCGCTGGCTCCTCACCGCCACGATGGCGTGTGCTGCCAGTTGCAGCGACATTGACGAGCTGGTTCGGCCGCCCGACCTCGACCCTGGCCGCGCCCGCGGCGCTGCCGATCTGCCAGGCGGCGTGGACGACGCCGACGCAGGGAGCCCGTGGGCAGCGGGCGACGGCGACGTTGACGTTGGCGTTGGCGTTGACGTTGACGTTGACGGCCTGGCGACGGCAGCCGACACGGTGTACCTGCCCGACGCGCCCGACAGCGATGACGCCGGCTTTCCGCCGCGCGATGGGGCTGGCCGCGGCGAAGGCGATGCAGCCGGCGCAGCCGGCCCGGCCGACACAGCCTCGACGGCCGACGCAGTCGACGCCGCCGACGATGAGGACGCCTTCGCGGATGGCGACGACAGCAGTCCAGGCAGCGATGGCAGTGATGGCACCGACGACGCAAGCTCCGATGGTGCTGACCAGCAGGGGCCCGGCGACGCCCCCCTCAGCGCCGATGGCCAGGTGGACGATTTGAATGGGCCCCTCGACGCCGAGAGCCCCGACACCGAAGGCGACGGCACCGACGTGGACGCCGCCTTGCCCTCCGACGCACCCCCGGCCGATGTCGAAGCGCCAGACGTCGCCAAAGACGTCCCCGCCGACCCCAAGGTGTGCCCCTATGGCCTGCTGCCCAAGCAGCTCGGCTGCCGCCAACTCGGGCCGTGCGCTGGCAAGGTGGCGGTCGCCTGTAAGGGAGCGCAGGCGATCTGCGACTACAGCGCCGTGGCCGGGTTCGAGCCCTTCGAGCTCACGTGCGATGGCATCGACAACGACTGCAATGGCAAGACCGACGACGAGCTCAGCAAGCCTGCGGCCAAAGGCTGGGCGGCGAAGGGCGTTTGCCTTTTCGCGGTCAAGGTCTGTCACGGTGTCGCCGGTTGGCAGGAGCCGTTGGCCAGCGAAGTCAAAGGCTATGAGCCCATCGAGGTCAGCTGCGATGGGCTCGACAACGACTGCGATGGCCTCACCGACAGCAGCCTCGCCAGCCCGATCCCCGGCGCCGGGCCTGCGATCGGTGTCTGTGCCGGCGCCAAGCAGACCTGCATCAAGGGTGTCTGGCAGCTGCCTAAACCGGCAGAGATCCAGGGCTTTGAACCCGTGGAGCTGACGTGCGATGGCCAGGACAACGACTGCGACGGCGTCACCGACGAGGGCGTGCAGCCATCGGGTCCGCTGCCATTCGTCGCGCTCAACGCAGGGGTCTGCACCAACGCACCGCCGCAATGCGTCGGCGGGGCCTGGGCGCCGCCCGACTATGCCGCCTTCACGGCCTCGTTGCCTGCCGCCCTCACCTCGACCTACGAGCTCGTGGAGACCCGCTGCGACGGCCTCGACAACGACTGCGACGGCCTGACCGATGAGCAGCTCACCGGCCCGCTCGCCGGCAAGCAGCTGGGCCTGTGCGCAGGCCTGACGCAGGTCTGCTACGGCGCAATCGGCTTCGGTGAGCCCAACTTCCTCGCCTTGCCGGGCTATCAAGCGACGCCTGAGCTCACTTGCGACGGGTTCGACAACGACTGTGACGGCGCCACGGACGAGGACGCGGCATGCCCGCTTTGGCAGCGCGGAGGTGGCGGAAGCGGGCGTCTCTCGGTCAGCGCTTCGGGCGACCGTGTGGCTGTGTCGCACCGAACGGGCTGGGCGCTGGTCGACGCTGCGAGTGGCGGTGCCTGGCTGCACCGCTTTGACCACGCCAACGAGATCGACGACGTCGCCATCGCCGCCAATGGGAGCGCGGTGGCTAGCGTTGGACTCGACCATGTCCTGCGCGTGGTTCAGGTAGCGAGTAGCAAGGGCGGCGGGCTGATGGCCAAGCCTTGGATCGCCATCGACGCGCCTGGCCAGCGGTGGCGCCGCGTCGTGTTCGACGGAGGGGGAGCGCGCCTGGCGATCGGCGACGCCAACGGCGCGGTTCGATTGTACTCCCTGCCGTTGCAGCAGCAGCTCCTGCTCTTGTTCGGGCACGAGGCGCCGATCAGCGCGCTGGCCTTTGGTCGCGCTGGCACCGAGCTGGACAAGGCCATCTACAGCGGCGACGTCAAGGGGCGGCTGCGTCGCTGGGGCCTGCCTGGCGGCGAGAGCGCTCAATTCAGCAGTGAGGGCGCCGCCATCGTCGACCTCGCGACGTCGGTGACGGAGACCGCGTTGCTGGTGGCCCGCGCCGACGGTGCCGTGCGGCTGCGCGCCCTGCCTGCCGGCCAGGTGCTTGCCACAGCGTTGGTGGGCAGCGCAGCGGCCTGCCTCTGGCTCGGCGACGGCGGCTCGCTCATCGCCCGTGCCGACGGCTCTCTTGTGCGGCTCGCGCCACTGGATCCTTCTGCCGCGACCTTGCAGGTCGTGGCCCTGGTGGCCAAGCCTTCGGCGTGGCTGCCCGGCGAGGTCGCCGCCGCCCTTGGGCCTGCCGGCCTCGGCGCTGCCGGATCGGTGTGGCAGGGCAGCCGGCATGGAACGGCGCTGCGCCGCGCATTACCCGTCCCCGACGCCGCGACGGCGGCTGTCTTGGGGTTCGCCGTCGACGCAGGTCGCGGCGCTGTCGCTGCGCTGAGCGCCCAGCCGTCGCTCGGCCTCTTCGTCTCCGCCCAGGCCGATGGCCGGGCCTGGCTGCGCGACCCGGAGGACGGTGCGCCCATGCTGGCGCTGGAGGGCCACGGCCAGCCGCTGGTGGCGAGCGCCCTGCGTCCAGTCGGCGCCAAGCTGCCCGGCCCGGGCGCGCTGGCGCCCCATCTGGCGACCGGCGGCAAGGACGGCTCCGCCAGGCTGTGGTCGCTGCAGGCCAAGGCCGGGCAGGAGCCCATCGGCAAGGTCTGGACAGCAGAGAACGTCAAGACGTTTGGCGCCGGCGTGGGCTGGCCTCTTGCCCTGGCCTTTGGGGCCGACGGCGACTCGCTCTGGGTCGGCGCCAGCGGCGGTCTGCGGGCAGTCGTCGCCACCGGCACCGCGCCTGAGCTCGGCGTGGCGAAGCTGGTCTACGGGCTCGGGCTGACGGAGTCGGCGGCGGCGCTCGACGTCACCGCCGATGGGCGGGTGGCGGTCGGATTGCTCGGCGGCACGGTGGCGGTCCG
Source organism: Myxococcales bacterium (assembly GCA_947491025.1). Lineage (GTDB taxonomy): Bacteria > Myxococcota_A > UBA9042 > UBA9042 > UBA9042 > SXNM01. Next base: position 17,941 of record CANLIC010000005.1, read on the forward strand.
GCTCGTCGCCTCGGACAGCGGCGCGGTGTTGGCGGAGGCCAAGAACCTCGATGCCAGTAGCCGGGCCCTGCGCTTCTCGCCAGACGGCGCTTGGCTGGCCGTCAGCGGCGGCAGCGCGCGGCTGCAGGTGCTCGATGGCAAGGACCTGCAATTGCTGCAGGCCATTCCCGGGCATATTGCGGAGGTGACCGCGATCGACGTCTCGGCCGACGGCCAGCGCCTGCTCTCGGGCGACGCGAGCGGCAAGGTCCGCCTGTGGCAGCGAGACGCCGCCGGCAAGCACAACCTTCTCGCGGTGCTGACGCGCCACTGCCCGGCACCGTGCGCCGGCGTCGGGGTGGGATCTCTCCGCTTCCTCGACGCGCCCGGCCAAGCCTTTGTCACCGGCGCCTCGGACGGCGCGCTCATCGGCTGGCGGCGCCCCTAGCCGGCGTGCTACAAGGGTGGTGCCGACCGGGGGTGCCTACGCGTGGTCGTGGCCGCCGCCCTGACGCGGCGTGCGGAGGCCCAGCGCAATGAGTGTCGCGGCGTTGATTGTACCCATCGAGGCCTTGGTCGAGGCCCATCGGCCCCTGGTCGACCGCCCGCTTCCGATCAAGCTGCGCATCGCGCGCGGCATGTTGCCTGCGTCGGCCGAAGACCTGGTGCCGACCATCGCCTACTTGGCGCACAGCGAAGAGCCCGAGCTGCGCCTTGCGGCCCTGGAGACGCTGTCGTCGCTGCCCGTCGACACCATGCGCGAGGTGATGCGCGCCAAGCTCCACCCGGCGGTGCTCGACACCGTCTCCCGCGCGCTCACCAGCGACCACAGCGCCCTCTCGGAAGTGGTCGTCAACCGAGCGACCGCGGACTCGACCTTCGTCTACCTGGCGGCGCACGGTGGCACCGTCGTCTGCAGCGACATCGCGCGCAACACGGTGCGCTGCCTCAACGAACCCCAGATCGTCGAGGCGCTCTTCTTCAACCCGCGCATGCCGCCCGGCCAGATCCAGAACTTGCTGGAATTCGCGGTGCGCGAAGGCGCCGCGCTGGACCACATCCCAGGCTTCATCGAAATGCGGGCCGCCATTTGGGGCGGGCGCGGCGCCGAAGACGAGGGCAAGGTCGGCCTCTCTGACCTTGAGTTCATGACCGCCCTCCAGCTCGCGGGCGTCAAGCAATCGCTGACGGACGAAGAGCTGGCCCTGGTCGACAGGGGCGAGGAGCCGCCGGACGACCATTCAACGACCAGCCTGCAGGCCCTGATCATGAAGATGTCGGTGGCGCAGAAGATCCGCCTCGCCCTGATCGGCGACGCCAACGCGCGCAAGCTGCTCGTCCGCGACCCGAAGAAGATGGTCTCGCTCTCGGTGCTCAAGTCGCCGCGTTTGACCGAAGGCGAGGTCAAGATGTTCTGCAGCAACAAGGCGCTGGCGGAGGAGATCTTCGTCCAGATCGGGCGCAACAAGAGCTGGACCCGCGATTATGGCATCCGCAGGGCCTTGGTCATGAATCCGAAGTGCCCGTTGCCGCTGTCGATGGGATTCCTCCGCACGCTGTCGATGAAAGACCTCAAGGACGTCAGCAAGAGCCGCGAAGTCTCCGGCGTCGTCGCTCGCTCCGCCAAGCGCGTGCTCGACCAGGTCGAAGAGTCCAAACGCCGCGGCTAGCCCGACCATCGCCTCGCTCAGGAGCCCGTTCCATGGTCAACCGTCAATTCGCCCAACGACTGCTCGACGCCGCCGGCTGGCGGGCGCGCCAGGATGCGCCGATCCCCGATCGCTGCGTCGTGCTCGGCGAACCGCACACCAGCAACTGGGACGGCTGGTATTCGGTCCTCGGCATGGGGGCGCTCGGCATCGATCTGCGCTGGATGATCAAGGCGGAATACAACAAGGCCCTGGTCGGGCCGATGCTGCAGAGCCTCGGCGCGGTCTTCATCGAGCGCGGCAAGGGCGGCGCGGTGCAGGCGTCGATCGATCGCTTCGCCGCCGACCCTGGGCCGCTGCGTCTGGCGCTCGCGCCCTCGGGCACCCGCAAGCGGACCGATCACTGGCGCACCGGCTTCTTGCGCATCGCCCGCGAGGCGCACGTGCCGATCGTCCTCGCCTACATCGACTACGCGCGACGTGAGGTCGGCTTCGGCCCGACGCTCGACCCCGCGTTGCCAGATGCCGAGCTCCAGCAGCAGATGGCGCGCTTCTACGCCGACAAGGTGGCTTGCAAGCCTGACCAGAAGAGCACGGTGGACTGGCCGGCGGCGCACGAAGGCAACTGACGCCGCCCGGCGTCGCGACGCGCGATGGGCCGGCCTACTCCGCCACCGGGGCGTCGAACGAGCCGTCCAGCACCGCCTGCTCGACGATCTCCGCCTCGGTCGATTCGCCGCGGCAGCCGTCGGTCTCGAACGCCGTGCCTTGAACACAGGTCCGCGGGTTCCACGACAACACCGCGAAACCCGAGCCGCCCTGCGCCAGGTAGTCGTTGACGACGACGCGGTATTGACCGTCGGGTTGCAGCGGCCGATCGCCGACCATGGCGTCGATGACGCGTTGTCCGCGGCGCTGGATGGCGCGTGGTCGCCCCTGCTCGAGTTGATACTCGACGTGCGGGTTGCTCGCCTGGCAGCGAAAGCGCACGCCATAGGCCTCAACCCGCTCGCCGGCACCGCCGCGGCGGCCGTCGGAGCAGGCGTGCTCCAGCACGTCGCGCAGCGCCTCACCGCTGAGGGCGACGATGACGAGTCGGTTGCCGAAGGGGTGAATGGCCTTGATCTCGAAGTTGGTGACCGGGCCCACAGGGTAGGTGGCGCCGGTGCGCAGGCCGCCGGCGTTGATCATCGCGCCGTCGATGGGCTTGCCCTCCGCGTTGCGTGCCGCAGCGTAGCGCCAGAGCGCCCGCGCCACACGGCGGCCGTAGGTGCGGCGGCCAGGGCCGCGCAGCTCCCACGGTACCGACCGCTTGCCGACCACGACCTCCTTGGCGAAGTCCGCGCGCAAGGCCTCAACCCGGGCCGCGATGGTGTCGTCCTGCGGCATCGCATCGTCGATGGGGAGGACGCGCCACGATGAGCGCTTGCCGTCGACGCCGCCCGCCGCGTTCGCCACCAGCTCGAAGTGGCCGAGGTGCGAGAAGCGCTCGCCGGACTGGACGATGTAGGTCCGTCCGACGCGCCGCCACTCCTTCATCAGGGTGTGGGAGTGGCCTCCGAGGATGACGTCGATGTCTTGTACGCCGCGCGCCAGCTCGATGTCGTGCTCCAGGCCCAGGTGGGTGACGGCGACGATGACCTCGGCGCCCAGGCCGCGCAGGGCGGCGATGGCGCGTTTGGCCGCCGGAACCACCGCATCGTCGGGATCGCTGAAGCGCGTGTCGCCGAACTGGCTGATGGTGCGGGTCGATGGCGTCAACAGGCCGAGAAAGCCCACCTTGAGGCCGCCGCAGTCGCGTACGACGTGTTCGTCCCAGAGCTTGCCGTCGCGGTTGTCGAGGGTCGGGCTGTCGCGCGCCAGGTTGCTGACCACGAGACGGTAGCGACGCAGCCCGAGGATCGCCTGCTTGAGGACCGCTGGGCCCGCGTCGAATTCGTGGTTGCCGAGGGTGCCGAGGTCATAGCCGGCGGCGTCGTAGAGCTGCCAGGCTTCCTTGGCGGCGCGGGCGCGGTCCTTGTCGACGCGGTCCATGTAGCGGCCCTGCAGCACATCGCCGGCGCTGATCAGCAGCACCCCGCCGGGCCGCTCGGCGAGCCGGGCGCGCTTGTGGGCTGCGATGCGCGACAGGGTGCCAAGGTACTGCGGCGGGTCGATGCCCAGCCGCTGGCCGTCGAAGTGCGCCTCGCTGTCGTTGGTCATCAGCAGCAAGCAGCGGCGGTCGCCGCGATCGCCGCCGACGGCGCCAAGGGCACCGCCGCAACCGGCCTGCAGCAGGCCGAGGAGCGCGAGGCCGAGCGCAGCCATCGCGGTCGACCTTGCAGAGGGCCCGGGCGGTGGTGGGGTCGGGCGCGGCATCATCCCGCGCGTCTGGCCTTGCCTGCACGCGCCGCGGGGCCGAGCCCGGCGCGGGTGCGGCGCTGCAGCAATTCGGCGACGTCGACCTCGGGCAAGGTGCGCAGCTTGCCGAGCGGCAGGGCGCGCAGCGCGATCTCCGCCAGGTGCTCCACGAGCTCGAGGCGGAGCAGGGCCATCTCGATGTCGTCGCCGCAGGTCAGCACGCCGTGGTGCTCAAGCGTCACCGCGTCGAAAGAAGCGGCCGCCTCCCGGAGCGCTTCCTCCTGGCTCGCGGCGCCGGGCAGGGCGTAGCGCAGCATCGGGATGCGGTCGCCGAGGGAGACGATCGCCTCGGCCAGGATCTTTGGCTCGACCTCGATGCCAGCCACAGCGAGCGCCGTCGCCGCGGGGGGATGGGCGTGGATGACGGCGTGGACATCCGGTCTCGTGGCGAAGATCGCCTTGTGCAGGGCCCACTCCGAGAACGCCTTGCGCGCGCCCTGGACCACCTTGCCGTTGGCGTCGACGACGATGAGGTCTTGCTCGCCGATCAGGCGCTTGGACATCGCCGTCGGCGTCATCAGAAAGCGGCTGGCTGGCAGGCGCAGGGAGGCGTTGCCGTCGTGGTTGGCGACCCAGCCTCGGCGGTGCAATTCATGCGTAGCATCGCAGAGGTCGCGTCGGAGCTGCGCCAGGGTGGCGTCTCCAGCGCCGGCGACGTGGCGACGGTGCAGCGCCTCGGTGCGCGGGAGTCGCTCGCTCATGCCGCCGCTGCCTTGCCGCCGCCTTTGCTACCGCGCTTGCTGGCGCCGCTGGCCGCCTTGGCCTGCGCGGACGCGGCGGGGGACGCTGAGAGGGCGTCAGGGGCCGTGCGGTCGACGGCGTCGACGACCCCCACAATCAAGGCTTGGACCGGGCTCTTGTCGTCGCCGAGGACCTGGCGAATGCCGTTGCCCTCGCGCATCACCACGACGAGATCGCCGGGGCCGGCCTGGGCGTGATCGACCGCCAGCAGCTCAGGGCCCACCGCCAGCTGGCCGTCGAGGTCCACAGGCTGCACCACAAAAACCGTCAGCCCGGCCAACCGTGGGTGCTTGATGGTCGAGACCACGGGGCCATGTACCCGCGCCAGAATCATGCCGCCCCCTTGGCGCCGTAGGCCGGGCCATTCCAGCGGCCATCGACCGTCGGCGCGACGCCGTCCACCGAGTCGACGATGGCGACGATCGCGGCGTCCACCGGCACAAAGGGCTCTGGCATAGCCAGGGCCGCCTCGCGCGACTGCGTCAAGTGCACGAGGTCGCCGACTCCGGCCTGCGTGGTGTCGGCGGCGCAGAACGGCGACCCGACGTCCTTGCCGCTGGCGTCGACCTGGACCACCCAGAGCAGGCGAATGCCTTCCAACCCTTCGGCCTTGCGCGTCGCGACCACGCTACCGATGACCCGCGCGAGCTGCATCACGCGCCCCCTTTCTTGTCCGGGGCGTCGGCCTTCTGACCGCGCCGGAGCTTCAGCACGATGCGCGCCGCGGCCTCAAGCGCCGCTTTGTCGCCGCGGCCTCGGCCCATGAGCAGGCCGCGCTGCAGCGCATCGATCGCCTTGGCGCGATCGCCGATCTGCACCAGCGCCGCGCCGTGGTTGATGTGGGTCGTCCAATCCGCGCGTGGGTTCTGCGCCGCGATGGCGAACACCTCGGCGGCACGGTCCGGGCGGCCGACGCCGAGCCACGCGATGCCGAGCGACTCTTGCAGGCCGACGTCGTCGGGGCTGAATTTGAGCCCTTCGTTGAGCACATCGAGCGCGGCCTTGTTCGCGCCCACGTCGCTGTAGAGGTCCGACAGCAGCAGGTAGGCCGCCGCGTGGCCTGCGTCGCCGGCGATGGCGGCGCGCAGCGCCTTGTCTTGGCTGTCGCGGTCGCCGGCGCGGGCGGCGATTCGCCCGACCAGCGTATGGCCATCCGGGTGCCCCGGATCCAGCGCCAGCAGCCCCTGCACCGCCTGCAGCGCGCCCTTGTCGTCGCGGCGGGCGTAGCGGGCGCGGGCGAGATCGAGGTGCGCTGCCGGTCGCAAAGGATCGCGCGCCAGCGACAGCATCAAGAGCCGCTCGGCGCCGTCGCTGTCGCCGTCGTGCAACGCCAGCGAGCCCAGGTAGTACGCCGCGTCTGGGTCGCTGGGATCGAGCGCCTGCACCCGTAGCAGCTTGCCGCGCGCCTGCGTCGAGTTGCCGCTCTCAAGCGCCACGACCGCGCCGTTGATCAGCTCAACGATCTCGCGCTCTTGGCGATTGCAGCCAGCGAGCGTGAGGCCTACCAGCCACAGCGCGAGCGCGGCCCTTCGCCGACGCCTCGGCGTGGCCACCTGCAGGCCCTCGCTCTCGGTCGTGCTCGCCGCCATGTCACTCCGCATCTCGCGCTGAGATTCAAGCTACTTGGAAGAGAAGCGGAACGGGTAGACCACCGTCGTGCTCGCGCCGGTGCTGGCCTGCGGGAAGCGCCACGCCTTGACGTTGGTCAACACGCACTCTTCGACCGAGGAGTTGCCGAGGCTCGAGTTCTCGACCTTGGCTGCGCCGATGGAGCCGGTCGGCTGGATCAAGAACTTCACCGTGATGCTGCCCTCGAGCTCGGGGTTGGCCTGCAGGCCCTTCTGGTAACAAGCCTTGATGGCGCCCATCTTGCGGCGGATGTAGTCCTGGATGACCTTCGCCGGCAGCTCGCCCGAGACGTTGCTCACCTTGCCTTGCAGCTTGATGACGTCCTGTTTGCGCTCTTTGACGTCCATCTTGACGTCCTTGCCCGCCGCCGTGTCCTTCTCCAGGTCGGCGTGGGCGACCTTCTTCTGCGTCGACTCAGAGCTGCCGACCCCGGTCTTCGGCCCAGCGGCGCCCATGAGCTTGCTGCCCTGGCCATCGGGGTCGGCGAGCACGGTCGGCCCGGCCTGCCCCTGCGGGTTGGCGGTGTCGCCCTCGTCGCCGTCGGACTCGGCAAAGAGCTTGGTGCCCGGCAGCTCGGCGGCCTTCATCGCCTCGTCGATGGCGTCGGTGGCCTTGGCCTGCTCGGCGACCAAGCGCTGCACCTCGGCCTTGCGGTCCTCCTCGCTGAGCTTGTCGAGCTTCTGGTCGATCTCCTTGGCCTCTTCTTCGGCCTTCTTGTCTTCCTTCTCTTCCTTCTCGGCCGGCGTCTCCGGCTGGGGCTCGAGCTTCGGCGGCTCCTCCTGCTTCTGCTCCGGCTCCTTCTCTTCCTCTGGCGGCTTCATTTCCTCGACGATCTCGATCTCGACCGTGCGGCGGGCCTCCTCCATGCGCTTCAAGATCTCGGCCTTGCTGCGGAAGCCGACCGTCGAGAAGGCGGCGACCAGCGGCCCACCGACCAGCGACAGCGCGGCCAGGAAGCAGAGCAGGAAGGGCAGCATCTCGCGGTTCCACAGCGAGAAGCGCGCCGGCGGCGGGACTGGGACCCGGCTGACGATGAAAGTGAAGTCGCCGTAGACCTGCACGGCGCGGGTGCCGGCCGTCAGCGCCACGACCGGGCCCTGAACGCCGCTGACCTTGCCCGCGCGGACGTCGTCGAGGTCGTGGACCTCGCCGCCCAAGATCAGGTGGCCATGGGCCTTGTCGTGATCGATGCGTAGGCCGAACTCCGCGGTCGGGTGGGGCTCGACGAGGATGGCCAGCGGCTTGCCGACCACGTCCTCGGGCATCGTGAAGGTGCCCTCAGGGCCGATCGTCACCACTTCGGGGCGCGAGAAAAAGCGCGCCGTCAGCATGTCGCCGCGCCACAGCACGGCGATGTCGACGCCCAGCTTGCCGCTCGTCGGCTCCGGCGCCTCGTCCTGGCCTGACTGCTTGAGCGCGGCCTCGAGCTCCAGCTTGCTGTCGCGGGCTTGCCTCACCTTGGCCCTCCCTGGCAGCGGCGGGACCCACCCGCCGCGCGCGCTCTTGTCGAATCTCGGGGCGGGCGCTGGCTAGAGGTCGCGCGCCGAACGCACGATCTCTGCGTAGAAGTCTGTGCGGACGCGGATCAAGCTCTGACGCTTTTTCTTGTTCAGAGACTGGATGTTCTCGCCGCCCGGCTTCTGGTACTGGCCCTCGATGTGGTCCTCTTCGAAGGACAGCACGCGCGCCCCCTTCTTGCCCTTGCCTGCCTTCTCTTGCGCCAGGGCGAGCCCGGGCAGCGCGAGCATCACGAGGGCCACGAGGGCAAGAAGGTGCGTCAGCGTCCGCAGCGGCTGCGTGTGGGGCGCGTGAGGCGTCTGCATCGATCGCATGATCCCTCCGGCATGCCGGCGTATGGGGCCGCAGGCAGGTGCGCGAGTATAGGCGGGCTTGTGCGGCCCGCGCAACCCGCGGCGTGGGGGATCGCCGCGGCACTCGGAGGCATAGACGCATCCGGTTGGACTTCGATCTAAAGCCCCTCGTCGACCGCATGTGCCGCTGCCAGCGTCGACAACGCCGCGGCCCAAGCGGCGGCCAGGGCGGCATCGTCGCCGGCGGAGCCACAGGTCAACGATCGCAGGTCGAGCAGCACGGCATCGGCCCGGACCCGACCGAGCCAGGGCGTCGGCAGACCTCGCAGGTCGCTTGCCAGCGCGCTGGCGGTCTTGCGGCGCGGTCGCAGGCGCAGGGCCAGCGACGGTAGGGTAGCGCCGGCCTGGCTGCCGCCGCCGATCGCTGCCTCGCTCTGGACGAGGTCTGCTGCCAGATCGAGCGCGGGCGCCCGCTCGATGGCCTCGCCGGTGGTCGCGACGAGGCGCGTGCCGAGGGCCTCTAGGGACGCGAGGTTGCGGGCGATCGCCTGCCAGAGGGGCAGCTCGTGCTCGGCGCGATCCAACAGGTGTGCCCGCAGCGTCGGCTCGAGCGCGGCCAGGGTCAGGCGGCAGGGGCGCAGCGCGCGCGCCAGCGGGCTCTTGGCGCAACGCTCGATCCAGGGCAGGCGGCCAAGCAGCAGCCCGGCCTGTGGGCCGCCGAGCAGCTTGTCGCCCGACGCAGTGACGAGGTCGGCGCCGGCCTGCAGCGCCTCGCGCAGCAACGGTTCGTCGCGCATTCCGTGTGCCGACAGGTCGCCGATGGCTCCTGAGCCGAGGTCGCAGACCAGCGGGATGGCCTCTGCCGCCGCGATGGCCGCCAGTTCGGCCACCGTGGGTGTGGCGACGAAGCCGACCTGGTCGAAGTTGCTGCGGTGCACCTGCAGGAGCAGGGCCGGCGTGTCGCCCGCGGCGCGCAAGTCGTCGATGGCGCGCTGGTAATCGGCGGCGTGGGTCCGATTGGTGGTGCCGACCTCGTACAGGCGCACGCCCGCCGCAGCCATCACCTCGGGCACGCGAAAGGAACCGCCGATCTCGACTAGTTCGCCGCGCGAGACCACCACCGCGCGCCCGGCGGCCAAGGCGTGGAGGGCCAACAGGAGCGCGGCGGCGCCGTTGTTGACGACGAGTCCGGCCTCCGCACCCGAGAGCCAGCGCAGCAATGGCTGCAGCAGCGCCTGTCGCGAGCCGCGACCGCCGTCCTCGAGGTCCAGCTCGAGGTTGGCGTAACCGGCGCAGGCCTCCGCGATGGCGTGGATGGCTTCGGCGCTGAGCGGCGCGCGCCCGGCGTTGGTCATCAGCAGGACGCCCATCCCGTTGTGCAGGCGTCGCAAGATCGGGCCGCGCAGGGCGTCACAGCGGCTCCGCAGGTGCACGGCGATGCGCGCGTCGACGTCCAGCGCCGCTGCCGCCGCGTCGCTCTCGGCCGCCAGCAGCTCGGCACGCAGCGCGCCGACGGCCTCGCGGGCCAGGGTCGTCGGCAGGTCATGGGCCGCGTTTACGCCGAGGTTCGACCGCAGCAGCGGGTGCGCGCGGACCTTGTCGATGGCCGGCAGGCGCCGCAGCCGCGCATGCGACGAGTGGGGCGGCAGCGAGGGCGTCGCGGAAGCGGCCAAGCGCCGCCGATCGGGGTCAGGCATCGCCTTGCTCTCTCTGCGGGGCCGGCCGTGCTGGCGTCGCCGCCCTTGCGCCGTGGCTCCGTCCTGCTCAGCATCGCGCTTTCGGCGGAGGAAGTCATGCACCCGATCCCTAAGATCCCCACTCCAGGCCCTGTCGCCACCCTCGCCCTGTTGGCGCTCGCCGCCGCGCTGGCGCTGCTTGGGCCCGTTGCCTGCGGTGGCGACGAGGGGCCGGCCTTGGTCGACGCTGGTGACGCCGGGCCCGAGGCCGTCGATGTCGCCGGGGAGTTGACCGCGACAACGGCCTGCAGCTCTTGCGGCGGCAAGTGCACGGAAGAAGCGTGGATCTACGCCAAGACCTGGCACGAGAAGGGTCCAATTCAATACGCTGAGGCGCCGCCGTCGGGAGGCATCCACCACCCTTGCTGGTGGAATTGGGGCTCCTTTGCCAAAGAGGTGCCCGCGGCGCGCTTCGTCCACAACCTCGAGCATGGCGGTCTGGTGCTGACGTACGACTGCAAGGACGGCTGCGCTGCCGAGGTCGGCCAGCTCCAGGCCGCGGCGGACGCTTGGAAGGCATCGGCGACGCCGGAGACCAAGACCACGCGCGAGGCGCTGGTCACGCCTTATGCCGGCGCTGCGGCTCGCTTTGTCGCCCTCTGCTGGCAGCACCGGCTGCTGCTCGACTGCGTCGACGACTCGGCAAAGCAGGCGATTGCCGCCTTTGCGTTGAAGCACTGCCCTGAGGCGCCCGAGCAGGTCGCGGCCATGGCGCCCGACGGCTGCATGTAGGTCGCAAGCCCGCGAGGGCCAACCTCAGGGCCCCAACTTCGACAAGTCGATCGCTGCGGACGCCGATGCATCCCCGTGAGCTGCGTTGCAGCTCCTTGAAATACCTCTGGTATTCCTGCGTCGCAGCGCCTTGCGCTCGGGGCGCCTCGACGCCCTCGCTGACGACTTGTTCTCGTTGGGGCCCTCAGCTGCCACCGAAATAGGCCGCGTGCAGCGCCGGATCGTGGAGCAGGTCTGAGCCCCTGCCGGTCACGATCACCGTGCCGCGCTCCAGCACCACGGCGCGATCGCAGAGGCCCAGCGCGGCGCGGGCATTTTGCTCGACCAGCAGTACGGTGGTGCCCCGGCGGCGCAGGTCGGCGATCACGGCGAAGAGCGCCTGGACGATGAGGGGCGCGAGGCCGAGCGAGGGCTCATCGAGCAGCAGCAGCCGTGGCCGCGACATCAGCGCCCTGCCGATCGCCAACATCTGTTGCTCACCGCCGGAGAGGGTGCCCGCCGCCTGGGTCCGTCGCTGGGCGAGTACGGGAAAGATTGCCTCGATCTGATCGAGATCGCTGGCGATGGCCGCCTTGTCGGCGCGCGTGATGGCGCCGATCTGCAGGTTCTCGGCAACCGTCATCCGGGCGAAGACGCGGCGCCCTTCTGGGCAGTGCGAGAGGCCGAGGCGCACCCGGTCATGGGCGGGGATCCCCTGCAGGTCGCGGCCCTCGAAGGTCAGGCTTCCGGCGCTCGGTGCCAGCAGGCCCGAGATGCAGCAGAGCGTGGTCGACTTGCCGGCGCCGTTGCCGCCGACAAGCGCCACGATCTCGCCCTCGGCGACGTCGAAGTCGACGCCGCGCAGCGCCTGCACCGAGCCGTAGCGGGCCTCCAGGCCGCGGACGCTCAGCATGGCGGCTGGCCCTTGTGGCGGGCGCTCGACGTCATGGCTGTGCCCCCTCGTCGCCGAGATAGGCGGCGATGACCGCTGGGTCGGCGCGCACCTCGGCCGGCGTGCCGGTGGCGACGCCACGGCCGTGCACCAGCACCGCGACGCGGTCGGCGATCGCCATCACCAGCGACATGTGGTGCTCGATGAGGAGCACGGTGACGCCGCTGGCTCGGATCTCGGCGATCAGCACCTTCAATCTCTCGATATCGCTGGCATTCATCCCCGCCGCCGGCTCGTCGAGCAGCAGCAGTTTGGGCCGCGTAGCCAACGCTCGGGCGATCTCCAGCCTGCGCTGGTCGCCATAAGGCAGGGCCGTGGCGCGGTCGTCGGCGCGCTCCCCGAGGCCGACCCGGGCCAGCAGGGCGTCGGCCTCACGCCGGGCCTCGGCTTCGGCGTCGCGCGCCGCAGCGGTCAGCGCTCCCAGGCCAAGGATGCGCAGCACCCAGGCGATGCCGACGAGGGCCAGGGCGCCGAGCGCGACAGCGGCGAGCAAGGGCGCTGGGCCGACCGCTGGCGGGTGGGTGGCCTGCAGCCCTGCGAGCAGCGCGATGAGCGCGACGCCGACACCGGGCAGCGCTGCGTCACCCGCTGCGACCCGCAGACGGCCGATCGCGCCGATGCCGGCAGCGCCGCGCAGCCGCCGGTCCATGGCGACCAGGACGTTGTCGCGCACAGAGAGCTGTGAAAACAGACGGATGTTCTGAAAAGTCCGCGCCACACCGCGCAGGGCGACGGTCTGCGGGGTACACCGACCGCGCAGCCAGATGGCGCGGGCGCCAAGTCCGCAGAGCACAAAGGCGAGCGCCCCGGTCATGGCGTGGTCAAAGAGCGACCGCTTCGCGAGGTGCGCGCCAAGGCCCTGCAGCGCCACGTCAAGCCGCCAGCGGTCGGGCGGCAAGGACTTGACGGTCGCCGCCCACATCGCGTCGACATCGCTGGCCACCAAGATGGCCGCCATGGCGCCGAAAAGGCCAACGCCGAGCCAGCCCGCGACATCTGCCTGACGCGCCGGCTGCCGCACGTCGTCGCCGTCGACCAGGACGGCGCCCGCCGAGGGTTCGTAGATGCCGGTGATCGTATTGAACAAGCTGGTCTTGCCGGCGCCGTTTGGGCCGATGATGGCGCAGATCTCGCCCTCGGCCACCTGCAGGTCGACGCCGTCCAGGGCCTTGAGCCCGCCAAAGCGCAGCGTCAGGCCTCGCAGCTCGAGGCGCGGTGGCGCGGCGGCGGTCCTTGCGGCCGTCATCGCGCCGCCTCGCCAGCCGCAGCGCGGGCCGTCGCAGGCGCAAAAAGCCCTGCGGGTCGCACGCGCATCATCACCACCAGCAGCAGGCCGAAGAGCATCCAGCGCCAGGCGCTGAAGTTCGCCAGCGGGTGGCCGCCGACGCCCGGGAGCTGCTGGAGGGCGCGATCGAGCAGCGGCGACAGCACGTTGTCGAAGCCGATGACCAGCGCCGCCCCGAGCAGGGCACCGCGCAGCGTGCCGAGGCCGCCGAGGATGAGGCAGCACAACACCATGATGGCGTTGTTGAAATCGTAGTTATTTGGATCGGCCGTCGTGGTGAGGTTGGTGGCGTAGAGGCAGCCCGCGATGCCCGCCAGCGCGGCGCCACCGGCGAATGCTTGCAGCTTCAGGCGCGCCGGATCGAGGCCCATGCAGGCGGCGGCCAGCTCGTCGTCGCGCAGCGCAGAGAGGGCGCGGCCGACGCGGCTCCGCTCCAGCACGCGCAGGACGACGAACGCCGCCACCAGCACGCCGAGCGCGACGTGGTAGGTCAGCAGCAACGAGGCGCGCGAGCCGTCGTCGCCGGCGAGCCAGGTGCGCAGGCCCGCAGGTGCCCAGATCTCGGCCACCGGGTTGAGGCCGCGCGGGCCGTCGGTGATGTGCTCGAGGTTGAGCAGCACCGTCCGCACCACCTCGCCAAAGCCCAGCGTCACGATGGCCAAGTAGTCGCCACGCAGCCGAAGCGTCGGTGCGCCGAGCAGCAACCCTGCCAGCAGCGCCGCCGCTGGCGCGCCGAGCAGGGCCCCCCAGAAGCCCAGTTGGAACGGGAACTTCGTCACCGTCAGCACGCCGGTGGTCATCGCTCCGATGCCAAAAAACGCCGCGATGCCGAGCTGGAGCAGACCGGCCTGGCCCACCTGCAGGTTGAGCGCCAGCACCAGCAGCGCGTAGATGAACACCGTGACGAGGCGCGGCTCCAGGCGGAGTGGCACGCCGGCGGCGTCGGCGGCGAGGTCGAAGATGGGCAGCCACGGGTAGGCCAGCAGCAGGACGAGCAGCCCGAGCTCGAGCGATGGCCGGCGCATGGCCGTCGCGGCGCCCGTCGCCGGGGGCGGCGGCGCCATGTTAGACCTTCTCCCGCGCGGTGTTGCCGAGCAGGCCGGTGGGCCGAAAGACCAGCAGCGCGATCAGGATGCCGAACAGGATGGCCGGCTGCCATTGCGCGCCGATGTACTGGTCACTCAAGGCCCGCACCACGCCAAGCAGCAGCCCGCCGACGACGGCGCCGGGGATCCTGCCGATGCCGCCGATGACGGCGGCGGTGAAGGCATAGAGCCCGTTCTGGTAGCCCATTTGGTAGCTGATGGTCTGGATCGAGAGCGAGAAGAGGAAGGCCGCGACCCCGGCCAGCGCGCCGCCGAGCAAGAAGGTCAGCGCGACGACGCGATCGACGTCTACGCCTTGCAGTCGCGCCGCGTCCGGGTCCTGCGCCAGGGCCCGCATGGCCAGGCCGAGGCGGGTGTGGCCGACCAGCCAGACCAGGCCCAGCATCAGCAGCAGCGAGGCGACGATGCAGAGCGCCTCGCTCGGCCGCAGCGACAGCGCCGCGTCGGCGCCGAAGAGGTTGAAGGTCGGCAGCAGCGCCGGAAACGCTTTGGGCGCCGCCGGCTGGCCACCGCCGCCGAACACCGCCATCGGCAGCGCGCCCCAGGCCATGCCGACATTCTGCAGCAGGAACGAGACGCCGATCGCCGACACCAAGGGCGCCAGCTTGGGCGCCCGGCGGAGCGGCCGGTAGACGATGCGGTCGATGGCGAGGTTGACGCCGCCGGCGAACGCCATCGTCAGCAGCAGCACCAGCGCGAGGCCGAGCGCCAGGGGCATCCCCTCGGCGGCCTGCAAATCGAGGCAGCCGACCAGGGTCAGCGCAAAGAACGACGCCAGCATGAAGACGTCGCCATGCGCGAAGTTGATGAACTCGAGGATGCCGTAGACCAGCGAGTAGCCGAGCGCGATGAGGGCGTACACCATGCCGTTGCTGACGCCGATGAGCAGCTGCTGGCCGACGAGCGTCGCCTCGCTCGTGCCAGGCGCCTGAGGCGGGTCGGCGGCCGCTGGGGCCCAGCCCTGTGCCGTTGCCGGCGCCGCGCCCGTCGTCTCCGCTTGCGCTGCCGACGCCTTTGTGTCGGCCCCGAGCAGCGTTGCGAACACGAAGGCCCCGCCCTCGACGCGCAAGCCGGCCATCGTGCTCATCGTGGTGTCGCCTTGTGCGTCGAAGCGCCAGGTGCCGAGGGCGCCGTCCTTCTGGCCGTAGCGCAGCAGCGCCGCCCGCACCGCGTCGCGGTCTTTGCGGCCGACATCGGCGATGACGTCGAGCGCCGCCCGCGCTGCGACGTAGCCGTAGACCGCGTAGCCCTCGGGCTCGCCGCCGAAGCGCTCGCGGTAGCGCTGAACGAAGGCGGCGCCCTGGCCCTGCAGGCGCTCGGGCGGCAATCCGCCGAAGGTGACGAAGGTGCGGCCGTCGAGCACGCCGCTGCCGGCCGCTTGCAGGAAGGCCTCCTCGTAGCAGCCGTCCGGCAACATCAGCTTGGCGCGCAGGCTCGTCGCCACCATGTCCTTGGCCAGCTGCCCGGCGTTGGTCTGGGTGGTGCCGCCGAAGAAGACGAAGTCGGGGTCGAGGGCCTTGATCTTGGTCATCAGCGACCGGTACTCCTGCGCTTTGGGGTCCATGCCTTCGCGGCCGAGCAGCTGGAGCCCGGCCGCCGGCGCCGCTTGCACGAGCACGTCGGCGATGCCCTTGCCGTAGAGGCTGCGGTCGTCGAGCACGTAGACCGAGCGGGCGCCGAGCTGGCGCATCCAGTGGGCGGCGGCGCGGCCTTGCAGGTCGTCGGCGGGGACGACGCGGAAGTAGTTGACGACGCCGCTCGGCCGATAGACCGCGGGCTCGTCGGGCTCGCCGCCGCCGGGCTTGGTCAGGCCGGGATAGGAGTTGGCCGGCGAGATCATCGCCAACCGCGCCTTGTTGGTGATCGGCATCGAGATCTTGGCGGCGCCCGAGTTGTAGGGGCCGATGATGACCATGACGTCCGGGTCGGCGACCGCCTTCTCGGCGTTGGCGGCCTCGACCTCGGGGTCCCAGTCGCCCTTCTTGGCGCTGGCGTCGTCCCAGTCCTCGTAGACGACGCGGAACCTCCCGGCGCGGCCGCCGTTCTCCTCGATCGCCATGCGGATGCCATGCACCGTCGTCGTGCTCTGGGCGTTGGCGGAGCCGGTGCGCGGCAGGCTGGAGACGATCTTGACGACGGTCGGGTCGCCGAGCGGCGCAGCGGCAGCGCCCACGGCGACGAGCGAGGTCAGCGTGAGCGCGGCGAGGCCCCAGGCGATGGGGTCGCGGCGGATCGAGAGAGCTGGCGTGGAGCAGGCCATCGACCCGCGACCATAACGCAACGGCCTTCGCCCGGGAACCGGGACGCCAAGCTGCGCCGCATCGGGCCGTCCCGGCCGAGGTGTCTTAGTCGCCAACCTGGTCGGCGCTGGCCGAGTCCTCCGATGGCACCTCGTCGAGCAAGAGGTACGGCTCGGCCAGCACCACCTGCGGGTCGGTGTGCCAGCGCAGCCGCAGCCCGCCAGTGCCGCCGACGACGAGGACCGAGACGCCGGCGCTGGAGTCGTGCACGGGGATGGCCCACACCGCCGAAGCGGGGACGTCTTCTGGGCCCTTGGGCGCTGGCGACCAGACGGTCCACAGCCCCGCCTCGCCGTCATCGCTCTCGTAGCGGACGAGGTCCACCTTGCGGCCCGGGCCGGCGGCCTTGTAGCGCAGGCTGGCGCCGTCGGGCAGGGCGGCGCTTGGCTCGACGTAGACCTCGAGGGCGCTGCCGTCGACGAGCGCCTCAGGAGATCCTTCTGCCGCGGTCGATGGCCCTGAACTCGATGGCGTCTTGTGCATCAGCTGCGTTCCGGGTTTGTCGCTGGGAGGCAGGCGGTCGCACCGCGACGGCGCGCCGGTGGCCAGTGTGTGGGGGGCAGGGCGGCGAGGCAACTGCGGGCGTGCGTGCAAGGGCTACGGCCGTCGTCTTGCGCGCCGCCCTTGACATGAATCGAACGTTCGCTACATTTGTGCTCGGGCGGTGCGCACCGCGGCGCAGACGGCGAGTGAAAGTCGCTCCCTCGGCGCCAACCCTCCTCAGCCACACGTGAACGCCATGGCCCGACCCAAGCACGACCCGCAGCGCGACACGCGGCAGGCGATTTTGGACGCCGCGCTGGAGTGCTTCGCCGAGCGCGGTTTTCACGGCGTCAGCGTGCGGGAGATCGCCCGGGCGGTCGGCGTGCGCGAGTCCGGGCTCTACCACCACTTCGGCAGCAAGGAGGCGCTCTTCGACGCGGTGCTCTTTGAGACCGACGCGGACGAGCGGCTGATGCTCGGACCGCCGAAGCTGCCCGAATTCGAAGGCGACGCCGTCGGCCTGCAAGGCTTCTTGGAGGCCATGGTCGCCACGGTGACGAGCCGCTACGAGGCGCCGCGCGAGCGCAAGCGCTTTCGCATCCTGCTCTCCGACGGGTTGCGCTTGGCGGCGGCCGGGCGCATCGACTACGTCGAGCGGGCGATGGCGATGCGGCAGCCGCTGGTGACGCTGATGGCCTCGCTGATGGCGCGTGGGCTGCTGCGCCCTGAGCCGCCGGCGGTGGTGGCGATGCAATTCGTCGGGCCGCTGCTGATCTGGCGGCACCTCATCGCCATGGACCTCGACGGCGTGCTGCCTTTCGACCGCGTGGCCTACACCCGGCTGCACGTTCAGCGCTTCTTGCGCGGCAGTCTGACGCCGGAGGCCGCGGAGGTCATCGCGCAGGCGGGGGCGGCTGCTGCTCCAACGATGGCGACGCAGGGGGACGCATGATGAAGGCGCTGAGCCTGGCCAAGATCGCCGCCCGCAACGTGCTGCGCAATCAGCGACGTACGGCCATCACGCTGGCGGCGCTGGTCCTCGGCGTCGGCGTCATGATCACGGTGCGCGGCCTGCTCAACGGCCTGCAGCACTCGCTGGTCGATGGCGTGGTGCACGGACAGACCGGGGCCCTCCAAGTCCACCGCAAGGGCTACTTGAAGAACGTGCTGGCCTCGCCGTTGACGCTCGACTTTGAGGACGCGCCGCTGCGGAAGAAGGTGGCGGCGGTGTCCGGGGTCAAGGCGGTTGCGCCGCGGATCCTCTTTCCCGGCATGATCTCGCTCGGCGATGAGACGATCTTCCTGCTCAACCAGGCCGTCGACCCTGCGCTCGAGTTCGAGGTCTGCCCCAATCGAAGGCCCCTCATCGTCGATGGCGGCAAGTTCGCCAGCGCCGAAGGCGGGAAGGCGCCGGCCGTGGTCGCCGACGCCATGGTGGTGACGGTGGAGCTCGACAGGGCGCTGCGGGCCAAGCCGGCGGCAACGGGGCCGGCTGCGCTGCTGGCGCCCGACCGCGATGGCGCGCTGTCCGGAGAGAACGTCAGCTTGGTCGGGACCATGCAGCTCAACTCGCCGGGCGAGCGCAAGATCGGCATGGTCCGACTCGACGTGGCGCAGCGCCTGTTGAAGCTGGAGGGGCGAGTCACCGAGCTCATCGTCGATGTACATGACCTGCAAGAGATTCCCCAGGTCGCTGCGGCGATTCAGGCCGTGGTCGGGCCCGAGTTTGAGGTCCACACCTGGGAGCAGGTGGCGCCCTTTGTGGTCGACATTCGGGCTCGTCAGAACGCGGTGCTGCAGATCGTCGCTGCGGTGTTCCTGTTGCTGATGCTGCTCGGCGTCGCCAACACCATGCTGATGAGCGTGCTCGATCGGACGCGCGAGATCGGCACCATGATGGCCATCGGGGTGCGCCGGCGGACCATCGTCGGGCTCTTCTTGCTCGAGGCGACGCTGATCGGCGCCCTCGGCGGCCTGCTCGGCGGTGCGGCGGGGGCCGGGATGACGGCGTGGCTCGGCGCACGTGGCCTGGAGATCCCTTCACCCGGCAGCAACGTGGCGACCATCGTTCGGCCCTTTGTCGGCTCCGGGTACCTGGTCGGCGTCGTCTTGCTGGCCACGGCCGGCGCGCTGCTCTTTGCCTTGTACCCGGCGTGGCGGGCCAGCCGCCTGCGCCCGGTGCAGGCCCTGGCGGGAGGTTAGGCGCATGATGCTGCGACTGCTCAAGTTGGCGCTGCGCAACGTCCTGCGTAGCCGGGCCCGCTCCCTGCTGACGATGGGGGCGATCGGCTTTGGTGTGCTGATGACGCTGGTGCTCGGCGCGTTCATCGCTGGCCTCGGCAACGCCATCATCGACAACGTCGTCAAGGGCAAGGTCGGCGCCATCCAGGTGCACCGCAAGGGCTATGACGACGTCCGCGAGAACCAGCCCCTCGACCTGGACCTGCCCGCCGACGCGCCCTGGCTGGCGGAGATCGCTGCGCTGCCCGGCGTCACCGGCGTGGCTCCGCGGCTCGTCTTCAGCGGCATCCTCAGCAACGGCAGCCAGAGCGGCAACTTCGTCGGCGTCGGCGTCGACCCCCGCCACGACGCCCGCGCCTTGCCCGCCCGCCGACAGGGCCTCGCCGGGCAGCACATTGGCGACGACCCGGGGGCGACCGCGGTGGCGGTGATGGGCAAGCAGCTGGCTGATGCGCTCGACGCCAAGGTCGCCCGTTCAGGCGTCGCAGGGGGTGAGGGGGCTACGCTCTCGCTGCAAGCGGCGACCGCTGAGGGCCAGCAAAACGCCATGGATGTCGAACTCATCGGCTCGGTCGATGCCGACACGCCCTTCGACAGCAAGCGCCTCGTCTACGTGCCGCTGGCGTTTGCGCAGGAGCTGCTTTCGATGCCTGGGCGCATCACCGAGGTCGTCGTGGCGGTCGAGGACCGGGGCCAGGTCGACGCCATCGCCGCGCAGATCGCCGCGCGGCTGGGCACGGACTACGAGGTGCGGACCTGGGACCAGCTGCGGCCGAATGTCGCGGACCTGGTGCGCGTTCAGCGCATGGTCCTCGGCGCTATCGGCGTGGTGTTCTTGGTCATCGCCGTCATCGGGGTGGTGAACACGATGCTGATGAGCGTGATGGAGCGGACGCGCGAGATCGGCACCATGATGGCGGTCGGCGTTCGCCGCAGCCGCATCACGTTGCTCTTTCTGGCCGAGGGCCTCGCGCTCTCGCTGATCGGCGGCGGCGTCGGCGCGCTGTTGGCGTTGGCCCTGGTCTCGGCGGTGGCGAGCGCCGGCGGGCTGCAGGTGACGCCGCCCGGCGGTACCTCGCTCTTCGCGTTGATACCGGTGGTCCCGTTGTGGCTCTACGCGCCGACGCTGGCGCTGACGCTGCTCGGGACCTTGTTGGCGGCGGCTGGGCCGGCTTGGCGCGCGTCGCGCCTGCGGCCCGTCGAGGCGTTGCGCGCGCTCTAGCGCGTGAGGAGGGTGCGATGGTCTCTCTTTTGTCGCCGAGCATCGGACTTTGCATCCGACGCACGAGCCACGCGTTTGGGCAGTTCGCAGCCCTGGTCGCCGCCCTCCTCGCCGCCAGCGCGCTGTTGCCGGCCGAGGCGATGGCACAGGCCACGGCCGAGAGCCTGCTGCGGCAGTACGACGGCGTCATGGGGCCGACCAACTTCGAGTCCAAGACCCGCATGATCGCCCACCGCGACGACGGCACGACCCGCGACTACACGATGAAGGTCATCAAGAAGGGCGACGACAAGTTCCGCGTGCAGTTCCAAGCGCCTTCGGCCGTCGCCGGCCAGGAGATGCTGCGCGTCGGCGACAACCTCTGGGTCTACATGCCGAACCTCAAGCGGGCGGTGCGCCTCGCCAACCGCGACAGCTTTCAGGGCGGCGACTTCAACAACGCCGACGTCCTGCGCGTCAACTACCAGCGCGACTACGACGGCAAGCTGGAGCCGAGCTGTGCCACGGCCGAGGCGCATTGCCTCGACCTGACCGCCAAGACCAAGAGCGCTTCCTATGACCGGGTGCGGCTCTGGCTGCGCAAGTCCGACGGTCAACCCATCAAAGGAGAGTACTACGGCGCCTCGGGCAAGCTGATGCGCGCGGCGGAGTTCAAGGACCACAAGGCGTTCGGCGCCTTGACCCGGCCGGGCAAGATCATCATGCGGAACATGCTGAACCTGAAGCGCTTCTCGGAGATGGAGTGGCAGTCGCTGCGGACCGACGTCGATCCGCCGGCGTCTCGCTTCGTGCTCGACGATCTCGGCAAGTAGTCGGTTCTAGGGCGGTTCGCGGGGAAGTTGACGCGGGCAATTGGGGAGGGAGGCGATTTGATGTGGCGACTCGCCAGCTCAGCGGCCCTGGTGTCGGCGCTCGCGCTGGCGACCACGGCGCCGGCAACGGCCCGGCCGGCTGCAGGTGGCGCACCCGCTTCGGCTGCCGATGCTGCTCCTGCGACGACCTCCGAAGCCGTGCCTGCCGACGCGGCGCCTAGCGACGTGACGCCTACCGGTGCGGGGCCAGACGTCACCACGCCTGATGCCGCGCCTGCTGGTGACGAGGCCGGACCGACCGTCACCGCGACGGTCCAAGGGTGGATCGACAGCCGCACCAGCGTCGGTTACGCCAGCGTTGCGCGCCTGCTGCCGGCGAACGACGCGCCCCAGCTCAGCAACCTCAGCGAGGCCAACCTCCAGCTCCGCCTCGACATCGGCGACGGGGCGCGGATCTACACCGACCTGAGCCTGGTCTGGGCCAAGGCGGGCATAACCTATGGCGCGGGAAAAGAAGGCGAGCGAGTGCGGCTGCCTGCCCATGATATCGCTGCCTTTCGGCCGGGGAGCTTTGTCAGTGAGCTCTACGGGCTGCTCCATTTCGGCGAGCACTGGAACTTGACTCTCGGCAAGAAGCGCGTGGTCTGGGGCCCTGGCCTGGCCTGGAACCCGACCGACCTCTTCAACCCACCCAAGGACCCGACCGATCCGACGCAGCAGCGCGCTGGATCTTGGCTGGCGCGCATGGAGGGCCAGTTCGAGCGCTGGACGCTGAGTCTGCTGGCCGCCGCCAAGACCACCCGGCAGCTCGGCGGCGTACCTGCCGGCTTGGTCTATTATCCCGATGACATGCCGGCGCCAGCCTTTGACAGCGCTGGCCAGCCGATCGACGACGGCCGCGACGACGAGCCGCATTTTGCCGCCGGCGCCCGGCTCTATGGGCTCGTCGCCGACACCGACGTGCAGCTCTTCGCCTTCTACAGCCATCTCTACCAAGACGTTTTTCGCCACAAGCCCCGCTTCGGCGCCGCGTTCTCGCGCGTGCTCGGCGACGCTTTCGTGGTGCACGGTGAGGCCCTCTTCCAGCGCGGCTCGGCGCGCATGCTCTTCAACGCTGGCTGTCTCAAGGACTTTGGCGCCGCAGCCGGCTGCGCCATCGCCGGGACGCCGATCGCCAGCGCCTCTTTGCGCGACGACGACGGGCTACGCCTCAAGGCACTGCTCGGCCTGCGCTACCAGTTCGGGGAGTCGGCGTCGGTCTCGGCGGAATACTTCGTCAATGCCGAAGGCTACGACCAGGCGCAGTTCAACGCCCTGGCCGCGGCGCTGCGGCTGAGGCGCGACGCCACGCGCGCGGGCTTGCCGTTGCCGAGCGGCGGCCTGCCTGGGATGCCCGGCGCCGCGGCTGGCGCCGACGCCGGCACGCCGCAGAAGTTCGCCTTCGAGCCGCTGCGCCGTCACTACCTGTTCCTCTCCTACATGCATCCGCAGCTGGCCGATGACTTCACGATTCAGGCCGTCGCCATCCTCGGCCTCGAGGACCTGTCGGGTCAGCTCGCGCCGCAGCTGCTGTGGAGCGCGCGGCAATGGCTGACGCTGAGCGCCGGCGCCTTCATCACGTTGCCCGGCCGTTCGAGTCTCGGCGCCCAGCCGCTGACCGGCCAACCCGCCGCCGATGGCGTCACCGAGTACACTCTGCAACCCAATGTCTGGCGGGCGTTTTTTGCCGCCCGTGCCTTCTTCTGAGCCGGCGGCGTGGCACGGATCGCCGTGCCCGCCCCCGTCCCTGCCGAATGGGAGTCCACAATGGCCCTGGTAGACCTGCGAGGCGTCCACAAGTCCTACGAGCTCGGCAAGACCACCGTCACCGCCTTGCGCGGCGTCGATCTTCGGGTGGAGCACGGCGAATTCACGGTGGTCATGGGCCCCTCCGGCTCGGGCAAGACCACCTTGCTCAACATCATCGGCTGTCTCGACAACGCGTCGGCTGGGCACTACGTCCTCGACGGCGAGGCTATCGGAGACCGCGACTTCGACGAGTTGGCGGAGATCCGCAACCGCAAGATCGGGTTCATCTTCCAGAATTTCAATCTCATCCCGGTGCTCTCCGTGCGCGAGAACATCGAGTTCCCCTGTGCCATCCGCGGCGACGCCAGCGCCGAGGTGCGGGCGCGCGCGGAGGCGGTCGCGGCCGATGTCGGGCTGGCCGACTTCCTGCACCACAAGCCCGATGAGCTCTCGGGCGGACAGCGCCAGCGTGTCGCCATCGCCCGCGCCTTGGTGACGGGCCCGCAGCTGGTGCTCGCCGACGAGCCGACCGCGAATCTCGACTCCAAGACCAGCGATCAGATCATCGACCTGATGCTCGCCCTCAACCGCGACAAGGGCGTCACCTTTCTGTTCTCGAGCCACGACCCGCGGGTCATGTCGCACGCTCGGCGGGTGGTTGCGATCCACGACGGTGTCATCGTCGACGGCGAAGCGCAGGCGGCCCGCGAGGTGCAGCGGATGCACAACGGTGGCGCCAGCCTGCCCGGCTGAATGGGCTCGACCGGCGGCGACCATGCCACGTCGCTCGAGGCCCAGCGCGGTCCGCGCTTGTCGCCAGATCGCACGGTGCAGTAGGCTCTTGGGGCGCCGTGTCACGGCGGCGCCGGGTGCCTGCGACGGGCCCCGCTCGAGATGAGGCGGCCGCTTGCCGCCCTGGTGCCGCCAGCCGGTGGCCGAGGCCCGCATGAAAAGCTCTTCTCTCCGCACCTTCACCCTTGGCGCCGCCCTGCTGTGCGCGCCTCTCGGTTGCAGCGACGACGGCGGCGCGGACGCCCAAGACACGACCGGCGGCGGCGCCTACCCAGCGCGCAATTGCAGCAAGTTTGCCAAGCCCTGCGTGCTCATCGCCGCCAGCGACGCCGCAGCACTGCAGACGGCGACGCAGCTGGCCAGCGACGGCACCACCATCGTCTTGGCCGCCGGCACCTACGCGCTCGACAACCAAGTGACGCTGCGCAAGGCCAAGAACGTGACGCTGATCGGTCAGGGCCTCGACGTGACCACCATCAGCTTCTTGGCGCAGAAGGTGCAGGCCAACGGCGTCGACGTCATCGGCGACGGCTTTCGCATCGAGGACCTCACCATCGCCGACGCCAAGAAGGACGCGCTGCGGGTCGAGGACAGCAAGGGCGTGACCATCCGCCGCGTCAAGGTGACCTGGACCGGTGGCGCGCTGACCACCAACGGCGCCTACGGCCTGTACCCGGTGCGCTGCCAAGACGTGCTGGTCGAGAAGTGCGAAGCCTGGAACGCCTCGGACGCCGGCATCTACGTCGGCCAGAGCCGCAACGTCATCGTGCGCGACAACATCGCCAAGCAGAACGTCGCTGGCATCGAGATCGAGAACGTCCAGTTCGCCGATGTCTACGGCAACCTCGCCGAGGACAACACCACCGGCCTCGCGGTCTTCGACATGCCCGGCAACCCGGTCATCGGTCGCGACATCTACGTCCACGACAACGTGATCAAGGCCAACAACCGCGAGAACTTCGCGCCCGGTGGCACGGTCGGTCAGGTGCCCGCCGGCACCGGCACCTTCATCCTCGCCTCGCGCCGCGTCGAGTTTACCAAGAACCAGTACATCGACAACAACACCGTGGACATCGCCATCCTCGGCGGCCTCGCGGTCGAAGAGAAGGAGAGCAAGTGGTGGATGGGCAAGGACCAGCTCGTCGGCGACTCGACCGGCCTCGACCTGCCGACCAGCGCCACGGCGGTCGCCAACTACCGGACCTCCGACATCTACCTGCACCAGAACACGCACAAGGGCGGCGGCAAGAAGCCAGACGGCGCCGACCCCTTCAAGCGTCCGCTCGGCTTTCTGCTCGAGCTGGTCTACGCCGGCGCGCCGGTCGACACCGTCGTCTATGACGCCTGGGGCGAGCCGGGCTTCCACGCCACCGACGCCAGCAAGAACACCAACGAGAACCGCATCTGCCTCGACGGCGAGGAGGGCGCCACCTTCCTGAGTCTGAACCTCGACGACGTGCTGCCCGCCGCGCTGAAGGGCAACTTCCCCAAGCTCGCCGACCTCTTCCGTCCCGCCGCGCCCTTCACGCCCTTTGCCTGCAAGGCTATGAAAGGCGGGCCGATTCCGGCCATTCAGCTGCCCACCGCCGGGAAGTGAGCTGTGACCACCCGCGCGCTCCCACCTGAAACGCCAGCCGGCGCCGACCGAGTGCCACTGCTGGTGCCGGTGTCGTCCCGCGTGCTGCGCAAGGCGCAGGGCGTCGCGCTGTGCATCGCGCTGGGCGCGGCCTTGTCCTTTGGCGTGGGTGGCTGCGACAGCGGCGCCGACGGCGGGGATGGCGCGGCTACCGGCTGGCCGGCCATTGCGCTCGACCCGACCGTGACGCCGCCGCAGAAGCTCTCAGCGACCGGCCTGGCGCGGCGGGTCCAGGGCGCGCTTCAGCTCCACCCGGACCTCGTGCCTTACGACCTGACGATGCCGCTCTTCTCGGACTACGCCGAGAAGCGGCGGGCGCTGTGGGTCCCGAAGGGCAAGGTCATCACCTGGCGCGACGACGGTCCGCTGGAGTTCCCTGAGGGCAGCATCCTCGTCAAGTCGTTCTTGTTTTCCGAGGACATGCGGGACCCTGGCGCCGGGGCTGGGCCGCGGGTGATCGAGACGCGGGTGATGGTCAAGGGCGCCACAGATTGGAAGGCGTGGCCCTACATCTGGGACGCCGAGGGAGGCGACGCCACGTTGGCCGTCAACGGCGCCGTCAAGGAGATCGCCTTCGTCGACCCAGCCGGCACATCGCGCGTCGCCAACTATCTGATTCCGCAGCGTAATCAGTGCCTTGACTGCCACGACCAAGGGGTCGACGGCGAGCAGGTCACCGGCATCATCGGCCCGCGCGCTCGCTACCTGCACCGCGACGGCGTCTACGGCGGCAAGACCATCAACCAACTCCAACACCTGCACGATCTCGGGCTGCTGCCGGCGATGCCCGCCCTCACTACCCTCAAGCCGGCGACCTCGCTGGACGAGGTGCGCAAGGTCGGCGTGCCCAACCTCCATGGCCCGGCCCTCGAGTCGGCGGCGCGCGACTACCTCGAGGTGAACTGCGCCCACTGCCACAGCGCCAAAGGCGTGGAGGGCCGGACCTCGCAGCTCTTTCTCGACGCCAAGAACGACAACCCCTTCTTGTACGGCGTTTGCAAGGCGCCGAGCTCTGCCGGCAAGGGCGGTTTCGGCCGCCAATACGACGTCGTGCCCGGCCACCCCGACAAGTCGATTCTGGTCTATCGCCTTGAGACCGCCGAGCTCGGCGCCATGATGCCCGACATCGGCCGTAGCTTGCCCGACACCCTGGGCATCGCCCTCGTGCGCAAGTGGATCGAGGCGCTGCCTCCGGTCAACTGCGATCGCTGAAGCCAGCCGCGCCTGCACCTGGCGGCATCGCCCCTCCATCGCCACGCGCAGCCACCACGTCTTCGTCTTCGCCGCCCGCTCTGTCGATCCGGTTGCGAGCCATGCGCATCGGCGCGTAGCCTGCGAGAGACCCGCGATCTCGCGGAACCTGCGGCCGCTGGCCGAAAAGGTGCAGGTCCATGCCCCTCCGCACTGACAGGCGGGCCTTCTGCCCCGCACCATTTGCCATCGCGCTCTGGCTTGGCAGCGTCGCCGCGGCGGCTGCTTGCGCCAGCGACGCCAGCGACGATGCCGCGCAGGCCGTGGCCGCCGCCGAAGCCGCCGCTGACGCAGCGGCCGCAGCAGCAGCCTCGGCCGCCGATGCAGCCGCAGCCGTCGCCGCTGCGGGTGCGGACGGAGGCGCAGACGGAGGCCGTGTCGCGGGCACGCCCTGCACCAAGGCCGCCGATTGCAAGGCGCCGAGCGGGCCTTGTCAGGCCGTGGCCTGCGTCGGCGGCGCCTGCGTTGGTTTCGCGCACGACGGCGGCTGCGAAGACGGCGATCCATGCACCCTCGGCGACATCTGCAAGGCGGGGACTTGCACGGCCGGTTCCAACGTCTGCGAGTGCGCCAGCGCGGCCGACTGCGAAAAGGTCGATCCCTGCGCAGGCGTGGCGGTCTGCGACACCTCGGCCTTTCCGCACCGCTGCAAGGTCGACGCCAGCAAAGCGCCGGTCTGCAAGGGCGACACCGGCTCCTCGTGCAGCAAGGAGGTCTGCGTCGCGGCCCAGGGTGGCTGCGCCGTGGTCCCGACCGCGCAGGCCTGGCTCGACTGCACCCCCGCCGGCTGCACCTGGCGCGCCGCCCCGCCTGGGCTGCCCGCCGCGCTGGCGCCGCTCGCTTGCGACGATGGTGATCCGTGCACCAGTGGCGACGTCTGCGCTGGCGCAAGCTGCACGCCGGGCGCCAACGCCTGCGCTTGCAAGGCCGACGCCGACTGCAAAGACGACAGCGACGTCTGCAACGGCAAGCCCTTCTGCGACAAGGGGGCGCTGCCCTGGAGCTGCAAGATCAACCCCGCAACGGTGGTCAGCTGCAGCGCCGCTGACGACACCGCCTGCAGCAAGGCGGTCTGCGACGCCAAGACGGGCGCCTGCGCCGCCGCGCCCATCGAGGCAACCGCGAAGGTCTGCACCGGCACCGCCTGCACGTTTGTGGCCGCGACGCCGGACCCCAAGGCGCCGCCCACCCCCTGCGACGACGGCAACGTCTGCACCGTCGGCGAGGTCTGCGGCGCCGGCGTTTGCAAGGCCTCAGCCGACGTCTGCAAGTGCGGCAGCGACGCCGATTGCGCGAGCAAGGAGGACGGTGACGCCTGCAATGGCACGCTCTACTGCGATCTGCAGAAGGGCAGCTGCGAGCTCAATCCGGCCACCGTCATCCACTGCCAGACCGTCGACGACACCGCCTGCAGCAAGCATGTGTGCTATCCGAAGAGCGGCCTCTGCGCCCCGGCGCCGGTGGAGCTCGCCGAGCTTGTCTGCGCCGACAAGGCCTGCGCCTACGCCTTGAAGAAGCCGGGCAGCAATGCCAGCAAGCCGACGCCCTGCGACGACGGCAACGCATGTACCTCGGGCGAGGCCTGCGCGCTCGGCGCCTGCAGCGGCGGCGTCGACACCTGCGCCTGCAGCAAGGACGCCGACTGCGCCAAGCTCGACGACGGCGACGTCTGCAACGGCGTGCCCTACTGCGACAAGGCCAAGCAGAGCTGCGTCGCCAACCCCAAGAGCGTCGTCGTCTGCCAGAGCGTCGGCGACACCGCCTGCGCCAAGAACGCCTGCGACCCCAAATCCGGCGCCTGCGCCCCGACCTCCGTCGGCAAGACGGTCGAGGTGTGCGCCGAGATCGCCGGAAAGACGCAGTGCGTCCTCGAGGTCTCGGCAGAGGCCGAGGCGCTGGGCGTCGGCTGCCAGGACGGCGACCCCTGCACCAAGAGCGACGTCTGCAAGGGGGGGAGCTGCGTCGCCGGCGCCTACACCTGCGCCTGCAGCGCCGACAAGGACTGTCTGGGTCAGGACGACGGAAACGTCTGCAATGGTACGATGTTCTGTGACAAGGCCAAGGGCACCTGCAAGCACAACCCGGCCACCATCGTTACCTGCCCGACGGTCGCCGACACCCCCTGCCTCAAGAACGCCTGCCACCCGAGCACCGGCGTCTGTCAGGCGGTGGCGATCGCCAAGGCCCAGTCCGTGTGCAGCGGCGTGGATTGCCACTTTGAGGTCCGCCTCGGCGCCGAGTCGACGGTCACGGTCGCTTGCGAGGACGGCGCGACTTGCACCAAAGGCGACGCCTGCGGCGGCGGCATCTGCAAGCCCGGCGTCTTTACCTGCGAGTGCGACAGCAATGTCGATTGCGCGGCCAAGGACGATGGCAACCTCTGCAACGGCGTACCGTACTGCGACAAATCGAACCTTGCGGCGCCGAAGTGCAAGGAAAACCCAGCTTCCGCCGTGCTCTGTCCGCCCTCGCAGTCCTTCTGCGCCCAAAACGCCTGCGATCCCGCGCTCGGCACCTGCGTCCAGGTCGCGGCCCATCAGGGCAAGAGCTGCGACGACGGCACCCTGTGCACCGAGGCCGACGCCTGTGACGGCGGCCAATGCAAGGGCAACGCCCTCGTCTGCGACGACGGCAACGCGTGCAGCAATGACAGTTGCGTCTCCGCGAAGGGCTGTGTCCACGCCTTCAAGGGCTGCGACGACGGCAATGGCTGCACCGTCGACGTCTGCGATGGCAAGACCGGCGCCTGCGTCCACGACGCCGTCGCGCTTGACGCCAAAGGCTGCAGCGATGGCGACCCGTGCACCCTCGGCGACGCCTGCAAGGCCGGCAGCTGCAGCTCGGGGCCGCCGCCGCTCTGCCCAGCGCCCAAGGAGGCCTGCCAGCAGGCGCAGTGCGTGCCCCAGGGCGCGTCGGCGTATCAGTGCGTCACCGTGCTCGCCAGCGACGGCACGCCCTGCGAAGGCGGCGGCGGCTGCACCCTCGACGCCGTCTGCAGCAAGGGCGCCTGCGTGCCCGGCAAGGCGGAGCGCCTCGGCGTCAGCACCGACCCCGAGCACAAGACCGGCAACCTGCGCTGGACGGCGGTCGAGCCCGCACCAAGCGGCGGCGGCTTCATCGCCGGTTATGTCTGGAGCGGCAACGTCCTCGGCACCTCGGCCAAGACCGGCAAGGTCTGGCTCGGCAAGGTCGACGACGCCGGGACCGTCATGTGGCGAAGCAGCTTCACCACCGATTTTCCGGTCACCGTGCCCGACACCAACCAGCTCGCGCTCAAGGCCACCGATGACGGCGGGGTCATGCTCGCCACGACCCTGGCCACACCGCCCGAGGCGCCCGGTCAGGCCGCCAAGCCGATGATCGCGACCTACGACGCCGCTGGCGTGCTGCAATCCAAGAAGCTCTATGGCGACCCCAACCTGACCGAGGTTTGCACCGAGGCGCTCTTGCAGCCTGGCGATACGTCCTGGCTGGTCGGCAACCGCCTCCCCGGCAACCACGTGCTGGTCATCAACGTGGCGCCCAACGGCCAGCAGGTCTTCGCGAATGTGTACCCGGCGCTCGGAACCGGCGCCAAGATCCACGCCGTCCTCGGCCGCAAAGGCGGCGCTGTCTGGCTCGTCGGCCACCGCAGCGCCTCCGGCGGCCAGGAGGGCCTCATCGTCGGCCTCGACGCCAAGGGCACCCAGGTCCTCGTCCGCGCCTTGCCGCCGACGAATTTCTCCAACCACACGGTGATGTTGTTGACCGAGGCTGCCGCGCGCGCCGACGGGGCGGTCGTCATCGCCGGCGCCATGCAGTCGGGCCTCGGGCGCTTTCCGTTCCGCGCGCTGCTGCACGACGACGCCACGCCCTGGGCCTTTGAGGTCGCGCCCAGCAGCGGCAACTTCTTCGCCCTCGGCGTCGGCCCTGGCGACCACTTCGTCGCCGCCGGAGACACCAAGCCCATCGGCGCCACCACCTACACCGCGAGCGCCGATGGCCTCGAGCGCTGGATCAACGCGCCGTGGTCGGCCCAGACCCCAGACGTCACGGCCTGGTTCGGCGCCGCCGCGCACCCGAAGGGCGGCTGGTGGCTGGTCGGCGCCAAGGTCATCAGCGGCAAGGGCTCCGCCGATGGCGTCTTTCCGCGCCTTGGCCGCCTCGATGGCTGGGGCCGCGCCTCCTGCGCCGCCTCGGGCGCCTGCGCCACCCTCGCGACGAAG
This sequence comes from Myxococcales bacterium, assembly GCA_947491025.1. Taxonomy (GTDB): domain Bacteria; phylum Myxococcota_A; class UBA9042; order UBA9042; family UBA9042; genus SXNM01. The sequence continues at coordinate 48,670 of CANLIC010000005.1, forward strand.
GCCTGCGACGACGGCGAGGACTGCACCGCCGACGGCTGCTCGCCGGCCAAGGGCTGCGGCAGCGTCGCGGTCTCGCAGCTCCGCTGCCGGGCCAAGGACGGCTGTAGCAGCATCGGCCTCTGCCAGAACGGCGCCTGCCCGCAGACCGACGACGGCCGGCTCTGGGCTGCCAAGCTGCAAAGCGACGCCACGGTCTACGCCGTCTCCGCGCTGCCCGACGGCCGCTCGCTGTGGGCGGGTACGATCGCGATCGGTGGCGCCCCGGAGGTCGTAGTCGGCCGCAACGACGTCTATGGCAACGCGGAGTTTGGCACCACCTACAAGCTCAACAAGACCGGCATCGCGCAGCAATACGCCTTTGCGCACGACGTGCTGCCGACCGCGGATGGCGGGTTTCTCGTCGCTGGCACCGGGCGCGAGAACGACAAGCACCTCGAGGGCTGCACCAACTGCCTCAAGCGCTGGCGCAACCTGCGCCGCTTCGGCAGCGCCGGCCAGCAGCTCTGGGAGATCTACCCCGACGGCGACGCGGCCCAGGAGTCCGACGACCTGCACCGCCTGAGCGATGGCACCTTCGCCTGGCTGTGGCGCGACGCTGAGGGCGCCAAAGTGACCCGCCTCAACGACGCTGGCACCGTCGTCTGGGAGGTCGGCCCCTACACGCCGCCCACGCTGCCGGCCTCGCCCGCCCTCGAGAAGAAGGTCTTTGGCCTGCGCGGCCTGGCGCTGACCGGCAACCGCCTGCGCGTCATGGGCTGGCGCTTCGGCGGCGTCGTGCGCCGGCCCTTCGGCGTCGTGCTTGACGTCAATGGCGTGCCGATCGTCATCGCCCACGAGCCGATCGGGCCGATCGCCGGCGGCTACATGCCCATCGACATGGCTCCGGCGGCCAACGACGGCGTCTACGTGCTGGTGCACGAGGTCCACGGCAGCGCGACCGTGACCAAGGTCGTCCAGATGGATGGCAATTTCGTGCCTGGGCAGTGGTACAACTTCAACGACGACGTGACCCACACCGGCTGGGCCGTGCTCAACACTGGCACCGAGCTGCTGCTCGCCGGCCTCGGCGTCAAGGGCGGCACCGACGCCCAGTGGTTCGAGCGCCGCACCCTCTACGGCGCCCGCATCGCGCGCACCCTGCTCTCGGCCGCCGGGCCGCTCTTTGGCCTCGCCACCTTCGCGGGCGGCGACATGTTGGTCGGCGGCCGCGCCAAGGCCGGCGGCGTTAGCGCAGGCGCTCTTCGTCGCCTCAGCCCCTACGGTCAGCCGAGCTGCAAGGACGCCGGCATCTGTGCCGAAAAGACCCTGAAAGACTGCGACGACGGCAACGGCTGCACCTTCGACGCTTGCGACCCGGTCAAGGGTTGCGTCCACTCCGGCGGCTGCTAGCCCGCACCCGTCCTTGTCCGCCGCAGAGCCAGGAGCCGCGCCATGAGCCACCGTCCGCCAAGCGTCATCAGCGAACAGCGCAACGACTACGGGTTCTCGACCGAGGTGCGGGTCCGCCTCTCGGAGACCGACGCGGTCGGCATCGTCTACTTCGGCAGCTTCTCGACCTACCTCGACGTCGGCCGCATGGACTACCTGTCGCACCTCGGCCTCGACCAGCAGGTCGGTGCCCACGCCGTCGGGACCATCGCCCACTTGCCGCCTGGCGCTGTCGCTGGCCTGCACCTGCGCTTTCACCGCCCGGCTCGCTACAAGGACACGCTGGTCGTCCACGTGCGCGTCGCCCACATGGGTCGCAGCAGCTACACTTTTCACATGTGGATCACCGACAAGCGTCATCCGCGGACGGTCGCCACGGGCGAGCTGACGCTGGTCTGGCTCGACCAGGCGTTCTTGCCGGCGGCGATTCCTGAGGCGTTTCGGTCGACGGTCTTGGCGTTTGAGGGGGAAGCGGCGGAGGCGGGGTAGGGCGCTGCGCGGAGTCGCGGTGTCGCCGGGCGCGGGTCCTACAGCTGTCCCGGGTCGACGGCCCAGGACGCCGCGATTGCCGACGCCGACTCCTGCATTGCCTGGCTCCCCGCCATGCCCTACCCTCGGCGAGGCGCCCACGCGCGCCCAAACCAACACCCATGAACACCCCATCCCCCGCTCCCGCCGCTCCACTCGCCGCCTGGCCGCGCCTTGGCCTCTGCCTGCTCCTGTGCCTCAGCGCCCACTGCAGCAGCGAAGACGGCGCGTCCGCCGAGCGCGACGCCAACAACGACAGCGCCATCTCCGACGCCAGCGTCTGGCAGCTGCAAGGCCAGGCGCTCTCGAGCATCTCCTGCCAGGTGTCGACGGCCACCGGCTACAAATCGGGTAATCCGTTCACGATTCACGTCGTCCACGTCGATGGCAAGCCGGTCGAGGTCCACACCGCCAACGCCTATTACGTCATGGCGCAAGCGGCCGCCAAGGCGGGCGTTCACCTCGCGGTGGTGTCCGGCTTCCGCACCATGGCCCAGCAGCAAACGCTGTACAATTGCTACAAGTGCTGCTGCTGCAACAGCTGCAACCTCGCCGCCGTGCCCGGCACCAGCAACCACCAGAGCGGCCACGCCCTCGACCTGAACACCAGCAGCCCGGGCGTCTACGCCTGGCTGACCAAGCATGGCCAGACCTACGGCTGGAAGCGGACGGTCCCCTCCGAGGCCTGGCACTGGGAGTGGTGGGGCGGCGGCCCAGGTGGCGGCCCCTGCGCAGCCGACGGCGATAAAGACGGCGTCGCCGACAGCAAGGACAACTGCCCGACGGTCGCCAACAAGACGCAAGCCGACGCCGACAAGGATGGAAAAGGCGACGCCTGCGACAGCGACGACGACAACGATGGCGTGGCGGACACCAAGGACAACTGCCCAACCACGGCCAACAAGGTCCAGACCGACACCGACAAGGACGGCAAAGGCGACACCTGCGACAGCGACGACGACAACGACAAGGTCTTGGACACCAAGGACAACTGCGACCTCGTCAAGAACGCCGACCAGAAGGACACCGACAAGGACAGCAAGGGTGACGCCTGCGATGGCGACGACGACAACGACGGCGCCCTCGACGCCAAGGACAACTGCCCGGTCACCGTCAACAAGGACCAGAAAGACAGCGACAAGGACGGCAAGGGCGATGTCTGCGAGGACGACGACGACAACGACAAGGTGCCCGACAAGTCCGACAACTGCCCGCTGACCGCCAACGCCGACCAGGCCGACCTCGACGCCGACCTCAAGGGCGACGCCTGCGACAGCGACGACGATGGCGACGGCGCACTGGACGCCAAGGACAACTGCCCCGTGGCCGCCAACGCCGACCAGGCCGACCTCGACGGCGACGGCCAGGGCGACGCCTGCGATGGCGATGACGACGGCGATGGCGCCCTGGACGCCGCTGACATGTGCCCGCTGGCCAAAGAGGCGACCCAGCTCGACAGCGACGGCGACGGCGTCGGCGACGTCTGCGATCCCGATCTCGATGGCGACGGCGTCGACAACAGCGCCGACAAATGCCCGAAAGAGGCCGACGCCGACCAGGCCGACTTCGACGGCGACGGCGTCGGCGACGCCTGTGATCCCGACGGCGATGGCGACGGCATCGGCGAGCAAGGCGCAGGCACCGGCGTCGGCGGTGCGGCCGACAACTGCCCGTGGACGCCCAACGCCGACCAGAAGGACGGCGACGGCGACGGCCAAGGCGACGCCTGCGACGACACCCCGACCGGCCCGCCGAGCGAGTGCGAGGGTGGCGGCAAAGACGTGGACGGCGGCAGCACGACCGACGACAGCGGCGGCGACGGCGCAGACGGGGCCTCCGCCGCCGACGCTGCCGGCGGCTCCACGACCGACGATAGCGCCGGCGACGGCGACAGCGCAGGCCAGGGCGATGGCGGCGCCGCAGCCAGCACGGACACTGCCGGCGCCGGAGCGGGCAGCGACATCCACGCCGAAGACCGCGCACCTGCGCCGAACATCCCTGGCAGCGGGCTGAGCCAGGCCGCGCCCGCCGGCTGCAGCGCATCGGGTGGCCATTCGCCGAACGGCGCCCCGCGCAACGCCATCGTGCTCCTCCTCGCGCTCGGGCTGATGTGGGCGGTGCGGCGTTCGCGCCCCCGCGTCTCGGTCGGCTCGCCGCAGCCCAGGCGATAGGTGACGGACCCGCGCCAGGCTCTGGCCGAGCGCTGGGCCCAAGCCCTCGGCCTTGAGCGCGTCGGCTGGCACGTGGCGGCGCTGCGGCTCGACCGCGCCGGTGTCGCCCTGGCGGTCGATGGCAACCCCGGGCCGCTGCTGCTGTTCCTGGCGCCCGCTGCGGCCGCTGCCCCCCGCTTCGCCGAGGTCGGCGGCGTCGCCCTCAGCCATGGGGCGCCCGCCAACGCCGCCTTCGCCGCCGACGCCTTCGCCGCCCTGCGCCGTTGCGCGCAGCACCTCGAAGCGCAGGCGCGCCTCCAGCTCGACACCGCAGCGCTCTATGCGGCGACCTTGCAGCAGCTGCTGACGCTGCGCGCAGAGCCCCTGCGCGCGCTCCTCGACGCCTGGCCGACGAGCGACGCACCCACGGCGCGACCGATTCGCCACTGGCTCGACAACGCGCTTGACGCTGGCCTGCCGCCCGAGCTGGTCGAGCCGTCACTTGACCTGCAAGGGTTCGACTTCAGGCTGATCTGCCAGGCTGTGCCGCCTGAAAGCGGGCCGCGAATCCGGGCCGAGGCAGCCTGCGCGTTTCTCGCGTCGCTGCGGGTGCGCGTCGAGCCTCAGGCGCTGGAGGCCTTTCTCGTCGAAGCCGGACGGACCTTGCTCGTCGGGGTCGCGGCGTCGCGGCAAGGCCCAGCGCGCGCCAAGGTCTACCTGCTGGCGGAGGCGCCGACACCGGCGCTTGCCCAGGCGGTGGGTGACCTCTTCGGCGCTGCGGCGGCGGACGCTGTCGACCCGGCGGCGCACCTCATCGGCGTCGATCTCGAGGCCGCCCCGGGAACTCGCGTCGGCGAGCCGGCAGGGTCGCCAGAGGCGCCCGCCAACCCCTTGGCTGTGAAGTGCTATGTCCGCCTCGGAGAGGCGGCAGGCCGGGTCTTGGCCGACGAGCCGCTCGGCGAGCTGCTCCGGCGCCGGGGCCTCGACGCTGCGGCGCTCGAGGTTCACCGCTGCGTTCGCCGCGACCTCGCTGGAAAAATCGTCGACGTCTCGCTGCACGCCCACCTGCCGGCGGCGGCGGGTATGGCGCCGGGCATCGCCTGGGCTGAGGCTTCAGGTGCCGAGGCGGCGGCCGGCTGGTTGCGCGCGGCCGGGGCTCTTGGCTGGCGATGCGGGGTGCTGTCGCAGACGCTCGGCGGCGGCGGGCACGTGTACCTGGCGCTGGCTAGCCCTGCGGCTGACGCACTACGCGCAGGTACGGCTTCAGCGTCTTGAAGCCTTCTGGGTACTTGCGCCGGGCGTCATCGTCCGACACCGAGGTGGGGATGATCACATCATCGCCCGGGCGCCAGTTCACCGGCGTCGCGACGTTGTGGCGGGCATTGAGCTGCAGCGCGTCGAGCAGGCGCATGACCTCGTCGAAGTTGCGGCCCGCGCTCATCGGGTAGGTCAGCATCGCCTTGATGCGCTTGTCCGGGCCGATGATGAACACCGAGCGCACCGTCGCGTTGTCGAGCGCTGTCCGGCCGGTCGATGAGTCGCCCGCGGCCTCGGGCAACATGTCGTAGAGCTTCGCGACGGCCAGGGTCGGGTCGCCGATGAGCGGGTAATTGACCGCCGCGCCTTGGGTCTCCTCGATGTCCGCCGCCCAGCGCTGGTGCTGGTCCACTGGGTCGACAGAGAGGCCGATGACCTTGGTGTTGCGGGCCTCGAAGGCGAACTTGAGCTTGGCCACCGCGCCGAGCTCCGTGGTGCAGACCGGCGTGAAGTCCTTGGGATGCGAGAACAAGATCGCCCAGTCGGTGCCGATCCACTCGTGAAACTGGATGGGCCCTTGGCTGGTCTCGGCCTGAAAGTCGGGGGCGATGGAGTTGATTCGGAGCGACATGGCGGGTCTCCTCGATGCGGCAGTGCGCGGCGCTGGCGGCGGACGTGGGGCGGGGGCCGGGGCACGGGCGCCCAGGACGGCGTCCCCCGGGACGAGCGCGACGCTGCCTGTGGCGACGCCTGTCGTCAACGTCTGGGCGCGCACGTTGGCGCAACGAGGCGAGGTCCTGCGCCATCGGCGGCACTGGCAGGGCGCTCCGGGCGTCTGTGCCCGAACTGGGCCGAAGTCATCGACCGGGGCGGCCGATCGATTCAGCCTTTGGAATGCAGCGGGTCTCGGCCCCTGGCGTCACATCTGGGCGCCTGGCGCTGCGACGCATAGAAGCGGCCGAGGGCGATCTCCTAGGTCGCGGAGAGATCGGCGACGGGGACGCCGACCTCCATCGCGCCGACCTGGACCCGGGCCTGCTTGCCTTGGACGGCGACGACGACCGCTTCGCGCCCGGCGAGCAGGCCGCTGCGCAGAATCACCTTCGAACCCGGTCCAATCGCGCCCTTGGGCGCCACCGGTGTCACGGCTGGCCCGAGCTCGTAGGGCCGCTTTCTGCCGCCGAAGTCGCCTCGCGGCGGCTGGCGATCGCCGCCGGGTCCGTGGTCGGGGCGGCCCGGCGGGCGGCGATCGCCCTGGCCACGTCCCGGGCCGTCGGCGTGACCCGCTTGGGTGCGCTCACCGTCGTGCGGGCGGCCTGGGCCCTGGCGACCCGGCGCGGGCCGAGTGTCGGCGTGGGTCGGCGGGCGATCGTGGCCTGCCATTGGGCCTTGTGGGCGCGCAGGCGGACGCGGTGGCGGGCGTGGCGGCGCGCCGGACTGCTGCAAGATCTCCATGGCGCGACGGGCGGCGACGTCGATCGGGTCAGGCGACGCCGAACCGGGCGCAGCGACGGCGGGCCTCGACTGGGGGCCCCGCCCCATCGGCAGAGGCCGCGGGTCAGCGTCGCCCGGGGCCTGCCGGGGGGGCCGCTCGGCGCGCGGCGGCGGCGCGATCTTGGCGGGCCGCGGCGGCGCGGGCGGCGGCTGGCGCTTGGCCGGGCGTCTTTCGGCAGCCAGGGCGCCGTCACCGCTGGCGGCGGGACCCGGGTCCTCCGTCTGGCGCGGCTCGCCAGGCGCAGCTTCGGCGTCGCTCGGCGTCGCTGGCGTCGCTGGCGTCGCGGCGGCGACAAGGGCGTCGGCCTCGGCGAGGATCGGCCCAATCGTCGGCCACGTCGCCTGCAGAAATCCAGCAAGCGCTTCGGAGATGGCCGCGCCGAGGTCGATCGCCTCGGCCGATGAAAGTGACTGCTCCAGGCGCAGCGAAGCGGCTCCGATGGTCAGCGCTGCGGCTTCCGCCGGCGGGGCGAAGGCGCGGCCCTCGGCCTCGAGGCCGACGTAGCCCTCGGCGTGACGCTGCGCCACCTCACGGTCGAAACGGGCTGCCGCCGGCAAGTCGACGAAGAAGGTCACGGCGACGGCGTCCAGGCGCACGCCGAGGCGGAGGTGACCGAGCTCCGGATAGGCGGCGTCGGCGTCGGCGTCGAGCGCCTGAAAGCGGGTCCGGGCCCCAGCAAGGCGGACCAGCGCCACCTCTTGGTAGGCCACCTCACGGCCGTTGTGGATGTGCGGGTGGTCGAGGGTGGCGGCGATCTCCACGCCTGGCGGCAGGGCGCCAAGCCCGGCGCACGTGGCGCGGTCGAGCAGGTCGCAGAGCCGCAGGCGAAGCTTCTGGCGCTGCAGGTTGAAGGCGTTGCTCGACGCCTTCTTGCCGGCATAGGGCGAGAAGTCCTCGGCCGCGAATGCGGAAAACGTCTCGTCGAGCAGCGCCATGGTGATGTCAGCGGGGAGCGGGTGGTCGGGCCGGGCGGCGGAGGGTCGTGCGGCTCAGAGCGAGAAGGGGGTCAGCCAACGGGCGTAGCGGCTGTCCTCGCCGCGCGCGGCCCGGAAAAACGCGCTCTGCAGCTGCTCGGTGACCGGACCGCGCCGGCCAGCGCCGATGCGGCGGCGATCGATGGAGCGCACCGGCGTCACCTCGGCGGCGGTGCCGGTGAGGAAGACCTCGTCGGCGAGGTAGAGCTCGTCGCGGGCAAAGAAGCGCTCCTCGGTCGGGATGCCGGCGTCATGCGCCAGCTCGAGGATCGTCGCCCGCGTGATGCCGGCGAGGATGTTGGCCGAGAGCGGTGGTGTGATCAGCTTGCCGCGGCTGACCATGAACAGGTTCTCGCCAGTGGCCTCGGAAACAAAGCCCTGCTCGTTGAGCAAGATCGCCTCCTTGAAGCCATTGGCGATCGCCTCGCGCTTGGCGAGGATCGAGTTGATGTAGCCGCCCGTGAGCTTGGCCTTGGACATCACGCCGTTGTGGCTCGGCCGCCGCAACGACGAGATCTGGGTGTCGATGCCCTCGCGCATGCCTTCTTCGCCGAGGTAGGCGCCCCACTCCCAGGCCGCGATGAGGTAGTGGATCGGGTTGTTGGTGGCGCCGATGCCCATGGTGCCGGCGCCCAGGTACACGACCGGGCGCAGGTAGCCGGCGGCGAGGCCGTTGGCGCGCAAGGTCTCGACGCAGGCCTGCTCGAGCTGCGCTGCGCTGTAGTGCAGGTCCTGGAAGGTGATGAGGTGGCAGCTCTGCAGCAACCGCGCGATGTGCTCACGCAAGCGAAACACCGCGCCCTGACCCTCGCCGACGCGATACGCGCGGATGCCCTCGAAGGCGCCGAGCCCATAGTGGAAGGTGTGCGTCAGGTGGGGGAAGCGCGCCGCCTCCTCATCGATGAGCTCGCCGTCACGCCAGACGCGAACCGGGGCTTTGGTCACCATCTTGCCTCCGAGCCGCGCGCGGCAGAACCGACCGGCCGGCGCCGGACGCTAGCGAAGCGCAAGCGGGTTGGCAACCGTGCCCAACTCGACCGTGCCGGCATGGTCGCGACGCTGCGTCCGCTGCGCCGGCGCCGCCTCATTCGTGGCGACTGCTGGGGCGATGGTCTTCGGTCCGCCGCAAGTCGCGCGGCACTTTGTGCTCCACTCGTGCCGATCGCTGGCGTCGGCTAGGGGACGTCCTTGGCGCAGCGGAAGCCGATCGAATGCCCGGCGGTCGTGAGGATGCTCTGCTTGCGCCGCCACGCCTCGGGCGCAGGCGGATCGGCCGCTGCCGCAAAGAACGAACTGCCGCGCAGCACCCGCGTCGTCCCAGCAGCCGGACCTTTCGGGTCCTTGGCCGGCGAGTTCGCGTAGTAGCTGCCGCCGTAGTAGTCCGCCGTCCACTCCCAGACGTTGCCGATCAGGTCGCGCACGCCGAGCCCGGACTCGCCATCGGCCTTGCTGCCGACCCCGGCGGTGGTGCCGAGGCCGCAGCCGTGCTTGCCGCCCTCGGCGAGGACGGCGTAGGCGCAGGACGCCGGCGCCTCGCCCCAGGGGTAGGTGTGCTGGGTCGCCTGGCAGCCGGGCAGGTCGGTGTTGTCGGGGCAGCGGTTGCGGGCGGCGAACTCCCACTCGGCCTCCGTCGGCAGCCGCCCGCCAGCGAAGGCGCAGTATTGCACCGCCTGGTCCCAGGTGACTCCGTTGACCGGGTGGGCCTCCGCGCCGGCGCGGCCATAGTTGCAGAGGGCCTGGGATGTGGCCCAGACCACCTTCGGCGGCTCGCACTTGGCGGCGTCGACGCACGCCTTGTAGTCGGCGACCTTGACCTCGTGGCGGTCGAGCAGGAAGGCGCTGATCTGGACCAGGTGCGCTGGCGCCGCATCGCCTTGGCCGTCCTTGCCCATCCAGAAGCTGCCGGTCGGGTGGTAGATCTTGCCGCTCGGCACTGCCAGGCACTTGCCAGCGTGGCAAGCGTCGTCGCCGTTGACCCCGCCGCACCAGGTGCCATCGGCGAAGGTGGAATGGACGCAGCCTTTGTCCGGGTCGCAGCTGTCCTGGGTGCACGGGTTGGCGTCGTCGCAGCTGGCGAAGCTGGTGCCGTAGCAGGCGCCCTTGCCGCAGGACGTGTTGGCCCAAGGATCGCGCTTCTCGAGCCATTCCACGGTCTTGTTGGCCTCTCCCCCGCGGTGGCCAGCGAGCAAGAGGGCGCCGTCACGGTCCAGGGCGATGGCTGCGATGGCGTCCTCGCCCGGCCCGCCGGCGTAGAGCTCGGCCAGGTACTGCCCGGTCGGGCCGATCGGGACCAGCCAGCCTTCCTTCAGCGCCGGCGCGTCGTGTTGCTGGCTGCCGACCGCGAAGACCCGGCCGTCGCTCATGCCCAAGACGCCAAAATAGGCGTTGACGCCAGAGCTGCCGAGCGCCGACTGCCACAAAGCCTTGCCCGCCTCGTCGGTGGCGACGACCAGGCCCGCGGTGCCGCCCTCGTCGTTGGCCACGGTGCCGCCCAGGACCCAGCCGCCGACGCGCCGCGAGATGGCGAGGCAGCGCTCGTCAAACTCCGGCTCACCGACCAGCAGGCTCTGGCCCTGCTTGCCGTCGGGGCCAAAGCGCTGCAGCCACATGTCGGCCTTGCCGCCGACCTGCTGCGCCCGCCAGCCGCACGCCCAGAGGTCGCCGCCATGCGCCAGAACCGCCCGCAGCGCCTGGTCGCCGCCGCTGGACAGGGTCTCGACATCGCTGACGACGCCCGCCACGTCGAAGCGCGCGGTGAGTCCGGCGCTGCTGCCAGCGGCGCCGCTGTGGCCGACGACCCGCAGCAGGCCTTGGGCGTCGAGCGCGCCCGCCCAGGCGACCTGTTCGCCCGCGCTGCCAAAGGTCTGGCTCCACATCGGCGCGCCGAGGTCCGGTCCGACGCGCTCCACCCAGGCGTCTTGAGCGTCGCTCGCGCCGCTGCCACCACCGATGACGGCGAGCGAGCCGTCGGGCCACTCGGCGGCGGCGTGGGCGGCGCGCTTGATGTTGACGTCGCCGCGCAGCGCTGAGGCGACGATGGCGCCGAGAGCGTCGCGTCGCTCCAGCTTGGCCTGGACCACGTTGTTGGCGCCGACCTGCTCGCCGACGGCGAAGGTACCGGCGCTCGCACGCACGACGAGGGCCCTCAACCCTGCGTGGCTGCCGACGGCGCCCTTGCTGTCGAAGAGCGCAGGCGATCCGCCCTTGCAGGTCGAGGCGACGCAGGCGTCGAGCGCGGTGCACGGCTGCTTGTCATCGCAAGCGCCGGCGAATGGGACCTGTGTGCAGCCGCTGCTCGGGCTGCAGAGACCCTGTGTACACGCCTTGCCGTCATCGCAGGCGGCGGGCGCCGCGGCGCATAGGCCCGACTGCCCGCAGTCGGCCGCGCCAAAGGCATCGACGCGCGCCAGCCAGGCGGCGCTGACGGCGCCCTCGCGCGCCGCGCCGACCATCGCCAGGCCGTCGTCGCCGAGGCGCAGACCTGCCATCAGCGGGACGTCGGCGGCGGGCTTGCTGGTGCCGGGCAGCAGCGGCCGAAGGGCGTCCAGGGACTTCGGCGTCAGCAGGCCATCGAGGGGCGTCGCGGTCGCCATCCAGGGCGTGCGGGCGCCGACGCCGCCGGCGGTGCCGAGGGCCACCAACTCGCCGCCGCTGCGCTGGACCAAGGTGCTGAAGGTGAGTCCGCCGTTCGCCGTCGTCGTCCAGAACCAGCGGACGCGGCCGTTGCCGTCGAGGCGCACCAAGAGGCCCTCGGCCCCGGCGCCTGGGCCCGTGCGACGGTCGCCGGCGGCGAACGCGTCGCCCGTTGCGCCCGCCGCGAGCGTTGCGGCGTAGAGCCGGGCGCCGCCCGCGCCGAAGCCTTCGTAGGTCCGCTGCCAGAGGAGGCCGCCCGCCGCGTCGTGGCGCACGGCCCACGCTGTGGCGCCGCCCGCGCGGTGGCCGACGGCGATAGAGCCGCCCGCATCGCGCGCCACGGCGGCGAGCGCGTCTTCGCCCTTGCCGCCGGCAACGAAGCTCCACGCTACGTTGCCTGCGCCGTCGATGCCGACGACGTGTCCCTGGCCGGCGTCGCCGCCGCTGCCGCCGGTCACCGAGCGGACGCCGACGGCGACCGACTCGCCGTTGACGGCCGCCGCGACGTCGTAGAGGCGGTCCGGTCCTTCGGCGTTGGCGATTTCCTTCTGCAGCAGCACGCCGCCGGCGGCGTCCAGCCGCATCCACAGCGCGTCGACCGTGCCGGCGCCGTTCTTGCGCTCGCCGACCGCGATGGCTCCGCCGTCGTCGAGCGGCGCGAGGCCATGGAGCTCCTCGTCGCCGGTGCCACCGATCTCCTGCAGCGACACGAGCTTGCCGTCGACGCCCACCCGTACCCAGAGCACGTCGGTGCCGCCGTTCTTGCCGGGGGCGCTGCGGCCGACCGCGATGAGGCCGCCGGTTGGCACCGCCACGGCAGCGGCCAACGCGCGCTGGGCCGCGCCGGGGTCGAGCGCGACGCTGTACAGGCCACCGGCGCCGCCTTGGCAGGGCGGCGGCAGTGAAGGTGTGGTGTCGGCGGGTGCTGCCCCGTCCTCACCGTCCGCGCCGCCTGGGCTGTCTCCGACATCGACGGCGTCCGCCGTCTCTGCGTCCTCGCCGAGGGCGTCCGCCGCCCCTGTGTCCTCGCCGACGGCGTCGATGTCCGCGATTTCGCCAGCATCTTCGCCGTCGGTCGGCCCGCCGTCGGCGTCTGCCGCGGCATCGGCAGATCCGCCATCGCTTCCGCCGCCGTCGGCGTCAGCGCCGCTGGCGTCAGATGCGCCGAACGCCGAGGCGTCCAGAAAGTCGCGGCCACAAGCTGTGGCGAGCAGCGTGCATAGCAGGGTCAGCCATCGGATGAGCGTCGGCGATGGCCTCATCGCGCCGCCTCCACCGCCGCGCCGAAACGCAGGGCCAGCAGCGCGCCGCCGCCCGTGGGCACGAGCGTCGCCTGCACGCCTTCATTGTCGCGCAGCCAAAGCCAGGCGCCGCCAGCCGCCAAGAGCAGGCCGATGCCGCCGACCGCCACCGCGCGGTCGCGGGCGTCGTAGATGGCCGTTTGCCGGGTCCGGTAGTCGGCGTAGGTCAGGCCCACGATGGCGCCATCCGCGCCAAGGCGTGCCGTCGCGGCGTCGAGGTCGCCTTGATCGCTGCGGGCGCCGAGACCGGTCCAGCCGCCGTAACCGATGGCCAGCGCGGCTGCGCCGCAGAGGCCGTAGGCCAGGGGTCGCTGCCAGGCGCTGGCCGGGGCCGGCCGCCGCACATCGAGCGGGGGCGCGGGCGTACCGGCACCGTTGGCCTTGCCTGCCGGCAGTGCCCCATCTGGTGGGGCGCGCGGCGGAGTGGGTTCAGCGTCGCCGCCCTCGGCCGCACCGCCTGGCGCGCCGCCCTCGGTCGTGCCGGCTCCGCCGCGGCGGGCCTCCTTTTCGGTCTGCAAGCGGGCCCGCGTTTCTTGTACTTCCGTGAGGTGGACCTGCGCGCGCTTGCGCGACTCGTCGCTGATCGCCTCGAGGGCGAGGAACGTGCGGAAGTCGCGTTCGGCGTCGTCGAGCTCGAAGCCGCGCTGCTCGGCGCGGGCGGCGTTGAACAGGTATTCCGGAACCGGGTCGAGCCCATAGGCTTGATGGAAAAGGCGCGCCGCCTGGGCGTAGTCGCGGTTGCTGTAGTGAAAGCGCGCAAGGTCCATCGCCGCCTTGGCGGCGGTCGGGTTGGCGACCGCTGCCCGCTCGGCCGGGGGCGCGGCGTGCGCAAGCCGAGGTTGCCCGGCGACGGTCGCCACGCACACCACGCAAGCCAGCAAAGTTCTGGACATTCGCCTCCGCTCGGCGACCGGCCCTTGCCGGCCCTTGCCCGGCGCCTGCGCCCGCTCGTGGCGGACGGCGCACCGCAACCCGCAGTGTCGAATACCCGTGTGCCCGCTGCAACCATCGGGTCAAGTGGTGGGGCAGCCTTCGGCGCGGCGCCTTGCATCTCATCCTAGGCAAGGGCGCCCGCCGCGCTGTCCTGACGACGGCGTTGCCGAGGGGGTCTGGCTTGGACTACACAGCGAGCACATGCCGGCGGCCCATGTGGGCATCGTGCGCGGGCTTCCGTACGCGACCAAAGGCTTGGCGAGGCGAGGATGAAGGCAGACGTCGAGTCCCCCTGCACCGGCTGCGGGGCCTGCTGCGCGCACTTTCGCGTGAGCTTCTATTGGGGTGAGGCCGACGACCATCCCGACGGCACGGTGCCGGCAGCGCTGACGGAGCGCATCAGCCCTTTTCTGGTGGCGATGCGCGGCACCCTCAGCGAACCGCCGCGCTGCGTTGCGTTGCAGGGCGAGGTCGGCGGCGAAGTCGGCTGCGCCATCTATGCCCAACGCTCGAGCAGCTGCCGTGAGCTCTTGCCCGGCGAAGACAAGTGCGTCCGGGCGCGCCAGCGCCACGGCCTGCCGCCGTTGACCGACGCGCAGATCGGCAAGCTCTCGGTGGATCACGACGCGCGCGGCCGCGCAGGCACCCACTCCGACAGCGCTCCTTGATCCAATGCTCGGGGGGCGGCACGCTCTGCAGCGGAGGTGGCCGTGGTGTCAGCGTGGATCGGAAGCGGCGCGGGGCCTCGCTGGCTGGCGGCGGCGCTCGCGCTCCTGCTCGGCTGCGGCGCCAATGACGCACAAGACGCTGGCCCCGACCTCCGCGCGGGCGCTGACACTGCCGACGTCACGCTCGACATCGCCACTGCCGACACCACCGCCGACGCCGCTCCCGACAACGGCGCCGGCGAGGCCGACCTGCTCGCCGACGCAGAATCCGACGTCGGGCCCGATGTCGATGCCGAGGACGCCGCGTCCGACGCCGCAGACCTGGATGGCGACGCGCCAGAAGAAGCCGCCGACACGCCCGACGCGCCCGACGAGGCAGGCGCTGGCGACAGCCTCTTCGACGCCGACGGCAGCGAGGGTGGCGCGCTGGACACCGCGGTGGACGTCGGTGAGGTTCAGGGCGACACCGCTCTGGACAGCAGCGACGGCAGCGACGTCGACGCCGAGGTCGCCACAACCGAAGACGCCGTCGATGGCGACGCGGACGCTGCGCCGCTGCCCTTGAACCCGACCCTCACCGAGCTGGAGGGACCCTACCTGCCGGTCGACCCGGACACGTTGCCCGCAGCGCCTTTCGCCGACATCACCAAGGACCTCGGCCTCGACCCCATCGCGACCATGGGCGCCTGTGTCGCTGCGGGCGACCTCGACAACGACGGCGACGACGACTTCCTGCTCGTCGATCTCGCCGCCAGCAAAGCCGCGATCCGCTCGGTGCTGCTCGACAAGGGCAAGGCCGTGCACGTGCTCACGATTTTCGACACCACGCTGCTCGTCCCCTCGACCGGTTGCGCCGTCGCCGACATGAACGCCGACGGCAAGCTCGACTTGCTCGTCGGTGGTCACTCGGGCGCCGGGCTCTACCTCGGCGACGGCAAGGGCAAGTTCAAGGACGCGTCGGATGAATTTCTGCCCTACATCATGGACTTCGCGACGCTGACCATCGCCCCGGTCGACATCGACGGCGACCTCGACCTCGACGTCTTCGTCGGGGCCGGCGTGACGCCGGTGACGCCCGGCGGCGGCGGTCCGGCGTGCGGCACCATCAGCTGCGGCTTCACGCTCGACGACTTCATCTGCAGCTTCAAGTTCCCGTTCCCGGAGTCGCCGGCGGAGCTGCAGGACCGGATGCTCATCCGTGGCGCCAAGCTGCCGCTCGTCGACGCCACCACCGCCTGGAAGGTGCCCTCGGGCGGCATCTGGTCCAACGCCTTCCCCATCGACCTCGACATGGACGGCAAGATGGACATGATCGTCGGCGACGACTTCGGCGCGCATCGCTACTTGCGGAACAAAGGCGGGGTGTTTGAGGCCTTCGCCACCGACATCGGCTTCCACAGCTACGGCCACGCCATGGGCTGGGGTGTCGGCGACTTCAACGCCGATGGCAAACCCGACCTGGTGATGGCCGACGCCGGGCCGTCGCCGGTCTTTGTGCAGGTGCCCCCAGACGCGGGCAAGCCGGTCGGTTTCGTCGACAAAGGCGGCGCGTTTGGCGTCTGGAGCCCGAGCTGGACCGCCAGCAGCTGGGCGCCGCTGGTCGCCGACTTCGACCACGACGGCAAAGACGACGTCATGCTCGGCATCTCGATCTCGGCGCCGCTCGGCCTGTTCCCCTTCATCGCGGCGGGCTGCATGCCCGGCGGCGGCGGCGTTCTCTACCAAGGCCACCCGAACCAGGACCTCATCTTCCTCTCCGGCCAGGGCAGCCCCTTCGGCGTCTACAACTTCCCGAGCGGGCCCTTCTCGCACTTCGCGATGGTGACGCACGCCACCCTCGACCTCGACGGCGACGGCGACCTCGACCTCGTGCAGACCCGACCCAACGTCAACCAGACCGGGATGGTTCGCGTTTTGCGCAATGAAATCGGCGTCATCGACGGCAAGGACACCAAGGGCCTTGCCTTCCAAGTCTTGCTGACCGGCAAGGATGGCAACCTCGACGCCATCGGCGCCCGCGTGACGGCGCAGATCTCGGGCGTGCTGCGCACCCGCTGGCTGACCGGCACCGGCGGCACCGGCGGCACCCGCACGCGCCGCGCCCACTTCGGCCTCGGCCAGGCCAAGGCCGCGCAGGCGGTGACGGTCCACTGGCCTGACGGCAAGACCACCCTACTCGGCAGTGTCGCGGCGGGCGCCATCGTCAAGGCGACCTGGCCCTAGAGGGTGGATTCAAGTCGCCCTCTGCTGCGGCCGCCGCGCCCGGCCTGACACTGACCTACGTCCTCGCGCCCTCGGTCGCCGCACCGCAAGTACGGCTCGGTCGGTCGCTTCGGGCGCGCTCACGGTCTGTCTCGGCCGCGTCACCCTCGCGACGAGTGCATGTTGGATCCGCCCTCTTCGCCATGGCTCAACCGTCGGCCGCGGCGAGGCCTCAAGGCCCGGGCAGGTCGAGGTCGTAGCCTTCGCCGACGCGCCCGCCGCTGCCGTCGAGCAGGCCGACGCGCAGCAAGAGCCCGGCGCCGGCCTCGGGCGGCATCGCCACATGGATCACCGAGCGAACAAGCCCCGCTTCGGGCCAGGCGCTCAGTGGCAGAGCGCCATCGGCTGCGACCTCATCGAGGTTGCGCACCATGTCGAATGCGGCGCCCCTGCGCCGCAACAGGTGGCAGAAGAGGCCGCCCGTCAGGGGCGGAGCGCCTGGCAGTCGCCGCCAGAGTAGCTCGACCCGCAGCGCCCCGCCGACCTTGGCGGCGCCGTCGATGCGGACCGCGACCAGCGCGGCGGAGGTGCCCATGCGCACATCGACCCGCCCAAAGCCGTCGGGTACGTAGGAGACCACAGCGTCGCTGCGGCCGAGGAAGCGCTGCAGCCGGCGCTGCAGGGCGCGGGCAGCCTCGGCGTCCTTGGCGGCATCCACCGGCAGGTCGCGATCTTCGCCGTCGGTGCGCTTGACTTGGCGCGGCGCCAGGGCGTCGCCGTCGCGGCGCCACCAGCGCTTGACGACCTGGTCGTCCTCGACCGTGGCGGTGCCGAGGACGTCGCCGGCAAAGGGATAGCCGACTCCGGTGATGAGGACGTCTGGCCGCGCCGTCGGCCGCAGCAGCGAGCGAGCGGTCGTCCAAGTGGGCAGCCGCTCGCCGAGGTCGCCGCCGAGCAGGTCGAGCAGCGTCGGCAGCAGGTCGGTGTGGCTCGAAATCGGCGTATCGATGGTCGCAAGGCCGCGGCCGCAAAGCATGAGCGGCACGGCGGTGCGAGCGTTCCAGAAGCGGGCCGCGCCATGGCCGACGGCGCCGTGGTCCCAGAGCTCCTCGCCGTGGTCGCCGGTGATGGCGACGACGAGATCGCCCGCTTGGATGCGCTCGCGCAGCGGCTCCAACAGGGTGCTGATCTCGGCGTCGACGAAGTCGAGCGCGTTGCGGTAACGGTTCCAGATCTCCTTGGCGTGGCGCGCGAGCTGATCGTCGGGTGCAAAGTGGTTGTAGTCGACCGGCAGCACGGGCAGGTGGCGGGCGTGCTCGGGTGGGAAGTGGTAGTTGTGGTGCGGGGCATACAAGAAGCCGAAGGCGAACACCGGGGCGCGGGCCTCTCCAGCCGTCGCGGGCGCCAACAGGCGGGCCAGCGCGGCGCCGACGATGCGGTCGCGCTGCGGCACGTCTCCCGGCAGGTGCTCCTCGTAGCGGGCGCCAAAGTTGGCTGCGATGAGGTCGCCGCGATCCCAGCCGCGTAGCTGCGAGGCCGAGACGCCGTGCAAGGCGTAGCCGTTGCGCTGCAGGGCTTCCAGCGGCGCGCTGGAGAGGCCGGCCTCAGCCATCGGCGTGAACAGGACGGCGTCGACGCCGTAGAGCAGCGAGAAGGTCGACCAGACGGTGGTGTGGCTGCCGGCGAAGTGGCGCCCAGTGCGGGCGCAGGGTAGCGCCTCGCGCAGCGCCGAGAGGCGGGGCATCCAGCGCGGATCGAGGCTGTCAGCGCGCCAGGATTCGACCTGGAGCAGCAGGATGTCCGGCGTCCGCTCAGCCCGCCAGCCCGCGATCGCCGCTGGTCCCGGGTGCTGCAAGCGCACGGCGCCGGCCATCGCGCGGTTCTCCGCGAGCAGGCGTCGCGCCAGCAGCAGCACATCCGCGCTTGGGTCATCGCGGCGCAGCGCGGCGCGCGCCGTGCTGCCGGCGGCCGTGGCCCCGACTCCAATGCCGAGGGCAGCGCAGAGCCCGACCCACAGCACCAGCGCCGGCCTTTGACGCTGCAGGCGGCCGAGGCCGTGGCGGAGCAGGGCGAGGCCGCACGCGACCGCCAGCAATGACATGCCGATCGCCAGCCAGGTCGCCGCGCCGAGGTGCGACTCGCCGGCGTTGCCTGCCCGTAGGCCGGCCAGCACGAAGTCGTCGTCGAAGTGCAGGGCTTGAGCGCAGTAGAGCCGGGCATCGGAGTAGAGCACGGCGACCAGAAACGCGCCGGGCGACGCGCGCAGCAGGCCCTCGATCGCATCGCCGAGCCGCCCGCCGCGTGGCATTCCCTCTGCGCCGACGCGATTGCCCGCACCGCCCTTGCGCCAGCGCAGTGGCCAGACGAGCAGGGCGCCGAAGAGACCGCCGACAAAGAGGCTCACTGCGGCCAGCCCGAGCGTCCAACCGAGCCAGCGCGCGCGCTGCGGCACATCGTCGCCGACGCCGAGCAGCAGCGCCGGTAGTTGGCTGCTGAGCGCGGCGGTGACGCAAAAAGCGGCGAGGACGCTCGTCGTCAAGAGAAGGGCGAGGCGCTGACCCCACGCCGGGTGAAAGCCCGTTCCCGCGGCGTCCGGCAGCGGCGCAGGGCTCATGGTGGGCATGCGCCGACGTGAAACTGAAATACGCGTGCCTTGTTGCCACCCTCGCTGACGCCCACGGGCGCCACCGGCATGCGGCCGCGGGGACCGATGACGTTCGGACCATAAGCGCCGACGATGACCTCGGTCGGCCCTTGCGGCCAGTCGGCAGGGAGGTGGAACTCGCGGTCGGTGTCGACGACGTCGCCCGGGCGCAGATCATCGACCGGCAATCGGCCCTCGAGGGGTTCAAACTCCAAGTTGCGATGGCGTCCATTGGGTCCGCGCAAGTGCGTAAAAATGCGGGTGTACCTCGGCGGCTGGCGATCGACCTGCAGCCGGAATTGCAGAACGTGGCGCTGGCCTGGGCACGCCGGGCCGACCAGGGCGACGCGCCGCACGCGCAGCACCGGCAGGGCGGCCTGTGCTGACGCCCCTGGGGTCAGCGGCTCTGGCAAGGCGGCAGGCGGCTGCAGGAACGCGATGTCGAGGGGCTGCGGCTCGGAGGGCGGCGCGCGACGGAGCCCGGCGAGGCCTTTGACGTCGGCGTGGCGCTGCGGGTCTGGGCGGACCGGCTTGTCGGGGTTCTTGACCTGAAGCGTGCCGAGCAGGACGCGGCCCTCGCCCGTCAGCGGCAGACCCCGGCCGCGAACCGAGAGGCGGCGTTCGCCATCCGGGCGCCAGAATCCGAACAGGACGTCGAAGTCGCCGCTCGCCGTGCCGGGCTCCGGCCGTACGTGAACGCGATCGGTGATGAAATCGCCGGGTTGCCATGCCGCCACCGGGTGGGTGCCCTCGGCCGGCAACCACGACGAGCGCATCACCAGCCCGCCGCGGCTGATGCCGTGGAGAAAGGGCACGTACCCGGCTGGCATCGGCGCCAACACTTCGTAGCGCAAGCGGACGTGGGTGAAGCCACCCGCCTCTGCGCTTTTGGCCTCGAAGGCGACGTCGAGCAATCGCATCACGTCGCGGTCGCCATCGGCGAAGCGGATGTCGAGCGCCTGCGCGGGGTCGAGATCGGCGGGTCGACCGCGCTGCACCAGCGCCTCGGCGCGGCGGGCATCTTGACCAGAGAAGCGCTTCAATGTCATGTCCTTCCATGCTCGCATCCGCGCGATGGCCGGCGCGACGTCGCTGGCTCGCACGGCGCCGGACTGCACGAGGTCCAGGCGCTCCTCAGGGTCCCTGCGCAGATCGAAGACCTCGGGCGGGCGGCGATCGTGGTAGTCGATGACCTTGCGCAGGCCAACTTCGGCGGACTTGCCGCTGGGGGCGCCGCCGCTCGCCGGCGGCGGCAAGGCCTCGATCTCGGCCAGGCAGCGGTCCTTGTGCCAGCAGCCGAGCGGCACGCGGTCGTGGCCTTTGGTGGAGAGCACGCTCTTGCCGTCGAGCTGGCCGGCGAGCAATTCGAGCCCAAGCAGCTCGAAGATCGTTGGCACCACATCGATATTTTGCCGCAGCCCGTCGACGACCCGATGCGTCAGCCCCGGCGCTTCGATGAGCAGCGGCACCCGCACACCCTCTTCGTAGAGTACCTCGTCGTGCTGTTGCAGCCCATGCTCGCCGAACCCTTCGCCGTGGTCGCCGATGTAGACGAAGACGGTGCGATCGAGCAGACCGCGGGCGCGTAGCCCTGCGTACAACTCCGCGAGCGCGGCGTCGGTGGCGGCGATGGCGTTGTAGTAGTCGTTGCGCTTGGCGGACGCGTCAAAGGTCTGGCGCTGCCAGGACTTGGGAACGTCGTAGGGGTGGTGGCTCGCCAGGGTGACCAGACCAAGGGCAAAGGGCTGGCCGCGCAGGCCGTCGATCCACGACAAGATCGGCGCGATCATGGCGCGGTCTTCGAGCCCGAAATAGCCGATCTCGTCGAAGGTCTTGTCGAGCCCCTGCGCCTCGAGCTGCGCCAGCGCGACGCCGTGCTGGTAGCCGAAGTTCTTGACCAGCTGGTGGTTCTTCTCAAAGACATCCTCGGAGGTCTGGAAGTAGCCGGTCGCCCAGCCAAGCCTCGCCAGCGTCGCGGCCAGGCACTCGGTGGGCAGCGCGCCGGCGTGGGCCTCGTCGTAGCCGGGCGCGACCCGCGGGTAGTAGCCGCAGTGAATAGGCACCAGCGACTTGGTGGTGTGCGGCACGGCGGTGTACGCGCGCTCGACACGCACGCCGCGCGCCGCGACCCCGGCCAGAAAGGGTGTGGTGGCGAGCGTGGGCGTGTAGGGCGTGGTCGCCGAGGCGCGCACCGACTCGAGCGCCACCAGCACCACGTTCCAGTCGCGGCTGCGGGCGGTGCGGGCGACGACGAGAGGTGCTGCCGGCCGGCCTTGCAGCGTCGACTTGGCCAAAGCGTCGCCCGAAAAGAGCGACGGCGCGCCCCCGAGCAGGGTTGGGACGGGGGCTTCGGCGACGACCGCCAGCCGGCCCGGCAGCGAAGCCCGCGTCACGACGTTCAGCGGCGGCAACGCGACGCCGAAGCCGATGGAGGCGGCCGCGGCGATCCACAGCAAGCGCGGAACGCCAGCTGCGGGCTTTGGCTGCGCGGTTGGCGCCGCGAGGTGACGGCGACAGGCCGGCAGGGCCAGTGGCCACAGCGACAAGGTCGCCAGCGCGACCATCCCAGCGACGAGGCCGGCGTCGACCTCGCTGGCCAAGATCTCTTGCAGCATCGCGACATTCTGCAGTGTGTAGCCGACCATCGGCAGGTCGAGTGGCGAGCCGGTGGACAGGAAGAAGCCGTGCTCCACGGCGGCGACGATGCCGATGACGCTGAGCGCCACGTGACCTGCGGCGAGGCCGAGCCGGCGCAACCAGCCGGGCGGCAGGGCGGCGAGGGCAGCGAGCGCGCAGACGACGGAGAGCGCGAACAAGGCGTCGGGCCGCAGACCCACCCACCGCTCGACCCAGGTGGCTGCCGCTGCGTTGGCCTCACCGCCTCGTGCGAGCCGCTCCAGCTTGTCTGCCTTGGCCGCCAACGTCAGCAGCAGGGTCGGCGCCGTCGCCAGCATGGCATAGAGGCAGGCGGGACGGGCGGTCGCCCACCACGAAGGGGCGCGCGCGGCCCCTGCAGGCGCTGTAGAGGCCGAACGCGGGTCGCTCACGTCGCGCCAACCGCTGGGTCGAGCAGCGCCTGACCCACGCGCAGCGGCGCGCCCTCCGCCAACGCCGCCGGCCGCCAAGCAGGGCCCTCGGCCAGCGCCGCCGGTGGCAAGGCGACGACCACCGTGCTGCCGAAGCGAAAGCAGCCGAGACGCTCCCCGCGCCGGAATTGCCGGCCCACGGGGAGAGGCGTCGGCCGCATCCAATCGGCGCGCGTCAGGCCGTCGATGTCGATGCCACCGACCAGGCTGGCCGCCACCATCACCAGCAAGGCGTCGAAGCCGGCGGCATGGCGGAGGCGCAGCACGGCGCGCTCGTTGCGGGCATAACTCGGCCCGGCGATGCGGAGCGCGTCGTCGTTCTGCGGGAAGGTGCGCCCCGGCAGCCAGCCGACCTCGACCAGCTCGGCGTCGAAGGGGCAATGAACATGATGGTAGCCGTCGGGGGTCAGAAACACGGTGAGGTGCCAGCCACCGTTGAGGCTCTCGACCTCCGCCGCGCTGACCGGGCTGACGACGCGGTGCTCATCGCCGACCTGGCCGCGCAGCCGGCGCCACGCAGCACCCACAGGTGACGCCGTCGGCGCCGCGACCCGCAGCAGCGCGTCGAGGCTCAGCCGCTGGCCTTTGATCGGCAGCGCGAGGTCCTCTTCGATTGCGCCGACACAGACCACAAAACCGTCGACCGGCGAGACCAGGCCAGCGGCGATGGGGCGCGCCTCGGGCCGAAGCTGCCGCAGAAAAAAGGCCTCGACGGTCGGCCAATCCTCGACCTCGACCTCGGACAGGTCGATCCCGCCGCGCGCCACCCAGGCAGCGATGACGGCCCGGCGCAATGGGCCCGGCAGGCGCGCAGACGTCAAGGCCGCCACGGTGCCGTCGAGCAGGTCGTGCGGCAGCCAGCCGTAGCGGCGCAACACGGCCGGGTGGCGGTGCAGCCGCAGCGCCATTTGGGTGCGCCCGAAGACGCTCATCGCGGCGCCAGCCAGCAGAGCACGCGCGGGCGCCAGTTCACGGTCGTCCCTGCGCCGAGCGAGTCGCCAGCCGGGGCGCCGTCGCAGCTGCGTCAGGCGCCTGCCCACCGTTCGCCATCGGCACCAACCAGTCGATTCGCTTGCACAGCCAGACGCTGATGGTGCGGCGTGGGCCGTTGCCGTCGGCGAAGAGCCAGCGGTGCGCGACGACAGGGCATGGGCAGCGGGCAGCGAGCGACTCTGCAGAGCCCCGCAGCGCCAGCGGCAAGATGACCAGCGCCGCGTCACGAGCGTGCAGCAAAGCGTCGAAATCGGCGGTCAAGACCTCGACGCGCGCACGGAGCGCCGGCGCCTCGGCCAAACGCGACGCCAGGTGGGCGATGCTCTGGTCGCTGCCATCGACGATGCGGAAGCGGGCCTGCGGCAGCAGCGGCGCCAGGGCGAAGAGCGTGCGCGGAAAGAGGCCACCGCCGACGATGACGACCACGAAGGGGGCGTCGGCGTCCAGCAGACCTCGGCTGGCCAGCAACGCCGCGAAAGCGCGCCGATGGCTCTCGACCATGAAAGCGCCGAGCGCCGGCCACGCCATCGCCAGCCGCTCGAGGGCGCCGAGCAAGGCGTTGCGCGCGGCCTCCAGGCGATCGAGCTGCGACGAGGCCCAGCGCAACACCGGCGGCAGCGCGCTGTTGCCGGCCGTCGGCACGGATATGGCGGCTTGGCGCAGCGCAGGCAGCGCGGTCCAGTGGCACGCCGGCTCCAGGTGGTGCTCGATGTGGAAGCCGTCGTGAAACCAGAAGAAGTTGTACCAGCGGCTGTAGTGGCTGATGCCCGCCGCCAGGGCCTCGCCGCGCTCGTGATGCTCGTAGTGGCCCTGGAGCTGACAGAGCACCATGGCGAAGCCAAAACCCGGAGCGATGACCAGCGCCAGCGAGGCCAGCTCCATCGCGCAGACCGCCGCCAAGATCGCCGCGATACCGAGCAGCTCGGCGGCGAGCTGCGGGCTGAGGCGCAGCTCAGGCGGCGGGCCGGGCCTGCCGGTGTGGTGCCAGAGGTGGCGATGTCTCCAGATCGTTTGGGGTATCAGGGTCGTCAGCGAGAGCCAGCCGGCGAAGAGGCGGTTCCAGCCGCGGGCGCGGAAGAGCGGGCGGTGCATGTGGATGTGCGCGATGGTGTTGGCGTTCCACCAGATGCCGCCGCCGAGCAGCAGCGCAGCCAGCAGGCGCGTCGGCACTTCCCCGCCGACCGCCGCGGCGACGACAGCGACGCTCAACATCGCTTGCAAGCCGGCCGCTGCGAGCAGCCAAGCGTCGCGCCCGTCGTGGCGGAGCCCGAGCCAGAGCCGCCTTTTCGCCATCATTGCGGTCCCGAGGCCGGCGCCACCGAGCCCGTCCGCGCACGCAAGCTCCCGCTGCTCCGATGCATCGAGTGAACTGCTAGGCATCCACAACCCTCGGCGACGCTGCCTTCGCCCGCGCCGCGACTCCCCTTGGCCAGAGAGTGTCCTTTTCCCGGCGCGGGGCTGTCAATGCCGGCCGCCCGTGCCGCCGTCGACGATGAGGTGGCGTCAGTCGGTCACCGCGAGGCCTCGCGCTCCTGGCCGCAACCGGGTAGCGGCGGCAGCGCGCCAGCGTTATCATCGACCCGAGCCTCGGGACGTTCGGCGCTGTCGGCCCATGCCCCGGTGAAGATACGGACACCGCCATGACGCTTTGCCTGCAGTGGCCGGTCGCATCGCTCGGTCTCAGCGGCGGCTTGGCGATGGCGGCGCCCACTCACGCCGGCGGCGCCCGCTCAGCAGGGCCGCCCCTGTTGCGGCTGTTGCAGCGGCCAATTGGGGGGAAACGTGCGCGCAATCGCTAGGTTGCAGATGCCAGATGGCAGCATTCGCCGGGTCGCCGCTGGTGACATCATCGGCCGCATGCCGAGCGCTGCGGTGTTCCTTGACGACGAGCGCGTCTCCGAGGCCCACGCCCTCATCAGCCTGCGCGGCCCAGACCTTAAGGTGCTCAGCCTGCGCGGCCGGCTGGTGGTCGACGGCAAACCGGCGACCGAGGCGGTCCTCGAAGAGGGCATGGTCATCGAGCCCGCCCCCGGGCTGGAGTTGGCCGTCGCCGGGGTCGAGCTGCCCGATGCCGTGATGGCGCTGCAGGGGCCGGGCTTGGCCAGGCAAATCGTGGTCGGCACCACGTCCATCGTGCGCACGCCGCGGCCGGCGCTGATTCAGCGCTACGTCGGCGACGCAGCGGCCTGGGTCTGGCCGGTCGGCGATGGCTGGCGCCTGCGGGTCGGCGGCGGCGCACCCCAGCAGCTGGCCGTCGGGGATTTCTTCGATGTCGGTGACTTGCGCGTCGAGGCCGTGACCGAGACCCTGGCCGCGGCCGCTGGCCAAGACACTCGGGTGACGCCGAGCGAGCCGCTGCCGATGACGGTCGTCGCCCGCTACGACGTCGTGCACGTCTGGGCCGAGGGCGGCGTCGAGGCGCACTTCGACGGTTTGTTGGCGCGGATCGTGTCCGAGCTCGCCGCAGTCGGTGCGCCGGTGGAGTGGGAGGGCGTCGCGGGCGAGATCTGGCCCAAGGAGTCGGACCGCCAGGCGCTGCGCAGCCGCTGGGACGTCAGCCTCTCGCGCATTCGCCGCCGGCTACGGACCGCAGGCCTGCGCGACGACCTGGTGCGCGCTGCCGGCATCGGGCTTGTCGAGCTGCACCTGCGGCCCGGCGACTTGCTCCGCGATGAGAGCTGAGGGCGGGCGGGGCTGATGCAGGGCGACGAGTCAGACCTGTGGAGCGCGCCGGCGCTGTCGCAACCCGCGGCGGACGAGGTCGGTCGAGCGCCCTTGCGCAGCGCGTCCAGCGGGCTCCACGCCGGCGATGCGGTCGATCCCGCTGGGCGCTACCGGGTGCTCTCGGTGCTCGGGCGAGGCGGGATGGGCGAAGTGGTGCTGGCCGACGACACGGTCCTCGGCCGCCAGGTCGCCATCAAGACCTCCCTCATCAGCGGCGCCGCGATGGAGCGCCTGCTCTCTGAGGCCACGCTCACCGCTTTGCTCGAGCATGCAGCCGTCGTGCCGGTCTACGATGCCGGCCGCAGGTCCGACGGCACGCCCTTTTACGTCATGCGCGTCATTCGCGGCCGCACCCTCGCCGACGCCGTCGGCGCGCTACGCCACCCCGAGCAAGACAGCGGGCCGCGTGTCGCGCTCTGCCGGCACGTGCTGGAGGCGGCGCGCGCGGTGGCGTTCGCCCACCGCCTCGGAGTCGTCCACCGCGACCTGAAGCCCGCCAACCTGCTGATCGGTGAGCAGGGTGAGACGCAGGTCGCCGACTGGGGGCTCGCCGCGACCCTTGAAGCGGCGCGCGGTGCCGGCGTGGTCGGCAGCCGGGGCTTCGTGGCGCCGGAGATCGAGCGCGGCGGCGACGCGGGCTTGGCGACCGACGTCTATGCCCTCGGCGCCACGCTCGCCTTCGTTCTGGCAGCGCCGCGGCCCGGCCGGGAGGCCCCGAGCAGCGCTGGCAGCCAGAGCGATAGCGCGACGCGGCGCCAGGCGGTCTGTAGCGACGAGCGGCTGCCGGCCGACTTGCGCGCCATCGTCGCCTGCGCCATGGCCGACGCGCCCGCCGCGCGCTACCAAGACGCGTCGGCCTTCGCCGCTGACCTCGATGCCTTTCTCAGCGGCCGAAGGGTCGTTGCCCACAGCTACACGCGCGTCGAGCTGGCGCGCCGCTTCTGGGACCAGTTTCGCTTGCCGATCACCTTGGTCGTCATCGCCATCGCCCTCGCGATGGTTGCGGTGTCGATGGGCTGGTGGCGCAGCGTCCGCGAGCGGGATCGCGCGACCGCCGCCGAGCTGCGCGCCCAGGCCGCCGCTCGCGACGCCGATGTTCAGCTGGCGCGCCTGCACGGCGAGCAGGCCCAGCTCGCCGCCCTCTACCAGCGCCGCGCCGAGGCCGAGGTGTTGGCCGAAAGCAGCCTGCGGCGTCAGCCATCGGACGGCGGGCGTGGCGTGCTCGCCGCTTTCGCCGCCTCGCCGAGGCCGCGCTGGCTCGGGACGACCGACTTTGCGCCGTGCCGACCCGTAGCGGTGGCGCGCGATGGCAAAGCGTGGGCATGCCTGCAGGGCGGCGGCGTGCGCTATGGTCGCGCCGGGGCCACCGGGCGCCTGCTCGCCGGAACACCGTCGAGCCTCGGGCTTGAGCCGCACCACGGTCTGCTCCTCGTGGCGCGCACGCTCGACCGGCTTGAGGCGTATGGGCTCGACGACGGCCTGCTGCGTTGGGGTCGCGCTGGACTCGGCGGCGGGGCCCTCGCTCTTGGCGCGGACGCCGCGATCGCCAATCGTCGCAACAAGGCCATCGTCTTTGACCCCTTGCATGGCACGGAGCGGGCCCAGCTCGCCTGCCGCGACGGCCTCGCCATCAGCGCGGTCGCCATCGACGCCGCGGGCACCGCGGCGGCCGCCGTCTGCCCCGACGGAGGAGATCTCCGCGGCGTGGCGGTCTGGCAGCGGGTGGGCGGCGTGCGCTTTCTGCCGGCGGCGGTGTCCAGTCGCGGCGTTTCGGCTGCGGCGCTACACGAAGACGGCCGGACCCTGCTGCTGGCCCAGCTCGACAACGCGCTGCAAGCCGTCGACCTCGCCGATGGCGCGACGCGCAGCCTGGGCGTCGTCGACGTACGCGACGTCGATGGAATCGCTGTGCGTGGCCCGCTGCTGGCCCTGCACGCCGGCAACGGTGGCGCCAGCGTACGCCGCATCAGCGACGGCGCCGCCCTCTTCCAAGTGCCCGGCTCGGGCGACGTGGCGCTCGCCTTCGAGGCCGGCGGCGACCTCTTGGCCCTCGGCACCGCCCGGGCGCGCTGGCAGCCACCGCCGGCGCCGCGGCCCTTCGTCCTCGGCACCGGCGCGGGCATCGCCGCTGTCGAGGTCGCGCCCGGCGGCCAGCGCCTGCTGCTCGGCCGGGGCGACGGCGTGGCCGAGGAATTCGCGATCGGCGATGGGACGCTGCAGCGGCGGCAGGTCGTCTGCAGCGGACCCGTCAAGCAGTTCGCCTTTGAGCCGGGCGGCGGGCACGTCCAAATCGTGTGCAGCGGCTCGCCGGGCGTGGGGCGCTGGCGCTGGCCCTCGTTGGTGGCGGAGCCGCGCAGCCACGACCGCGCCGGGCGCCGCATGGGCGTGCTCCGCAGCGGCACGCGCTGGCTGCTCGACAGCATCCAGTCGGTGGTGGTCGAGCCGCCGGCTCAGCTCGGCAGGCAGCTCCGCCAGCTCGGCCCCGGCTTCCTCGACGGCGCGACCTGCACCGGCGGCCGCGTCGCCCTGCTGACCGGCGGACGCGACCAGCTCTGGCGCCTCGACGACGCCACCGCCACCGAGCCCGTGCGGCTGCGGCCGATCGCCGCCGCGCCGGCGTCCATGGCCGTCACCTGCGGCGAGGCTGTCTCGGCGTTTGGCGACGCCGCCAGCTTTGCCATCGCCGACCTCGCGGGCGTTCGGCGCTTGGAGATTCGGCCCGAGGCGCCGCGTCTTCTACGCCTGCAGCTCAGCCCAGACGACGCGCTGGTCGCCAGCGGCCACCTCGACGGTCGGGTGCTGGTCTTCCGCAGCCGCGACGGCCTGCTGCTGGCCACGCTGCGCGGCCACGCCGAGCGTGTCAGCTCGCTCGCCTTCGCCGAGCGCAGGCTGCTCGTCACCGGCAGTTGGGACGGCACCGCCCGCCTCTACGGCCTCGATGAACTCGAGACGCCCGCATCCGCGTTGAATTCCGGGTGGCCGCTGACGGTCGAGGCCGCCAGCGCCGCGGTCTCGGTCGTGGCGCGCCCGAGCGCTTTCGTCGGACCCTGACCGGGTGTCGCTGCTCCCGGGCCGTTGGAGTCGTGTTCCGGGCTCGCACCACGTGCCTTGACCCCCCTGACACCCGATGCCATCGTCTCTTTCAGGGGCGTCCGGCGCCGCAGGGGGGGCCGAGCCGATGGTGCGAGCAAGGGCCGCGACAGCTGTAACGAGGGCCGTGATCCGGCCCCGTGCGGGCGCCGCCCGACGTGCCGCGCTGGCCGCGCTCTGCTGCGCCCTCGGCGCCTGCCACAGCCCGCTGCCCGAGCCCGTGACGCGGGCGGTGCTGCACCTGCACGGCGACGGCTACCAGCGCGGCCTGCAGCACGGCCAGCAGCAGCGCCACCGCATCCGCGCGTTCTACACCCGGCTGCTCGACGTCGCGCTCTTCGCCAACCTCGGCCGCGAACAGCCGGCGATCGCGGGCTTTCTGACCCACTACCAGCGCCCGGAGTACCAGAACGGCAACTTCAGCTACCAGCTGCTGGTCGAGATGGCGCATTCGGTGGCGACGACGCTCCCAAAGGAGCTCACCGACGAGCTGCAGGGCATCTCGGACGGCTGCGGCCTCACCTACGACCAGGTGCTCGTGCTCAACACCTTCGCCGACACCGTCATGGCCGTGCGGGCCATCGCCTCCACCTTGCGGCTGTCGCGCGGCCCACGGCTGAAGTCGGTGCAGTTCGTCGGCATGAAGGACGGCAAGGGCGAGCAGGCCAAAGCGATCGACTACGTTCCCTTGGCGCACGCCTTGACCACCTCGGTGCCGCTCGACGCCAGCGTGCGCCTCGTGTTGAACGACCCCGACGGCGTGGATCCCGCGACGGTGCGCGTGGTGATGGCCGAGGCAGGCAAGCCGCCCGAGGTCTACGAAGCCGGCAGCCCGGGCTACCAGGCCGAGCCCGACGGCGCGACCGGCCTCGCTGTCACCGTGACGCGGGCTGGCGGACTGCCGGCGGCCAAGGCTGTGAGCCTGCTCGTCTTCTCGGGCGACCTGACCGTGGTCAGCGATCCGCCTCCGGCCCACGCCCGCTTCGGCCGCGAGGAGGGCTTCGCCTTCACCACCCTTGGGGACGCCCGCGCCGCCAAGGAGGTCCCCAACACGGCGCCGAGCGACGGCCGCAGCCAGCCACCGCCCATCGCCGCAGCCGTGCGCGGACCTGCCAGCGCGGACGGGGTGCTGCGGATGGCACAGCACTTCGCGCTGCTCGACGCCGGCGCTTCTAGCGACGCCACGCTGGTGCTGGTCCACCACCCTCCGACGGGACCCGCCTTTGCCACCGTCGGCTGGGCCGGGGTCGCCTTCGGCTTCGCCGGCATGAGCGCTTCGGGGCTGAGCTGGACCTGCAACTTCTCGGACACACTCGACAACGCCATCGTCAAGGACCTCCTGCCCAAGGTGAGCAAGCTCAGCACCGCCCAGCTCTCGGCCACCGGCTGGCCCATTGGGTTCGCCATGCGCCACGCTGCCGGCCAGTCGGCCTCCGTCGATGGCGCCATCGAGGCGTTGTCGCCGTTGCAGCACCTGATGGGCTGGCAATGCCTGCTCGGCGACGCCACCGGCGCCATGCGCGGCATCGAGATCGACGCCGACGCCAAGCTCATCCCGGCCAAGACGGTCGAAGGCGTGCACGTCATCGGCGGCAAGGCCTCGCCGCCAGGCCCGAGCGCCGCGGGTGAGACCGCCGACGAGCTGCGGATGTCGGTGCACTACGTCGAGAACCTCGTCGACGTCGACCCAGCCATCGCCACCGTCGCCACCGCCCTGCTCGAGCCCACCGGCGTGCCCGTGCGCATCGACCAGCAGCGGGTGGTCAGCACCTACTGGCTCAAGTCGCTGCGCACCTTCGGCCAGCTCGGCGACGCCCTGCGCCAGGGCCGCGGCACCTGGGATGTGGCGAGCCTGCAGAACCTGCTCGCCGAGCCCCGCTTTGTCGACACCAGCGACTCGATGTTTGCCGTCGTGCTGGAGCCCAAGGCTCGGCGCTTGCACCACGCCGCCGGCGCCCTGCCTGCGACCGACGCTGGGTGGCAGGTGCTCGAGCTCGACGCGGAGGCGCCATGACGTCGGCGCTCCCAGTGGCCTCCGGCAAGCATGTTGCGCCGTTCCGTCCGGCGCGCGCGCTCGGTGGCATCGCGGCGATTCTTGCGCTCCTCGCGGCCGCCATGCCGGCACGCGCCGGCACCACCGACACGCTGCCCACCGGCACCTTCCTGCTCGACACGTCGTACGTCATCGCCTTGACCGACAAGCAGTTCGACCGCAACAGACGCGAGGTCTCGCTCATCGAGCCCATCGAGCGCTACGAGGCCGGCGGCGGCTGGCAGGGGACGCTGCGGGCGCGGCCGACGGTCGACATGCGCATGTTCGTGACGCAGTTGCTCTATGGCATCACCGACCGCTGGGTGGCGGGCGTCATCGTGCCGGTGGCGGTCTCGACCACCATCGTGCCGAACCTCGGTTGGACGCCCGGCGATTGGAACTCCAGCCTCGGCCGCCCCTACTCCGAGAAGGACTTCTGGGAGTGGGCTGGGTCGATGGGGCAGCCCAAGCCCGCGGCGACCTGGCGCGGCAACGTCTGGACGCCGGCCGACCTCGTGCTCGCCAGCCGCTACCGGCTGCCAGAGAGCGACGCCATGCAGCGGCTCGGCCTGCGCTGGTCGGTGATGGTCCAGGCCGCGCTGCCGACCGGGCGCGAGGTCGACCCCGAGGAGGTCATCGACATCGGCACCTCGGGCTGGTGGCTGCACAACTTCGGCGATGTCGAACTCCACCTCGCCGCCGACTGGCGCCTGCGCGACGCCGCCGGCCTCGACCGCCTGACCCTCGGCGTCGAGGCCTGGTACGCATGGCTCCGCACCAAGACCCTGCAGACCCCGACCGGCGCCAAGAACCCGCTGCTGCTGACCTATAGCCCCTACGTCGGCGACACCCACGAGGTCGACGGCGGCGATTGGCAGGCGGCGCGCGTTGCGATTGACGTCGTGCCGCTCATCGGGCCGACCTACGGCACCTGGATGACCAAGGGCTCGGTCGCCGCCGCCGCCGGCTTTCCGCCGCTGCTCGCCTTGAACCTGTCCTATGACTTCGTGTATCTGCAGCCAACGGTCTGGACCTCCCACGATCCGATTTGGAGCGACGAGCGCGCCCGCTACTGGGGCGAGGGCTACAAGCACGCCTTTGCCGCCACCGCCACCCTCAGCCTGCTGCGCCTCGGCGCGCCCCTGCAACTCTACGTGCGCCAGCGCTCGCTCGACCTCGTCGCTGGCAAGAATATGCGGCCGGCCAACGCCACCACGTTTGGCGTTCGGCTGCTGGCGAAGTTCTGGTAGGGAAGGCGCGCAAGCCACGCTGCCCACCGCCCGGTGGCCCCGGCGTCGCGGCTCGATGGAGGCGTAGGCGCGCGATCTGTCAGGCGCCAGGGAGACGGGCGACCAAGGTGTGGGGCCTTGGCGCGGAGCCGGGCTGTCGCGATCGGGTGCCGCGCAGATCATGATGTAATATTCGCTGCGACGT
Source organism: Myxococcales bacterium (assembly GCA_947491025.1). GTDB lineage: Bacteria > Myxococcota_A > UBA9042 > UBA9042 > UBA9042 > SXNM01. The sequence goes on from CANLIC010000005.1 coordinate 81,242, forward strand.
TGCGATAAGCGTATTGACGCGACGGGCGGCCTCTGGCAATCTTGAGCCCGTTCGCCCGTTCGCCCGTTCGCCCGTTCGCCCGTTCGCCCGTTCGCCCGTTCGCCCGTTCGCCCGTTCGCCCTGAAGCGGATCGGCCATCCCGGGCGTCGGGAGGTTCGGATGGCTGGATGTTCGAGCGGCTCTGTGCTGTGGCTCGACGAGTGGTTCGCGTTGGATAGCGCGGTCACCGGGCAGGCGAGCCAGTGGGTGCTGCCCATGACGCGGTGGCTTCGTACCCAAGGATACCGCTTTGTGCGCGTGAACCTACGCGTGACCGTGGTCGGCAACGAGGACGTCGATCTGGTGTTTCAGTCGTCCAACAACCCTGATGCGGCGTCGCCAATCGCCCTCAGCGGCGGCGCCTCCGCGCCCTCGACGTGGGCGCAGGTCGGCTCCACGGTGTCACCTGGTCGTACGATCGTCGCCAATACACAGGAGCTGAACACCGAGAATGGCCTGCGCGAACTCTTGCGGGTCATGGTCGCCAACACCAGCGTCACGCTCGGCGCCTTCGTCCGGGTCGAGATCTGGGTGACGATGGGCAACTGAGATGCGGCCACAGCCAGCGGTGGAGGAGCCAATGTGGCGCGACGATAGAGCACAGTCCGGCATCACTGTCGCAGAGTTGCGGGCTCAGGCGGCGGCGCGAGAGCAGAGCGGACTGCTCGGCCCGACGCCAACTCCACAGTTCGACGCTGGCGGAACGACCTGGGCGCCGGGGAGGCCCGGCTTGGGGAGCGCGGCGCTCGGCGCAGGCTTTGATCAATCAAGCAAGTCGCTACAAGGCCCTGCACCGAGCTGTGGCGAGGAAACGCTGACGACTGCTCCCTGGCCGCTGCTGCTGGAACAGGCCCTGCGGCCGCTGCTCTCGCGCTACGAGGCCGAGGTGGTCGAGGCGACCAACGCGGTCGGGGTGGTGGTCGCGCGCGAGCTGCGGCTGAAGCCGCTTCAGCCATCGCTCGACGTCTCCGCCGAGCGCCTAGCTGGTCGGGGCTGAGACGCCGATGCCGACCAGCGACGACGCCCTCAATGCCAAGCTGCCGATCTTCAGCACCCAGCTGCTCGTCGGAGCGCTGAGTGAATTCGGTCAGGGCTGGCTGGTCGAGGCGCTGGCGCCCGACCTGGACATGTTCGGCTGGGCGAGCTACATCCCAGATTGGGGCAGCGGCTACCCGTCCGGCAATGATCCCAAGCTGATCGCGCAGATGGTTGCGTTCGCTGTCGAGGAGAACTCTCACGTCAAGGCGCCGAAGGGCCTCATCCAGGCCAAGAAGGCGGCGCTACCGCACCACTGCGTCGGCCGCGCGACAGATCTGGCGAAGTGGTCGAAGTACACGTCGCCGAACCAGTTCACCCAGCACGATGCTTTGCGGCTGTGGTCGCGGCGCGTCGCGCTGAGCCTGTACATCGACGGGGCTGGCTTGGTACCTTGGCGGCTGCGGGACTTTCCCGCGTGGCAGGTGGCTGGGATGTTGTCGTGGCGGCCGCAGTCCCCCAATAGGTTGAAGGATGTCCTGGAGGGCAGTTGGCGAGGGCATAGCCCACTACAAGCGGTCGGCGGGGCATGGTTCAGCAGTGACTTCATTTGGAACCCCGATCCGACGACGGCGTACCACGCGGCATCATCGATCATTCATGTCGCCGGCGCGACCACCCCGCGGGCTGCGCTGGCCGCATTGCGGACGTGGATGGTGCAGCGGCGGGCGCTTCATGGACAGCGGGAGTGGACGTACTTCGCGTGCAATCAAGAGGCTGATGCTCCGCCCGGGGGGATACTCGAGCTTAGCTGCAATCCTACAGGAGTCTATTCGATCTCGATGGCGCAGTGGTTGCGACGAGGATGGGGCGGTTGCGGCGTGAACAGTGCAGCATTGGCAACGCTCCTGCTTGGGGTGAATGTTCCCGCGGCAACGGTCACTAAGGTAGCTGTGGATATGCCGGCCGACGACGAGATGATACCGCCGACCACGGCTTGGTCCACGAGCCTGCGGGTGACTGATTCCGTGCCAATTCGGGTTGCGGGTGGGTTCGACCGCAACCACAACGCATGCTACGCCTTCGGCTCCGGTCTCGCCTGCACACACGGCGACCTCAACGTCAATGGCGTTGCCAACGGCGCCGTTTATGGCGACGACAGCCTCTCTGGCTGGCTACCGTGGCGCCTCCAGTTTGGCATGCACCTGTGGGCCGATGCGGTCAGTGCCCCCTCGGCTCAGCCGCCTGAGCAACCTGTGGAGCCGAGCGACGGAGTCCGGCGAACGCACCTGGCGCAAGCCCTGCTCTCGGCGATGGCAGATCCTACCTTCGCCCCTTCGCTGGCGCCGCATTGGCCTTGGATGGCATGGCGCGTCACGCAGGCCACCGCAGCCAACTGGATCCAGGCCGACCCCGGCGGCGGCGCGGTGTCGCTGCGGCGATGGCTGATGGCAGTCGCCTACTGGCCCTGCGGCCAGCCGATGCCTGGGCTCCATGGCTTGGCGGCGCTGCTGGAGACGTACGCGGGCATGTTGCCGTTGCCGCAATGGCAGCCCCTGTTCAACACGGGGTTCGAATGCTCGATGGCGCCCATGCGGCAGACGCTGGCCCGCGCCGTCCGAGAGCTGGTCACGCCAATGTCTGGGGTGGTGACGAAGGAGCCGCAAGCGCTTGCCCGTGAAGGCTACACACTGATGGCCACGCTCACCAGCGAGTCTATCGATGGCAGCGTCGCGTTGCGGGTCGTGATGCTGGCCCTGCTGACGCTCCAGGCGGCGCAAGACGGTGCGCCGAACGCGCAACAGCTGCTGCAGCTGCTTGCAGCGCATTCGTATGATATATTTGGGTTAACGCGCAGGTCTGCAAACTCTCCGGTTGCGAGTCTGTCCGGCTCGCCGGTATTGGAAACGGTACATCGCGTTGGGTTTCCGGATGACATCCAAATTTGGTTCCTGAATCCGGCAACCTCACCTCTCAGCAACCCGTGGACGACGGTCTGCCAAGCCGAAACACTGACGCTAGATACCTACGTCAAGACATATGGTTCGACGAGTCCGGCTTCCACCGAGGATAAGCTCACACTTGCCTCCTTGGGCCCATCGGGACAGGTCGCTGGAGTGTTTGCCGGCGCCGATCCACTCGCCGTCGACATCTTTGGCCCGGCCTTCGCCAGCGTCTGCCACGGACCTGCCGAGTTGCTGCCGCCACTGGAAAAGTTCGACGAGCTGCTGGGGGTGGTTCGCTGCAGTGTGCAGGCACTCGTCGCGGCAATTGAGGAGAGCGCGTGAGTTCGCATGGCAGCTTCGCCTGAGTCACGGATCACGAATCGCGGCAGAGGCCTAGCTCTTGAGTCTGCGCAGAATCGATCGCGCGTGAGAGGGGGACAAGATGCAGCGGTCCGACAGCGCCTCAGCCACGGAGAAAGAGAGCCCCGTGTCACGGACCTCCTCACATCACAGCCAAGCGGCGCGCAAAGCGGCGCTCCTAGGTTCGGTGATGGCCCTGTCGTTGGCGGCGCAAGCGTGCACCCAACCAGAGGTTGCATCGGAGCCCGACGCTCAATGCCAGGAGACGGCGCCTGCAGGTAGCGATCAGGACACCGGGTCTGCGGCTTCCAAGGAGCCGTGCGTGCGCTTCAAGGAACGAGCGCCGCCATCGTGGTCCTGCGACCACTATGTTGTTGTCGCAGCGCCACAGACGTCGGCCTGGCGGGATGCGAAGAAGCATATTTTCAAGGCGGGGGCTGGCTTGCCAACCCTGCTCTTATGGCGGCGACACTTGGCGACGTTGGCGGAGCAATTGTACAAGCCGATCATTGGGATCGGGCAATTTGGGCTCATCAAACTCCATGGCCCAGTGTATGGCTCAGTTTCCATCGAGGCCACATCAGGAGCTGCGTACCTTGGAATGACGCATGACTGGCTTGAAGGGACGCCGTGGTATCCCTATGGACCGACGGGACAAGGATTCGAATGCGACAACGGCGTAGATTGGTCCTATTATGTTGGCCCCAAGTTCGTGCGGCCTTGGCTCACCAATGTCCTCCAATCCGGACCCCAACAGCTCGTCCCGCCGTGTTGCGGTCGGACGATGTGCCAGATTCCGAACCAGATGGGGGACCATTTCGACCCCACCAATCACTTCGAAGAGCGTGCCGAGACCTTCGCACTGGTTTGGATGCCAACACTCGGGAACGCAGACAAACACGCCTGCATCCGCCTCACCTTCCACCCGATCGACGAGTGCCACCCAGCCGCCGCCGAGGTCCCCTACCCCTGCACCATCGACACCCCCCTTGACTTCGCCGTCTGCTACAACGGCGCCACCCCTGACTCCGTGGGCTGGAAGGGCGTCAAGCAGGTCGAGCTCGCGCCGTGGAGCCCTGAGGGCAAGTAGCGAGGCGTTCTCCCCAGTTGCCGTGCGCGCTTGGACTTCCAGTTGGCGCTGAGGCTGCCGCCTCAAAGTGGCGTCTCTCGACGGTGCGGCGGTTGGGCGGCAGCGCAGGGTTGACGGCGCCTGGGTCGGCGCGCAGGCTCGGCGTTGGCCCACCGTGTGGCCGCTGGCAGTGCTCCCATGCGCGCTCTCGCTCCCGGCCGACGTCGCTCCGACCGCCACGGCCGCTCGGCGTCCGTGGCGACCGCCCTCGCCTGCGCGCTCGCCGCTTTGGCCTCCGCACCGGCAGCTGCGGCGCCGACAAGGGCGCCGACCAAGGCGCCGACCAAGGCGCCGACGCAGGCCAGCGCATTGACGTCGCCCAAGGTCGTCGTCGCCAAGGCGGGGGAGGCGACGCGGCTCGCGCTCGACACCACCCACGTCTACTGGACTTCGCGCGAGGGCGTGGTGGCGCGTGCGCCCAGGCGTGGCGGCAAGCGCCAGGTGCTCGCGCGCGGCCAGAGCAGGCCCTTCGCGATCGCGGTGCACGGCGGCTACGTGTATTGGACCAACCTGGTCGGCGACTCGATCTGCCGCGTCAAGAGTGGCGGCGGCAAGGTCCAGGTGCTGGCGCGGGCGCAGAACCTGCCGTCAGCGCTCGTCATCGACGCCGCGAGGGGCCAAGCCCTGTGGCTGACAGAGGTGGGCGAAGACGAGGACTTCGTCGTGGCGGCGCCGCTGGCGGGCGGCGAGCCAAGGCGGATCGCCCGCGTGGCGGGTGCGACGGGCTTGGCGGTCGACGCCGGGCACGCCTATGTCACGAGCAGCGGGGGATTCCTGATGCAGCTGCCCTTGCCGGCGGGCGAAGGGCGCCAGCTGGTCGAGAACGAGGTCGTGGGCTACGACGTCGCCGTCGGTCTGCACGGGGCCTGGGTGACGACCGAGGCGGCTGGCACGGGCAGTAGCGTCCTGCGGGTGCCGCTGGACGGCGGCGCGCCGGTGGTGGTGGCGCGGGGGCTCGACGAGATTTTTTCGATTGCGCTGGCGGGCGACCAGCTCTGGTGGGCGACCCGGGAGACGGGCGAGGTGGTTCGCGTCGCCGCGGCTGGGGGGATGCCGGAGCGGATGGCGAGCGGGGTGGGGCAGGCCCCGGCGCTGGCCGCGGATGGGCTGGGGGTGGTGTTGGGGGCTGGCGGGCGGATCGTGGGGTGGCGCTTTGGGCCTGGGGCTGGGAGCGCGGAGTGACGCTCGGTGGCGGGGCGGTGGGGCTAAGGGGCGGTCGGGCGCGCTGGCCGGCCGCTGGCGCTGCACGCTCGAGCCGCGCGCTGCTCATCGCCGCCACCGCGCTGGTCTTGGTGATGGCCTGCCAGCGGCGCACTCCGGAGTCAGCGATGCCGACCGTGCCGACCGCGCCTGCCCCTGTCACAACGTCGGTCACGCCGTCCGCGCGCAGATTCGCCACCCAGCCCCAGACACAGCCCTATCCCGCCGAAGTCGACGCCACGCTCGCTGCCGCCACCGCCGCCCTGCCGAAGGGCTATCGGCCACGCACCCGCCACCACGGTGGCAAGGAACACCCTGGAAGCGGCCCGCACCCCGACCCCTACGCCCCAGCCGGCGCCTCGCCGAATTTCACCAACCGCCTGCTGCTCGAGACGAGCCCCTACCTGCGCCAACACGCGCACAATCCGGTCGATTGGCGCCCCTGGGGCTCCGAAGCCTTCGCCGAAGCGCGGCGCCTCAAGCGGCCGATCTTCCTCAGCGTCGGATACGCCACCTGCCACTGGTGCCACGTCATGGAGCACGAGAGCTTCGAAGACCTCGCCATCGCCGCATTGATCAACGCCCGCTACGTGCCCATCAAGCTCGACCGCGAAGAGCGCCCGGACGTCGACGCCATCTACATGGCGGCGGTGCAGGCCATGAGCGGCAACGGTGGCTGGCCGATGAGCGTGTGGATCGCCCCTGGGCCCGGCGGCGCCGGGCAGGAGCTCGCCGGGCTGCCCTTCTTCGCCGGCACCTACTTCCCACCGCGCGGCGGCATGCGCGGTCGCCCTGGCTTCGAAGGGTTGCTGACGCAGTTCGCCGACCAATACCAGGAGGACGAGGCGGGCGTCGTCGCCCAAGGTCGCCGCGTCGCGGCCCACATCGCGGCGCAGATGGCGACGTCGCAGCGCGGTGACGTCGTCGGCGTCGATGCCGTCGATCGCCTGGCGGCCCAGCTGCACGGCCAGTTCGATGCGGTGCACGGCGGCACGCAGCGGGCTCCCAAGTTCCCGAGCAACATCCCGGTCGGCCTCCTGCTGCGCCACGCCGCCCGCGCCGGCGCCCCGCAGAGCCGCCACGTCGCCCTCTTCAGCCTCGCCAAGATGTCGATGGGCGGCATCTACGACCACGTCGGCGGCGGCTTCGCCCGCTACAGCACCGACGCCCGCTGGCTGGTGCCGCACTTCGAGAAGATGCTCTACGACCAGGCCCTCATCGGCGCCGCCTTGGTCGACGCGCTGCAGGCGAGCGGAGATGCCCGCTATGCCACGACCCTGCGCGAGACCATGGACTACCTGCTGCGCGAGATGCAGGCGCCGGGCGGGGCGTTCTACTCGGCGACCGACGCTGACAGCGAGGGCGAGGAGGGCCGCTTCTTCGTCTGGACGCCGGCGCAGCTGCGCGAGGTGCTCGGCGAAGCCGACGCGACGCTCGTCGCCGAGGTCTACGATGTCAGCGAGCGCGGCAACTTCGAGGGCAACAACGTCCTGCACCTGGCGCGCAGCCTCGAGGAGGAGGCCAAGGCGCGCGGCGTGGCGGCCGAGGCATTCACCGCCCGGCTGCGCGCGGCCCGCGACAAGCTCTACACCGCCCGGGCCAAGCGGGTCCCGCCGCTGCTCGACGACAAGATCATCGCGTCCTGGAATGGATTGCTGATCGCGACGTTGGCGCGCGCCGGCGCAGCGATCCCCGAGCCCCGCTACCTCGAAGCCGCCGGCCGCGCCGCCGACTTCGTCCTCGCCAAGATGGCGGACGGCCAGGGCGGGCTGCGGCGCATCGCCCATGGCGAGCAGGCGCACATCGAGGGCATGTTGGACGACTACGCCTTCATGATCCAGGGCTTGCTGGCGCTCTTCGAGGCCACAGGGGCCCCGCGCTGGCTGGAGCGGGCGCTGGCGCTCCAGGCCGCCCAGAACGCCGGCTTCGCCGACAGCGCCGGCGGCTACTTCATGACCGCCGCGACGGCGTCGCCCCTGCTGGCGCGCGAAAAGCCCGACTACGATGGCGCCGAGCCAAGCGGCAACTCGATCGCGGCGCAGAACCTTTTGCGGCTGGCCGCCCTCACCGGCGAAGAGGCATACCTGGAGCGCGCCCGCGCCGCCCTCGCCGCCTTCGGCCAGCGCCTCGCCCGCTCGCCGATGGCGCTGACCGAGATGCTCGTCGCCGTCGAGCTGCTGCATGCGCCGCTCAAGCAGCTGGTCTTGGTGCGGCCGGCCGGCAGCGCAGCGACGGCATTTGCGCCCATGTTCGGGGCCCTGCGCGGCGTGGCGCCCGTGAATCACGTCGTCATCGCGGTCGAGCACGGCGCTGGCCAGGCGGCCCTCGATGCCCTGACGCCGCTGACGCGCGAGAAGGTGGCGCGCGACGGCAAGGTGACGGCCTACGTCTGCGTGCGCGGCATCTGCAAGTTGCCGACTACGGACCCGGCCTTGATGGTGGCTCAGCTCCGCGAGCCTTGAGCTCAGGTCCCCGCCGCACCGTTCTCTCGCCTCGACCGCGGCGCCGGGTGGGTATCAAGACGCCGATTCTGCCGGCGCCTTGGGGCGCTACTTGACGACACAGCTCACGGTCTGGGTCGGGTCCTCAGAGAACGCCGGCGTCACATAGAGCCCGTAGCTGCCACCGACTTCCTGGCCATCGCGCGCATTCGGGCAGGTGAACGTGACCCGGGTGGTGCCGGCGCCGACCACCTTGTTGGACAGTGCCTCGCGCGCCGTGCAGGGAATCGCGCCGAGCGCGGTGCTGGCCTCGCAGAAGCGCGCCACCGCCGGCGCCGCAGGGTTGCCGACGCTGCACTCGAGCTTGACGGTCTTGCCGGGCGAGCAGGCCTTGGCCCCGCCTTGCTGCACGAAGCCGCAGTTGCGGCTCGGGCCCTGCTGGTCTCGGCTGCACGGCGCGGTGACATAGCCGCCGCTGGTCGGCAGCGTCACTGCCAGGGCCGCGCTGTTGTTGCCGCCGGCGTCCGGGCGCTCGTTGCAGGCGATGCGATCGACCTGCTTGCCGTCCTCGGTCATGAACTGCGTCGGCTCAAAGGTGAAGTTGCCTTTGGCGTCCAAAATCGGCGTGCCTTCACAGAGAAAGCCGTCCGGGTTGACGACGAAGCGCAAGGGGGCGGTCACCGGGCTGCTCGTGGTGTTGACGGTGGTCACGTCCACCCACTGGCACTCGATACCGGCGATGTAGTCGTCGCCCCAGCCAGCCTCGATGCCTTGGTAATGGCAGTTGTAGGGGTGCGTCAGGGGCGTGGTCTCGTTGTTGCTGTAGCGGGTCACGCTCTCCAGGCAAAAGGCGCGCTTGCTGCCGAGGTTGGGGTCGCCGTTGTCAAAGGCGAAGTTGCCGTAGTGCGAGAAGTGCAAGTGGCCGTGGCAGGCGCTGTATTCAAACATGTTGTGCTGCACGGGCAGCGAGCTCGTAGACACATCGCCGATGGCCGCCGGCGAGCCGCCGAGGTTGCGCACCGACGCGTCGAATTGCAGCAACCGACGCCAGCCTGAGCCGCCGACGCAGCCCTCCTCGATCGCGCACGAACCCGGCTGAATGTAGCGGTAGATGATCCGGTTGTTCTCGAGGCCCTCGGCGATGACCTCGAGCTCGGCGCCGGGCGTGGCCAGCCCGCCGACCCGAACGCTGTCGGCGAGGGCCTGGCTCCAGGGCAGCCGGCGGAAGCGCACCGCCGTGCTGACGCGGCCGACGTGCGCCTTGAGCGCCTCGATGCACGACTCGACCGGCACCGGCAGGGTCACGTGGCAGCCATTGGTGCCCTTCTTGCAGGTCTGGTCGTAGAACTCGCGGGCGTTCTCGCTGTCGACGCTGTTGGGCGGAAAGTCCTCTTCGTCCATGCAGGCGTAGCCCGTGCGCTCGAGCAGCATCTCGGGGTCGACCGGCAACACGAAGCCTTCGTTCCAGGTGCCGCCGATTTTTTCGAGCGCCTTGTCGGCCTTGGCCGGCGAGTCGAGGCTGGTCAACAGCGTGCTCTGCATCGAATACGGGGCCACCACGAGGTCGTGCCCGTCGATGGTCTTGCGAACCGGCGTGCCGACCGTGATGTTCCAGGTCTGCCTCGGGCTTAGCGGCAGCTGGCCCTTGTTGACGTAGAATGCGTTGCGGTAGCTGAGCTGGTAGGCCGTGGTCTCGATCTGCATCTCCGCGCGGGCCCGCCAGAACGACGCTGGCCGCGCCAGCATCGCCGTGGCGACGCGCTGGCGCAGGCTGCCCGGCAGCTCGTCGAGTAAGACGCCGACCTGGCTGTCCATGCGGACATCGATCAGCGCGCCGACAAGTGCGCCAGAGCTGCCGAGCCCAGCGCCCGCGATTTGATCCGGGTCGTCGCCGGTGGCGCAGGCGGCGAGCAAGGTCAGGCCGACGAGGGCAGAGCCGCGCACCGCCAGGGAACGGTAACGCGCCAGCTGGGAAGACATGGGTCGCATGAGGTCACTCCACGGCGCGCGGCCAGGGCCGGGGCGCGTCAAGCAGGACAGGGCGGGTTCCGATGGCGCGTGCGTTGCGGCCAGTGGCCCTCTGCCCGCCATCGTAGAACGTCGGTTGCAGGGCGCAAGAGGCAGTGTGCACATTCATGTCATCTAACATGAAAGCGAGGCTGGCGCGACACCTGACGGACTGCCTCACCATCGACCCGAACGCGCCATCGGTCGGGCGCTGCAGACACCAGCCCATCGACTGGAAGGTCGCTTGGAGTCGAGGGCCGCGCCCGGGCAAATGGGCGTCGCCGCATTCGACTTCGGGACGTCAGGGTGCGCTCACGACTGGCGGCGCGGCGTGTCGCCGCTACCGCATCCAGTGGCAGGTGTAGCCGCCCGGGTTCTTCTGCAGGTAGTCCTGGTGATAGCCCTCGGCTGGCGTCCACTCACCGGCGGCGACGATCTCGGTGACGATCGGGGCCTTCCAGCGCCCTGACTTGGCGGCCGCCGCCTTGGCGCGTTCGGCGGCGCTGCGCTGCTCGGCGTTGGCGACGAAGATCGCCGACCGGTACTGGCTGCCGACGTCGTTGCCCTGACGGTTGGGCGTCGTCGGGTCGTGCATGCGGAAGAACCCCTCGGTCAGCAGCGTCTCGAGCGACAGCTGCTTGGGGTCGTAGACGACACGGACCGATTCGGCGTGGCCGGTGTCACCGCGCTTGATGTGTTCGTAGGTCGGCGAGCGCGTCTTGCCGCCGGTGTAGCCGACCTCGGTCTCGAGGACGCCGGGGATGGCGCGCAGCAGCTCCTCCATGCCCCAGAAGCAGCCGCCGGCGAGGAAGACCTCGTCGACCGTCGCCTCGCAGCCGGGCGCGGCGCCTTTGGCCTTTGCGTTGGTGGCGCCGGGCTGTGGGGTGGCGCAGGCGTTGTCGGTGTCGGCCTCGGGCGCGCTGCGGACGCCGCTGACCGCCTCGGCGTAAGCGCCGTAGCCCTCGGCCTGCAGGCGCGCCAGCGGGATGAAGCGCAGTGAGGCCGAATTGATGCAGTAGCGCATGCCCGTCGGCGCGGGGCCGTCGTCGAAGACGTGGCCGAGGTGGCTGCTGCCCGCCGCCGACAGCACCTCGACCCGCGCCATGCCGTAGCTGCGATCGACCTTGTCGACGACGCGGCCGCCGGCGACCGGGCGGGTGAAGCTCGGCCAACCGGTGCCGGAGTCGAACTTGTCGCGCGAAGAGAAGAGCGGCTCGCCGGTGACGATGTCGACGTAGAGGCCGGGCTCCTTCTGGTTCCAGAACGCATTGCGGAAGGCGGGCTCGGTGCCGTGGCGCTGGGTCACCTCGTACTGCAGCGGCGTCAGCGTGCGGCGCAGGGTCGCGTCATCGGGCTTTTCGTAGCGGCGGTCATCCACGGGATCCTCCTTGCGAAGCTTGTTCTTGGCGGTGTTGGCTTTGCCGGCCTGCCCGGTCCGCATCGTGGTCGGCGGCATCGGCGCTTTGGCGCTGGGCGGGCCGCCGGCCATGGGGTGGGCGGGCGCCTCGTGGCAGGCGGCGAGCCCGAGCGTCAGCGCCAGGACGACGAAGGGCTGCGGGTTCGGTCCTCGCCTGGCTTTGGGGGTCGCGCGCGCGGCGCTTTCACTCGGACGGTGGGCCTTGTGGGTCTGGGGCGTCATGGGCCTCTCCTCAGCGCGCCAGAAGGATGGCGCTCCCTGCAGGGACGGCGCAAGCCGACGAACGCAACAACCCATCGGACGCTCGCCTAGTCCCGCCGCCGTGCGTCGCGTCGCGCCTGCCAGCGCTCGAGCCGCTCGGCGCCTTGACGACCGATGGCGAGCTCGACCTCGCGGCGAAAGACCTGATGGAATGCGGGCCCGGCGCCGCTGGCCGGCGGCTTGCAGTCGGCCTGCCCTTCGACGTGGTGGACGCTGCGATCGCGCCCGACCGTGCCTTCCGAGCGCAGCAGCGGAAACGTCGCGCAGTCGAAGGGTTTGAGACCCGGCCAGCCGAGGCCGAGGGCGGCGCTGGCGTGCTCGAGGGCACAGGTGTTGTCGGCTTCCAGGAAGGTGCAGCCAGGGCGCTGCGACCCGTCCGGACGCGGCAAGACGGTGGTGGCGTTGGCGATGCCGGAGGGAAAGTCGCTGTGCTCGAACGACTCGCCGCTGAACCATTGGTCCGGGTCGCGGCGATCAGCCGGCAGGCGGGGCGCGATCGTCGGTTCGGCCGCCAAGATCGCTTGCACCGCAACGACATCGACCCAGATGCCGCCGGCACAGCAGGCGCCGTGGCAGACCTCCAGGCGGCAGACGTCGCCGCGCGCTGGGGCGAGCAAGGTCTTGGAGAGCCACAAGCCGGCGTCGGTCTGGGGGCGGGGCATGGCGGGCTCTGGACGGCTCTTGGGCCAGGATGCGCGAGGTCCACGCGCGCCGGGACCATTGCGCCTCTGGCAGCGGCTGTCTAGCCTCCTGCGGCCACGCCGAGGCGGGCAGGGGAGGCGACGATGGCGAGCAGCAAGGACAAGGCGGGGCAGGGCGGGGCAAAGGGTGGCGAGCGGGCGCGCTTTGAGTGGGCCGATCCGCTGCGTCTGCAGGAGCAGCTGGACGAGGTCGAGCTCGGCGTCCAGCAGAGCGCTCACGATTATTGTCAGCAGCGCTTGCTGCCGCGCGTGGTCGAGGCGACGCGTCACGAGCACTTCGACCGCGAGATCATGCGCGAGATGGGCAAGATCGGCTTGCTCGGCTCGACCATCGACGGCTACGGCTGCGCTGGGCTCTCGTATGTCGCTTATGGCCTCGTCGCGCGTGAGGTCGAGCGGGTCGACTCGGGCTATCGCTCCGCGATGAGCGTGCAGTCGTCGCTGGTGATGCACCCGATCCACGCCTACGGCACCGAGGCCCAGCGCCAGCGCTGGCTGCCCGGCCTCGCCAAAGGCGAGCTGGTCGGATGCTTTGGCCTGACCGAGCCCAACCACGGCTCCGACCCCGGCAGCATGGAGAGCCGGGCGAAGGCGGTCGAAGGCGGCTATCGGGTCACCGGCCGCAAGATGTGGATCACCAACTCCCCGATCGCCGACGTCTTTGTCATCTGGGCCAAGGACGACGCCGGCGAGATCCGTGGCTTCGTGCTCGAGAAGGGCATGGCGGGCCTCTCGGCGCCCGAGATCCGCGGCAAGATGTCGCTGCGGGCGTCCATTACCGGCGAGATCGTCATGGATGACGTCTTCGTGCCCGAGGCCAACGCGTTTCCCGACATCCGCGGCCTCAAGGGTCCCTTCGGCTGCCTGAACCGGGCCCGCTACGGCATCGCCTGGGGCGCGCTCGGCGCCGCCGAGGCCTGCTGGCACGCGGCGCGGCAGTACACGCTCGACCGCACCCAGTTCGGTCGGCCGCTGGCGGCGAACCAGTTGATTCAGAAGAAGCTGGCCGACATGCAGACCGAGATCGCGCTCGGCCTGCACGCCGTGCTACGCGTCGGCCGCCTGATGGACGAGGGTCGCAGCACGCCCGAGATGGTGTCGCTGATCAAACGCAACAGCTGCGGCAAGGCCCTGGACATCGCCCGCGTCGCCCGCGACATGCACGGTGGCAACGGCATCGTCGACGAATTCCACGTCATGCGCCACGTCTGCAACCTCGAGTCGGTCAACACCTACGAGGGCACGCACGACATCCACGCCCTCATCCTGGGGCGGGCGCAGACCGGCATCGCGGCGTTCAGCAACTGAAGGCGCGTCGCTGCTAGCGGCCGGTTGGGTCGAGGTAGCGCTGGACCATGCCCTGGTAGGCGTCGACGCGGCGATCGCGCAAGAAGGGCCAGATCCGCCGGACCTGCTCGGTGCGGGTGAGGTCGATGTCGGTGCGGACGATCGCCTCGTCGAGGCCGGCCTCGACCAGGACCTCGCCTTGCGGTCCGGCCACGAAGCTGTGGCCCCAGAACTGCAGGCCGGGGCCGCCGCTCGGGTCTGGCTCGAAGCCGACGCGGTTGCAGACCAGCACCGGCACGCCGTTGGCGATGGCGTGGGCGCGCTGCACCGTCTGCCAGGCCTGGAGCTGCCGCTGCTGCTCGGGCGCTTCGTCGCGCGGATCCCAGCCGATCGCGGTCGGATAGATGAGGAGCTCCGCGCCGGCCAGGGCCATCAGGCGCGCCGCTTCGGGGAACCACTGGTCCCAGCAGACCAGCACGCCCAGGCGGCCGGCCACGGTGTCGATGGGCGTGAAGCCGAGGTCGCCGGGCGTGAAGTAGAACTTCTCGTAGAAGCCCGGATCGTCTGGGATGTGCATCTTGCGGTAGCGGCCCGCCATCCTCCCATCGGCGTCAAAGACGACCGCGGTGTTGTGGTAGAGGCCGGCGGCGCGCCGCTCGAAGAGCGAGGCGATGAGCACGACCGACAGCTCCGCGGCGAGGGCAGAGAGCGCCGCGCTGGTCGGGCCGGGGATCGGCTCGGCCAGGTCGAAGGCGGCCACGTCCTCGGTCTGGCAGAAGTAGCGGGCGCGGTGCAGCTCTTGCAGCACGACGAGGCCTGCGCCCTCGGCGGCGGCGAGCCGAACGCGGTCCATCGTGGCCCGCAAGTTCGCTGCCGGGTCTTCGCCGCATGCCTGCTGGACCAAGGCCACCGCCAACGTCGTCGTCATGGCTCACCTCCTGGGCGCAGGCTGCCGCGCGGCAGCTGCATGGTGACGCAATGCAGGCTGCCGTGCTGCCAGATCAACCACCGGCAGTCGATGCCGAGGACGGCGCGGCCCGGGTGCGCCGCCGCGACGACCTGCAAGGCGGCGGCGTCCGCAGGGTCGTCATAGGTCGGGACCAGGACGGCGTCGTTCAGAATCAGATAGTTGGCGTAGGTTGCGGGCAGGCGCTCGCCGGCGTCGTCGTGCTGCGCCCGCGGCCATGGCAAGGCGTGCAGCGCGTAGGGCGCCCCCGCCATGGTTCGTAGCGCTAGGAGCTCGTCGCGCATGGCGTTGAGGTCGGCGTAGTGCGGGTCGTCGCCATCGTCGCAGCCCTGGTAGACCAGCGCGTCGCCGCGGCCATCGGCGCCGGGCGCGAGGCGCACCAAGGTGTCGATGTGGCTGTCGGTGTCGTCGCCCTCGAGGTGGCCGTGGCTGAGCCAGAGGACCCGCTCGGCGCCGAAGTGCTCGGCGAAGGCCCGCTCGGCATCCACCTCGCCGAGGCCGCCGTTGTTGCGGTTTTCGTTGAGCACGCAGGCGCGCGTGGTGAGCAAGGTGCCACGGCCGTCGCTCTCGATAGCGCCGCCCTCGAGCTCCAGGCTGAGGCGTCTGGCGTCGCGTGCAAACGCGCCCTTCGCCGAGAGCGCTCTGGTGATGGCGTCGTCGCGCTCGGCCGGAAACTTTCCGCCCCAGCCGCGGAAGCGGAAGGAGAGGGGTAGCGGCGCCGCGTCGTCGTCTACGACGCAGATCGGCCCGTGGTCGCGCGCCCAGGTGTCGTCGCTCGGCACGCAGAAGAGCCGGGCGCGGGCGTCCTCAGCGGTTCCGGCGTCGACGCCCGCGGCGCGCAGCAGGCCCTCGACCCGCGCCTGCAGCGCCGGATCGTGGCAGGCGACGATCAAGCGCTCGCTGCGCGCAATGGCGACGGCGATTTCGACGAAGACCCTTTCGACCTCGGCGAGAATAGGCGCCCAGTCGCTGCCGGCATGCGGCCAGGTCAGGAGCACGCCGTCTTGCGGCTCCCACTCGGCGGGCAAGCGGCGCCGCCCCGCGTGGCCTTCCGTGTCCGCTCCGCTCATGACCTCGGTCCCCCATCGGCTGCAGGCGAGCGGACCGTAGCCGCTGGGGGATGCCGACGCAACGCCGTCGCCCAGCCTCCAGGCAGGCTCGACGCGACGCTCAGCCGCTGTCTAGAGCGAGCGGCGCGCACCTTGGCCTGGGCCCAGAACCTCGACGCCGCGATGGGTTGCAGATCGATCGAGCGGGATGCACTATCGACGATGGTGAGGCGCCTTGCGGGTGCACGGGGGTCCATTGAGTCGCACGAATTCACGACACGCACTGCTCGCTGCGGTGGGCGACGAGCTCGAGCAGTTTGGCGTCGGGGCCATCTCGCTGCGCGGGATCGCTCGCCGCGCTGGCTACTCGCACGCGGCGCCCGGCGCGGTGTTCGGCGATCGCGCCGGCATGCTGACCGCCTTCGCCAGCAGCGGCTATGCCGAGCTCGCGGCCTCGATGCACCGCGCCGCGGCCGCGACCCAAGACCCGGAGTCCGCCCTGGCCGCCGTCGGTGCCGCCTACGTCGGCTTCGCGCTGGCGCGGCCGGCGACGTTCGAGCTCATGTTCCGCGGCGATCTGCTCCAACAAGGCGACCCCGAGCTCGAGGCGGCGCGCGCCGCGGCCTGGGGCGCCCTCGCAGACGTGGTCGATGCCGCCGTGGTATGCGGGAAAATTGCGGCCGAACATGCTGACACGACGCGCATCGGCGCCTGGTCGATCGCCCACGGCCTCGCGGTGCTGGCCCTCGGCCGACACGCCAGCCGACGCTCCACCCAGGACGATCTCGAGGCGCTGACCGCGGCCGTGACGAGCCAGTTCGCGCACTGCGTCTTTGGCGGCGCCTACGCGCTGTCCGGCCGCTGAGCCGCGACAGCGGGCCCCTGATTTCGACATGGAGGGAGCGATTGCAGCAAAGCCCTCACCCGCCATGCCCCTGACCGCGACAGCGCGGGCCTACGCCTTTGCGAGCTTGTTCGGGCTGCCGCTGCTGATCCGGATCGTCGAGCCACATGGACGCGACCAGCAGGTCTTCGCCGTGCTCGGCCGGGAAGCCTGGCAGGGGCTGCTCCCCTACCGCGACCTCTTCGAGCACAAGCCGCCGGGCGTGATCTTCGCCGCCATGGCCGCTCACCTGCTCGATGAGGGTGCCGGCTGGGCGCTCGGCGGCTTCGACGTCCTCGCCGCGCTGCTGACCGCCTGGTTGCTCGGCCAGGCCGTGGCGCACGGTCGACCTGGACCGCACTGGCAGGGGCCGCTCGTCGCCGGCCTCTACCTGCTCGCCGGCCGCTCCGAGGTGTTCGGCGGCTGGTGGACGCGGCTGCAGCCCGAGGTGTTGCAAGATCTCGCCGTCGCGGCGGCGCTTTTCGCCGGCGTCCGCCACCGCTGGGCCCTCGCTGGGGTCGCGTTGATGGCTGCGTGGACGCTCAAGTTCACCTACATCGGCCTCTGGCCCCTGTGGGCGCTGTGGGCGCTGCGGTCGGCCGGCCCGCGGGCGCTCCTTCGTCTGCACCTCGGCATCGCGGTGCCCGCCCTCGCCCTCACGCTCTTGGCGGCGGCGACCGACGTCCTGTTGCCGATGTTCGATGCCGTCGTCCGCTTCAACCTGCTGCATGCCGGCGTCTCCCGCTTGAGTGCCGCGGACTTGCTGGCACAGTCCGTCCAGGCCTTGCAGCACATCGGGCTCGCCCTGCCCTTGGTCGCGATCGGCGGCGCCATCGGCCTGGCCATGGAGCTCGCAGCGCTGCGACGCCCCCTTGCCACGGAGACCGAGGCTGCCCCACGTTGGCTCTTCCCCGGGCTTTTGGCCGCTGCGCTGCTGCAGACCTTCATCCAGGGCAAGCTTTGGAAACATCATCTGATCCCGGTCATGTTGCCGCTGGCGGCGATGGCCGGCATCGCCATCTCGGCTGGCTTCGTGCGCGCTGCGCAATCGCCATTGCGACGGACGCTGCTGGCGCTGGCGCTTCTCGTGCTCTCGCTGCCATCGCTGGCGATGTCGGCGGCGGCGTGGTGGCGCCAGCTCGCGCCGGGCGGGTCGGTCGGGGTCCTCGCGCGCTACGTCGATGCGCCGAGCCGCTTCTCGGCGCTGCACGTCGCGGCGATCGGCTTGCGCCTCCGCCAGTTGGCCGCGCCGCAAGCGCGGCTGCTGGTGTTCGGATTCGAGCCCGGCCTTTACCTCGAATCGGGCCTGCAGCCCGGCAGCCGCTGGCTCTATGACTATCCGCTGCTGGCGGCCCTTCCGGAGCCCGCACGCTCGGCCGCCATCGAGGAGTTGATCGGCAGGCTCGACGCCATCGACTGGGTCGTCGTCTACCGCGACGACCGGAACCCGCTCGAGGCGCTCGACTCCGCGACCCAGCTCGCGCAGGCGAGTTCGCTCTCCGCGGCGATCGCGGCGCGCTTTGAGGTGGCCGAGCAGCTCTTCAACGCGACGCTGTGGCGCCGGCGCCCTTCGCCGGGTCCAGCGGCTGCACCTCTGCCGCCGGCGGATGCAGCCGCCCCGCCTCCAGAAAGCGCAGCACCATCGCCTGCACCCGAGGATCGTTCATGATCCAGGTGTGGCTGGCGTCGACGGCGCAGAAATCGGCCATGCCAGGCAGGTGGGTCTCGTCGACGGCGACCGTGCCGTCGTTGGCGCGGTGCTCACCAAAGACGCCGAGTGACGCCGAGAGCCAGCTGATCGGGTTGCCGAGGCTCGGTGCCCGGGTGCCGGCGATGACGGCCACCTCGGACTGCAGCGCCGGCTCGTGGGCGCGCACGCGCTGCACGTCCATCCCCGCCGGACCGTAGAGCCAGGAGAAGGGACCGAATTCGCCGAGCGCCCGTGCGAGGTCGCTGCCTGCGTTCGGGGGCGCCAACATGACGACGCGGCGGAAGCGCACCCGCCCTGCCATCTGCCGGACCAGCACGCCGCCCAGCGAGTGCGTCACCGCGTCGAAGGCGATGTCTCCGTGATCGTGGAGCAACTGGTCCGCGACCCGCTCGGCCAGCGCCTCGACGCCGTGGCTGCGCGACGGATAGGTCCTGGCCCAGGTCTGCAGGCCGTGGCGGCGCAAGGTGCGGCCGAGCCCCGCCATCGACAGGTGGGTGCGGGCCAGGCCGTGCAGCAGCACCACGGGCGGCCGGCCGTCGTCGGCAGCTTTCACTCAATCTCCTTGGCCAGCAGCTCCGCGAACGCGCCGAGAAACTCGTTTTCCTGGTCGTGGCCGACACCCGCGGCGTCCATCGCGGCTGCGGCGACTTCGCCGTCGCGACCATCCCAGTCCGCGTCGCCGGTCGGCAGGTCGCCGAGCTGCTCGAGTCGCGCCTGCAAGAAGAGCGGCTCGAGGTCGGGCGGCAGGTTCTTTACCACCGCCGCCACCACCGCCGCCTCGAGGCGCCGACACTCGCGGCGCAACGCGGAGATCTCCTCCCGAAAGCGCAGGAAGCTCCAGACCGACGCCAGCAGCTCCCTGGCATCGGCATAACGCTCCATCAAGCGCAGCCCGGCCCATCCCGACAACGGCAGCAGCGGCAGCCAGAGCAGGGCCCTCACCCCGTCGTGCTGGACCATCAGCCCGGCCAAAACGGCCCAGGTCAGCAGCACCAGCGCCACGCCGATGAAGAGCGACGAGGTGGCGATGACGTCGCGCCGCGGCGTCAGGCGCCCCGCCAGCAACCCGGTGGCGATGGCCGCGGGGCCGTGGAGCAGCAGGCCTGGCAGGGCCAGCGGCAGCCACAAGAGCGCCGGGCCGGTGCGGCGCCAGAAGCGGGCGACGATGGTCCCACCGTCGAAGCGCCGCTGCAGGTCGCGTTCGCTGAGGTCGAGGGCGTCGAGTCGCTCGCGGAAGCGGCCGACCGCCGCGAAGAGGCGCTTGACCTCGGGCTGTTCGGCGACCCGCGTGTAGCCGGCGGCGAAGCGGCGCTGCAGCTCGACCCGGGCCTCAAGCGAGAGCCCCGGCGGCTGATAGAGGCGGCGGACCGTTTCGAGGACGCGCAACGTCGCCCAGTCGTCCGACTGGATCGTCAGCGCCCGGATGCCGAGGTCGATCTGGGCCGTGAGCGCGCGAGCCGCCGCGCGCGGATCGGTGGCGGCGTCGGCGAGGAAAGCCGGGTCCAGGCGCAGCGGCGGTCCAAAGCGCACGAGGACGCTGCTGCGGAAGCGCCGCGCGCGCAGGTAGTTGAGTCCCACGGGCACGATCTGCACCGGTGATCCGGCCGAGAGGGCGCCGAGCGCGATGCGCGCAGCCCCGGTCTTGAGCGGCAGTAGCTGCGCCTCGTCGTGGCTGCAGCCCTCGGGAAAGATGCCGATTGCGCCACCGCCGCCGAGGTGCGTCGCCATCGCCGCGAAGGCGTCCTGGTTGTCGACCGGTGGGGTCGCCGTCGCCGAGCTGGCGGTGGCAGCGCTGGCAGCGCTCGCCGCCTCGGCGCCATCGACGTCGACGCGGCGGCGGATCGGCACCGCCCCGACGCCGTGCAGAATCGGCCGCAGCAGCGCGCTGCGAAAAAGCGCGTCCTTGGCAGCGAAGGCGACCGGCCGCTCGACGGTGGCGAGCAGCAAGGCTGGGTCCAGGAGCGAATTCGGGTGGTTGCCCACCAGGATCAAGGGCCCAGTGGCGGGCAGGTGCTCCTCGCCCGTGACGCGCACCCGCCGAAAGAACACCGAGAGCAGGCTGCGGATCAGCAGCCGCAACGGGCCGTAGAGTGGCGGCGCAGCCTGCAGCGCGTCGGCGGCAGGCGGCGGAACGCTGGACGCTGCGGCTGCCCTCTCCACGGCTCCCCTCCACGCGGCCGAGGATCGACGGCAGCCCGGCTGCGGTCAACCGCCTAGGCGCAGGCGCTGTGGCGGAAGCAACCCTGCAGGTGGTCGTTGACGACCCCTGTCGCCTGCAAGTGGGCGTAGATCACGGTGGGGCCGAGAAAGCGAAAGCCGCGCGCTTTCAGGTCTTTGGCCATCGCCTCCGCCAAGGGCGTCGTGGAAGGCACCTCGGCCATCGTCCGGCGCTCGCCCTGGACCACCCGGCCCTCGGTGAAGCGCCATTGGTAGGCCGCGAAGCTGCCGAACTCTTGCTGAACCTTGAGGAAGGCCGCAGCGTTGCCGATCGCGGCCTCGATCTTGGCGCGGTTGCGGACGATGCCGGCGTCGGCCAGCAGCCGGGAGCGGTCGGCGTCGCTGAAGCCGGCGACCGCCACTGGGTCGAAGCCGGCGAACGCGCGACCGTAGTTCTCGCGCTTGCGCAGGATCGTCCACCATGACAGCCCCGCCTGCGCCGACTCCAACACCAGGAACTCAAAGAGGACGCGATCGTCGCGCACCGCTACGCCCCACTCCTCGTCGTGGTAGCGGACGTAGCTCGGCTCGGTGCCGCACCAGGGACAGCGGGTCTTCTCGGTCGTCATCGGGGGCTCCTCTGCTGGGGCGCGCCTTCGCCGGCGACCTGCCGCGCCATCGCGCCGAGCTTGCCAGCCTCAGCGCCCGGGTCCAGCGCTCCCCACGCCGCTCATGGGTGTGGTAGAGAGCCGACATGGCCGCCCTGGCCAGCAGCGCAATGGCGGAGCCGAAGGGCGCCGCAGCCGCGTCAGCCGCCCCCCTGGGCGCATGGGAGCCGACATGAGCACCACCGCCCGCAACCTTCGCAGCGCCTGCATCGCCCTCGCTGTCCTCGCCCTTGCTCTGGCCTGCGAGAGCGAAGAGGCCACCTGCACCGCCCTGCCGACCTTCACCCTGAGCGCCCCTGCCATCGCGCCCACAACCGCCGGCAGCGCCATTCAGGTCGAGATTCGACGGAGCGGGACGGCTTGCGCCTACGCCGGTGGCGGAGCCGACATCAAGCTCGAGACCCTCGGCGGCGGCAGCGTATCGCCCGCAACCCTGACGGTGCCCGAAGCCGGCGCCAAGTTGGTCTGGACGCTCGGGCCGGCGCCGATTCGCCAGACGCTGTCGGTGGTCGGTACGCCTGACGCCCAGCTGGCGCTCACGGCCGAGGTCGCTGCGCCCGTCGTGCCGCAGACCTTTGGCGACGTCCACGCCTTCTTGCTCGCCGAGGGCATCACCAGCACGACCGAAGACCTCGCCATCGCCGCCGACGGCACCATCGCGCTCGGCGTCGACGGCGCAGTCATCGAGGTGCGCCAGTCCAGCGACGGCAAGGTCACGATCAGCAAGCGTAAGCTCTCGGGCGACCCCTTGCCACGCGCCCACGGCCTCGCCTATGACCGCCAAGGCACCTTGTGGACCGCCGACCCGGCCGGCGGCGCGCTGCACGCCATCGCCAAAGACGGTACGGTCAAGACCCACCTCACGGCCGTCGAGGGCACCCCGCTCGATGGACCGAACGACGTCGCCGTCGACCCGGGCGACCGCGTCCTGCTCTCGGACCCCTGCCGAGGCGAGCTCTATTACTACGACCCCAAGGCCGGAAAGGTCACCGACATCGAGCCCTTCGATCTGCTCACCGAGGGCGGACCCAACGGCTTCGCCTTCCAGGGCGACACCCTCTACGTCGTCACCGAGAACACCACGCTGCTCTGCCCCAAGGCCAAGAAGAAGCCCCCGGTCACCGCCAACCTGGCGGCACTGTTCCGCTTGTCGGCCAAGGACGGCGTCTTTGGCCCGCGCACCCTGGTCGAGGGCGGCCTCGGCGTGTTCGGCGACGGCATGGCCTTCGATGCCTTGGGCAATCTCTACGTCATCGTCGACACCATCGCCAACGTCGCTATCGACGAGTCGCGCGTGATGGTGCTGCGCGCTGGCGAGTCCAAGCTGGTTCCGTTCGTCGCGTTCAAGAAGTCGGCGATCTTGGCCAACGTCGCTTTCGGCCGCGGCCCGCTCGGCGATACGACGATGTTCGCGGCGTTGTTGGCGATCCCTCCCTTCACCGCGCCCGAGCAGCGCGGCCTCGTCCGCTTCGAGGTCGGGGTCAAGGGGCTGGCGCTGCTGCCTTAGCGGCCGCCAGTGCGAGCGCCGGGAGCGAGTTGGCGTCAGGGCGCAGGCCTGCGCTGCGCGGTCCGTCGCGGCCATCGCCATGATAGCCAATCCCTTGAATCCGGCTCGGTCCTGGCTTGTCCGCGACGGCTACGGCTGCGTTACTCAAGCTTGCAATAGCTCTGCTATTCCTATGCCTTCGCGCCCTGCCTCGCTCGCCGCGGCCAGCGCCAGGCCACGATCCGATTCTGCTGGCCTTGGGATGAGAGGTTCCGACTCCGCCCCGTTTGGAATGAAGCGCGAGCGGCCTGAGGCGCCCGAGATGGCCGGACGGTTGTCAGCGCGACTCGGCGACGACGCTTACGCTGCGGACGAAGCGCTCGACGTTGTCGCTGACCGCATCGCGGGCATCCGGGTCGATGGAGACCTGTAGGTCGACCTCGAACGCGCCGACGAACCCGACCCAGCGCGGCAGGCGCACGCGGCCGCGCGCCTGATCGCAGTAGATCCAGCGCCGGCCATCGAGCAAGACCACCTCCGGCGGTCGACGCAACGGCTCGAGCGGTGCCGCGGCGACGAGCTCGGCGTGACGGCGCGCGATGGATGCCGCGTGGTCCGCGGGTTCGACCGGCGACGCCGATCGCCGCAGCCAGATCGTGACGATGAGGGGCGCATCGATGGCTGTGCCGAAGACCCAGGTCTCGAAGGCACCGTCGGGCTCGCCGCGGATCACGGCGGTCGCCTCGGCCGGGATGTCGACCCCAAGCCCGGTGTCGCCGATCGCGATCCGTTGGGTCGCGCCCGCCATGAGCAGCCACGGTCGGCCACGCTGCAGCGCGACGGAGAAGGACGCGACGCTCATCGCGACGGCCGCCAGCGCCAATGCGCGCATCAACCAACGCGACCAGGGGCGCCCCGGATCGCCCCGCCAGGGTCGCGGCAAGCCGATGGTGACGACGCGCGACACGACCAGGAGCGCGCCACCCCCAAAGCCACCGACGTGTGCCAGCAAGCTCACGTTGGGCCCGAGGGAGAAGAGCAGCTGCAGGACCGCAAATCCTGCAAAATGATAGGAGAGCTCGCGGGCGGTGCGCGCAGGAACGATTCCGACGCCGCCCCAGGTTGCAGCCACGGCGGCACCGAGCAAGCCAAAGACGCCTGCGGATGCGCCTGCCCCAACGACGAGGGGGTCGCCGAGCAGGGTGAGCGCCTCGCCGCTCGTCATCGACAGGAGGTAGAGCAGAACAAAGCGTGAGGTGCCAAGCGCTGGCGCCAGGAGCATGGCGGAGAGCAGCAGCCCGTAAACGTTTGCGATCGCATGCTCGGTGCCGATGTGCAGCCACCCGGCGGTCAGCAGCCGCCACCAATCACCGTCGAGGGTGCGCGCGGGGACATTGGCGCCCATCCGCACCAGCGTCGCGCTGAGCTTCGTACCGCCCCAATGCTGCGCGAGCGCCACGAACACGGCCATCACCGCGCCGAACGCAACGACGATGGCGGGCGGGCGCTGCCCGAAGCGGTTGTGGAACTTGACGGCATTTTGCAGCGCCGAACGCCCGCGAACGAGCGCAGTGCGCAGCGACACCGGCGGCGGCAGCTGCGTGGCCGCGGCGCCGAGTCTGAGCGCCGCAGCCAGCGCAGGCGGCATCTGGCCCGCTGCCTCAGCGGACGCCGAGTCAAGGGCGCTGTGCAGCTCCACCGCGAAGCCCTCGACCGCAGCCGGCACCGCGGCCCGCAGCCCATCGAGCGGCGGCCAGGCCCCAAGCAGCACGACCTGCAGCGGCCGCGCGCTTGCGGAGGCGCGCTCCTCGTCGTTGACGCTGGCCAGGAGGCGCGCGGTGCGCAGGGCGATCGAGCCGCGCGCCTCTGCAGCGACGAGCAGCGCCACCAGGACATCGTCGTCTTGGAGCAGCGCCAAAGCCTCGTCGTCGTCAAAATAGAGCAACTGGGCGAGGGGCGCCGCGCCCGGGTCGTCTTGGCGGGTCCAAGCGCCGAGCAGGCGGCGTAGCTCGGCGGGTCCCTGGCTGGCGGCGGCCTTGGGCATCGGTCCGTCCTACCGGGCCCTGTGGTTGTGCAAGGAGAGGGACGCCGAAGATCCAACAGCACCACGCAGCCTGCCATCGCGGTCGACTTGCGCACGCGGCCATCGCGGCTCGGATTGAGGGCACCCGATGCTCGGCATGGCCGCCGCAACCACGCGCCATGGTGTCGGAAAGACCGGCCGACACCGGGTCAACCGCGGCGCTCCATCGCCCGGGCGCCGGCATCCGGTCCTGACAGGGCCGCTTACGGCGTGCAGGGCGTCCAGAAGTCACACAACTTCGCCTGGCCGCTCACCACGTGGGCCTTGGCGAAGCCGTCAAGCTCGGTCTGGCAGACCGCCAAGTTGCAGGCGCTGAAGAGGCCACTCACCATCACCTTTGGCAACCCAGTCAGCGCATTGAGCTTCTGCAAGTCGACCAGCCAGATCGTCCCGGCTGTGGCCAGCGCGGGCACCTGCAGCGACGCCAGGTTCGGCATCTGGGTCAGCTTGAGGCCGCCGACGCTCTGCAGCGCCGAGAAGCCCGTCAGCGCGCTTCCGGGCATGGTGCGCACCTGGATGTCGCCGGTGACGGTCTGAAGTGCCGGGCATGCTGGCAGTTCCAGCAAGAGCGGGTTGCGTTGGAATGAAAGCGCGACGCTCTCGGTCAGCGACGGCAACGCGCCAAAAGTCGCCAGCTTGGGATTGTCCTCGACCGTGATAGCGCCGCTCGTCAACTTGCCAAAACCGCTGACCGTCGTGAGCTCCGCGTTGTTCTTGAGGTAAATGGTCATGCTGGCGACGTTGTCGAAACCGGAGATGGTCATCAGCTTGCCGGTCTTCTCGACGTTGAGGGCCGTCGCGCTCTTGAGCAGGGGCGGACCGGTCAACTTGGTGCCCAGGTACCCGCCCGCCAGAATCCCGCTGCACTTCTCCAGATTCGGCACCGCATCGGCGAGGTCAACCTCGCCGGTGACATAGATGGCGCCCTGCACTTCGCGGACATTGCGCAGGCGCAAGAGGTCGGTCGCTTCGCCCGAGATGTACAGATTGCCTTGGATCGTACACTGGCCGGTAAAGTCCTTGCCGCCCGTCACGTTGCCTTGGAAGACGCCCGCCTTGCAGGTGCCGGACGCCGCAGCGGTCTTGAGGTTCTCCAGCGCGACTTCGTTGAGTTGCGGAGTGTCGACCTCGAGCGGGAAGAACTCGCAGGCCGAGGTCAGGGCGGTGGCGACGAGCGCAAGCCCGCCCGCAGACAGGCGCGCCCTGCGAGCCAAGGCTCTGGCGTTGGCGGAAGCCCAGCCTGGGGTACGGCGACGTGGCATCGGCATCTCCTTGGCCACTCCAACTAGTCCTTGCGCTTGAAGTTCGGGGTCCAGCCGACGCCGAACGTGACGACGCTGTCGGCGTCGACGCGCGATTCCAGCGCGAAGGGCTCGGAGTCCATGCCCGGGGGCTTGCTCAGGCCACCGTAGACGTTGGGATCGTCGTTGGGCGGCCCGACCGGCGTCACGTATTGCGTACGTTGGTACTGCATGAAGAGGTGCAGGCCGCTGCGACGGTAGAGCGAGAGCTTGAGCGCCGCGGAATTGCGGGTGTCGCGCGTCCCACCGTAGACGTTGCTGGCTGCATCGGGCCACCAGGTCGCGGCGATGTCGCCGTCGCCGACGACGGGCAAGCGCAAGGCCAGCGTGGACTTGAGGTAGAAATAGCCGCTGACGAGGCTGCTGCCGAGCCCCGGCGCGATGCTCCAGCGCAGCCAGTCTTCCTTGCCGTCGCCGAAATCCATCAGGGTCACGGGGAAGCCGACCCAGATGTCCGCGTCCATGCCCATGTCGCCGATGTAGTCCGCAAAGAGGCGCGAATGGCGCTTCTGGATGCCGTCGTAGCCGATCTGCGCGCCCGCCTCGATCCCGGCGAGGTTGCCGATGCGGCTCGACTTGATGAATCCGCCCCCCTCGAAGCGCGCGAACAGTTGGCTCGCCCGCGGGCTGCGACCGTCATTGGAGCGACTGACGCCGGTGCCGGTGCCATAGACCAGGTCGAAGGCGACGACGCGGCCACGGCCCGGGCCGAGTGTGCCGATCCCGCCGCCAGACTCGGCCATGGCAGGAATCGAGGTGAGCAGCAGCGGCAGGAGCCAGAGCGTCGCGAGCGGACGCAGGCGTCGCACGCACAGGCGCGGCCGCAGCGAAACCTGATGATGCGAGGCCGGCGATCGGCTTTCGAGCCGCGGGCTTGGCGCACGTGGACGCGGCGCCGGCGCGCCCACTGCTGAGGTTGCGCGCATCAAAATCGCGCCCCCACGCTGGTGCTGAGGCCGACCACCCCAGAGAAGGGACGTGGCGTCGTCAATGCGACGTCGACGTAGAGCCGGTGAAAGAGCGCGGCCGATGCGCCGACCCGCAAGGGCAGGTTGCGGACGTCGTGCGCCAGCGTGTTGCCCTGGGCGGGCACGTCTGCCCTGGGCTCGTGGAGGAACCCGAAGCCGTAGAAATTCAAGGTGGACTCTGCGTAGGCCAGGACGGGGCCGAACGCACGGTTGTAGCGGACCAGCACGCCCCCCGTCGACGCATGCGTGAGCAAGAAGATGCCATCCCGAGACGTCGCCGTAGACACGCTGCCGAAGACCAGGCCGAGGTCGAGACGCGCAGAGGGGCTGTTGAGGACGCTCAGCACCGTCATGGCGGCGCGCCAACCCGTCGCGTCACCGCCGAGGTTGCGCGAGTAGATCCAGAGGTCGAAGCCCTGAGAACCAGAGGCCATCGCCGAGCCCGCCATCGGCCCACCGCTCTGGGCCGCGCGCTCTCGGCGCTCCGCCTTCTCTTCCTCCGAATAGTACGTCGTCTCCCGATAGACCTTGTCGTCGGTCTCATACGTGTGGACGCTCTTGACGTCCGAGACCGAGCCCACCGAGCGCGCCAAGATCGCGACGATGAATCCGAGCGTGCCGGTGATGAGGCCGTTGCGCTCCGAGTACCGGATGCCGGTCGCTCGCGGCGCGATGGCGTAATCGCTACGGAAAGCGCTGTAGTCGGTCTGACCCTACTCGACAAAGGCGCTGGTGGTCATCGAGTAGTCGTAGAGCAGACCGCGGGCGTCGTCGGCGTTGGCGGCGCGTGGCGCCGAGGACATCAAAGCCAGGCACGCCGCTGCCGCCCCGATGCGCCAGCTCGCCGCCAGCGGCGCCGACGTCGGGGAGCTCGACCCTGTCCGTCCTGGCTGCCTCATCGACATGCGCAACGTCCAGGGGTTCAAGAAACGCAGGCCTATCCGCGCAGATGACCATCGTTGAACCACGATGCCCAGCCAAGCCTGACAGCCAGTCCAGGCGTCGTCAACGAGGCTGCAACCGCCACCGCGGCGCCTCCAACCTGGCAACGGCTGTTGCGATGCCTCGATGCGCCCCGGCTCGCTTCCGAAGGACGCCAGGGCCGGAGAGCTCAGGGCGTCGACGCTGGTTGCGCCCGCGACGAAGGCTCCGCCTCGCCCCGCGCGCTCGGCTCCGCATCGGACAGCGCCCTCGTCAGGTCCTGCGCCTGCGTGAAGGTCGCCGGGTAGCGCTCGCGCAGCAGCTTGGCGAAGTAGTCGTCCAACACCGGGAACTGGCCGACCAGCGACCGCAGGTCTCCGCGCGACATCACCAGCACGTCGACGGACGCCGCCGCCCGCACCGTCGCCGTCCGCTTGGTGTCCTCCAGAAGGGCCTTTTCTCCGAACACGTCGCGCGCACCGAGCTTCGCCACGACGTTTTCAGGGCCGCCCTCAGCTCCGGGGACGACGACCTCGACCTCGCCGCGCACGATCATGTAGAGCTCGCGGCCGATCTGCCCCTGCTGAACGATGATCTCCCCCGGCTCGTAGTGATTGACCTGCAACCGGTCCTGGCGGATGAGCTGCATCTGTGTGATGTCACGGGGAAAGAACAAGTCCAGCGTCCAGTCCAGGCCGACGCGCACGCGGCGCACGAAGCCCGGTAGCTTGCTCAAGTAGATGGTGCGCCACACGAACCACGCCACGAAGCCCGAGAGCTCGACGCCGAGCATCTGGGCCACGGCGCTGCGCTGTCCGAGCGAGGCCAGCATGCCGAGGGCCTTGAAGCGGAAGGCCTGCGTCGGCTTGCCGTCGATACGGCCCAACACGTTCTTCGCGCAGGTCTTGGCCTGGCGGACTGCAAATTGCGCAGTTGGCGGGCAAAAACCGGGTCCATTCGGGTTGGGGATGGCCGCGCAGTCACCGACGGCCCAGTAGCCAGGGTGGTCCACGCATTCGAGGGTGGCGTCGGTGAGGAAGAGGCCCGTCTTTTTGCCGCCGATTTCGGCTTCGGGGAGGCTGCCTGCTGCCAGCACCGCCTTGGCGATGGGGTTGGGGGCGTTGCCGACCGTGCAGACGAACGTGCGCGTGGCGATGTGGGTGCCGTCGCCGAGGTAGACGCGTTCGCGGGAGGCTGCTTTGACGCGCGCCTTCAGCACCATCCCGATGCCGCGCGCTTCCAAGATGCGGCGGGCGGCGGCGCCGAGGCTCTCCGGCATCTCCGGCAGGATGCGGTCCTGCGAGTGGACGAGCTTGAAGATCACCTCGCTGGCGGCGATGCGCGGAAAGTACTTGAGCGAGCGCGTAACCAACTCGTGCAGCTCGCCGACCGTCTCCACGCCCGAAAAACCGCCGCCCGCCACGACGAACGTCAGCAGCGCCGCTTTGTACAGAGGGTTGGTCTCGATGTCGGCGAGCTCCAGGCAGCGGATGACGTGGTTCCGCAGCTTGAAGGCGTCGCCCAGGTCCTTCATGGCCAGCGCGTGTTCGGCGACGCCGGGCATCGACGCGAAGTTGGTGACCTTGCCGACGCAAAAGACCAGGTGGTCGTAGGGCAGCGCCACGAATTCAAGGCCTTCGCCCTGAGCGATGAGGACCTGCCGGTTGGCGACGTCGACCTCGACGATGCGGCAGCAGCGAAAGCGCGCTTTGGGTACGAGCTCGCGGATGGGATTGACGACGTGGGTGGCGGCGATGCCGCCGGCGGCGACCTCAGGCAGCAGCGGTTGGAAGACGAAGTAGTTCTCCTCGCTGATGAGCTCGACCTCGACGTCCTTGCGGGAACCGAGCATCTCTGTGAGGTATTTTGCGGTGTGGATGCCGGCGAAGCCGCCGCCGAGGATGAGGACGCGTTGGACCGCCACGGGACACCTCGCGCGCAAGGCTCAATGCTGCAAATTCACAGGTCGATGGGGCCGCGGAGGCACGGGTCGATGCCTCTGCACAGCCATCGCTCTACCACGAAACCCGCGCAAGTGTGGCAGCCGGTCCGAGACCCGTCAAACACACGTCGAGGGCCCGTCCGCCCCTGTCCGTTGGCGGCTAGGGGCGACGCAGCGGACCCGCTGTCGGTGGACGGACCGGCTCGGGCGCCCGGCCCGCTTCGACCTCGCCGCTGCGCCGCGTGGTGAGTACAAAGCGCTGCCATCGCAGCGGGCTTTCCTGCCTGTCGAGAAGAAACCCGACCTGAAACGACGGGGTACCGCCGCCCTTGCTCAACCGCTCGACGTGCGCGCCCAGCATCGCCAGCGCCTGCGCCGCAAGAACGCCTTTGCCGCCCCCGACGTTGTTGATCGGAGCGAGGAGCCAAGGGGGCGCGGCGGCGGCCCACGCAAAGCGAGAGAGACCTTGGACGAGGTAGCGCTGGTAGTGGTCGTGGAATTTCGGATCGTCGGCAGCCCCGGCCGGCATCACGTAGATGGCGAAGCCGTCGTCTTGCAGCGATGCGAGGTCAAGGCCTCCGAGGTAGCCGAACACGCGGTTGTTTTGCTGCGAGCGAATGGCGGCGAGGGTCTCCGCGGACAGCGACGCCGGTCCGTGAACGAACATCGTCGCTGGGGCGCCGTCGCGCCGTTGCACTTTGAGGCGCTTCACGGCCGCAACCCCGCCCTCGAATCGAATCTCGTCAGCGTCCACGGGCGCAGGCGCGCCTGGCTGAGCCGAGAGCAGCTTCTCGGTCAAGGGCCGGTCCGGGCTATCGTCGTCGAGCGGCAGGGTCGAGAGGACGAAGCGCTGCCAGCGGACGCTGCCGCGGTTGACCAGCACGCCGAGCTGAAATCCGGGCGCGCGGCCCAGCTTCTCCATCCGGGCGACGTGCTTGCCGAGCCTGGCGAGCGCCCTGGAGACCGGGACGCCGCGCGCGTCCGAGACGTTGTTCACGCAGTCGGACGTCCAGCGCGGGCTCGGCGCCGGCTCGCGAAAGCCCGCGATGCTCCCGACGAAGTAGTCGTGAAAGTCCCGCGCGAACTTCCGCTCGTCGGCGGCGCCCATCGGCAGCACGTAGAGCGAGGCGCTGGTGCCCTCCCGCGACCGGAGGTCCAGCCCGTCGAGGTAGCCGCACAACGCACCGTTCCGTTGCGACTTGATGGCAGCGATGAGGGGCGGCGAGAGCGTCGCCGGGCCAAAAACCAACAACTCTTGAGGTCTACCGTCGGCGAAGCGCACCTTGACCCGCTTCAAAGAAGGGTTGGCCGCCTCGAACGTGATCTCGTCGGCGCGTGTCTTTGCGGCTGCGATGCCCGGCGCGAGGAGGGCAGCGACGGTGGCGAAGGCGGCGAGCAGGGCGCTCATCACGGCGCGAGCTCGGGTTTGGGGCGCCGTCTGGTCACAGTGAGCCTGTGCGATGACCCGTGGCACCTGGCGTCGTCTGTTCAAGGGCGTCGCGACGGGGCATTCCACCGCACGCCTCTTTCGCCAGCGGCGTTGAAAATGGCGGAGACGGCGGCCGGAGCCCGACGCAACTGCCTGCGCGATGAGCCAGGTCCTGCTGACTTGCGCCTCCGCCCGCCGTCGGCAGCGCCCATGCTGGCCTGTTGGGCGCAGGGGCCCACCGGATGCCTCAGCGCCGCAGCCTGTTCGAGTCGCTCGCAGTGAGTTGCCCTCGTCACCGTCGGCGCGTCGGAATTCGTGAGCGCACACCTGGTTTCGACCATCGCTGCACCACGAGGTCCGACCCAGCCTGACAGCCGGTCCAGGCGGCGTCAACGACGCAACGACCGCCGTTTGGGGGTGGTTTCGCCCTGACGCGCGCACAGGGAATTCCGCCCGAGGCCCAAGGCCTGCGGCGAGGACCGGGCGCCGGTGCCTGCGCTGGCGCATCGCCGTCGTCGGGACCTCCGGCCCTCGCCAAGACCGAAGCCGACGAGCCCACGAAGGCCCAGCCGCACGAGAAATCCGCAGGGAGACCCGACCCGGTCGCCGCAGCGGATCGTGGCCCCCAACCACCGGCGCAGCGGCGCGTCGGGGCCTCGACCGGCTGGGTCTGGCGCCGGCGGTGGCGACGAAGTCCTCCCCCTGAAGCGGGTCAGGCCCCCAAGATGCCTGGACCCTTTCTTGTGGGCACGTCACGCCCCTATCTGCCGACCGACGCGCCCACTTCGTTCGCTGGTGCTCAGCCCGGACGCGGCGGTCGCGCTCTGAGTGATTGGAATTCATCCAACCCCTCGACCCATCGCTCGCGGAGCCGTCGCGTTCGTCCCATCTTGGGACCTCGGACCGGCACCGCTGCCGCTGGAGGACGACATGGCGAAGCGAACGGTATCGGGTGTCACTTCGCTGCTGCGCCAGCGCCCCGGCTTTCGGCGGCTCTTTACCGCGGAGCTGATCTCGCAAGCCGGCGACTGGATGAGTCTGGTCGCCGTCAGCGTCTTCGCGCTCCAGCGAGGCGACGGTGCGCTCGCGTTGGCGCTGACGCTGTTGTTGCACACGCTACCGTCGGTGCTCGCGGCGCCCTTTGGCGGCTGGTTGGCCGACCGCGTCGACCGTAGGCCACTGCTCGTCGCGGTCGCGGTGCTCTCGGCCATCCTGACGCTCGCGATGGCGCTGTCGACCTTGGACGACGGTGGCGGCATGGCTGTGATTTGGCTGTTGTTGCTCGTCCGCAGCGCCGTTGCCGCCATCGCTGGCCCGGCCACCACCGCCGCGATGCCCGCCCTGCTGGCAGACGACGAGCTGCCGCTTGGCCAGACCCTGCTTGGCACCTGCTGGAGCCTGGTTTTTACGCTCGGCATGGCGCTCGGCGGACTCGTCGCCGGCGTCGACGTTGGCCTCGCACTTGCGCTCGACGCGGCCTCGTTCGCCTTCGCCGCGGCGTTGCTGCTGCGACTGCCGGCCCTGCCCCCGCAGAACGCGACGTCGTCGTCGCTGGCGACAGCGGTCTTGGCGACGGCGCGCGTGGGGGCAGACGAGGGTGGCGGCGACGTCGTTGTCGCGCTGATGCGTGCGGACGTCCGGCTCGCGGTCTTCGCCAAGACACCGCTCGCGCTCGCCGGCGGCGTCGGCTGGATGCTGCTCAACGTCGCGGGCGGCTTGCGTCTAGGTGTCGCCTCCGCGATGGGCATCGGCCTACTGCACGCCGTGCGTGGCATCGGCACCGGCGTCGGGCCGTGGTTTGTGGCGCGTGCTGTGGCTGCGGGCGCGTCGAGTGAGCGGCTGTGGCATGGGGCCGGTTGGCTCACTTTGGCCGGGATTGCGGCGTTCTCGCTGTTGACATCGGCGGTGCTTGGCCGTGGCGCCGACCCTGCCGCGGTGGAAGCGGGCGGCGCTTGGCTAGCGGTGGCGACGTTGGTCGCGGCGACGTTGTGGGGCTGCGGCACGGGGAGCAACTGGATGCTGTCGCAGGTGGCGTTGCAGCGGCGGGCGCCGGCGCAGGCGTTGGGCCGGCTGGCGGGGATCGATGTCGGCAGCTTCGAAGCGGCGTTCTGCGCCGGCGCGCTGGCGATGGCACTGGGCCTCGACGCAGGCCTCGCGCCTGTAGCCGTCGCGCTGAGCGTCGTTGGCGTCGCGGCCGTGGCGCAATGGCTGCTGTGGCGGCCGCTGGCGCCGTCGCCGTCTGCGCTGGCTTCAGTGCCTTAGAGCGCTGTAGGCGACGGCGACGGCGTCGGTGGGGTTGAAGTAGCTGTGGCGCTGGTCGCCGCGGAAGACGAAGACGTCGCCGGGCAGCAGGCGCCAGGTGGTGCCGGCGAGGGTGATCTCGATGGCGCCGGACTCGCACGTCAGGTATTCGCGGCTGCCCGGCGTATGAGGCACGCCCTTCATGCGCGCGCCCGGCGGCAACTCCAATCGCTCCAGGTCGAGGCCCGGCAGCGGGTCGGGGAGCAGCTTGCGCACGGTGACGCCGCCGCGGACCTCCGACGCGAGTTGATGCGGCCGAAGCAGCCGACCGTTCGCCTTCGGCGGCGCGAGCAGCTCTTCGATCGACACCGCAAGCGCGGCAGCGACGCGCGTCAGCACCTGGAGCGTTGGGTTGGCGGCGCCGGTCTCCAGGTGGGCATAGGTCGCCCGCGGCACGCCTGCGAGCTTGGCGACCTGCGCCTGCGTCGCCCCCCGTCGTTCGCGCAACACCCGCAAGTTGTCCGCAAGCTGGCCGCCTGGATCGCCGAGGCCAGGGCGCGGTCGATTCGCGGAGCTGAGATCGTCGTCGGCCATTGGCGCAGCCTACTGCGGGTTCCATGTCGACGCCAACGCCGGGGCCGCCTGCTTCGCCTCCGATGCGCCATCAGGCCTGGGTTCGGTCCTTGGTGCAGCGCCGAGGTGAGGGATCGAACGCGACGGCGACTTGGTTCCAACCCGCCCCGGTCGCTGGCCGCAGCCGCCCCACCTCAATGGTCCAACACCCCAAGATCGACCCGCTGCAGCGTCCCATCCCAGCTGCCAAGCCACACCACCCCGGCGCCCTCCAGCGCCCCCGGCGCCGCCGCGAGGACGTTGGCGACGCGCTCGCGCTGCAGCCGCAGCGTCGCCACCGCCGACGGCGCCGCACGCTCCGCCACCCGGACGACCGTCACCTGGCCGTCGACCTGGCCGACGACGACGGCGCGGCCGTCGGCGCTGACGGCGAGGTCGCAGATGTCGCCGCCTTGGACCTGCAGGCGCGCCGCCTCGCGGCCCTCCGCCCCGGCCGCGGCCCAGAGCGCGCGGGCGTCGGCGACGAACACCGGGGCATCGGCGCGGGCGGCGGCGACGTGGCGGATGCCGGGCTGGGCGGCGACCTGCGCGCGCTCGAGGGCGAGTCGTGCGCCCGCCGGGGCGTGGCGTAGGCGCCAGACGGCGCCGGACTGGGTGGCGACGCCGAAGGCGGCGTGGCGGTCGGTGGTGGCGGCGAGGTCGAGCCAATCCTCGTCGGCGGCGCCGAGGCGTTCGGCGCGGAGGTCCGGGACCTGGAGCGCGTAGACGCCCTCCTGGAAGCTGGCGGCGGCGATGGTCTGCCTGGTGCCGTCGGCGGAGCGGATCGTCGCCAGGCGCCGGGACGGCGGCAACGCCAGGGTCTCCTGCACGTAGCCGCCCGGTCCGCGCCTCCAGGCGACGCTGCGAAAGGCGCTGACGGCGACGACGATGGCGCCGTCGTGGGCCAGCGTCACCGCCTTGACCACGCCGTCGCCCGCTTGCAGCCGCGTTGTGGCTCCCGAGGCCTCGGCGCCGTGCCTGGCCATCGCCCGCAGCTCGACACCGCCGACGTTGTCGCCGAGCGCGATCTGGTCGCCCTCGATGGCAAAGGCGGCGAGGCTGAGGCCGGGGGCGAGGGCGCGGCGCGGCGCTGGCGGTTGTGGCGGCAGCGCATAGCGGGAGAGCTGGGCGCCGGCCAGGCGCCAGGTACCCGCCGCCAGCTGGGCATCGCTGACGTCCTCGTGGTGGCTGCGCAGCTGCAGCTCCAGCGTCGCCGCCGAGAGCAGCGCGGCGTCGCCGCGGTCGCTGCGCGCCATCAGCCAGGCGCCCTCGACGTCGAGGCGGCGCACCAGGCCAGACACGGCATCGACCGGCGCGCTGCAACGGTGCAGCGCGAGGTCGCAGCGGACGATGGTGCCGCGGGCGCTGGCGACGTAGAGGGCGTCTGCGCTCGCCGCCAGCGCGGTCACGTCGCGGGCCGGCAGCGGCGAGGGCCCTAGCGTCGCGCAATCCTCGGTCGCGGCCGCGGCGAGGTCATGGGGACGAAGCGCAGGCCCCAGGTCGGCGTGTGACGGCGCGGCGGCTGGCGCGGGATCGCCTAGACAGCGGCGCATGGCGCCGTCGCTGCAGAGCACGATGACGTCTGGGCCCGCCGCGACCGCTGCCATCGCGGTCGCGCCGGTCGCGCAGACGTCCCGCATCCACTGCCGCCCATGGGTGGTGGTGCGCAAGAGGCCGCCTGTCGGCTGCATCCAGCCACCCCGCGGTGCCGCCACCTGCGGCCAGGTCGCCGGCGCGGCGAAGCCGACAAAGAGCGGCGCATAGGCATGCAGCACGCTCTGGCCGAGGTCGAAGGCGACCACATGCTGGGCGCTGCGCAAGAGCAGGGTCGAGCTGACGGCGTCGAAGGCGGCGTCGATCGCGACCAGCGGCAGGCTCCGCCGCGGCAGGCCCGGCACCAAGGGTTCCAGGGTCGTCTCGCTTTGGGCGAGGCAAGCGAGGAGCCGGGCGCCAGGGCCGAGGATGCGCCGGCCGCACGCCGGCAGCGCTCGCTGTTCGACGAGGCGCAGCGCGGCCAGCGGCGCGCTGGCGGCGAGGATGCCCCGGGCCTGCTGCGTCGTCGTCAGCACGCCGCCCTCGGCCGGGGCGCCGGCAGCGGTCGGGGCGGTCGCAGCCGAAAGCTGAGCGAGCGTGAGGTCGGCGAGCGCCGCCCGCGCCAGGGCCTCGGCCTCCCTGTAGCGCCCCGCCTCGAGCGCGACCTGGGCCTGACGCACCTGCAGCGTGGCATGGTCGACGCGGCTGCGCTGCAGCGCCTGCGAGGCCGCAACCTCGGCGCGCTGGGCGCGGTCGCGCTCATCGACGACCCGGTGGGCCGAGACGGCGGCCGTGCCGGTGATGGCCAGCAGCGCCACGGCGGCGCCCATCAGCGGCCAGCGCCACGCGTAGACGAGGCGCCGGAGCAGCTGCGTCGGCGAGTAGGCGTAGGCGCCCACGCGGCGGCCGTCGAGGAAGTTGGCGAGATCGTGGGCCAACGCACCGGCGTCGGCGTAGCGCTGGCCGGGGTCGGGATGCAGGCAGCAGGCGACGATGGCGCTGAGCTCGAGATCGGCGCCGGCGGTGAGGGCAGGGGCGCCATGGGCTCGCGCCATGTGCAGCGCCTCTGCGGCCGACGTCGGTGTGCGCAGCGGGCGGCCGGCGGCGACTTCGTAGAGCATGACGCCGAGTGAGAAGACGTCCCCGGGGCGGCCGATGCGTTCCCCGCGCGCCGCCTCTGGGCTCATCGTCAGCGGCGTCCCGACGATGGCGCCGATGCTGGTCTCGCCGGGCCCGACGGCGGCGGAAGTGTCCCGTGCGCGCCAAGCGTCGCCGTCGGCGGGGCCCTTGTCTTCGGCGTCGTCGATGTCCTCGGCGGCGTCGGCCACGCAGGCGAGCCCCCAATCGATGATCTGCGTGCCGCCTTGGGCGTCGACCAGGATGTTGGCAGGCTTGAGGTCGCGGTGCAGCACGCCATGGGCGTGGGCATGGGCGACGCCCTGACAGACCGCCAGCAGGGTTCGCAGCAGGGGCGCGGGGTTGCTGCCCGGTACCCGCTCGGCGAGGACCTGCTCGAAGGTCTTGCCATCGACCAGGCGCATGGCCAGCCATGGCGAGCCATCGGCGTCCATGCCGCCATCGAAGACGGGGACGATCGCCGGATGCGTGAGCTGCGCCAGAATCGCCGCTTCGCGTTGCAGGCGCCGGGCGAACCCGCGCGCGGCGCCGCTGGCGCTCTTGAGCGCGATGTGCCGACGCAGCCACGGGTCCCACGCCACGACGACGAGGCCCATGGCGCCCTCGCCGATGGCGGCGCCGCGCAGGTAGCGGCTGGCGCCCATGGCCTCGGCCCCCGCGGAGGGCCCGGGAGCCCGCTCGGCGCCCACCGGGTCGAGCACCTGAGACCACGCCGGCGAGCTCTGGTCGGGCGCGTCAGGCCGCATCTTCGACGTGGTCGTGGGGATGCAAGAAGAGCTCGATGTGGCCGGTGCCGGTCGAACGCACGAGGTCGGCACGCACCCCGGCGGCGCGTAGCCGTGCCCGCAACCGCGTCAGGGCCACGTCGAGGCGCTGGCGCTGCTGGGCGGCGTCGGCGTCATCGCGCCAGAGCTGGTCGGCGAGCGCCCGCCAGCCGATGGGGCCGCCGACCAGGACCAGCTCGGTCAGCAGCCGTGCGCTGACGCCCTCGATCGCGCAGACGACTTTGCCGTCGCGCTGCACGTGTGCGGTGTCGAAGCGGGCGACAATGTGCAGCGGCGCATCGCCAGCGGCGTCGAGCATCGTCTCGCCGGAGGTCGGCGCCACAGGCATGTCGACCGCGACGACCGCCGCGCCATCGACATTGAGCGCCTCACCGGCGACCAGCGGCGTCGGTGGGCTCCCGGGCCCGGCGGCGAGCCACTGTCTGCCATCGCTCCACACCCAATGGCGCGCGTCGGCGCGCATCCCGCTCACCAGCATCGGCGCCGGCTCCGCGACCAGCGAGACCACGCCTTGCAGCAGCTGCGCCGGCATCCCCGGTCCCTGCAGCGCCAGCACGGTCCGCGGGATGAAGACGCGCACCACTTCGAGCACGACGCCCTCGGCCAGGGTCACAAACAGGCCGGCGCGCAGGCGGACGTCGGTCGACGAGGCGCCGTCGATCAAGAACCGCCCCCGCAGCGCCAACAAGCGCAGCGCGGCGCCGCGCAGGCTCACGAGCGCGTGGGCCTCGGAGACGCGGGGGTCGTCGATGATCAGCGCAGCCGTCCACAGGCGGCCGATGAAGTCGCCGTGGCCAAGCGAGCAGAGGCTGCCATCCCCCAGCCGAACCTCTGCGTACGCCTGCATCGTCCCCCCGGGCGCTGCCGGCGCCCCGCGCCACTCTCGCGACGACGCTGAAAGGCGTCAAGCGTGCGGCGGGCGGATGCAGTTTTGCGCTGGATATTCAGTCCTTGTACCGCCGGCGCCGTGCCTGAAAGGGGCATGAAGGGTCACAACGGCTGCACGAGGTCTGATCGTGGCCACTGGAACAGGCGACGCCGCCTGCGGGGGACGACCATGAGCACACCCATGACACTTCAACGACTCTTCACCATCGCCGCGGCGCTGCTGCTGGCGAGCTGCGCCGGCACCGCAGGCGGCGATGGCGCCCCCGGCAACGGTGCGGCAGCAGAGGACAGCGCAGCCCAGGATGGCGCGGCCCAGGATGGCGCTGCCCAGGACGCCACTGCCAACGACGCTGGGGCCACGGACAGCGACGCGGGTTCGACCGACAGCGACGCGGGTTCGACCGACAGCGACGCGGGTTCGACCAACAGCGACGCGGGTTCGACCGACAGCGACGCGGGCTCCACCGGCAGCGACGCGGGGTCCACGGACAGCGACGCGGGCTCCACCGACAGCGACGCGGGTTCGACCGACAACGACGCGGGCTCCACCGACAGCGACGCTGTGGGCGAGGACGCCAGCGCCACCGACAGCGACGCCGAGGCCGACGCCGGAACGCCCGAGGATGCCGGCGGCGGCTGCACGCCCGTCGCCGAGGTCTGCGACGGCAAGGACAACGACTGCGACGGCCAGATCGATGAGACGGACGGCGGGCCGCTCTGCAAGGTCGACAGCAAGAGCTTCTGCGCCGGCGAGGTCTGCCATCAGGGCAGCTGTCAGCCGGCGGGGGTGGTCGGGGTGCCGTGCGCCGACCTCAACGCCTGCACCGGCGGCGAGGCCTGCACGCCCGGCACCGCGCCGTGCCCACCCAACGAGCCGGCCTGCAAACAGAAGCTCCCGT
This sequence comes from Myxococcales bacterium, assembly GCA_947491025.1. GTDB lineage: Bacteria > Myxococcota_A > UBA9042 > UBA9042 > UBA9042 > SXNM01. Next base: position 120,665 of record CANLIC010000005.1, read on the forward strand.
CGTGCATGGGCGGCAAGCCGATCGCCTGTGACGACAAGGACCCCTGTACGACCGACAGCTGCGACAAGACCAAGGGCTGCGTCGCGGCGCCTGTGGTCTGCAACGACAACAACGTCTGCACGGCCGACAGCTGCGACAAGGCGACCGGCTGCGTCACTTCGCCCGCCGAGGGCGCCTGCAGCGACGGCAGCGTCTGCACCGAGGGTGACGCTTGCGACGCCGGAACGTGCAAGCCCGGCGCCACCGCCAAGGTCTGCGACGACGCCAACGTGTGCACGTCCGACAGCTGCAATGCCACAGGCGGCTGCGTCCACACCAAGGCGAGCGGCGGCCCCTGCAGCGACGGCAGCAGCTGCACGACCGATGTTTGCGCCGCCGGCGTGTGCAAGGCGACCACCTTGAGCTGCGATGACAAGAACGGTTGCACCCAAGACAGCTGCGACCCGAAGACCGGCTGCGTCAACGCCTATGTCAACGGTTGCCAGACCTGCGCGACCGTCGCCGAATGCGATGACAAGAACTCCTGCTCGACCGACAGCTGCACCGGCGGTGTCTGCGCCAACGCCGCGATCGCCGACTGCAAGGGCTCGACCGACTACACGATCGCCAAGCTCGTCATCGCCCAGCCCACCTTCGACGCCACGGCCGGCACCTCGTCCTTCTCCTACGAGGTCCACAACCCGTTCAACATCGCCACCCCGACCAACTCGACGATCGCGTTCTGGCTCAGCCCGACCGACGGCAAGGGCGAGGGCGCGGTCAAGATCCACGACTTCACGGGTCCCATCGTGGGAGGATTCACGGCGCCGAACGTCGCCAAGTCCTCGTTGACCGTCAACCACCAGCTCTTTGCGCCCAAGCTGCCGAAGGGCCCCGCCGCGATGAAGTTCGCGTGCCTGGAGCTGACGATCCCAACCGATACGGTGCCGACCAACAACCTCACCTGCGTCGCCATCACGCCCCACGTGCCCGACTTCGCGGTGGGCGCGCTGACGGTCACCGGCAGCGGAGCGCCGCTGGAGGGCACGGCCTATGAGTTCGGGCCGGCGCCGCAGTTCTGGAGCGCGGACATCAAGAGCCAGGGCACGCTGCACGCCATCGTCGACGTGACGCACGTCTTCTACGCCGCCGACAACAAGGGCAAGACCGGCGTGCTGCAGATCGGGTTTGCCAAGACGTTGGCCCCGAACAACCAGCTCGCGCCCGGCGCCAACTTCAACTACGGCTACCAGGTGGCGATCGACAAGCCCGCTCTGCCCATCGGCCCTGGCTTCGCCTGCGTGCGTGCCCAGTCGGTCCAGGTGCCCGCCGGTTGGGCGCCGACCCCAGACGACGACATCGCCTGCGTCGCCATCACCATCAAGAAGTCGCCAGATCTCGTGATGAACACCATCAAGTCGCCGCTGGCCAGCTCCGGCAGCGGTGGCGTGCCGGCGAGTCCCGGTCTGACGCTGGGCATCAAGTTCCAATGCATCGCCAGCGTCAGCAACGTCGGCCTCAGCGCGGCGGCCCAGTCCAAGGTGCGCTGCACCCTCAAGCCCGCCGGCGCCGCAAACCCGACGTGGACCACCGACATCGTGGTCAGCCAGCTGCCGAGCGGCGGCGGCCAGCTGCCCGAGTCAGGGCACACGACGCTGACCCCAGACCTCGTGACCGGGGCCAAGCTCGGCCACGCTGCCCTCGAAGTCTGCGCCACCATCGACCCCGACAACGAGATCGCCGAGATCAACGAGACCAACAACACGCTCTGCCACCCGGTGTTCTACTACGCCCAAGACCTGACGGTCATCGACGGCCAGCTCGGCACGACCTTGAGCCAGGTCAAGCGCGGCGTCGCCCTCGACGTCCAGAAGTTCACCGTCAAGAACATCGGCAACGCCGGCAGCAGCCAGAACTTCGCCGCCAAAATCCTCTTGTCGACCGACAACACGCTCTCCGCCGACGACAAGGTGCTTTGCGGTGTGACGACGGGCACCCCGTCGATGAAACCCAACGACGCCGTCGCGCTCACGACCTTCTCAGCGTTCTACGGCGGCCAGAAGTGCACGGTCCCAGCCGATTGGGCCCTGGGCTCCGCGCACCTCATCTATGTCGTCGACCCCGACAACGCGGTGATGGAGTTCAGCGACGCCAACAACACCTTGGTGGTGCCGGTGACGATCCAATAGGCCACAGGCCCGGGCCAGCGCCTGGGTAGAGGCGACGTCTCCCGAAGGGACGGGCGGCGGCGGGTCCAGCATCGGGCCCGCCGCCGCTGTCGTTTTCAGGGAGCGGAGGTGGGTGGGCCACCATGTCGGCGCACCATGCAGCGCCTCGGCCTGGTCAAGGTGCCCGCACCCTTCAGGCGCCACTGCCAACGCCTGCGCGTCGTCGCCTTTGTGCTCACCTTCGCCATCGGGTGCAAGCGCGCCCCGCGTGACTTGAACACCTGTTCAGGTTGCGGCACACTCTGCTTCGATGGACGCCGCCGCTCCCACCTCTGAACCCTATGACTTCCCGAGTGAACGGGAGATCTGCGTCCGCGATCCCGGCGCCGACGCGACCGACCACGACGCGCCTCCCACCTTGGACCCGGACGACGCGCCACCTCTGCCCACGGTGATCCGCGGCCGGGGCGTCAGCAGCAACCGCAGCGGCCGCTACGAGCCGCGCCAAGTCGAACAATTCGTCGATGGCTGGGAACCCGCAGAGCCAGCGCCAGCGCCGCTCGCCGGTGGTTTCGGCGCCGCCGGCCGCACACGCCTGCTGCCCCTCGCCGCACGCAAGGCGATGTCGCGCAACGACTCTCCCGACATCCCCTTCGACCGCGCCGTCAACCCCTACCGCGGCTGCGAGCACGGCTGCGTCTACTGCTTCGCCCGGCCTGACCACGCCTACCTCGGCGACTCGCCGGGTCTGGACTTCGAGCAGCGTATCTACGTCAAACGCGGCGTCGTTGCGGCCCTGCAGCGCGAGTGGGCGTCACCGTCGTATACGCCGGAAACCATGGCGATCGGCGCCAGCACCGACCCCTACCAGCCCGCGGAAGCCAGCGAGAAACTGACCCGCGGCCTGCTCGAGCTGGCGCTGCGGTATCGCCATCCGGTCGGCCTCGTCACCAAGAGCGCACGGGTCGTCCGCGACCTCGACGTGCTGCAGTCCCTGGCCGAGCTCGGCCTCGCGCGCGTGTTCTTCTCCATCACCTCACTCGACGCCAGCCTGCAGCGGCGCCTTGAGCCTCGCGCCGCAGCGCCCGCCGCTCGGCTGCGCGCGATGCGGACGCTGGCCGACGCCGGAGTCCCTGTCGGGGTGCTGGCGGCACCGATGATTCCCGCCGTCAACGACAGCGAGCTGGAGGCCATCGTCGAGGCCGCCGCCGCCGCCGGCGCCAGCAGCGCCGGCTGGATTCTGCTGCGCTTGCCGCGCGAGGTGGGGCCCCTCTTCGACGACTGGCTGGCGGCCCATCTGCCCGAAAGGCGGCAGCGGGTGCTGGCGCTGATGCGGCAGGCCCGTGGCGGCAAGCTCTACGACGCGACCTTCGGCCGCCGCATGCGCGGCGAGGGGCCCTATGCCGCCCTGCTCGCCCAGCGCTTTGACCTGGTGCGGCGGCGCTGCCGGCTCGATGCTGCGCCAGCGCCGCTGCGCTGTGACCTTTTTGTGCGCCCGCCGCCGCCCGATGTGCCGCCACAGGCGCTGCGCTCGCCGGCTGCGGCGCCGGGTGGGCGCCAGCTCTCGCTGCTCTAGTCGGCAGAGGGGAGGCGTCGTGGCGCCTGCGCATGCCCGAAGCCACCGGCCCAAGGCAGCCTGGCGTCCGCGTTGCGCCTGGCGTGACGGCCGCTGCCGCGTCTACTTGCCGATGCAGAAGGTCGAAAAGACGACATCGAGCACATCGTCGGCCGCGACGTGACCGATCAGCTCGTCGAGCGCGTCGAGCCCGTCGCGCAGATCGGCCGCGGCCAGCTCGAGCGGAAGGTCGTCGTCCAACGCCGCGGCAGCGCGCACATTGGCCTCCGCCGCCGCCCGCAGCGCCTCGGCATGCCGCGATCGCAGCAGGGCAAGATCATCGCTTCCGCCCAGCCGCCGCCGCAGCGTCCGCTCTACGGCGTCGCGGACCGCCGCCACGCTGGCATCGTCATCGCGCTGGACGCAGAGGTCGACATCGGCCGGCGCCGGGCCGTGGGCGAGGTCAGCGCGCGACCAGAGCCGCAGCAGCGCGCAACCCTCCCTGACGTCAGGGGCCATCGGCGCTGCAGGCGCCTCGGCGGCGGCGTCGCGCAGCCAGAGCACGACGTCGGCGCCAGCCAGGGCCTGCAGGCCGCGGGCAATGCCGGCCGCCTCGACCTCTCCCACCGCTGCCCCATCGCCCGCCCGCACACCGGCGGTGTCGACGAGCGTCACCTCCAGCCCGGCCCAGCGCACCGTCGCCTCGACCAGGTCGCGCGTCGTCCCCGGCGTGGCGTGAACCAGCGCCCGCTCCGCGCCGCAGAGCGCGTTGAGCAGCGTCGACTTGCCGGCGTTGGGCGCGCCATGCAGCACGACCCGTGCGCCGTGCAGCCGGAGTCTGGCCGCGTCGGCGCTGCTGGCGAGCCGCAGCAGCCCTTCGGCCTGCGCCCGCAGCGACGCCGCCATTGCTGCCCGCGGCAGGTCGCTGACGTCGTCCTCGGTGGCGAAGTCCAGCCGCGCCTCCAGCTCGGCCAACGCCGCGATGGCCGGCGCCCGCAAGGCCTCGAGCGCGGCCTGCAGCCGGCCGTCGAGCGCTGCGAGCGCCGCCTGCCGGGCCTGCTCAGCGCGGGACGAGATGAGGTCGGCGGTGGCCTCGGCTTGCAGCAGGCTCAACTTGCCCGCCAACACCGCGCGTCGGCTGAACTCGCCCGGACCGGCCGGCCGCGCGCCCTGCCGTCGCAGGGCGTCACAGACCGCCTCGACCACCGCAGGCGAGCCGTGCAGATGCAGCTCAGCGGTGTGCTCGCCGGTGGCGCTGCGCGGGGCGTGGAAGGCGACCACCATCGCCTGATCGAGCAGCGAGCCGGCCTCGTCGCGGAGCGCAGCGCGGCGCAGCTGGCCGTGCCGCAACCACGCCGGCGGGCGCCCGGCCAACGCCGCAGTCCATTCGTGGCTGCGCGGCCCCGACAGCCGCACGATGGCCAGCGCCGCAGGGCCGGCGGCGGTGGCAGGCGCAAAAATGGTGTCGTCGTTCACGCGTGTGCACCGGGTTGGCAAGCTCGGACGGGCCGGCGCGTGGGCCGCGGCGATTCGCTCGCGCTAGAGGTGCGTGCGGCCGTGCAGCAGCTGCAGCAGCTCCGCGCGCGTCATCGGGTTGTCGCGGAACTCGCCGAGCATGGCGCTGGTGACGGTCACCGCGTTGGGCTTCTGCACGCCGCGCACGACCATGCACAGGTGGGTCGCCTCCATGACCACGGCGACGCCCACGGGGTTCAGGGCGGTCTGCAGCGCCTCGGCGACCTGGTTGGTCAACCGCTCTTGCACCTGCAGCCGGCGGGCGAAGGTATCGACCACCCGCGCCAGCTTCGAAAGGCCGACCACCTTGCCGTTCGGGATGTAGGCGACGTGGGCCTTGCCCATGAAGGGCAGCATGTGGTGTTCGCACATGCTGGCGAAGTCGATGTCGCGCACCAGCACGATCTCCGCGTTGTCGACCGTGAAGAGGGCGGAGCGCAGAATCTCGAGCGGGTCCTCGTCGTAGCCGCGCGTCATGAACTTCATGGCCTTGGCGACGCGCGAGGGCGTCTTGACCAGCCCTTCTCGCGTCGGGTCTTCGCCGAGCTGCTCGAGCATTTGCCGAACCAGCGCTTCCATCGAGCCTCCAAGAGCCGTCGGTCAAGCCGGCGAGAACTGCCGGGCGCAGAGCGTGCCGCGTCGGTGGTCTGCCTGCGAGGCCCCAGCGCCGAACCGGATGTGCCGAAAGCCGAAACTCAGCCGCGTTCCGGCACCACCGCGATGGCGTCGATCTCGACCAGCGCGTCGAGCGGCAGCCGGGCCACCTCCACCGTCGCGCGCGCGGGGTAGGGCGCCTCGAGGTGGCTGGCGTAGACCGCATTGACCGCCGCGAAGTCTTCGAGGTTCTTCAGGTAGATCGTCGTACGCACGACATCGCGCAGCGAGCCGCCCGCGGCCTGGAGCACGGCCTGCAGATTGCGCATGACCTGGTGCGTCTGCTCGATGACGCCGCCGCGCACCAGCCGGGCCGTCGTCGGGTCGAGCCCGACCTGGCCGGAGAGGAAGACCATGCGGCCCTGGCTGACGGCGAAGGCTTGCGAGTACGGGCCGATCGCGCGTGGCGCGCCATCGGTTTGGATTGCCGTGAACTCATTGGTCTGATCGATCGACATCGCCACCCTCCTCGCAGCCGGGCATCCCCCGCGCCGCCGCGTTAGCCGAGGCCGAGAGCCTCGTCGAGCACCCGGCGCAGCTCGGCGATGCGCTCGCGGCTCGAGGTCCGCACCGCCTCGATGTCGCCGACGCTCTGCACCCTGGCCAACGTCTCGATGTAGAACTTGACCTTGGGCTCGGTGCCGGACGGCCGCACGATCAGTCGGGTGCCGGCGGCGTCGACATAGATCAGCACGTTCGCTGGCGGCATGCCGAGCGGCTGGGCGCTGCCGTCCGCGGACCACACGCTGTCGTCGGCGAGGTCGCGCCGCACCACCACGGGCGAGCCGGCGAGATCACGGAGCGGCTCACGACGCAGGCGCGCCATCGTCGCCGCGATGCGGGCGATGCCATCAGCGCCGGCCATGCGCGCTGACCACTGGTCGCCGACGGGCAGGCCGTAGCGCAGCGCGAGCGCGTCGAGGCGATCCAGCAGGCTCTGCCCGCTCGCCCGCAGGAAGGCCGTCAGCTCGGCCAGGCGCACGGCGGCATGGACGCCGTCTTTGTCGCGCACGATGCCGCCGACCTCGTAGCCGATCGCCTCCTCGTAGCCGAACACGAAGCGGCTCCGGCCCTCTGCCGCGGCGCGCTCGCCGGCGTGGGCCAGCCACTTGAAGCCGGTGAGGACCTCGGCGTAGTCGGCGCCGTGGGCCCGCGCCATGCGGCCGAGCAGGCTGCTGCTGACGATGGTGGTCACGACGAGCTTGCGCGCGCCGCCGGTGTCGAAATGCTCCAGCGCGTCCGCGCCGAGCAGCCAACCGACCTCGTTGCCCGAGAGGGGCCGCCAGCCGCCGTTGCGACCGGGCACGGCTACGGCGAGCCGGTCGGCGTCGGGATCGTTGGCCAGCACCAACTCGGCCCCGACCTCGTCCGCCAAGGCCAGCGCCAGGTCGAGCGCGCCCTTCTCTTCCGGGTTGGGGAAGGCGACGGTCGGAAAAGCACCGTCAGGCTCGGTCTGCGCCGGCACGCAGGCGACGCCGTCAAAGCCAGCGGCGCGCAGGGCCATCACGACATGGCGGGCGCCGACGCCGTGCATGGCCGTGTAGACGATGGGGAAATTCGCCGCAGCCGCGGCACCCGGATGCATCGAGCACGAGGCCATCGCCGCATGCCAGGCCTCAACGACCGCAGGCGCGACCGCGTGGCGCAGGCCTGCCTCGGCAGCGGCAAAGGGCGAGACACGGCGCATCTCGCGCAGCGGCGGCGCGCGGTCGATCCAGCCGGCGATCACTTCGTCCTGCGGCGCGATGATCTGGCCACCGGTCGCCTGGTAGACCTTGAAGCCATTGTCTTCCGGCGGGTTGTGGCTCGCAGTCACCATCGCGCCAGCAGCCGCCTGCAGGTGGCGCACCGCGAAGGCGCACAGCGGCGTTGGCACGACCTCGTCGAAGAGGTGCACCGGAATGCCGAGGCCATTCAGGATCGCGGCGGTGTCTTCGGCGAACTGACGGCTCAAACGCCGCCCGTCGAAACCGATGACGACGCCGCCGCTGGCCGGCCTGCCCAAGCCGCCATCGCTCGCCAGCAGCGCTCGCCCGAGGCCCCACGCGGCGCGCATGATGACCACGCGGTTCATGCAGGCCGTGCCAGGGCCGATGCTGCCGCGCAGGCCCGCGGTCCCGAAGTCGAGCAGCTGGCCAAAACGCATGGTCAGCTCGGCCTGGGCGTCGCGGCCGCCGACCCGCGCCGACGCGATCATCGCCTCGACTTGGGCCCGCACCCCAGCGTCCGGCTCGTCGAAGACATAGGCTTCAGCGCGGCTCAGCAGCACGGGATCGAGTTCGGTGTTGGGCTTCAGCTCGGGGCTCATGGTGGCATCCTCGATTGCGCAACGCGCTTGAGCCCCAATACCACCGTTGCCCGCCCGCCGACAACGGGACGCCTGCGACACCCGAAGAACGTTTTTTGGGTTCGGTCGGCCATGTGCTACAACGACCTGAGCGTGCTACCGGTGACCGCGCGCTGGAGGCAATGGATGCGACGTCGCGACTTTTTGACTTGGAGCGGGGCAGGCATGGCGGCAGCGCTGGCCCCCGCGATCGGCTGCGGTCCCATCGAGCGCATCGAGCCGAGCGGCGGCGCCACCTGGACCGGGCAGGAGCGCCTGGCGATCAACAACGTCATCGCCTCGCGTCGCGCCGCGGTGGTGCGCCATCACCTCGGGCCCGCGTTGCGACCGTGGGCCTCCAATGCCGTCTTGGTCATCGGCCGTTCCGTCGAGCCGGACTCCTTCGACCTGACAATGCCCTACGAAACGCTCCTCGACACCTGGATCCAGCAGCTCTACGGTCCCTCGCCGATGGGCGTCGCGATGCTGATCAACGACGTGGCGGCGACCTCGATGGGCAGCGAGTGCAAGGTCCGGGTGACGCTGCAGATGGTCTCCCCGCGGCAGAGCTGGCAGCAGCGCGAGACCTATCAGCTCTGGATGTCCGACGGCGGCTGGGTCATCGCGTCAGCGCGGTGGATGCGCTTCGAAGACACGCAGGCCGGTGAGACCTACCAGCTCGGCCCCTACGAGTGGCGCCGCCGCGACGCCCGGGTGAAAGACGCGCGCGAGGGCGGAGACCCCCTCAAGTTGGTCGAGGCCCTGCGTGACGCCCACCGCTGGCCCGAGGCGCACGATGAGCTCGAGCGCTGGACGCGCCGCATCGAGCGCGACCCGCCGTCCGAGCGTTCGGCCGCCATCTGGGCGCTGCGCGGCACGGTTGCGGTCGAATCGGGAAGGCCCCGCGACGCGCTGCCCAGCTTTCGGATGGCCTTGCGTCACGACCCCAAGGTCAAGCTGCCAGGCTACAAGGCCGCCGACGACGCCCGCGCCACCACCGGCGGCTGAACCCGCTTCGGCGGAAGTCGGCCCGTCTCAGGTCCGTCCGCCCTCCCGACGAGGCAACGCTCAGGCTTGAAATCGCCTGGCGATTCTTGAACCTTCGCGCCATGGCCTGCTCAAGGCGTCAGTGGAGATGCCCCGGGGCCCGTTCAGCCGGGTTGGGGTGGAGTCCAAGCACTTCGGCCGCTCCTCACATGACCCGCCGCTCTGCGTGCGCGCCGATTCGATGGCCGCGCCGGACCGTTCGCGATGGGGGCCTACGCTGCCGCTGCGATTTGGCGCAGCCGTGCCTGCGCGGCGGCATCGATGAGCTCGCCGGCGAGATCTGGGCCGCCAAGGGCCAAGATCTCGCGGATGCCCGTCGGACTCGTGACGTTGACCTCGGTCAAGTGCTCGCCGATGAGGTCGATGCCGACGAAGAGGTGTCCGGCGGCCCGCAGCGCTGCGCCGACCTCCGAACACAGCGCCTGCTCGCGCGCGGTCAGCGAAGAAAGCGCGACCGTCGCGCCGACATGGATGTTGCCGCGCAGATCGTCCGCCGGGGGCACGCGCAGGAGCACACCGCGCGCGACGCCGTCGACGAGAATGACGCGCTTGTCGCCCTCGACCACCGCCGGCAAGTAGCGCTGCGCGAGGATGAACTCCTGGCCAAAGCGGGTCGAGATCTCGAGCAGGGCGTTGCGGTTCTTGTCGCCGGGGTGCAGCGCGACGATGCCGTTGCCGCCAGAGAAGCTCAGCGGCTTGAGGACGATGGCGCCCTCGCGGTCCAGAAAGGCCCGCAAAGCCGCCATGTCGCGGGTGAGCAGGCAGGGTGGGGCCCAACGCGGGAAGCGCAGCACCGACGCCTTCTCGTTCCAATCCCGCAGCGACTGTGCGCGGTTGGCGACAAGGGTCGTCGGCGGCGCCTGGTCCAAGATCCAGGTCGCCGCGATGTACGTCATGTCGAAGGGAGGGTCCTTCCGCATCCAGATGACGTCGAACGCGGCGAGGGGCGCCAGCTGCTCGGCCTCGAAGGTGACGTGCTGGCCTTGAACCGGCTGCACGCGCAAGCCTCGGCACCGAGCGACCGCGCCGGAGGTGCTGCCCTGCAAGCCCTCGGTCGTGCAGTGGAAGATCGCGTGGCCGCGCCGCTGGGCTTCGAGCATCAGGCCGAACGTCGAGTCCTGGTCGACCCGCCAGTTCGTCATCGGATCGGCGACGAAGAGGTGCCGCATGAGGGGCTCCGAATCGAATTTTGCTACGGTTTGGGGGGCGCCTGCGCATCCGGCGCTGCGGTCGGCGCGGCGGCGTTCCCCGAGGGAACGATGCGCGCGCGTTCGAGCACGACGGGATGGACGCGGCCGCCCAGCAGCCGGTCGGCGGTCAGGACGCCCTGGAACTCGACAACGGCGCCCGGCTCCATCGTTTGGCGGGTGCCCACCAAGACCATGCCGCGGCGTCCCTCCGCGCTGCCATCGCGCACCCAACCCCAGTTGAGGCCGGCGACGCGAGGGATGACCACCCAGACCTGGGCGCGCAAGTGGACGGGCGTGCCGGTCAAGGCCAGCCGCTTTTCGTGCAGCTCGGCGATGCGCGGACCGACCGGCTTGACCTCTTGGGCCTGGACGCCCGACGGGTCGATGGGCGGCAACAGCGGGTCGAGCACCGCCTCTTCCCCGCGGCTGCTCAAGGTCACGTCGGGGCCGAAAATATCCGAAGCCAGAAGGACCCGTTGGGCGTCGCCCAGATCCGGCGGCGTCGCGTCGGTGGCCATTTTCACCGCGCTGACGTCCATGGGGACGTACTCACCGATGGTGACGACCGCGGTCGGCGTCGCCGCGATGGCTGGCGCCACCACCCACGCCATCCCTGCGTCATCGTCCGTCACCTCGAGCAACGCATAGGACGTGCCGAGAAACGCACGTTTCACCCGCGTCCGCACCGGCTCTTGGGTCAGGCCAGCGAGGGCGTTGCGCAAGGTCGGCGTCGCAGCAGCCAACCACGGCGCCGGCGCGCGCTCCGGCGGCGCCAAGGGGCGCGGATCGCGGCCACTGCCGCCACACGCCAGGAGTGCCAGCGCCAAGCCGCCAATCAGCGCCGACGCAGCGATTCGGTGCGCCAGGGATCCGCCAACCATAAGAGGCCGGCGACCCGACGCGCGAACCACGGGCGGAGCGCGCCTCAGCTCCGCAAGTGCCGTCTCTCCATTGTGCGTCGTCGCTGCCACCGCTACCTCCATCGCATTCTTGTTCTAGCGCCGCGACGGCGGCGGCGCAACCATGGGCCCAAAGCCGCTGCCCGGCCACGCAGTCGATGACCCGATGCGCCGCGTCGCCCGTGCGCTCCGCCCCTTGAGGCGCGCCCTCGCGTCCCCTACCGTGAGCGTACCCCCCGCCTCTGTCGGCGCAGCCGGCCTGCGGGTCGGGCATCCCACGTGAGGAGCGACCTTGTCCCCTTGGCCCCAAGCTGAAGCCCACCGCGCACCCGCGCGCCGCCCGACCCAGGTGCGCCGCCGCAGCGGGTTGGAGCGCCGGTCCAGGGGTTTCCATGCCCTTGTCGCCGCGCCCGCGGTAGGCCATGGCTGAGGGGAAGCGGTCGGCCGCGCCGCCCTTTGCCGCCGGAAACGTGCCGCTGGAGCGCGCCCTATCCAAGCTCGGCGTCTGCAGCCGCACCGAGGCATCGCGCTGGATTGCCGCCGGCCGTGTCAGCGTCGACGGCGCGATCTGCCGCGACACCGCGCGCCCCGTCGTGCCGGAGCGAGTCGCCATCGCCATCGACGGTCGGCCCTGGGCACGTGCCGAGAAGGTCTTGATCGCGCTCCACAAGCCCCGCGGCGTCGTCACCACCCGCAGCGACCCCCGCGGCGCGCCGACGGTCTATGACCTCCTCGCCGAGCTGCCGAGCTGGGTCGTCCCCGTCGGTCGGCTGGACCAGGCGACCAGCGGCCTGCTCTTGCTCACCAACGACACCCAGCTCGCCAACGCGCTCACCGACCCGGTCTCAGGCGTCGAGCGCGCCTACGTCGCAACCGTGCGCGGCCGCGCCAGCGACGACCTGCCTGGGCGCCTTTGCGCGGGCCTCGTCGAGGGTGGTGAACTGCTGCGCGCCAGCGCGGCGGAGGTTTCCAAGGCCAGCGGACGCGAGAGCCGGCTGCACCTCATTTTGCAGCAGGGGCGCAACCGCGAGGTCCGGCGGCTGTGTCAGGCCGCGGGCCACCCCGTCACCCGGTTGCTCCGCGTCCGCTACGGCCCTTTCGAGCTCGGCGCGCTCACGCCCGGCCAGTGGCGCATCGAGCCCATCGCCGAGGCCTGGGCGTTCTTGCGCCGCACCGCCGCTGGGCGGGAGCGCGACGGATGGCGCGCCGCCGTCCAAAGCGACAAGTCCGAAGGCCGCTGAGCCGACGAGCTCGGCTCCCGCAGGGGTCGTGGGGTGGCGCCCAATGGAGCCGGGTCGGACGCTTGGCGCGTCGCGACAGGTTGCCAGTCGCTTGGCCGCCGGGGCTGCGAGAGACTCGCCGGTGGGGGCCCATGCGGCGTCAGCGGTCAAACCGCCGCGTCCGCGACCGCGTCATCATCGGCGGCGTGCTTGCCTCAGCCGGCCAGTCGGGCGTCGCGCAGCTTCTCGAGCTGCTCGCGATCGCTCCGCGAGAGCTTGGTCGGGATCTTGACCTTGACGTGGGCATAGAGGTCGCCGCGGCCGCCGCCGTGGAGGTGCGGCACGCCCTTGGCGCGCAGGCGCACCCGCTCACCGGGCTGCACACCTGCCGGGAGGCGCACGATCTCATCGCCGCCCTCGACCAGCGGCACCTTGGCGTCGGCGCCGAGAATCGCGTCGAGCACGTCGACATCGATCGAGCAGTGCAGATCGTCGCCTTCGCGCTCGAAGCGCTCGTCGGGCTGGACCTCGATGACGACGTAGAGATCGCCGTTCGGGCCCCCGCGGTCGCCCGGGCCGCCCTCGCCGGTGACCCGGATGCGTGTGCCGCTGTCGACGCCGGGCGGCACCCGAATGGTGACCCGGCGTTCGGTGCGCGTCTTGCCGCTGCCATGACAGGTCGAGCAGCGGTCGGCGTCGGGCACCACGCGCCCGGAGCCCTGGCAGTGGGGGCAGGTCATGGCGAACATGAACGGCCCTTGCTGCCGAGACACCTGGCCGCTGCCGCCGCACTGGCCGCAGCCCGCAGGCTTGGCGCCGGCCCGCTGACCGCTGCCCTGGCACGTCCCGCAGGCGGCCTCACGCGGGATGACCAGCTCAGGCCGCAGACCCTGGATGGTGTCGGCGAGGGTCACGCGCAGGTCGTAGCGCAGGTCCTGGCCCTTGGCGGGCCGGTTGCGGTTGCGACGGCCGCCGCCGCCGAAGAGATCGCCAAAGATGTCGCCGAAGTGGCTAAAAAGGTCTTCGTTGCTGGCTGCCGCACCCGCGCCACCGAATGCTGCGTGGCCGAAGCGATCGAAGCGACCGCGCTTCTCGTCGTCGCCGAGGACTTCGTAGGCCTCCGCGGCCTCCTTGAATTTGTCTTCCGCTTCAGCGTTGCCCGGGTTGCGATCTGGGTGGTACTGCATCGCCAAGGCTCGGAAAGCCTTCTTGATCTCTGCAGCGCCCGCGTCACGGCCAACGCCCAGCACCTCATAGTAGTCGCGCTTGGCCATCGTCGGGTCAGCTCCACGTCGGTCAGGCGGCGCCCGACAGGCCCGCGCCTGCGCCCGTACCCCCTGCGAAGGCGGCAAAGAATGGCGACGCGATGCGGATGTCAAGCGGCCCTGGTCATCCTCGGTCCGCCGCCTTCGGGCCCGGACCGGGCCACAGACGGTGAGGGAGTTGCGACTTCCGTCCCGGTCCGAAGGGTCGCCCGCCGATAGGTGCCTGGTGGCCGTCTTGAACCTCCGGTCCCTTCCTCAACGTACCGCATGTACGCCACTGGTCCTTTCCTCGCAACGCCTAGATCTGGCGCCGAATTCGGCGGTCTGACCGGCGTTCGGTGGTGGATCCTGGGTCATGGCGAGGGCCGCGCCCCGCACGGCTGCCGCGCTGTCTCGGTGCCAAGGAAGGCGCGGGAGCCCGACCGGACGCGCTCCAAGCGCCAGGCGCGGCCGAACGGCGCCTTGTCGTGCCCGGCGCCAGCGGGCGGCGACGCCTGAAAGGTGACGTCGCCGAACCTCGCGTCGTGCCGGCCGCCTTGTGGCCAGCGAGGGGCCGGGATAGACTGCGCATGCACAGCTCGGACCAACGGGCTGGCAAGCGGAAAATTCGCCAATCGCGGCGATGGGTTGCAATCGAAGCCGGGCAAGGCGCGCGCTGCTCCAGCGCCGCAGGTGGGCGATGGAGTTTAAACAGGGCCTGCACTTAGGGACGCGCCTCGAGCAGCGGCTGGTCATGACCCAGCAGCTCCAGCAGGCGATCCGTCTCTTGCAGCTGTCCCGCACCGAACTCGTCGAGACCATTGCAGAGACGCTCAACGAAAACCCGATGTTGGAAGAGGCGCCCAGCCGCTCCGACCAGTCGGGGTCGACCTCGGTGACCGGCGGCGAGGGCCAGGTCACCACCCTCGACGCTTCGGAGAGTCGCGAGAAGACGAGCCACGAGATCGACTGGCAGGAGTTCTTTGCCGACATGGCGCGCGGCCCGACGGCCGGGCCTACCGGATACGCCTCGCGCGACGAGGAGCTGCCACCGCTCTCGGCGACCCTGACCCGCGAGGCGTCGCTGGCCGAAGAGTTGGCCGAGCAGCTTGGGCTGATGGGCCTCGACGAGCGCCAACGGGCCATGGCCGAGGAGATCATCGGCAACCTCGACGACGACGGCTATTTTCGCCCAGCTCGCCTCGAGATGCGCGGCGGCACCGACGCGGGTCGTCGGCTCCTGCGTCGCAAGGCCGAGCTCGCCGGCATCGAGGTCGCAGACGTCGAGGGCGGCCTCAACCTGTTGTGGCTGACCGACGCCGAGATGACCGAGTGGAGCCGAGAGGCCGAGGGCCGCGGCCTGCGGGCGACCGTCGAGCCGGGCGCCTCGCTGCGGGCGTTGGCGCTGCGTTTTCAGGTCGCGCCTGCTGCTGCTGCAGCGGTGCTGGAGGCCGTGCAGCGCTGCGAACCGGCGGGCGTGGCGGCGCGCGACACACGCGAGTGCTTGCTGCTGCAGGCGCGGGCGCGCTTCCCCCAAGAGCTCGGCCTGCACCGCCTCATCGATCGCCACCTCGAGAACCTGGAGGCCCGCAAGCAGGGCCCGATCGTGCGCGATCTACGCGTCGACGAGACAGAGGTGCGGCGCCTGCTCGGCCTGCTGCGGACCCTTGAGCCGAGGCCGGGTCGCCGATATGGCGGTGAGAGCGCCGCCTACATCACGCCGGACGTCCACGTTCACAAGGTGGGCGACGACTACAAGGTGTCGGTCAACGACGACGGGTTGCCACGTCTGCGGGTCTCAGACTTCTACCGCCGGGCCCTGGAGCTCGCCTCTGCCGACCCGGGACAGAAGGGCGACCCGCGCGCGGACAGCGATCGCGAGGCCAAGGCCTACATGCAGGAGAAGCTGCGCCAGGCCGAATGGATGATCCGCAGCATCTACCAGCGGCAGAGCACCATCCAACGGGTGACCGACTCCATCATGCGCTTCCAGCGGCCCTTCCTCGAGCGCGGCGTCTCCGCTCTGCGGCCGCTGGTGCTGCGCGAGGTCGCCGAGGACGTCGGGCTGCACGAGTCGACCATCTCGCGCGTGACGACCGCCAAGTACGTCGACACGCCGCAGGGCATCTTTGAGCTCAAGTACTTCTTCAACAGCCGAATCAGCGCCGGAGGCCACGCCGGCCACGGCCACGGCCACAGCGGCCATGGTGGCCGCGGCGGGCTCGCCAGCAGCGCCACCAGCAGCGGCGACATGGCCAGCGAGGCGGTCAAGCACGCCATCAAGCGCCTCATCGACAAGGAGCCGAGCAAGTCGCCGCTCTCCGACCAGGAGATCGTGGAGATCTTGCAGGGCAACTGGGACCGCGCCCAGCTCCTCTCGCGCCTGGACTGCGACGAGGCCGAGGCGTCGTCGCTGCTGCCCGAGAAGTCGATGTCCATCGCCAGGCGGACCGTGGCGAAATACCGAGAAGCCATGCACATTCCATCGTCATCGGGGCGCCGAGCCCTGATTTGAGCAGCCCGTGCGGCGTCGGCCGCGCGCCCGACATCGCCCGGCCGACCCATGACCCGGTAGCCCCCACAGAAGGCGAAGAGCGAGCGACGATGCCCTCGGTCTCCCCCGTCCAGCTCACGTCCTACTTGCGCCCCGGCAGCGTCTGGCTCGACGTCGACGCCGCTGACAAGGCTGCGCTGTTGCGGGCGGTCGCCGACTGCCTGGCCGCCGCCGGACCGCCCCTTGACCCGCAGACGGTGGCCGACTTGCTGACCGCCCGCGAACGCTTGGCATCGACCGGTGTCGGCCACGGCGTCGCGATCCCTCACGCCTCCGTCGCCACGATCGAAACGCCGCGGCTGTGCCTGCTGCGCGTACGAGCGGCGATCGACTTCGACGCCATCGACGCCGCGCCCGTGCGCCTCGTGGTCGGGGTGCTCGCCCCGCCGAACGCCCAGGCGCTGCACCTTCGGCTGCTGGCGCGGGTGGCCCGGCTCGTGCAAGCGCCGCTGATGCGCGAGGCTTTGCTTGCCGCCCACAGCGCTGACGATGCATACTCACTCATCGATGCCGCCGACTCCGGCCGAGCCCCGGAGCCGGTTCACGGCGCATGATGGAGGCCGCTTCGGCGGGCCCACGGATGGCAAGCGATGAGTGGCGCTGCGGGACGTGACCGGTGGCTGGTGGTGACCGGAATCAGCGGCTCCGGGCGCACCACCGCGCTGCATGCCCTCGAAGATCTCGGCTGGTACTGCATCGACAACCTGCCGCCCGCGCTGCTGCCACACCTGCGCGACACCCTGCGCACCAGCTCCTACCGCGGCGTCGCCATCGGGCTCGACGTCCGCACCGCCGACACCCCCGGCTCGTTCGAACAGGCCTTCGACAACTTGCGGGCCGGCGGCGTCGACCTGACGCTCGTCTACCTCGATTGCAGCGACGAGGTCCTGGTGCGACGCTTTGGCGAGACCCGCCGTCGCCACCCGCTGCTCAACGCCGGCAGCATCCCTGCCGCCATCGCCGCCGAGCGCCACCAAATGATGGCGATGCGCGTGCGCACGACGCTGGTGATCGACACCTCCGCGCTCAACGTCCACCAACTCAAGGCCCAGATCGCTGACCTCTTCGGCACCTCCCAGACCGATCGCACGCAGCTGCGCGTCAACTTGCTCAGCTTCGGCTTCAAGCACGGCTCGCCGCGGGACGCTGACTGGATCTTCGACGTGCGCGGCCTGCTGAACCCGCACTTCGTGCCCGCGCTCCGACCACGCTCAGGGAGCGATCACGACGTGGCCAGCTATGTCCTCGAGAGCGACGACGGTGCGGCGCTGTTGGCGCAGCTGCTCTCGACTTTGCGACTGGCGTTGCCGATGCATCGGCGCGAGGGCCGGGTGCTGGTGACAGTCGCCATTGGCTGCACCGGCGGTCGGCACCGCTCGGTGGCGATCGCCGAGGCGTTGGCGGCGGCGCTCGGCAGCGATGGCGAGGATCTGATCTCCGTGCACCACCGCGATCGCGACAACCTGCGAATTTCGCAATGACGATGAGGCCGGCGGGGCGCCGCGGGGCGCCGGAATGAGCGGGACGACGGCAAAGCGCAGGGTTCACGTCCGCAACCCGATGGGCATGCACGCCCGCCCGGCCGGCCGTTTCGTCGAACTGGCGCGCACCTTCGATGCCCGCGTGCGGGTGCGTTGCCGCGGCGAGGAAGTCGACGGCGCCAGCATCCTCTCGCTGCTGATGCTCGAGGCCACCGCCGGCACCGAGCTGGAGCTGGTGGCCCACGGCAACGACGCCACCGCCGCCATCGACGCCCTCGCCGCCCTCGTAGCGAGCGGCTTTGACGAGGCACAGTCCTACGATGGCCGAGGGGCGCGTGGCTGAGGCGGACGACGGACCCCTCGACCCCGCGGCGGGGCAGACGCTGCAAGGCGTCGGCGCCGGGCCAGGCCTCGGCTGCGGACCGGCCCACCTGCTGCGGCGGCGACCCCTCAACCTGCGCCGGCGCAGCCTGGCCCCCGAGGCCCGCGGTCATGAGGTCGCGCGACTGCGCAGCGCCGCAGCGGCCTTCGAGGCCGAGCTGCTGGCCGTGGCGGGCGAGTTAGAGGCCGCCGATGAGCCAGGCGCCGCGCTGGCCGTCTCTCTGATCACCAGCCAGCGTGCGATGTTGCGGGACGATGAGCTGCTCTCGCGCGCTGAGGCGGCGATCGTCGGGCAGGGCGCCACCGCCGAGCGGGCGGTGCTGACGGCGCTGCAGGCCCTCGAGGCACGCTTTGGTGCGCTGCAGGCGCCGACTTTTCGCGCGATCTGGCGCGATATCGAGGATCTCGGTCACGCGCTCATCGGGCGGCTCGGCGGCGACGAGGGGCGGCTCGCCATCGACCCCGGCGATGTCGTCATCGCCCACGACCTCACCGTCGGGGAGCTGATCTCGCTGATCAAGGCAGGCGCGGCCGGACTGGTGTTGGAGAGCGGCTCCATGACCTCGCACGTCGCCGTCCTCTGCCGTTCCGCCGGGTTGCCGGCCGTACTCGGCGTGCACGCTGCCCTGCGCTCCGTCCAAGATGAGGTGCGGGTCTGCGTCGACGGCGAGAGCGGGCGCGTCGCCATCGCCGCAGCCGCCGAGGCCCTCGCCGAGTGGTCGCCGCGCGGCGCCGCCGGCCTCTCGTCGCCGCCCACCTCGCACCAGGGCCTTGGCGTCGACGAGGGCAGCGAGGGCGAAGGGCCGATCTGGCGTGCGAACCTCGACTTCGACTGGCGCTCCGACCATGTGGGCCGCTATGGCGCACAAGGCGTCGGCCTGTGGCGGACGCTCTTCCTCTACCTCGGGCGCGACACCCTGCCGACCGAGGACGAGCTAGCGCAGGCCTTTTCGGCCGTCGCTGAGCGCTGTGCCCCCGCGCCGGTGACCGTCCGCCTGCTCGATCTCTCGGGCCCGAGCGACGACGCCGAGTTGCCCCCGGCGCTGCGCGGCCTCGGCGATTGCCGCGGCGTCCGGCTGTTGCGGCATCGGCCCGAGGTCATCGACACCCAGCTCCGCGCGTTGCTGCGGGCCGGTCGCCACGGCAACATCCGCCTGCTTCTCCCATTCGTCAGCGACGTCGAGGAGGTCCGCGTCATCGGCGCCCGGCTGGAGCGGCTCCGCGCCGAGGTGGACGGGCCGCGGCTCAAGCTCGGGGCGATGGTCGAGGTGCCGGCGCTGCTGCTCTCGCTGCCAGAGTTGGCGGAGGCCTGCGATTTCTTGGCGATCGGCAGCAACGACCTCGGGGCGCTTCTGCTCGGTACCGGCCGCGAGCACCGCGGATTCGAGCGCCCGACGCTGCCGCCGGCGCTGGCGACCGCGATGCGCTGGACGGTCGACGCCGGCCGGGCGGCGGGCATCCCGGTCAGCCTCTGCGGCGAGCTGGCGGCCGAGCCCGCACTCACCGGCGCCCTGCTCGATCTCGGCCTGCGCGAATTCTCCATGGCCGCGCGCCTGTTGCCGCGCGTGCGGGCAGCGGCCAACGCATGGTCTGCCACGACGGGGTTGGAGGGCGCCGCGCTCGGCCCGGCGGCGGTCGACCCGTGACCCTGCGGACGCGTCTTGGGCGGCGTCTGAACCGACGCTTCTTCGCCGATGCCCAAGTCGCCGTGCTGGCCAGTGGCTGGCTGGTGCTGATGGCTTGCAGCGATCCCGTCACCCAACGGCGTGATGGCGTAGATCGCATGATGTTCCCGGACGACAGCGCGCTCGAGCCGCCCGATCCTGACGACATCCCGCCGCCGCCACCGCGCGACCGCCGGCCGCGCCGCGCAGCTGATGCCCTGGTCGCTCGGTGCGCCAACGAAGGCGGCGAGCATGGCCGCTCGGTGGGCCGCGCCACTGACGGCGAGCTGGTCCAGGGCTGTGAGCTGCCCGAGCGGGGCCCTGGCTACCTCTGTCGTCACCCGGCGCGCTTTGGCACGCCCTTCGTCGTCGCGGCGCTGCAATCGGCCGCGGCGCAGGTCGTCCGCGTCCACGGTCCGGGCCCCGAGCTCGTCATCGGCGCGCTCTCCGCCGACGGTGGCGGCCGGCTGCGCCCCCACCGCAGCCACCAGTCTGGGCGCGACGCCGACGTCGGCTTGTTCGCGCTCGATGGCATCAGCACCAAGGCGTTCCGCGCCCTGCGCCCGAGCGAGCTTGACGTTGAGCGCACCTGGACCGCGATCTCGAGCCTCGTCCGCACCGGCCGCGTGGTCTATGTCTTCCTCGATATGGACCTGCAGGAGCCCCTCTTTCGCTACCTGGAGCGCAGCGATGTCGACGAGGCGACCTTGGAGCGCCTCTTCCAATATCCAGGCGGCCACGACACCAAGCGGGGTCTCATTCGGCACGCCTCCGGCCACCGCGACCACTTCCACGTGCGCTTCGCCTGCGGTCGCGAGGACGGCGAAGACTGCCTCGACTGAGCGCGCCATCGACAACCGAAAGGCCCTGCGCTCCGCGGCGACGGCTTGACCGCGCGCGCCCGCCGTCCGACGCTGCCGTGCACAGGAGGGTCGATGGGCAAGGCGAGACGGGCAGGGCGCGCCGACGGGGACGCCGGGACCACAGAGCAAGCGACGGGCGCCGAGGCCGCGCCTGAGACGACGGCCCCGGCCGGGGTCGAACGCGGCCGCGGCGGGGCAAGGCGTGCCAAGGCCCCAGCCAAGGCGTCGTCGCGGCCGGCTGCCGGGCAGCGTTCCCCCGCCGACAGCGCGGCCCTCGCTGCAGAGACGCCCCATTCCACTGCCGCGCCCGCGCCCGCCGAGAGCCCTCGCGCCGCCCCTGCTGTCGGAGCGCCGGGCCCCACGTCTGGGACTGCGGTCGGGCTCGCGGACCACGCGTCGACGGTCGATGACCCGCCCGCCTTGACGGCGTTGGAGGCTCCGGTTGGCGACAGCGTCCGCCCCGACGCAGCGCCGACTGCCGCTGCCTCAAGCGAGGCCTTGACGGTGCAGGGGCTGCAGGCGCAGCTCGACGCGCTCGAGCGCCGGCTGGAGCGCGGACTCCGCTTTGTGCACGTCGTCGCCGACCGCAACCAACGCGCGATCGGCGGACACGCTGCGCTGCTTCACGGCCTCGGCGACGCCCTCACCCGCGCCCAAGTGCTGGTGCCGGCCGAGGTCGCCGCAGCCCGCGACGGCTACCTGGCAGCGGCGCCGGCGCCCGAATTTCGCATCCGCGTCGCCGCTGACGTCGACAAGTATGCGGTGCCGGCAGTGGAGATCGACTGCGAGGCGCGGCTGGCGCTCTGCAAGGCCGCCTGCTGCCGCCGCCCCTTCGCGCTCTCAACGCAGGACCTCGAGGAGGGTGTGCTGCGGTGGGATTTCGCCGATCCCTACGTGAACCGCCGCGACGCCGACGGGCGCTGCGTCCACGCCACCGATGCCTGCCGTTGCGGCGTCTACGCCCAGCGCCCCGTGCGGTGCCGCCGGTTCGACTGTCGCCAGGACGCCAGCATCTGGATCGACTTCGACCGTCAGATCCCCAATCCCGAGCTCGCATCACTGCCGACGCCACGCCCCGCGGCCGCGACGCGCGAAGCGGCCGCCGGCCAGGATTCCAGGCCCAAAGAGGGCTAACCGCCTGCCGATCGCCGTGCCCACCGCGCCCTGCGTGAGCGCGCGCTCAGCGCGCCGCCGCCGGCAGGCCGTGGCCGGGGACCAGCAGCCGCCCTCGCCACACCGAAAAGTCGAAGCGCGGGGCATGTTCCGGCGTGTGGCAATGCAGGCACTGCGTCTCGCCTGGACGTCGGATGAAGCCGGCCAGCGGGGAGGCCTTGTCCGCGGCTGCGACGTGCAGAGAGCCCGGGCCATGGCAGGCCTCGCATTGGACGTGCTGCAGGGTCTCCAGGTTGGCGAAGGCGCTACCGCCTGGCTGTTGCCAGCCCGTGACATGGCAACCGACGCAGTCGGCGTCGCGCTCCTTGCCTTGGCGCTTCAGCGTTCCAAATGCGTGGTGATGGCGATCCGCCGCCGCGAAGGGCTGCACCGCGGCGTGGCAGCCGAGGCACGCCTGCTGGCCCAGGTAGCGCGCGGCGCCTGGCGCTGCGGCCCGCGGCGTCGACAGGGCCGTCGCGTTGATCCGTGCCGCCTCGGCCTCGTAGGCCCGCACCGCCGCCGTCGTCGCCGGGTCCGTGGGCTCGGTCCACGGCAGGGCCGCCGCGTGGTAGGCGAAGCGCCGGTCCTGCCCAGCGCCCGGCAGCGTCAGCACGGCCACGGAGGCGCCTTGGCGCGGCGCCTCGAGCACGAAGGTCGTGCCCTCGCGCTCCACCTCTTCCGCCGGCTCGAAACGCTCCGGGACGGCGCCGACCACGATCGCGTCGAGCTCCGGGACGGCCCGGGCCAGCCGGCGGCTGCCGCGGAGGCCGAGGTTGGAGAGCGCGACCACCCGCGCGGCCCCCTTGGCCCGCAGCGCGGCGACGTGGCGCTGGGCCGCCTGCACCTGCACCTCGTGGTCGCCGGCCCCGGGATCGAGCGCAAAGAGGCCCAGCGGCGCCTGACCTGGCACGCTGTGGAGCCGATGCGGCACGACGCCCTCGACCCCGTGCGCCCAGCCATCTGCCAGAAGCGGCAGCCCAGCCTTGGCCAAAAGCGCCCGCGCGGCGTCCCCGCCCTGCTTCAGATCTTCGCTCGACACCGCGACGCCTGCGATTGGCAGCCCGACCAGCAGCCGCAGAAAGGTCTGCTGACGTAGCGCCCGCTGGCCCTGCTCGCCTTCGCGCGGCGGCTCGACCTCCGTCAGCAGCTGTCCGGCGTGGACCACCGCCAGCGCCGGGTCGGCCGCGTGCAGGCGCCGAAGCCAGGGCACGATGCGCTCCACGCCGCCGCGCTGCAGCTCGTCCGTGCAGCCGCAGGGCTTGAGCACCGACGACCAGTCGACCACGGCGGCGACGGTGGCGTGTGGCCCGGCGAGCAGGGCCGTGCGCGTCGCATCGACCGGCAGGTCGCTGGCGGTGGCGTCGCTTTCAGCAGCGATCGCGACTTGCGCGGTGGCAGATGGCGCGGTGGAAGGTGGCGCGGTGGAAGGTGGCGCGGTGGAAGGTGGCGCGGCGGCAGGTGGTGCCGCGCCGGTTGTCGCGGGCCCGACGGCTTGGCGCCGACAGGCGGCCAGCGTGACGAGCAGGGCGGCGGCGTAGATCAGGCCGCGGCGCCATCCGCCGCGCTCCGCCGGCGGCGTCACGGCTCGATGACCGCCGCAGAGTTGCCCTGGATCTTGTCGGGCCCGAGGGCACAATTCGCCTTGCTGCGGCTCGGATAGACGCTGGTGATCTTGAAGGTTCCGCCTTTCACGCCCTTGACGTAGCCGGAGGCGCCGACCTTGACGCCCTTGTTGTCACCGGCGCTCAAGATCAGCATCGAACCCGACCCGGCGCTGCGGGCGTCGACGATCGTGCAGTCGATGCCAGACGGCTTTGGCGGCGGCTTCGGCTTCGGCGGGCCGACGACGATCGGCTTGGGCCGGTCGCGCTCCTTGGGCTCCTCTTTCTTCTCAACGCATTTCTGCTCGACGCACTCCTGATTGGGGGTGCATGCGGCGCAGGGATCGTCGCCCCAGTCGACCTCGACCGCGTATTCGCCCTCGCCGGCGGTGGCCTTGAAGCGCACGAGGTAGCGCATCGAGGTCTCGACGTCGAACTTGAACTTCAGCGTGCCGGCGCCCTCGGGCATCTCCTTCTCAGCGATGCGGTCGCCCACCTCTGTGAAGATCGTGACGTGGCCCTTGAGGGTCGACTCCTTCCACTTGCCGACCGAGATGCGCATCTCCATCGCGCCGGCCTTGTCTGGCAACACGAAGCGCCAGTCCTCGTGGTCGCCGATCCGCGGGCTCAAGCGGTCCTCGGTCGGGCCGAGTTTGCTGAACGGACGCGCGCTGTTGCGCTCCCCGTCCCCGTCTGGATCCTTGAGGTGCTGGCCGCTGCAGGCGGCGCCGAGGAGCCAAAGGGCGGCTGCGCCGACGAAGCCAGCGGTCGTGTGCCGCCGCAGGTGCTGCTTGGAGGCTCGTTCGGAACCGGGCATTCGTCCTCGCATTGGCCGCTGAAGTCGCGCGCCGGGGCCGACGACCCCGCGGCTGGCATTCGGATGAGGGCGCGCGCGCTGGGCGCAGACCTCGTGTGGACGGTAGCCGCCGGAGGCGGGATGGTCAAGGAAGCCCAGCCTTCCAGGGCAAGCGACCAGCTTCACCCCGACGCCGGCAGGTGCCCCGCTGCGCCACTCAGCCGTGGGACACGCCGAACTGCCATTGACACCTGTTCACCCACCGTTACACTACCGCCCCCACGGCGCCGGCCACCCCCCAGCGGGACCCGGCCCGGGCGAAGGCCATCGGGTGCAGGAGGCGAGTCCAACGAGGACCGCCCGCCCGAGACGACCCCGGCCACTGCCTGCGAGGCAGCGAACCGGACCCGCTCGTCAGGCATCGCCCACGCAGCGCCGGAGACCTTGGAGCACGCGACCGCCGCACCCGCATCAGGGGCGCGCGCCGCAACCATCGCCTGGGCTGACGTCCACGGCCGCTCCAGCAAGAGCAGGGACCTGCGCCGGCCCAACCAGCCGCAGCAAAACGGTCCTGGAGTACCCCACCATGAACTTGTTCCCGATTCAGGCGCGCAACCGCGCCCTCCTTGGCAGCGCCGTCTCGAAGAAGATCCGCCGCGCAGGCCTCATCCCCGCCAACGTCTACGGCCATGGCATCACCGGCAACGCCAACGTCGCCTGTGACCCGCGGGCGCTGCAGAAGGCGCTCAGCAGCGCCTATGGCCGCAACCAGCTCATCGAGCTGGAGGTCAACGGTGGCAAGCACCTCGCGGTCTGCCGCGAAGTCTCGATCCACCCGGTCACCCGTCGCCTGCGCCACGTCGACTTCTACTGCGTGACGGCCGATACGGTCCTGCAGTGGACCCTGCCAATTGTGCTCGAGGGTCGCTCCGCCGGGCAGAAGGCCGGCGGTCAGCTCGAGGTCGCAGCCCGCTACGTCAAGATCTCCGCGGCCCCCAAGCACCTGCCGGCGGCCATTAGCGTCCACCTCGAGCCCTTCGAGAATGGCCAGCAGCTCGGCGTTGAGGGCCTGCCCTACCCCGAGGGCGTCAAGCCGGTCTTCAAGCGCGCCTTCAAGGTGTTCGAGCTGGTGGCGCCGAAGATCGTCAAGGCCGAGGTCGTCGATCCCAAGGCCGCCAAGAAAGGCGCCAAGAAGTAGCTTCGAAGAGCGCCACGCGGCGCTCGGCGGGAGCCGGACCGGGCTGCCTCGAGCGGGCAGCGCGGGCTCGGCAGAGCATTCCCGCGGTGCGATGACAACCCGGTCCGGTTCTGATGGGAGGCGGCTCCCCGCTCGGCACGGCCGGCGGCGGCTGCCCGAGCGAGCGCACAGCCATGGGACAGCCCACCGCCAGCGACGCACCGATCCGCGCCATCGTCGGCCTCGGCAACCCGGGGCCACGGTACGCTGCCACGCGCCACAACATCGGCTTCGCCGTGGTGGAGGCGCTGGCAGGGCGCTACGCGGGGTCTTGGCAGTCGAAGTTCAAGGGGCGCTGGGCGAAGATCGCGCTTCCCGGCAACGGTGGCGCGACGCAGGAGGTCTGGCTGCTGGAGCCCGAGACGTTCATGAACCTCTCGGGCGACAGCGTGGTGCCGTTCTTGCAGTTCTTTCGGCTGAGGCCTGAGGAGCTGCTGGTGGTCCACGACGAGCTCGATCTGCCTTTCGCCACGCTGCGTCTCAAGCGCGGCGGCGGCCACGGCGGCCACAACGGCCTGCGCTCGATCATCGAGCGCGGCGGCAGCCGTGAATTCGCGCGCCTGCGGGTCGGCATCGGTCGACCCGTGCATGGCGAAGTCAGCGACTACGTGCTCGGCGGCTTTGGCGCCGACGAGCGCACGTGGCTGCCTGACCTGGTCGATCGTGGCGCTGCCGCCTGCGAGGCGACGGTGCGCGACGGCCTGCTCGCGGCCCAGAACCGGATCCACGCCACGAGCGGTCGGTGAGGCGCGGTTCCCTCTTTGGGAGCTGCGCCACACCAGACCGCCCGGTCGGCACGACGGCACCTCCCGCAGCGCGAGCTACGGGGGGCGCGCGGTCGCTGCCGCGACTCGCCCACCTGGAAGGTCCAGGCGGGCAGCCTCCTTGCTCCGGCCTGAGCCGGGGCGAACGCGGTCCATCCGCGGATTCATGGGGAGAATTGGATGATTCTGGCCAGGTCCTACGAGACCATCATCATCACGAAGCCCGACTTCGAGGCCGAGTCGATCGCCAAGCTGCAGGACCGCCTGCTCAAGGCCATCGGCGACGCCGGCGGAGTCGATTTGAAGCTCGTTGATTGGGGACGGCGCAAGCTGGCGTACCCGATCGACGGCCACCGCAAGGGCAACTACTTCTACTGGGGATTCATCGCCGCGCCCGTGGCGTTGGCTGAGGTGCATCGTCACCTCAAGATCTCCAGCGATGTCATTCGATTCCAGACCGTGGCGCTGACCGAGTCGGTGCCGCTGGAGTCGTTCGACGTCACCAAGGAGAAGGAGCGCGTAGAGGCGCTGACGCCCGATCCACAGGATGACGAGGAGATCGCGCGCCGCGATCGCCGCGATCGCCGCCGCCGTCGCGATGACGAGGACGGGGACTTCGGCGACGAGGGCATGATGATGGACGAGGAGGACGAAGGATGAGGCCCGAATTCAAGCGTCGTCGCTTCGGCCGCCGCAAGGTCTGCCCGTTTTGCGCCGATAAGACGCTCTACATCGACTACAAGACCCCCAGCATGCTGAAGCGCTTCATCACCGAGCGCGGACGCATCGTGCCGCGACGCATCTCCGGCGTGTGCGCGGCGCACCAGCGCGATCTGCAGGGGGCCGTCAAGCGCGCCCGCATGGTCGCGTTGATGCCCTTCTCCATGTCGGGCATCGACTAGGGAGGCACCCATGCGTATCATCCTGCGTGAGAACGTGCCGAACGTCGGCAAGATCGGGGACATCGTCTCGGTCGCCGACGGTTTTGGCCGCAACTACCTGCTGCCGCGCAACTTGGCGTCGCTCGCGAACGAGCGTAACGTCAAGGAGTTCGAGCACCTGAAGCGCGTCGCCGAGGTCCGCCTCGTCCGCGCGCGTGCGGCAGCCCTCTCCACCGCCGACCGCCTTCGCGGCCAGCGGATCACCGTCAAGAAGCACGCCGGCGACGATGGTCGCCTGTTCGGCTCCGTGACGCCGCGTGAAATCGTCGACCTGCTCGGCGAGCGCGACTTCACCGTCGATCGGCGTGACTTGAGCCTGCGTGAGCCGATCAAGGCCCTCGGCAGCTTTGACCTCAGCGTCAAGCTGCACCACGACGTGACCGTGCAATTCACGCTCATCGTCGAGGCGCACGAGGCCGAGCCGGAGCACGTCAAGAAGGCTGACGACGACGACGACGATTAGTCGTCTCGGTGCGAAGAGCCGCGACCAAGGATCTCGATCCTTGGTCGCGGCGCTTTTCGTCGGCTTGAACGGTCACGCGTTCCGCCACAGAGGCCGCTGAGTGCGCTCCCCTCAGCCGATGGCTGTGGAGCGTAGCCGCGCCTTCACTCCGTGTCGCCTGCAGCACCGCCCGCGGGAGCTGGAGCGAGGCGGGTGGCGAGCCCGACGTTGCGCACGCCCAGCCGTTGCAGCTCCAAGATCACATCCATGACCCGCTGGTAGGTCAGCTTCTCGTCGGCTTCGACGCGAACCTGCAGCTCTGGCTCCTTGGCGACGCGCTCGAGCAAGGCACGCGCCAGGGCCTTGGTATCGGTCGGCTGGCCGTCTTGGTAGAGGCTGCCATCGACGTCGACGGCGATGACGACCTGTTGCGGTGTCGCGGACTTGGCGGTCGCTGATCCCGCCGGCAGCGACAGCTCGATGGTGCCAGCCGCGTGGTCGGCGGCGCCGCCGTCGCTCATCGCGCCCGCTGCGATCATGAACACGACCAGCAGCGAGAACACGACGTCGACCAACGGCGTCAGGTTGAGCTCGACCTGCTCATCGACGTCGCCGCCGCCTTCTTGCCAGGGGTCATGGCCCATCGTCGTCCTCGCTGTCCGCAGCGCTGGACCCACCCGTGACTGGCGGCGGCGCGAGGGCTGCCCCGCCGGAACCGTTGCTGCCGCCGCGCGACCGCGCTCGCATCAGGTGATCGGCGATCTCCTCGACCAGGAGCTGGACCTCGAGCACGACGTGCTGCAGGCGCGCCTTGAGCGCCTGGTGCAGCATGACGATGACGACCGCGACGATGATGCCGGCGGCGGTGGTGATGAGCGCCTCAGCGACGCCGACCGCGACCACTTCGTAGCCGACCTGCCCCTTCGAGCCGAGATCGCGCAGCGCTGTCATGATGCCGAGCACCGTACCGAGCAGGCCCAGAAAGGGCGCCATCGTGCCGAGCACCGCCAGCAGACCGATTCCGCGCCGCAGCCGAATCGCCAATCGGCGGGCCTCGCGGGCCATCACGGCGAAGATCTCGTCGCGGTCGCCGCCACGCATGGCCACCTCGACGCCGCGGCCGAGCACCGGAGCCAGCTCGTGGCTGGCCCCCGCGCAGAGCGAGGCCACCTTCGCCATGTCGCCGGCGTACGCTGAATCACGAATGCGCCGGCCGAGCCGCCGCGCCGAAGGGACGATGCCGCGCAGCGTCATCAGGCGCTCGAAGACGATGGCGAAGCCGACGGCGGCCGCCGCGGCGATGGCGTACATCGTCGGGCCCCCGCGCTCAAACAAGCTCACCAGGTCGTCCATCACAGCTCCGAAGCATGCCCAGGCGGCGGGCGCCCTGCCAAAGCGCGGCCGGGTGCCGAACATTCCCAAGGTAGCACGCCGCCGCCGCCCGGGGCCATCGACGACCACGCGCTCCTCCCCGCACCGACGCACACGTGGCCAGGTCGACCCGGCTTGACACCAGGCCTCGGCAAGCGGCATGGGGTTCGAGCCCGCGGTGAACCGGGCGTGGAGGCCTCTGCCCGTGCGCACTGACCAAATTGACGACCCCTGGCTGCTGCAGCAGCTCCGCACGGCGCGCAAGATCGCCTGCATCACCCACATCGATCCCGACGCCGACGGACTGGGGAGCCAGCTGGGCTTCTTGCGGGCAGCGCGCGCCAGCGGCCGCGAGGCCCTGATCGTCAACGATGATCCCTGCCCCGTCCGCTACCGCTGGCTCGACCGCGACGGCGACGTCGGTGACTTCGACCATGACGCCGCGGCGCTCCAAGGCTGTGACCTCGGGCTCCTTTTCGACGCCAATGAAGAGGGACGGGCCGGTCGCCCTCTGCGCACCCTGCAGGCCGCCGGTGTGCCCGTGCTCTTGGTCGACCACCACGAGGTCGGGCCGCGCTGCACGCTGCAAGGGCTTGTCGCCACGCGCTTTTCGTCCTCGGGCGAGGTCGCTTTTCGTCTGCTGACGGCCCTCGGCTGGCCCATCGACGCCGTCGTCGCCGAGCCGCTCTACGCTGCGATGAGCTTCGACACCGGCTCGTTTCGCTTCTTGCGCAACGATCCGGAGACCCTGCGTGCTGCGGCCGCGCTGCTCGCCACCGGCTTTGACGCCAATCCGGTGCAGGAGGCGCTCTTTGCCAGCCGGCCCTTCGCTGAGACGCTGGTGCTGGCGCGCGTGCTCGGCCGCATCAAGCGCTCCACCGATGGCCGCGTCGCCTGGGCCGTGGTGCCGCCAGAGGCCATCGCCGATCTCGACGTGCCCCGGGACGCCATCGGCGAGTGCATGCCCTTCATCATCGGCATCGAGGGCGTTCAGGCGGCGGCACTCTTCAAGCCGGGGCGCGCGCCCGGCGAGTGGAAGCTGAGCTTGCGCAGCAAGGCCGGCACACCCGTCGGTCACATCTGCACCGAGCGCGGCGGCGGAGGCCACGCCTACGCGGCTGGGGCCACGCTGCAAGGGAACATCGGGCCCCTGGTCGGCGAAGTCGTCGCCGCGCTGCAGCGCGCCGTCGAGGCGGCGCCGTGACCTCTCCGAGCGCCGCTCGCCGGCCCTGGCCGTCGCGATGAGCGCCACGCCAAAGCTGCGCCCCGCGTTCTCGGCGCTGCCGCTCGACGCTGCCATCGACGTCTTCGCGGTCAGCGCCGGTCCCAGCGCGGCTCTCGAACCCCACCTTGAGGCCGACGCGCTCGGACTCATCGCGCGAATCGAGGCCGAGGTGGCCAGCGACCGCGCGACCCAGGCGGCCACCAAGGCTCTCAGCGAGGGTGACGAGGCGCCGGCGACCGCAGAAGAGCGCGCCGTCACACGCCTGCTGCAGCTGCTCGATGGCCTGCAGGTGCGCGCAGTGCGGCGGGGATTCTCTGAGGCGACGGTGCGAGGGCTGGCCGTCGCTTTCGAGCGGCTGGCGCCCTTGCCGGTCGCGGCGGTGGTGACGCTCTGCCGCCTGGTGTTCGACGGGCCTGCTCAGCTGGCGGTGGTGGGCGTCGGCCCGCTGCTTTTCCACGCCCGCCTGGGGCCCGAGGCAGCGAGCGCCGTCTACGAAGCGGCGACGCCTTTCGCCCAACGCGACACCGCCGCCTGGCGCGAGTATGCCGTCCACCCGGGCGCCGACGCGCTGTGTACCCGGCTCTGTGAGCGGGCGCTCAACGACGGCGACCTCGCCGCCGCCCGGTCGCTCGGGCTCGCCTGGCCGCCCGGCGGGGCCACTTTGACCACGCTCTGCCTCGCCCTGGCTGCCGCCCACGATCTGCGCGCCCTCGGCCGGCTGCTCGGGCGCTTCAGCAGAGAGGGCATGACCGCCCGCGGTTGCGGCGAGGCGCTGTGGGCAGACGCCGTCCGCCGCGGCGACGACAGCCTGGCCGCCTGGCTGGCCGAGCGGGCGCCGGGCCCGGAGTCGCTGCGCCGCTGCCGGGAGGCGACGCCACCCGCGCTGTGGCCGACCCGCCGCGATGCGCTGCTGGAGGCCTGGATCGCCGGGGGCAGCGCCGGCGGACTCGGCGGCGAAGCGACCCGCGAGTGCCTGGCAGACCGCAGCGGTGGCGATGGCCTGTGGCTGGTCGACGCTTTGGCCGAAGGCGAGGACGCAGTGTCCGCCCTGGACGCCCTCTGCGGCCTTGCCAGCGCGCGCCCCAAGCTGCAAGCCCGGGCGGCCGCGGCGCTGCGGGCCCGCGATCCCCAGCGGGCGTTTCGTCGCGATTGCCAGCGTCTGCGCGACGCCCTGCGCGCCGGGCACGGAGGGCTCGACCGCCTCGAGGTGAAGCGCCTACGGCAAGAACTCGAAGCGTCGGCCCGAGCCCTCGGCGAGCCGGGACTGGCGACGGGTGTGCTCGATCTGTTGCGGCGTGAGCTCGGCGTCACGATCGCGCCCTGAGCCGCTGACCCTTGCTCCGGGCCTTGGCGCAGCGCAGCTGGGTTACTCGAGCTCGTCGATCAAGACCGGCTCACGCAGCTCGCTCGTGAGGTAGATGTCGGAGAAGACGCCGTTGCCGTCGAAGTCGGCGCGGGCGCGGGCGATCCACCAATCCTGATTGGGATTGATGATGTAGCCAGCCGGCGGCGCCTGCGGTGAGGCCGGGTTGCGCGCCCACACGTTGTACTGGAAGTAGATCTCTTGCACCGAGGCGAAGCCGGCGCCCAAGCTGCACCAGCCGGGGTAATTCGTCTGGTCGCCCGGCTTGTTGCAGTCGATGTCCCAGGTCGCGGCGCCGATCGCCCAGTTCATGGAGGAAGGCCACCACTCGTCGGCGCTGACCCCCGTCGAGACGTAGCGGTGATAGGTCTGGAAGTAGCTCTCTTGCTTGATGCGCACGTCGCCGAGGAAGGCGATGGCCTCTTGCACCCGAGCCCGCCGCGTGAACCGCTTGTAAGAAGCGCCGGCAACTGTGGCCAAGATGCCGATGATGACGACCACGATCATCAGCTCGATGAGCGTGAATCCGGACCGGTGGCGCGCGCCGATGCGCTTCATCCCAGCAGATTCACGTGTACATGTGGCCATGATCGCCTCCGCTGGGCTGCCCCCAGGCGGGGCCGCGCTGCGTCCGGGACCACGGGTGAACCCGCGGCTCCTCCTGTGATGGTGGCGGCTGTTGGGCGGGGGGTCAACCGAATCCTGATCGGGCCTTGGGCGCCGGACGCGGCGACTGGCCAACCCACAGGGGCGCAGTGTGCCGTAGGGCTACGCGGCCGGCAGGACGGCGCGGGCGGCAGGGCAGGGCGGCAGGCAGGGATCGCGGGCGGCGGTGCATCGCGGGCAACCCGGCATCGTCGGCGCTGGGGCATGGCGGGCGGCGGGGTGATGCCGCTGGCGCTCGCCGCCTGGACGCGGCCGGTGCGCTCCACACCCGCCACCCGCCGGTGTCGGTCACCGCGAGGCAGAGGGAGCGCCTTTGGCCGCGGCGAGCGCGGGTTGCCCGCCCTCGGCCGCAGCTTGCGGCGCCCGCAGCGCAGCCACCCGACGGGCGATGTCGATAAAGGCCTTGCGGTGGCCGCC
Organism: Myxococcales bacterium; assembly: GCA_947491025.1. Taxonomy (GTDB): domain Bacteria; phylum Myxococcota_A; class UBA9042; order UBA9042; family UBA9042; genus SXNM01. The sequence continues at coordinate 153,380 of CANLIC010000005.1, forward strand.
CTTGTCGTCGCCGAGCGCCGCTCCAGCGCGGGCGATCAGCGCCGGCAGCGCCGCCTGACCGGCGAACTTGCTTCCGCTCAACAGCAGACCGAGCTCCACGGCCGCGGTGGCGAACCGAAAGTCGCTCGAGGTCTTGTCGAGCGGCGTGGCCTCATCGCGCACCGTGTGCTCGATCAGCTGGCTGGTGTCGCCTTGCGGGGCCTTGTAGCGCAGGCGCACCGTCGCCAGCTCGCCGGCGGTGGCGGCGGTGGTCGGCTTGACCTCCGTGTACTTGCGGCCGGCGTCCTGGCCGAGCGACTCGGCGCTGCCGGCCGGGATGATCTCGTAGAGGGCCGTCACCGTGTGGCCAGCGCCGAGCTCGCCGGCGTCTTTCTTGTCGTCGGCGAAGTCGCGGGTCGCCAGCCGGCGATTGTCGTAGCCGATCAGGCGATACCCCTTGACAAGCCTGGGGTTGGGCTCGACCTGGATCTTCACGTCTTTGGCGATGGTCAGCAGCGTCCCGCCCATCTGCTCGACCAGGGCCCGCCGCGCCTCGACCAGCGAGTCGATGTAGGCGTGGTTGCCGTTGCCGTGCTGGGCCAGTTGCTGCATCTTCTCATCCTGGTAGTTGCCGGTGCCAAAGCCCAAGATCGTCAGAAAGACGCCGCTCTTGCGCTCCTCCTCGATCATGCGCACCAGTTCACCGTCCGAGCTCGCGCCGACGTTGAAGTCGCCATCGGTGGCCAAGATGACCCGGTTGTTGCCGCCCTTGACGAACGAGTTGCGGGCGACCGTGTAGGCGAGCTGGATGCCTGCGCCGCCAGCGGTGGAGCCGCCGGCATGCAGGTTCGACAGCGCGTCGAGGATGGCCACCTGGTCGGTGCCCGAGGTGGGAGGCAGGACAAGGCCCGCTGCGCCGGCGTAGACCACGATGCTGACGCGGTCTTCTGGCCGCAGCTCGCGCACCAGCAGCGACAGCGCCGACTGCACCAGCGGCAGCCTGTCTGGGCTGCCCATCGAGCCAGAGACGTCGATAAGAAACACGAGGTTGGCAGGCGGCAGGTGCCGGGTCTCCATCCTGCGGCCCTGCACAGCGATGGCCATCAGGCGGTGTGCCGGGTTCCAGGGCGCGATGCTGACCTCGGTGTGGACGGCGAAGGGGTGATCGTCGGTCGGGCCGGCCCAGCTGTAGGGAAAGGCGTTCACGATCTCCTCGATCCGCACCGCCGCGGCCGGGGGCAGCTGGCCCTGGCGCTCCACGAAGCGGCGGATATTCGACCAGCTCGCCGTATCGACGTCGATGCTAAACGTCGACAACGGCTTGTCGCTGGCGCTGCAGAAGGGCTCCTCCTGCTGGCTGCCGTAGCCCTCGCGGTCCTTCGCTTCCGGCTGATGCACGCCGCCTGCGCTGACCATCGGTGGCCGAATGACCGCCATGCCGCCGATCGAGCCGTGGCCCACGCCGCCACCGCCGCTGCCGCTGCCGTAGCCCATGAGGACCATGCCACGGCCAGAAGAAGTCCGAACGATGGGTCTCGCTGCGATCTTGCCCCTGTCGCCCCGCGGCGTGTGCGACTCCCGCTTCTCCACGGCGTCGCTTTTTGGCTGCGCCGCCAGGGCGATCACGGTTCGTTGCAGCACAACCTGCGTCGACCGCGCCGCCGCGCCGCGCGCTGAAGCGATCGGGGACTTGCGTGTCTCAAAACCGGCGGCGCCCACCTCCACCGTCAACGCCCCGCAAGAGACGCTTTGGAAGCGTGCCTCGCCTTTTGCGTCGCTGCGTCGCTGCCCGCCGTTGGGTTGGACCAGCACGTTGGCGCCGGGGATGGGGCGGGCGCCGTCGTCGCGGACCTGCACGGTCAACGCGCAGGACTCCCGGCTTACGACGCTGGGCTTGGGCGGCGAGCTGGCACCGAGCGCCGGCGAGGCGAGCAGGGCGGGGATGAGCAGCAAGCGCATGGGGCGCCACGCGGAGCGAACCATCAGGGCCTCGGGGCGGCGAGTCATTGGACCTCCTTGGACGGCGACGCAGTGGCGCGGCCTATCCCCTCGGACGCACGAAGCGACTGCGCGATCTGTCGGCGGCCTCGGCCCGGAGCGACCTGCGCAGCGGCTACATTGCGGTCTCGAGGCCCTCGTACGGCGCGCAGCAGGGTCCCACGGACCGCTGACGCGCCGCGTCAACATGACGCAGCGCGCCAATGCCAGGTGGCGTCTGCGCTGCACTTGCCGCACTGCGCCTTGAACCTGCCTCCAACGGCGGGGTAGAAGGCCGCCGCCGCGCCGCGGCAGGAGGCAGCGATGTTGCAGGACCCTAGCGCCCAGCCAGCTCTCGCCGTGACGGCCACCTCCGGTGGTGCAAGCGACGCCGCGCCCCCCCGTCGCGCCCACGCCCGCGGTGACCGCCGAGAGCAATGGGAACGCGCCGTTCGCGAGCATGGTCAATGGTCCGACGAGGCCGCAGCAGCCCGAGCGCTCTACTTCATCCAGAGCGTCGTGAGGCGATCGGACGACGAGTACCTGCAGCGGCACCCGGTAGAGGCCGTTCCAGGCCACGTCGCCGCCTCGCTCGCCGCGGTCGACTCTCGGTCAGCCAATGCGATCTTGGTCGGGTGCAAGGTGCCCGATCTCGCCCACGACGGTTACGAGGTGCCGTTGGTCGTGCTCGAGACCTGCATGGCCGATCAACCCTTCATCGTCGACACGATCAAGATGGTGCTGCGCCGGATGCAGGTCCGCTCGGTCGGCACCATGAACATGATCTTGCCGGTCCAACGCGACGACGCGGGCAAGCTCGTGGCGCTCCAGCCCGACAACCCTGCGGCCAGCAACGAGTCGTTCACAGGTCATTTGCTGACCCGCGGCTCGGTTGAGGGGCGCATGGACGCCCTGCGCGACGCTGTCGCCGGCCACCTCGAGCGCGCGCAGCGCGTCGTCTCGGACCACCGGGCGATTCGCAAGCTGGTGCGCGACGTCAATGCCGACCTCACGGACTGCATCGAAGCCATGCCGTCGCGGGCCGCCGAGCTGCAGCAGGTCGTCGCGTTCGGCGAGTGGTTGATGGCAGATCACTTCGTGTTCATGGGCGCCTACGGCTTCGACGAGCGCGGCCGCCCCAAGGGACGCCTCGGCCTCGGACGCTACGACGTCGCGGGCCGCGTCGGCGTTGAGACCGATCCCGCCGAGGCTTTTGCTGGCGAGGCCCCGCTGATCTCGATCCTGCAGAGCCGCCTCGACGCGCCGGTGCACCGCGACGCCCGCATGCAGGAGATCCGCATCCGCCTGTTCGGCGACAATGGCGAGCCGGCCGGCGGCGTCGTCTACCAGGGCTTGTTCACCTACGCGGCCCTGACCGCGCCGGCCAGCAACGTGCCGGTCTTGGCGCACCGCCTACAGCGGATGATCGTGGCCGAGGACCTGGTGCCGCGCTCGCACCGCATGAAGCTGTTCCTCAGCTTTTTCGACCGCCTCCCGCTCAGCTACACGCTGGCCGCCAGCGATGACGAGATCCGTGGCCTGATCCAGGAGGCCATCGACGTCGACTTCGGCGGCGAGGCCCGGGTTCACGCCTTGGTCGCGGCCTCAGGCGCCGTTGCCCACGTCTTCGTCATGGTCGCGGCCGATCGCTTTGGCGACAAGCTGCGCTGGCAGGTCCAGGAGGCGATTCAACGCACCTATGGCAGCGATCACGTCGCCTTTCGCCTGCTGGCCGGCAAGACCGAAGCGGCCATGTGGTACTACCTGCTACAGACCGCCAAGCAGCTCCACCCCGTCGACGTCGACGCGCTGTCGAGCCGGGTCGAGGCCTTGGTCAGCCCGTGGCAAGAGCGCATGCGCGAGCTGCTGCACGACGCGGGCGTCGAGGAGGCCGAGGTCGACGCCCTCTGCGTGCGCTTTGGCGACAGCCTCGCCGACGAGTACCGGCAGCGGGTACAGGCCGCTCATTTGGCTGAAGACCTGCGCCGCCTCTCCGCCGTGCTCGACGAGGGCCGACCGAGCCTGGCGCTGCGTCGCGACGCCGAAGACGAAGCGGAAGGCACCGTCCGCCTGCTCTACTACACCTCGACCGACTCCGCGCTCACCGACATCTTGCCGGTCATCGACCACTTCGGTCTGCGCGTGCTCGGCGAGGTGACGACTCCGATCACCGACGCGGCGGGTCAGCGCTGCTACTTTGAGTCGTACCGCATCGCGCTCGCCGCCGATCAGGGTCCGGCCTTGCTCGAACATGGCGCGCCGATGCTCGAGGCCCTGCACTCGGTGCTCGACGGCCGCATGAACAGCTCCACGCTCAACCGCCTGTTGCTGGCGGCGCGGCTGGACTGGCGGCGGCTGCAGCTGCTGCGCCTCTACCTCGGCTACGCTCGCCAGCTCGGCGTCACCTTCCCGCCCAACGTGGTGCAGCAGGTCCTGCACGACAACGCGGCGGTCGCGCGGACGCTGGTCGACCTCTTCGATGCCCGCTTCGATCCGCGTTTCGGCGACGAGTACCAAGACGTCGTCAGCGCCCGCAGCGAGGTCCGCCGCCAGCGCACGGCCGCGGTCGAGGCGCGGTTCCGCAGCCAGCTCGAGGCGGTCAGCGACGCCGTCTCGGACAAGGTCCTGCGGATGTTCTTCAATCTCATCCAGTCGACGATCCGCACCAACTTCTTCCAGCGTGCCGGCGAGGCCCGCGCCCTCTCGTGCAAGTTCCGTTGCGCCGAAGTCGAGATGATGCGCGACCCGCGGCCGCTCTTTGAGATCTTCGTCTATGACCCCCGCGTCGAGGGCATCCACTTGCGCGGCGGCCCGGTCGCCCGTGGCGGTTTGCGCTGGAGCGACCGCCTCGACGACTACCGAACCGAGATCTTGGGCTTGATGCTGACGCAGATGGTCAAGAACACCCTCATCGTCCCGGTCGGCAGCAAGGGCGGATTCGTCGTCAAGGTCCCCGAGCGCGACGAGTCGGTGCGACGCAAGCTCGCCGACGAGCTGTACAAGGTCTTCATCGGCGGCCTGCTCGACCTGACCGACAACATGGTCGACGGCAAGGTCGTGTTCCCAGTCGACGTCGTGGTCTGGGACGAGGCCGATCCCTACCTGGTGGTCGCCGCCGACAAGGGCACTGCGCACCTCTCCGACACCGCCAACGGCATCGCCAAGGAGCGCGGATTCTGGCTGGGCGACGCCTTCGCTTCGGGTGGTTCGCAGGGCTACGACCACAAGAAGTACGGCATCACGGCCCGCGGCGGCTGGGTCTGCGTGCAACGCCACTTCCGTGAGATGGGCCTCGACACCCAGACCGACCGCATCACCGCCGTCGGTATCGGCGACATGTCCGGCGACGTCTTTGGCAACGGCGCGCTGCTGACGCGGACGCTGGCGCTCAAGGGCGCGTTCAACCACAAGCACATCTTCATCGATCCGAGCCCCGATCTCGAGGTGTCGTTCGAGGAGCGCAAGCGCCTGTTCGAGCTGCCTCGCTCGCAGTGGAGCGACTACGACCGCAGCAAGATCAGCGCCGGCGGCGGCGTCTTTGAGCGCGGCGCCAAGAAAATCGCGCTGGGCCCCGAGGTCCGCGAGATGCTCGGCATTGACCGTGAGGAGCTCTCTGGCGACGAGCTGGTGCGGCTCTTGCTCACGCTCGACGTCCACCTGCTGTGGAACGGCGGCATCGGCACCTACTTCAAGGCCAGCCACCAGACCCACGCCGACGCCGGCGACAAGGCCAACGACGGCGTGCGCGTCGATGCCCGCAGCCTGCGCTGCAAGGTCGTGGGCGAGGGCGGCAACCTAGGCTTCACCCAGGCCGGACGCGTCGAGTTCGCCCTGCTCGGCGGCCGCATCAACACCGACGCGGTCGACAACAGCGGCGGCGTCGACCTCTCCGACCACGAGGTCAACCTCAAGATCTTGTTCGCGCCGCTGCTGCAGTCGGGCGCCGTCGACATCCCGGCGCGCGACGCCGTGCTGTTCAGCGTCGACGACGCCGTCTGCGACCTCGTGCTGGCCGACAACGCCCAGCACGCCCTCGGCCTCTCGCTGACCCAGGCGCGGACCGCGGGCGCAGCGGCCAGCTTTGAGCCCGTGCTCGCCGGGCTCTGCGAGCGGCTGGGCATCGATCGCGACCTGCAGGAGCTGCCGAACGCTGCGACCTTGCGCGACCGGGAGAAGGCCAAGCTCAACCTCACCCGGCCCGAGCTGGCGCGCATCACGGCCTTCGCCAAGATGTGGCTTTTCCAAGAGCTCTCGCGGCTGCCCGCCTCCAGCCGTTACGTCGGCGAATCCTATCTGCAGGCCTATTTCCCGGCGGCGGTCTGGGAGAACTGGCGCAGCGCGATCGACAAGCACATGCTGCGCCATGAGATCATCTGCACCGTCTGGTCCAACGAGATGGTCGATCTCGGCGGGCCGCGCCTCATGATCAGCCTGGCGCTCGAGTACGGTCGACCGGTCGACGAGATCTGCAACGCATGGGCGCTCGCCAGCCGCGCGCACGGGGCTCGTCGCCTGCGCTTGGCCTTGCGGGCCCTCGACGGCAAGGTCGAGGCCGGCCTTCAGATCGAGGCCTGCCTGGCGCTGGAGTCGGCGGTCGCCGCCACGACGCGCGCCATCCTGTCGACCTTGCACGGCGAGGCCTTCACGGCGCTGCTCGAGCGCAGCCAGGCGCTCTGTGACTTCGCGCAGCGCTCGGCCGACGCGGTGTTCGACGCCCTGCCGTCGGCCCGCCGCACGGAGCTGCGCTCGCGCGCCCGCGCTTGGAGCGCGCTCGGCCTGCCGTCCAACCTGGCGATGGAGTTGACGCGCCTACAGGCGATGACGGCGTTGCCGCAGGTCTTTCGCTTGGCCGAGGGCCAGTCGCTCGACCACGCGGATGCGTGGAGCCTGTGGCTGCACGCCGCAGCCCGCAGCGGCCTCGGCGACCTCATCGACCACGACGCCGGAATCGCGCCCGATCGCTGGACCGCCGCCGCGCGCGCCAGCTTGCACCAGGACCTCACCGAGTCGCTGCTCGAGCTCGCTCGCGACGTCGCGCGCCAGGTCAGCTCGCGGCCGCTGCGCCCGAGCGCCGTCGAGCGCGCTGTCGACCGCGACCCGGCCTTGGCGGAGATCTGGAACTTCGCGCGGCAGATCGGCAACGAGCGCGAGCGCATGGCGGCGCTGGTGGTCCTGACCACGCGGCTGCGCACGCGACTGCACGCAACCGCCTGAGGCCTCTCCTTGGCCCTGGAGGCAACATGACAAACGCACCGGATGTGGCCCTCGCGGACGCGGAGCGGCGCTTGGCCGAAGCAGGCGCCGAGATCGCCGAGCTGCTGGCTGCCGACTTGCAGACCTACCCCGATCGCGAGCTCGAGCGGCGCTTCTTTGCCCGACCCGAGGTGGCGGCGCAGCTCTCTGATGCCGCGCTGCAGCAGCTTCGGACCCGCGCCAAGGGCCTCGGCCACACCTTGGCCGTCGGCGCCCGCGAACGCCTCGGCGTCGCCGCGCCCTGGCTTGAGCTCTGCGCGGCAGATGGCTTGCCCGGCGACTGCAAGGACCTGACGCAGCTGCCGAGCGTGTTCGGCCTGCTCGGCACCGTCGGTGGCAGCCGTGGCTTGGTCGACCTCGCCGTCGAGGGGCTGGCCGAAGAGCACGGCCTCGGCGGCGACGATCGGTCGCCGGCCGGCTACCAACCGCCGAAGCGCTTCATCGATCGCAAGTACTTGCCCACGCTGGTCGAGACCGTCGTCCGCCACGTGGGCGCGGTGCGTGCGCTGCGTCAGAAGCAGGGCGAGACCGCTGCCGAGCAGCAACAGCGCTCCCTGGCGGCGCGCTGGGGCAAGGCAGGCGGCTGAGCCGCGCGCGCGGATGCCCCGGCTAGGGCCAGTCGAAGTCGACGACGACAGCGCCCGGGTGATCGCTCGGCGGCTGTATCAGCGCGCCGTATCGGTACAGGTCGACGTGCCACGAGGTCGGCGTCAGGGCGTCAAAGCCCGGCGACGAGTGCCAGAGCACGTGATCGATGCGGTCGCTCTCGTCCCACAAGGGCGCCGGCTCGACGTTGCTGACGACGATGGACGTCTTGCCGCGCTTGGCGGTGACGGCGTCGAAGGTGTCGTGCAGCGCCGGCGTACCGCCGACCAACGCCTCGTAGGCGGGATGGCCGGGGCGGGTATTGAAGTCGCCGAGGACCAAAAGCGGGCCGCGGCTGACCAGCTTCGTCAGGCGCTCGAGCAGCAGGGGCGCCGATTTCTCTTGACTTGGCGGGTTGTTGTCGAAGTGCGTGTTGACGACCACCAGCGGTCTGCCGCCGGCGCGCTCGCGCAGCTCGACCCAGAACACGATGCGCGGCAGCTGGCCCGAGGACGCAAAACCGGCGGAGTAGGCGGCCTCCGGCGTCGGCGAGAGCCAGAACCATCCTTGATCGACCTTGCTGAAGCGCGCGTCGCGCCAGGCGATCGCCGCGTCTGGGTAGCCCTTGGGCAGGAGGTCGCCCGGTTGCTCGCGGTACCAGTCGGCGACGAATCCCGTCGGCAGGAGCTGTTCGAACTCACTCGGCTTTCCTTCGGCAAGCGTCAGCGACTGCAGCTCCTGGACGCCGATGATGTCCGCGTCGTGGCGGCTGAGGACGTCGCGTAGCCAGGGCAGGCGCGCCGCCCACGACTGCTCGTAGTGTGGGAAGGCTTTGAACTTACAGAACGAGCACATGACGTTGTAGTTGAGCGCGCGCAGCGTCGCTGGTGCCGTCAAGACGTCGTTGCCAGAGGCGTCACTCCCTGCGTTTGCAGCCGTCGAAGCCGCCTGCTCGCAAGCGGCAAGGCCGAGCAGTGGCGCCACGAGCGCGGCGAGCAGAGATCGCAGACCGCGCCTGGCCGTCCCGCTTCTCCTCATGTCCTCTCCTCACATGGGCGCCGCCGCGCGGTCGCACCCTATCGCCGTTGTGTATCGACTGCCAGGCTCGCGGGCCCTAGGCCGCCGCCGCGCTGCGGTGCGCTGCCTCAGCCGCGTCCCGGAGCTCGCTCAGGTCTTTCAGGAGGGCCTTGCGCATCGCGCGCACGGCGATCCATCCGGTGAGCGCCCACATGACCTTGGCGCCAAAGGTCAAAACCTCAGCGCCGAACGCCATCGAGAGGGTGCTCGAAGCTCCCTCGCCTTTGACCGCCATCGTGGTGGTGTAGATGGCGCCATGGCTCTCGGCGCGGACGTCGTAGTGGTCGTTGTCGACCGCAGCCGTCACCCACATGACCTCGGTGGCCTCCTGACCGAACATGACGCGGGTCTCTCGCCACTTCAGCCCGACGAGGGAGCCTGCGGGCTTCTCGAGGATCTCCAGCTTCTGAATCGAGGAGATGCGGCTGGCTGAGCCCTCGATGTCGGTGATCACGGCCCAGACTGCTTGCTTTGGCGCCTGGACTTCGACCTCAACCTTCAGCTGCATCGCCCCCTCCTTGCGCCGGCGCCCATGCCCCGCGCCGCGTTGCCCGCCATCGTAGCTCGCGAGGTCACTGGCACAAGCCTGCCGCGCAGGTGAGCCCGCCCGCGGCGCACGCCTCGCGGAACGTCACACCGGCGGCGTTGCACCAGACCGCCATGGCGCCGTCGCAGGTACCGGTCCCGGGCGCCGCGCAAGGCAGCGCGCCCTTCTGGCCACAGTCGGCGTGCACCGTCCCGATGACGCAGGCGCTCTCGGCCGAGCAGGCGAGCCGCGTCGTGAAGGTGGCGGCGGTCTTGATGCCGTTGTGGCCCTGGACCTGCGCGCACGAAACGATGGCGTTGTCCTCGCAGCGCGTCGGCGTCGCCTCGCAGGGCAGGGCCGTCTCCACGCAGGCGACCGCGCCGCCATCGAGGACGCAGACGAGCCCTTCCTCGCCGCAGTCGTGGGTCGCCCAGCGATTGCGCGTCGCCGGCAGCGCCTTTCCGCCATCGGCGGCGACGCAGTAGCGCGCCACGGCGCCGTCGCAAGCGTGCTCGCCCGACGTGCAGTCGCTGGCGGGGTTGGCATCTGGGCAGCCGACCAACGCCCAGGCCAGCATGGCGAGCACGGCGCAGGCGCTTCTATGGGCCGTCATGTCGGTCTCCAGGCGCACACGAAGCCGGCGGGCGCGCGGTGCTGGAGCTTGCCCGAGCGGGCGTCGCAGTGCCACAGCGAGCGCCGCAGCCCCGCCGCGGACACGGCCCCGCCAACCCTGCGCCGTCACGCCGGCCAGCGGGCCCGCCGGCTGCCCCCAGGCCGCGGACGGGGGTCAGCGCGACGGCAATCGCGCCTAGCTCACGGCGGGCAAGAGCCAGACATCGCGCAGCACCTGTGCGTCGCGCCAGCGCGGAATGCGGCGCGGCTGGACCGGCCCTGCAGATCCGATTGGAGATCGGCAGCCCCTGACGCCAGAACCAGAACACACGTCGATCGCTAGCTGTGTTCGTGCGCGCTGCACATTTTCGTAGCACGATCGTCCGACGCGACGCTGCGGCGTCGTACACCGCGTGTCGTAGTTCGGCGA